>JBEKKL010000038.1:0-40950 GCA_050010735.1 Occallatibacter sp. | reverse complement strand
GGCGATGACCCGCCACCGATAAGGTGGCCCAACTCAATCGGGGCCGCGTTAGCGACCCCGCTCAAGCCGCTTTGAGCGGCTCACAAAAGGAAGCCCCCGGCTCTGCCGGGGGTACTCTCACTTGGAGATGGCCAAAACAATCAGTCCTTTGTCGCGCTCAACCTGCAAATTCTGGCTGGTCGAAGCGATGAATTCAAACGCGGCTTATCACAGATGGCATCGGAGATTCTCGTGCTTGCGCCCCCGAAAACTCTTGCCGAGCAGAAATGTAGCATTACAGTGCAGGTCAGTGAAATTCATCGAGCGAGCTATCAAAGGCATGTTACTTACTGAGGGGGTCCGCCGGTGTGACCCGCGCTGGGTTCCATGGGTCTGAGTTTTCAGGCCAAAAACCACGGATTCTGCCCGTTTTTTGGCTCAAAAGGCGCATTTTTGACCAAAAACCACCGATTTCGGGCGGTTTCAGAACGTAGCAGTGACAGTCTTCATTCCTCCCAGGGATTGAAGGATGACGAACCCGCACTTTTGCAGTAGATTTGGTGCATAGGACTCCACGATATCCAGCGCAAGACGTTGGGAGTCAATACGATCCATGCTCTGATGGGCTCGCGGGGTGGGGTGAGCCCGGAAATGAGGCAGGAGGCAGCCACGGATGATCCAACCGCAGTCGCTTGATGTGCTTCTCGGAGAATACTCCGAAGGGTTCCGTGTTTGCGCGATTCGTGCCTGGAGCGGAAAGTTTCTGGCCATTCCCGATCCGCGCTTTCCGGGACGCAGGCCGGTCCGTTTCTTCACCAACACATACGATGCGATGCGGGTCCGCGACGCGGTTCTTGAAGTGAAACCGACAATGGCCAAATATAAGTTTGAGATTGTTGAGGTTTATCTGCTGGAGGCTCTTCGCAAGATCAAAGCCGACAAGACTGCGCCAACGGCTGATAGTTTCGTGCTGAATTCAACGGAAGAGGTTTACCCGCTCCTTAGCCAGATCAAACAAAGACCAGGCGCCCGACAAGCGGCCTCTCAGAAATAACTCCACCGGCTCGACCGCGGTTGGATTTCATTCCGGCTCGTATCGCTCAGCTTTTTCGTAGCTGCTGTCCCACTCACCGCGAGCGCGCAGCTCGGCAATTTCCTTTCGCGCTATCTCCTGGGCGCGCAGGTAGTCGGGCTTGCCAACTCGATTCAACGGCATCTGGCCCGCTTCGAGAATGATCCAATGGCGCGGTCGCATATACGCGGAGAGAGCGCGCGCGTGCCGGTCGAGTTCTTGCGCGCTCACCTCCGCCCCAGGCCTCTTCTCGACGAGAGCGACCGGCGCTTCAGCTGCGGCCGCGTGGGCGACGCCGATGACAACACAATTGGCGACCTTTTCTGTAAGGCTCGAGATGTGCCTCTCCACATCGCCGGGAAAAATCTGGTAGCCCATCGACTTGATCACCCATTTGTCCCGTCCGGTCAGATGCAGGCCGGCCGCGTCTTTGTAGCCAAGATCGCCGGTGTAGAGGAATCCATCGCGTGAAATCGCTCGGGCAGTGGCCGCCTGATCGTTCACATAGCCGAGAAAGGTCTGCGGCCCTCGAAAGCATATCTGGCCAACCTCACCGGGCGCTAACTCATCGCCAGCGCTGCCATCGGCGCGCATCGGCTCGCGGATCGTGCACGGATAGACCGGCATATCGTGGCCGAGCCCGGCGACGATCGTCTCCCGCCCATCGACGCCAGCCTGAATATAGGTGCAGAAACCGGCTGTCTCAGTGAGTCCCAGCCCGGTGCCGACGACAGGCGCCATGGCGGCAAGTTGATCCACAAACGCCCTCGAAACCGCATTTCCGCCGTAGGCAGCAAACTTCAAGCTGGAGAGATCATGGCGATCATAGTCCTTCAGCATCCACTCCAGGTTGTACATCACAGGTATCTGGCCGAGGATTTCGACTCGATGCTCTGTCACGGCGCGCATCGATCGGGCAGCATCGAAGATCTCCAGCAGTACCGCCGTGCCCCCGCCGAAAAGAATGCTCATCAGTGCCTCGGTCTGACCGCCGACGTGCGACGCAGGCAGGTTGACCAAAATGCTCGAGCCACGGTCGCCGCCGAAAAAAGCGCCGCACATGCACATGTTCTGGACGGTGATGTTGCGGTGTGAGAGCAGTGCGGGCTTGGGCGATCCCGTCGATCCAGTGGTAAAGATGACCAGCGCGCCATCGTTTGCGTTGACTGCAATCTCGACAACACCTGCCACAGAGCCCGCGTCACTTCCACGCGTCGACGCTTCATTCACGATCGATGCAAAAGACCGCGTCCCGAGAATCTCTTCGTCGGAATCCACCGCAATCAACTGCTCTATCCATCCGCATCGCGCCTGCACCTCGCGCCACAGCGATCGAAGATCGAGCGGCCCCCTGACTCCAAGACCGGCAAAGCCGCGCGGATGCAGAGTCTCCAGCGCTCGAAGTATCTCGGCGGGCGACATGCGCAGATCGAGCGGTGCCACGATTACGCCGATCTTGAAGCAGCTGTACTCAAGCAGCACGTGATCGACCGACATCGGCAGCAGCGTGACCAGAAAATCGCTCTTCGCGAAACCGAGACGCAAAAGCTCGGCTGCCAACTTTGTGGTGAGAGAGTCGAATTCCCCCCACGAAACTGTGCGGCCGCTCTCGGCGCTGACGAGAGCGGGAGCCGCTGGTCTCTCCTTGGCCCACTTGGCGACGACACCATGCAGCAGATGGCGATCGGCAAATTCCTGTTCATGGTCATTGAGGGTAAATTGGGGAATATTCATCGATTCACTCAATCATCTTGCAACTCTAAAGCATCTCATTGATTGTATTTGTTGAGCTTGGCGCGAAGAAGCGACTCATTCTTTCTCCGGTCCGCAAGATCGAACCAAGTGGGCATCGCAGAGCAGGCCACCCCCAGGAGGCAGGTTAGTTTATGTCCGTGCTTTCCGCTTCTCCGATCGTTGCCGCCGCGGGCGGCAGTTTTTTGCTCGAATCTCGTACGCCGGCCGAGATCTTCACTCCAGAAGATATAACCGAGGAGCAGCGTCAGATCGCCGCAACGGCCGCTCAGTTTGCCCGCGAAGAGATCTTGCCCAACGCGGCAGCCATCGAATCGAAGCAGCCCGGAGTTCTCGCCGGACTGCTGCGCAAGGCTGGCGAGCTGGGCTTTACCTCGGTCGATGTACCCGAAGAGTACGGCGGTATGGGCATGGACAAGGTCGCTTCCACGCTCGTCACCGACCACTTGTCGATGCTGGCCAGCTTTTCGACGGCCTTCGGTTCCCATGTCGGCATCGCCACCTTGCCGCTTGTCTGGTACGGCACCGATGAGCAGAAGCGGCGCTACCTGCCGAAGCTCGCATCGGGCGAGTGGATCGGCGGCTACGGGCTCTCCGAAGCCACTTCCGGCTCCGATGCGATGCACATCCGCACGCGCGCCACACTCTCGCCGGATGGAAGCACCTACACGCTCAACGGCGAAAAGATGTGGATCACCAACGGCGGCATCGCCAGCCTCTACACCGTCTTTGCCAAGATCGATGGCGAGAGATTCTCCGCCTTCCTCATCGAACGCGACACGCCTGGGTTGACTGTGGGAGCCGAAGAGCACAAGCTGGGCATCCGCGGTTCCTCCACTTGCCCTCTCGTGCTCGATAACTGCAGGATTCCCGCCTCAAATCTGCTGGGCGATGCGGGCAAGGGCCACCACATTGCCTTCAACGTGTTGAATGTCGGCCGATTCAAGCTCGGTGTCGCCTGCATCGGCGGCGCGCGCATCGCCTTGGGCCACATGATTCGCTACGCCAAAGAGCGTCGTGCCTTCGGTAAATCGATCTCCGAGTTCGGCCTCATTCAGCGCAAGATCTCCTCGTGCGCGGCCGGCATCTATGCGGCTGAGAGCATGGCTTATCGCACCGTGGGCATGATCGACGCTGGCATTTACGCCCTTAGCCCCGAGCTTGCTCACGACCCTCGGGAGACTCAGCGGCGCATCGAGGAGTACGCGGTCGAGTGCTCGATTCTCAAGGTCTATGGCTCGGAGATGATGACTATCGTGGCTGACGAACTGATCGCCACCATGGGCGGCTACGGGTATGTCGAGGAGTATCCGGCCGAACGATTTTATCGCGACGCCCGTATCAATCGAATCTTCGAAGGGACCAACGAGATCAATCGGCTGATCATTACCGGCTGGCTGATGAAGCGCGCACTCAGCGGGCAGCTTCCTCTGCTTCCCGCGATCAAGAAGCTCATGGATGAGGTGACCCAGCCGCCGAGCTTCGATTCCGGTTCCAGCGGAGGCGAGTTACTGTCGCGCGAGGCTGAGGCTCTCACCTCGACGAAGAAGATCGCGCTCTTTGCCGCTGGTGTGGCAAGTCAGCGCTTCATGACTGCCCTTCAGGAGCAGCAGGAGATCATGGCGGACCTGGCTGACATTATCACCCAGGTTTATGCACTGGAGTCGGCCCTGTTGCGTGCGCGCAAACTCGCTGCCGCAAATGCGGGCTCCGCCGAAGCTGCTGCCGCGATGACGGGATTGCTGGCCGAAGAGGTGATCGCTCTGGCCGAGCGCGCCGCGCGCCGCGTGCTTGCCGCTTGCGGTGAAGGCGATCTTCTGCGGACGCAACTGGCAATTCTGCGGCGGCTGGCCAGATCGACGCCTGCCGATGCTGTTGGACTAAGCCGCGCGGTTGCCCGGCACTGCATTCAATTGGAGAGGTACCCGCTGTAGTCGCACCAATAGAAATCGGCCCGCTTCTCGTGGTGAGAGGCGGGCCGGTTTCCTTGAGCTAAGTTGAGTTATGCCTTGGCTGAGGTAAGCGCGCCTAGGTCGGCGGCTAACTTCTCCGTCGAGAAGGCCTCGATCAGATCGCCTTCCTTGATATCGTTGAAGCCGCCCAGGCCGATGCCGCACTCCATGCCGTTGGTCACTTCGCGAGCGTCGTCTTTGAAGCGCTTGAGTGAGCTGACCTTGCCTTTGAAGACCTGTTCGCCGCCACGCATCACCTTGACCTCGGCATCGCGGCGAATGACGCCATCCTGCACGCGGCAGCCGGCAATGACGCCGATCTTGGGAATGCGGAAGACGTTGATGACTTCGGCGCGACCCAGGTAGTTCTCCTTGAATGTGGGATCGAGCAAGCCCAGCATCGCCAGGCGCATCTCGTCCTGCAATTCGTAGATGATCGAGTGGAGCCGAATCTCGACGCTCTCCTGCTGCGCCAGCTCGGCGGCCTTGCGCTCCGGGCGCACGTTGAAGCCGATGATGATGGCGTTCGATGCTGTCGCCAGCAGCACGTCGCTTTCGGTGATCGAGCCGACCCCCGAGTGAATGACCTTGACGCGCACCTTCTCGGTGGACATGCGGACCAGCGAGTCGGCCAGCACTTCGACCGAGCCGGTAACGTCGCCCTTGATGATCAGTGGCAGATCCTTGACGCCCGCTTGGCGAATCTGCTCCGCCAATCCTTCGAGCGAGACTCTGGAGCTCTTGGCGAGTTGAGCTTCGCGCTCCTTCATCTTGCGGTACTGGGCGATGCTCTTGGCCTTGTCGCGATCGGCAACGACCAGGAATGTGTCGCCCGAGTCAGGCATCGCTTCGAGGCCCAGAACCTCAACTGGAGTGGAGGGACCTGCGACCTCCAGCGCGCGGCCGCGGTCGTCGAACATCGCGCGGACTTTGCCGAAGGTGTTGCCGACGATGTAGCTGTCGTTGAGGTGCAGCGTGCCGTCCTGAACCAGGACGGTTGCCACTGCGCCGCGGCCGCGATCGAGCTTGGCTTCGAGCACCGAGCCAACGGCCTTGCGGCCCGGAGTTGCCTTGGGAGCCTTGAGGTCCGAGACCAGACAGATCATCTCGAGAAGCAGATCGAGGTGGATGCGCTTCTTGGCAGAGACCTCGACGAAGACCGTTCCTTCGCCTCCAGCGGCCCACTCTTCGGGAATCAGTCCGCGATCGGCGAGCTGCTTTTTAACCCGGTCGGGGTTGGCCTCGGGCTTGTCGATTTTGTTGACGGCCACGATGATTGGCACCTCTGCGGCCTTGGCGTGGTCGATGGCCTCAAGGGTCTGGGGCATCACTCCGTCGTCGGCAGCGACCACAATGACGACAATGTCCGTCACCTTGGCCCCGCGGGCTCTCATGCGAGTGAATGCTTCGTGGCCCGGTGTGTCGAGGAAGACAATCTCGCGGCCCGAGGCTGGAGAGCCTTCCTTGGTGAACTTCACCTTGTAGGCGCCGATGTGCTGCGTGATGCCGCCCGCCTCGCCGGCTGCCACGTCGGTCTCGCGGATGGCGTCGAGCAGCGAGGTCTTGCCGTGATCGACATGGCCCATGACCGTGACCACAGGTGAACGGGGAACCTCAAGCTCCTCTGTGTTGTCGGCTTCGAGGACCTCTTCGATGGCCTGGTTGGCGATCTCCTCTTCGTAGCTGATGACGGTGGCGGCGGCGCCAAATTTAGCGGCCACATCCTTGACCATCTCCGCATCGAGAGATTGATTGACGGTGACGAAGATGCCGCTCATGAGAAGAGAAGCGATGAGGTCTTTGGCGCGAACTTCGAGCTTCTCGGCCAGATCCTTGACGCTGATGCCCTCGGTGACGGTGATCTCGCGGGTAATCGGCAAAGGCTCGCTGCCAAATTGCACACCGCCATAGCGTGGCGGCGGCACGAAGCCCTTCATCGGGCCCTCTTTGGTCTTGGGATACTGCGGGCGCCCGCCGCGTCCTCTTGAAGGAGCGCGTGCCGGACGAGGAGGCGCTTCGCCGGTTGATGGAGGGCCGCCGGGCCGCGGTGGCCCGCCGGGACGCGGGCCGCCAAAGCCAGGACGTGCGCCGAAGCCAGGACGTGCTCCGGGCGCGCCGCTGCCGCCAGGGCCGGCGTAGCCGCCGGGTGTGCTGCGTGTCGGATGCTTGGGGCGCGGACCACCGGCGAACTGGCCGGGCGCTCCAGAAGCGCCGCCGGGTGTCCGCTGGGGATAAGATCCCGGACCGCCAGAGGGCCTGCGGTCGAAGATCGGCCTGCCGCGCTGGATGCCGGCTCCGGCTGCGGCGGCTCCGTTGGCGGGCGCTGGAGCGGCGGCAACTGGGGGCGCGGTGTAAACCGGCCGGGGTCCGGTCTGCGGCATCACCATGCGGCGCACGGGCTGAGCCGGAGCGGGCGCTGGGGTCTGCGCATGTCCCTTGGTGCGGTGTGCAGTTTGAGGCGCAGGCGTGGCGACAGCTTCGGTCACCGCGACCTTGCCTGCGGCTGCCAATTCCGGCACGGCTGCCGGGGCCTCGACAACTGACGAGGCAGTGCTTGCCGGTGACGGAGCTATTTCAGCGGCCGGAGTCGCAACAGCGATGACTGGCGCCACAGGGCTCTCTGCCGCAATGGCGACGGCAGGAGCTGGTGCTTCCGGTTCTGCGATCGGAGGCGCGGCTGGCTTCGCGGTCGCTGGCTTCTCGGCGGCGTGTGCGCGGCCTTCGCGAGCTGTATGGGTGGCGCCCGCCTGAGCTGCGGCGGGCTTCACCACCACAGCCGCAGCGGGTGGCGCGGCAGCAACGGCCGGGCGTGATGGGGCTGCGGCGCCCGCAGGAGCTTTCGCGACGACCGGTCCAGCGGGCGGGCGACTCGCAATCGCGGGCTGCGGGGGCGGGGCGACCACGATTGGCGGTGCGGAGCGCGGCTGGGGAACGATCTTGCGAGGTTCCGGATGAGCCGGCGCAGCGGGCGGAGCGGCAACTACCGCTGGCGCCGCGGGCTTTGCCGGAGCTGGGGCGGGCACGGCAGCCGGACGGGCGGCGGCCTTCGCCGGTGTGTGGCGCGCCGTCGCCTCTTCTTCCTGTTTCTTTGCCAGGACGGCCTTCAGCACATCGCCAGGCTTGGAGATATGCGAGAGATCTATCTTGGGTGCAATGCCCTGCGGGGCGCGGGACGCCTGTGCCGTTGTCTGGCCCGAGGGACGCGATCCGCGCTCAAAATGCGCGCGAACCTTGTCAGCCTCATACTCCTCCAGCGAACTGGAGTGGGTCTTTCCAGCGGCCAGGCCAAGCTCCGCCAACACGTCGAGAACCTGCCGGCTCTTGACCTCCATCTCGCGCGCAAGATCGTTGATTCGAACCTTACTCATCCGCCTCTTTTCACAGTGTGACGCCCAAAGCCCTTAGTCGCTCATAGCTACCTCATGGCATTGGCTGCTCTTCAAAAAACTTCCGTTATCGTCCGATCGTGCTTGAAAGAAACGGCGCATCCTAGGCGCCGTCCTCTTTCGCTGTCTTCTCGTCCTCTGCCGCGCCTTCGCTTTCGATCTCTTGTGCCTGTGGCTCAGCCGCGCCTTCCGCAACTTCTTCGAGCACTGCTGTTATCACAGCCGCTGCTTCGCCGGAGAGCTGAGCCGCTTCGCCCGCTTCTTCGGTCTTGCCGGTCCCCGCATCCGTGGCCTCTTGCGCCGCACCCGCCTCGCCTTCTTCGAACTGGCCGAAGTAGTGGCGGACGGCGACGCTGATGCGCTCCAGCGTCTTCTCGCCAATGCCGGGAATCTCTTCGAGCTGTTCGGGTGTCATGTCGGCCAACGCCTCGACGGTGGTGATGCCGGCGGCAACAAGCTTTTGAATAATGCCGTCACCCAGCTCTGAAACCTGTTCGATCGGCGTCGAGGGACCTCCGGTGAGGTCCTGCATCTGCTGCTCGACCTCCTGCCGCTTCTCCTCTTCGCTCTTGATGTCGATCTTCCAGCCGAGCAGCTTGGCCGCCAGACGCACATTCTGGCCCTTCTTGCCGATCGCCAGCGAGAGCTGCGTGTCATCGACGATCACTTCGAGCTGCTTTTCGGTCAGGTCGGTGATCGAGACGCGGCTGACCTTGGCCGGCTGCAGTGCTTTCTCGGCAAAGGTTGTTATTTCGTCGGAGAACTCGATGATGTCGATCTTCTCTCCGCGCAATTCGCGGATGATCGACTGCACGCGCATGCCCTTCATTCCCACGCAGGCGCCAACCGGGTCAACGTCTTTGTCTCGCGATTGCACTGCAATCTTGGTGCGCTCGCCGGCTTCGCGCGCAATAGCCTTGATCACCACGGTGCTGTCATAGATCTCGGGAACCTCTGACTGAAAGAGGTTCTGCACCAGCTCCGGCGCGGCGCGTGAGACGATGACCTGCGGCCCCTTGGCGGCGCGGTCCACCTTGAGAAGGACCACGCGAACCCGCTCGCCGATCGAAAACTGCTCGAGCCGCGACTGCTCGCGCTTGGGGCAACGCGCCTCGGCCTTGCCCAAGTCATAGATCACGTCCTGGCCCTCGATCCGTTTCACCGTAGCATTCAGCACTTCCTTCTCGCGGTGGGCGTACTCCTGAAAGACGGTGTCGCGCTCGGCCTCGCGGACCTTCTGGAAGATGACCTGCTTGGCCAGTTGCGCCGCGATGCGGCCCAGCGGAGTGGTGTCCTTGTAGGTCCTGATCTCGCTGCCCACCTCAACATCCGGCGCCAACTCCTTGGCCTCGGTGAGCGTGATCTGGTTGAGGGGGTCTTCGATGGGCTCGTCGTCGGACACCACCGTTTTGTAGATGTAGGCCGTGATTGCGCCGGTCTCCTTGTTCAGCTCCCCGCGCATGTTCTCCTGGGTCTTGTAATACTTGCGCGTGGCCAGGGCGATGGCCTCCTCGACCGCGCCGACAACGACGCCGGGGTCAATACCCTTCTCCTGGCTCAAGAGCTCGATACTCTGATACAAAACGCTGGCCATACTCTCTCTTAGCTCCTAGCTACTAGCCGCTAGCTCCTAGCTTGTTCCTGCGATCACCACAATCGCTGCTTCCGCTGCGCGAGCGTTAGAAGCTAGGAGCTAGAAGCTAGAAGCAGTCTTTCTTCAAAACTCCGGCACAAGCTGCGCCTTTTCGACGTTGGCCAGCGCAATCTCTACCGTACTCACGCCGGTCTTCCGGCTCTTGCTGTTCTGCTTGACCGCGTTCAGGTCGAGCGTGAGAATGTCGCCGGTGCTGGCCGTCAGTCGTCCCTGCCAATGCCGGTTGTTGCGAATGGGCTCGAAGGTCTGCACCTTCACCAGACTGCCCAGAAACCGCTGAAACTCCTCTGGCCGGCTCAGCTTGCGGTCCAGTCCCGGAGAGCTGGCTTCGAGCGTGTACTCGCCGAACGGGACCAGATCTTCCACATCCAGCAGCACACCGAAATCCCGGCTGAAGGTCTCGCAGTCCTCATGTGTGATGCCGGAAAGCTGCTCCAGGCGATCCTGGCTGACCTTGCCTTCCTGAATTTCCTTCGCCAGCCCTTCGGGCAGATTCTCGTCCCCGCTCCCGGCCGCAATTGCCGCCTTCAGCCTCGCGCGGCCCTCGGCATTTTTCTCGAGAAATACACGAAGCACCCGTTCCTTCGTCGGACCCACCAGCTCCAAATCCACCAGCTCCAGCCCGTGTGAGCCCGCCACGCGAGCCGCCGCCGATCGAATTTCGTCCAGCTTGACCGCCATCGTTCCCAATACTCCGGCGGGCTGATTCGCTCGCCTGGAACCTCGTTCACTTACCCGCTCAAAGAGCGGAATCTCCCTTGAAACAGCCCCAAAAAACCTGAAATTTTCCGCAAATAAAAAGTGGGCTGTAAGCCCACTCATCTCTCCGCCAGCCGGCGTGCTCACGGCAAACTCAGGCGGACAAACTCGTCTGCATCTCAAGCATAGGCTAAAACTCCGGGAAATTCAATGGGCGAATCCCGTTGGCTCATAGAAGAGCCCTACAGGAACTGTTCGCGGCCTTCGGTCCGTCGCACTCTCCCGGTCGAACCGGCCTGGCCAAAGGTCTTCGGGAACCTCGAATGACACACCCTAAAATGGGGCCTGGCTGGTTGCACGCGGTGGCGTCTTCGCGTATGTTGTCAGTCGAAGGGCGCAGGTCGGCAAATAGATAGATGAAAACAGCAAGACAGCGCGTTCTGATGACCCTGGCTGCCGTGATCCTCGGCACTGTCGCCGGATCCTGCGCGGGCTTCCTTTTGGGGGCCGGTCTGGCGCTCCGGCAAGCCGGCCATCATCTCCAACAGGACGCGGATCGGCTGATCGCCGAGGAGAACGCGACCCTCAAAGAAACCTATGCCACGATGAAGAAGATGAGCTCTTCGCCCTACCCCTACTGCTCAGAGGCGGAGGTGGCCTACTTTCGCAAGTTGCTTTTCCAAACCGATTTTCTGCGCGATGGCGGCCGCATTCGCAATGGAATGATCGAATGCTCAACCACGTTGAGCCACGCAGATCTGCCGCGCGAGCCGATGAAGCCGGCCTACATCATGCCGGGAGGAACCAATGTCTATCGAGTGAGTGGAGCGCTCCAGGTTCGTGATCAGCCGACCCTCGGCCTGCAATTCAAGGATCTGTATGTGGTGATTAACTCAGGGGCGGGCAGGCGTGTCGATGCATCGACCCTGCCCTTCATCATGACGGTAAAGCCCGCATCGGGCCTCAATCCCGGCAGGCTGCTCAGCACGGTGCCCCAGCCCGACGATGCCGTCTTCACCACCGAGGGAATGCTCCGCAAGGGGCAGACACTCTACTTCACCCGTTGCACTGCCGATCAGCTCAGTTGCACGACCACGCACCTCACCATTCTGGATGCTCTGCAAGCGGACCGCGCCGTGCTGGGATACATCATTGCGTTTGGCGGTACTCTCGGCGCGCTCTTCGGCTGGATGGCTTCTCTCGGATATCGACGCAGCAGCAACATGGAGCAACAGCTCCGGCGCGCAATCGCCAGGGATGAGCTTCGGTTGGTCTATCAGCCAATCATCGATCTGGCCACCAGGCGGATCGTGGGAGCTGAAGCGCTTGCCAGATGGACCGATGAAGAAGGTTTCGCCGTCGGCCCTGCCGTCTTTGTTCGCCTTGCCGAGGACGGCGGATTTGTTGGCGAGATCACCCGGCTGGTCGTGCGCCATGCGCTGCGCGAATTCGGAAAGGCGCTCAAGGAACACCCCGAGTTCAGACTTAGCGTCAATGTGGCGGCGCAGGACCTGGGCGATCCCGCGTTTCTGCCCATGCTCGACAAGGCAATCGAAGACTCCGGAGTTCAGCCGCAAAGCCTGGCGATCGAGATCACCGAAAGCTCGACCGCGCGGTACAAAGAGGCCATGGAGACGATCCTCGCGCTGCGCCAGAGAGGCCACAGTGTCTATATCGACGATTTTGGCACCGGCTACTCCAGCCTCTCTTACCTCCACAGTCTTTCCATCGATACGATCAAGATCGATCAAACCTTCACCCAGGCGATCGGCACCGAAGCGGTTACCGTGGGTATCCTGCCTCAGATCCTCGCGATGGCTGAAGCCTTGAAGCTTGAGGTGATCGTCGAAGGCGTGGAGACCGACGAACAGGCGGCCTATTTTGCCGACGTCGCCAGCTCGATAAAGGTTCAGGGCTGGTTTCTGGGACTTCCGCTGTCTGCCGATGACTTCCAAACCCTGTTAGCTCAGCAAGATCAGGAGACAGAGCTTCGGATCGGCGCGAATTAGCAGGCTCCTCCGGCACGCAGTATTCATCGACACGTCACATAATCACTTGAAGATTCCAGTCACTTCGCCGATAAATGAAATCAAGCACACCTAATCCTCTTGGGTCCTGAAGCGATTCAGTCGAGAGAGTGTGTCGGCGCCACTCTATGTTGAAGACCTTGCGGAAACGTGTGCGGCTGACCTTGATCGCAGCCGCGATCGCAACAACAGCTGGCACGTTGGCGGGAATTCTATTGGTTCGCGCATTTACGGTGCGGGTCACTGAGATCAGGCTCGAACAGTATGCCGCCCAGATTATGGCCGACGGGGAGGCATCCTCAGCCGAGCTGCGAACCATCCTTGCCGCCATGAGCGCCTCAGCTCATGCGCCCTGTTCCGCGGCAGAGATCGGCTATTTTCGCGATCTCATCTTCGAGTCGGATTTCCTGAAAGACGCCGGGCGAGTACGCGATGGAAAGATCGAATGTTCAGCTGCGCTGGGCCGGCTCACGCATTCCATTGCGCAACCAGAGCCGGATCTAATTCAGCAGGATGGAACGAAGATCTACAAGAACCTGAGTCTTCATCAGAGTCCTAGCCAGTTGATGACCACGCTTCAACTCGGTGACTCATTTGTCGTCTTCACTCCTTATACAAGAATGCATCTGGAACCACCTCCGATGCACTACTCCGAAACAGCCACTGACGCGCCGACCCTGATGCCTGTTCGGTTGCTTGGCGAGTCTTCCGGAGCCTCCATGCCGGTTCTCACCACTGAGGGAATCGCTCACGTGGGAGATAGTCTCTATGCGACGCGGTGCTCAATCCGTTTTTTCACGTGCGTCACCGCGTTCACATCGCTCCCTGAAGTTGTCCAGGCCAACTGGACTCGATGCGCAGGCGGTGTTGCCCTGTGCGGGTTGTCTTCGGGTCTCTTCGCCATTCTGGTCTCGCTGCTCTATCGCCGCAACAAGAGCCTCGAACAGCAACTTCGCCGCGCCATCGCGCGAGACAAGCTTCGAGTCTTCTATCAGCCAATCGTTCATCTGGCGAGCCGGAGGATTGCTGGCGCAGAGGCCCTCGTGCGCTGGACCAACGAGGAGGGCCACACGATCGGCCCGGATGTCTTTGTGAAGCTCGCCGAGCAGAATGGCTTCGTGGGAGCCATCACAAAGTTGGTGCTTCGTCATTCTCTTCGGGACCTCGGAACGACTCTGCGCAGTCATCCCGAATTCAAGCTCAGCATCAACGTTGCTGCAAGCGATTTAAGCGATTCGAAGTTTTTGCCCATGCTGGAAGACTCACTCAAACGCGAGGCTGTGCCGGCGAAGAGTCTGACAATCGAAATTACTGAAAGCTCGACGGTCAGGCGCGATGTGGCGATCGAGGCTATTCGAGCTCTGCGCCGCAAAGGCCATAACGTTCATATCGACGACTTTGGTACCGGGTATTCAAGTCTTGCATACCTGCACGAACTCTCGGTTGACGCCATCAAGATCGACAAGGCTTTCACACAAGCCATCGGCACTGAAGCGGCGAGCATGGCTATTCTTCCGAATATTCTAGCGATGGCCTCTGCGCTCAATCTTCGAGTCATCGCCGAAGGGGTCGAGACTCAGGAGCAGGCCAGCTACTTTGCCGAAGGGGATGATTCGATTCTCACACAGGGTTGGCTCTTTGGAAGGCCGATGCCTGCAACCGAGCTTCGCAAGGTGCTGGATGCGGGCCGGGAGAAGCCAGGAGAATCGCTTGAGGACTCCAGCATGGCGGAATCTCCAATCCCGCTCCAGGTCGCTTGACAGCCGCAGCGTTGTCCATGAGGCTTCTTGTTAGGATTGTTTGCTTCTTCACCAGTCCAGTTGGGGAGACGGATGGACCCGCACAATGAAGCAGAACCTCGCCAGTTGGAGTCGCTGGCCGAGGTCTTCTGCGAGCAACTGATGGCCTGCCTGGATGAGTGCGTTCGCGGCCGCCGGGGGCTCTTCTCTGACATTGCTTTGCTGGGTGACGAGGGCGAGGGCAGCGAGTGGCCCGAGGCTGCGCGGCTGCGCGAGCTGGCCCTCGCCTTGCAGGGCGTCTTTGCGCAGCAGGAAGAGCGGAATGCGCTTTGCGACGAGTTCCTCGATCTCTGCTCGATCCACGGCGAGAGTCATCCCGGCGAACGCAAGCTGGCGCGTGCATTTCTGGATCGGATCGAGCGGGGCGAGGTCGGCGCGCAGCCCGACGAAGAGCGCAAGCCATGGTGATTCTTCGCGCATTTCTGGCGCTGGCAGCCGGCTTTGCCGTGATGGCCTTGCTGGTGATCGCGATGACCGCGCTCTTGACGCGGCTTGTTCCGAGCTGGACAGGCACCGAGGGTAAACCGAAACCGGGTTATGTCTTCGTCAACTTGGGCTACTCATTTCTGGCCGCGGCCGCCGGCGGCTATGTGACCGCATGGGCTGCGGCCGCCAATCCATTGATCCACGTGCTGGTGCTGGCGCTGACGGTGCTGGCGCTGGCCGCGATGAGCGCGCTCCAACTGCGCGGCAAACAGCCTGTCTGGTATCAGCTCTCGCTGGTTGCGATTTCGCCGATCGGCGTGCTCGCGGGCGGACTGTTGCGGTTGCGAGTGCTGGGAATTCTATAGGGCGGCGGGAAGGCTTCTCCGCATACCGGGCCGCCCCAATTGAAATCGATCTACCAGCGCACGCCCAGTGTCACGGGAATCAGCTCTGTCGTTCCCAGGCCGTTGGTTTCGGTGATCGGTGGGGTATGGATGAAAAGGTAGCGTGTCTCGGCGAAAAGCTTCATGTTGCTGTCGTTGTATGTGCCGCCGAGCCTGTGCGTAAAGCCGAGGCCGAAGCTGCCGCCAAGCTGATTGGAAGAGAATGAGTCGACACTGACGGGCACCCCATAGCCGTAGATGTCGCAACACACCACAACGTTAAAGTTGGTGGACTTGTGATAGTACCCACCCCCGCCGGTCACGTAGACGCTGTTGTGCGACTTCGGAAAGAGATCGATGACCGGATCAGCGGTAATGGAGATGATATGCGCATTCCCGGTTTGCCCCCCCACCTCGGCGATGAATGCTCCGGGCAGCTTGTTGTCGATAAACTGGAATTCGCCTAGCAGCGAAAATCTTCGCGAGAAACGAAGTCCTGCGCCTCCAGTCACATTGCCGCCCCAGGTGATAAAAGGTCCGCCCTCGTCGCTCTTTGCATCATTCCCGACTGGCGCATTGAAGCCGGCACCGAGATCGAAGGCCAGACCGTGAGACGCGATACGGCGCCAACCGTGTGACTGCTGTCCACCGCCACCCATCCCGGAGCTAGCCCCAGCTCCACTCCCGCCCGGGCTCGAGGCCGCGGGCTCGGCAGGCAGCGCCGAAGACGAATAGGTTGCTTCGGCAGGGCTACTCGAGTCGCTGCCGAAGTTCAGGTGGAACTCGTTGGAACTGGATTTTCCTGCCATGAAGAGGCTGGAAGTCGAAGAATTCGGGGAAGTTGACGTCTGGGCGCTCGCAAAAGCCGCCGGGGCTATCGTGCCGCATAGGATTAAGACGCTTCGAATCAATAATCTCCGTAAGGGGGACATGCCAGAACCTCCATGATCGATTTGCCTTCTCTGTATCGCCGGAGACTGACAGTCCTCTCCGTTCAAAAAGTTAGACACCATTCCTTGCCTAAAGTTGCTTGGCAGTGGGTTGGTGGGAAACGAGATTTTCAAAACGCGAGGGCCGGAGCAGTAACTCCGGCCTTCGCTGTTTTGCAGACTCGCTTTTTTTCTACCCCTGAATGTCGAACTGCTCGGGGTGCAGCGTGGCGTCGCTCTTCACCAGGATGTTCTTGCTGACGAGTTCCTCGAACTCCGTCAGCCAGCTCCCGTTGTTGGCCTTGAGAACCTTCACCGTCTCAGGGTTCACGCGAAGCAGAACATCGGCGCCCTCGAAGTGTCTCTTCATCTTGCGCAGTTCAGTGTAAATCTCATTGCAGACCGTCGTCGGGCTCTTGACCATGCCGGTGGCCTGGCAGGTCGGGCAGGGCACCGAGAGGGTGCGTTCGAGAGACTGCTTGACGCGCTTGCGCGTGATCGCGACCAAACCAAAATCATTGAACTGCAGGACCTTGGTTGGCGCGCGATCGGACTTGAGCGCCTCTTCGAGAGCAGCCATGACCTTGTAGCGATTCTTGCGGTCGTCCATGTCGATGAAGTCGATGACGATGATGCCGCCGAGGTCGCGCAGCCTGATCTGGCGAACAATCTCCGGCACGGCGTCTAGGTTCGTCTTGACGATCGTGTCTTCGAGCCGCGCCGATTTACCGACATACTTGCCGGTGTTGATGTCGATGGCCACCAGAGCCTCGGTCTGGTTGATGACGATCGAACCGCCCGACTTGAGCCAGACCTTGGATCGCAGAGCCTTCGAGATCTCATCCTGAATGCCGAATTGCTCGAAGAGCGGCGTCTCCTTGGTGTAGAGCTTGACCCGCCGTGTGAGCGAGGGTGAAAAGCGGTTGAGGAAGCGGACGATCCGCTCGTAATCCGCCTCTGAATCGACCCAGATCGAAGAGAAGTTGGTGCTGACTTGATCGCGCAGGATGCGTTCAATGAGCCCGAGATCGTGATAAATCAGGGCGGGTGACTTTGACTCGTCTGACCGCTTCTTGATGTCGGCCCAGAGATTCAGCAGGAAGCGAAGATCGGTCCGCAGCTCCTCTTCCGACGCACCGTCAGCGGCAGTGCGCACGATGAATCCACCGGAGGCCTCGCCGCGCTCATGGACCAGAATCCGCTTCAGGCGATGGCGCTCTTCGTCGGAGGCGATCTTGCGGCTGACGCCGATGTGGCTGACCGTCGGCATGAAGACCAGGAAGCGGCCGGGCAGGGCGATGTGCGAGGTGATGCGCGCGCCCTTCTTGGCGATCGGTTCCTTCGCGATCTGAACCAGAATCTCCTGACCCGACTTCAATAGATCGCTGATGATCGGCAAGTCCGACATCTGCATCGAGCGGCGCGAAGGACCGCGTCCTCTGTTGCCCTGGCTGGCAAGAGGCGAGCCGTTCCGTCCGCGGCGTCCGCGAGCGTTGCGGTCGCGTCGCTGCTGGCCTGCTGCTCCGGCGGGACGCCCTTCGGCTGAAGGTTCTTCTTCGTCCTCATCTTCGAGTTCTTCTTCGTCGCCGTTCTTATCATCGAAGTTCAACTGAATGCGGTGGTCGAGGTGGGCCTCCTGGAGCATCTCGCCCAGATCGCCGGTCCTCAGATGCGTGGGCAGCGTCTCCTCTTCGAAGTCGTCCTGGTCGTGATCCCCGCCCTTGGCGACGTGCGCATGGCGAGGAACATCGAACTCCTCCTCTTCGATCGTCTCTTCGACAATGACACCGCTGCCGGGGGCGTAGGACGAGACCTTCGCGGCCGCGGGCTGGGCTTCGGGCTTCGGAGTCTCCTCTTCTGCCTTCTTCTTTTTGCCGAGGCCAAAGAGCCGGAAGCCTGTTGGCGGCACGGGGTCCACATCGTGGGAAGCGGCCGCGTCGGGCTCCGGTTCATTGGCTTCGAGTTCTGTCGCGACATGAGCGGAGAGCGAGATGGTTCCGAACAACTCGTTCCGAGCGACGGCAGTCTCAACCTGCGGCTCACTGTCGATGGCTGTCTCGGCTGCCGCTTCGCTGGTCCCGGCGACCAGATCTTCTTCCACGAGATCGTCTTCGCCGGGCTCGGCGAGAAACTCTTCTTCGCTGGTCTCATAGCCATCGGCTTCGACGACCGTCTCGCGGGCAAAGCCCCTTGGCTCGGCTATGGTCGTCTCTTCGACGAGTTCCTCTTCTTCAACCAAGTCTGGTGCGTCACTGCCAGCGACCGGCGCAACCACTGACTCGCTCGCAGACTCAATCGGCTCTTCCTTGACGGGTTCGCTGTGCGCGCCGCGGCGCCTTGAGAGCGACTCACCAGGTAGCAGACCGCTGCCGTCCCATTCGATGGGTGATTGGATCAGCGTCGAAGGCTTGAAGGTGCTGACTGGTCTTGCCGGCGAGGCAGCCTGGGCCGGACTCTCTTCCGACACGTCTTCCGCCGTACTTCCGCCGTACTTCGAAAGCGATTCGCCGGGCATCACGAATGGGATGGGTGCGGCGGCTGGTGTGCGATCGAAGCGAGGCGCCGATTCGGCCACCTCGCGCAATTCGGACCCGTCCGTCGAAGCCACAGCGGCAGATTGCTGGGCGATCTCCTGCTGGTCGGCCTCGGCGATCTCCTCGACGTTTTGGGCAACAGCTTCATCGCTCGATTGCAGTTCCTCGGTAGCGCCCTGTCCTCCCCGGCCTCCACGGCGGCGGCGGCGTCCGCGCCAGCGTTTTGCGCCCGGCGCCGCGGATTCCTCCCCTCCGTCGGCAGCGACTTCAGCGCCGATCGAGGGCTCCGGTGCAGGGGCAGTCGCCTCCTCCGGCTCTGCCTCAGACTCGATCAGAACTCTACCCCTCGGGGGCGTCTCGACGAACGGTCTCCCCTGTCCTGCCCGCTCTTGTCTCTGTTCTGGTCTCTGTTCGGGCTTCTGTCCGGGGCGGCCTCGCCCATCAGCCGATCCGCCGTGCCGGACCTCGCGCGGCGGCTGGTTGCCGCTGCTGGCGGCTGCCTTTTCCAACTCATCGGTCTCCTCGGCATCTTCGAGCTCAAGGAAATCCGTTACATAGAGGAATGCGTCCCGTTCGAGGCCCAGATCCACAAAGGCCGACTGCATGCCGGGCAGGACTCGGGTGACGCGGCCGTTGTAGATCGACCCTGCCAGGGTGTATTCGTTTTCGCGTTCGTAGTAGATCTCCGCGAGTTGATCGTCTTCAAGAATTGCCAGTCGCGTCTCATGGGGCGTGCTGGAGATACAAATTTCCTTTGCCATCGTACCTTTCCGCCCAGCGGCTGCTGCCTGCTGGGACCTGGGGCGAGATCGGATGGAAGGATGCGACGCCGGAAGGACAGGGAGTGTGCCGAAGGGATGATCCGTCTTTCGCTGGTGTGCCGGTTTCCGCGCCGCGGCAGGCCTTAGGGGGCGGCGTGCCTTGGCGAAGATAGTGCAAAACAAGCTGTACGATACGGCAACCCAAATACACAGAGATGGTGGCCACCCGTTCCAAGATACCTGGCGGGGCCGTTCCACCGTTGGCGTTTGCACGGTCGTGCCGCGCGAAGGGGACGGCGAAAGCCATCCCCAAAACTCTTGCGCGTCCGGTGCAACTTTTACGCTGCGAGCGGTTCCGGTGCTCCCGGCGACAGACCTTTGTCTCCGGGATGAAGCGGATTTCCCGTCTCTGCGTGCTCATGAACCCTTGTCCTGCCGGGCGCGATCCATCGGGACCTGGCCGGCGATTACTTCAAAAAAACCTGCTCTTGCGCGCCGAAGTCTTGCGGCAGAAGCAAGAGAAACACTTGCTGAACCATTCAGTTGACGAACCGGCGCATGCGGACATTCATCGCCGCACCCAGCGCCAGGAACGTAAACAACACCGAAGATCCGCCGTAACTCATTAATGGCAAGGGGATTCCGGTGACGGGCATCAACCCGATGACCATGCCCACATTGACCGCGATCTGAAAGGTCAATACAGCCACGACTCCCATAATAATCAGGGAACCGGACAGGTCCGCGGCTGTTTGAGCGTTTTGAATCAAACGCATCAATATAAAGAAGTATAGCAGCAGGACAAAAATTGCGCCCACGAAGCCATGCTCCTCGCCGAAGGCCGCAAAGATGAAGTCCGCATGGGGAATCGGCAGGAAGTCGCCCTGGGTCTGTGTTCCCTTTGCCGCTCCTTTGCCCCAAACGCCTCCGGAGCCGACGGCGATCTTCGATTGCAAGAGCTGATAGCCAGCTCCCTTGGGGTCGGTATCGGGATTGATGAAGCTGGTGAGGCGGGCCTTTTGATAAGGCTTCAGCACCTTGCCGCTGCTCCACGCGCCAACGACGAAGACCGCCGCGCAGGTAATGAGAACCAGCGACTGGCGAATGTTGATGCCACCCAAAAAGAGGCCTGCCACCAGGATCGGCGTGTAGGTCAAGGCGGTTCCCAAATCGGGTTGGATCAGCACCAGAACCATGGGGAGCCCAACCAGCACGAAGGCCTTGAAGATCTCCCTCCAGGAGAGGCTGCGTCCCCCCAGATTGGCAAAGTAGCGGGCCACAATCAGAATCAGGATCAGCTTTACCCACTCGGAGGGCTGAAAGTGCATCGGGCCGATCTTGATCCATCGCCGCGCGCCAAGCACCTTTGTTCCAATCAACTTGACCGCGACCAGCGCAACCACGCTGAAGCCAAAGGCCCACGGAGCCCAGTCGAGCAGCCGATGATAGTCGATCCGGGAGAAGAGAAACATCGCGGTCAGGCCGCCCGCGATCCAGAAGATCTGCTTGGTGTGGAAGCCGACGTATTTGGTGTGCAGCGTTGCTGAGTAGATCTCAAGCACCGAAACGGTGCAGAGAATCAGCACCATGCCCAACAACGTCCAGTCGAACTCCCGAAAACTCATGAACCTGCGCATCAGGGCTGGCCTTCCTTGAAGCGCAAAGGGAAGGATGCCAGCCACTCCGGAATCGGAAACTGAGCGCTGGCCAATGACTTGGCGCTCGCAACAGGACCGGGATCGACCATGAACCGCCCGGTGTGGAGAACCGAGATTTGCTCAGAGCCATCCGGATGCTTGCGCCCGGCCGGAGCGGGAGTCGTCCAAACCGCTCCCATCTCCACAGGCTTGCCAATGCTGGCCTGATTGAGGAGGTTGTGGTCCTTGGTGCGGTTCTTGTTCACATATGTGATGACCATCGCCTGGGCGATGCGGGCCGAGTTCGCACCCCAGTCGCCATGCTCTTGCAGCACCGCAATCACAATCTCAGGATTGCGCCGGGGAACCATGCCGACGAACCACGAGTTGGGCGTCTTGGCTCCGCCTTTGGTGTGCGTGTCGCCGCCGCCGACCACCTGGGCCGTGCCAGTCTTGCCGGCGAAATCGACGCCTTCGATGTGTGAGGCCGCCGCCGTGCCTGTGGTGGTGGCAGCCGCCATGCCGTCGGTGATGATCGCCCACGTGTCGGGATTGAGAGGCACGATCTTGTCACCTGATCCGGGGAAACTATCGAGAACGGCCTGATGGAAATCGGCCGGAAGCTGATCGGGGTTGACCAGATGGGGCCGTACAAAGTGCCCGTTCGACGCAAGCCCTCCCAGCGCCCTTGCCAGTTGCAACGGCGTGACCTGAGTCTCGCCCTGTCCGATGCCCACCGAGATCGTGTTGCCGGCGTAGTACTTCTGGTGGAAGTTCTTCATCTCCCACTGCGTGGAGGGCATCACGCCCGCCATTTCGTTAGGCAGGTCGATGCCGGTTTTTTGTCCCAGTCCGAAGCTGGTCGCGTACTTCGCGATGGTGTCGATTCCCAGCTTCTGGGCCAAGGTATAGAAGAAGGTGTCACACGAAAGCGGAATCGCCTGGGTGATATTGAGCACGCCGTGGTGTTTGTCGCAGTGGAAGAAGCGCCCATAGAAGTTGCCTCCGCCCACGCAGTTCACGTGCATATCCTGGGCGACGCCCTCCTGCAAGCCTGCCGCCGACATGATGATCTTGAAGGTCGACCCGGGAGCAAGCTGGTCCTGGATCGCTTTGTTCATCAGAGGATGGTTGGGGTTGTTGACCAGATCGCTCCAGTCCTTGCGATTGATGCGTACGGCAAAGGCGTTGGGATCGTAGCTGGGGTGCGAGACCATGGCGAGAATCTCGCCATTGCGCGGGTCCATCGCCACGACTGCTCCATTTGCGTCCCCCAGCGCTAATTCCGCAGTGCGCTGCAGATCGATGTCGATGGTCAGCTTCAGATCCTGGCCGGGAATCGCGTGCTGCAATCCAAGATAGCCGACCTCTCGGCCGTGGCTGTCAACAATCACATCTCGCGATCCGTCCTGTCCGCGCAGCAGTTGGTCATAAGTCTCCTCGACGCCCGCCTTTCCCACCACGTCTCCGGGGTTGTTATAGGCAAAGCGCGGGTTGTTCAGATCCTCTTCGCTCACCTCACCCACATACCCAATCAGGTGCGCGGCAAAGCCATCTCGCGGATAGAGCCGGCGCTCCTCGTCGATCGTTTCCAACTCGGGCAGTTCGTTGCGGTGGGCCTCGATAAATGCCGTCTCATCGGCGGTCACATCCAGCTTGATGGGAATCGGCTGGTAGCCGGGAGCCGCGCGATAGTGGCGCAGAGTGGCTCGCAACTGTTCAAGATCGAGGTTGAGACCCCGCGCGATCAGCGGCAGATCGGCGTCCACATTTTTGTTCTGTTCGCGGACCAGAAAGCAGGAGACCGACGGGTAGTTGTCCACGATCAGCCGGTTCTCGCGGTCGAAGAGCTTGCCCCGACCCGCCATGACCGGTTCCTTGCGGATGCGGTTCTGCTCGGCGAGCTGCCGGAAGTTCTCCGCGCCCAGCACCTGCAGACGCCACAATCCCGCGGCTAGCCCGAGCATCATCAATAAAATGCCGTATTGCACCACCGCCAGTTTGAAGGTGGAGAGTTTTTCGCCGCGAGTGCTGCTATTGGGATACATATTCCCTGAGTCCTAATGTACCGCTATCTTCGCTTCAATTGCAGGGATTCGACTGGATTCCGATCCTTAACCCCTTAGTCCCTGACCTGTAGACGGTCCAGCAGATTGAAGAGCACCGTCGCCATCACCGTGTTTCCCACTGCCTTCATCAGCTCTGAAACCCAACTCCATTCAAGCTCCATGCCTAGCAGCACACGGTGGATGAACAGATAGATCGCGCTCGAAAGCAGCGACAGCAAAAACGTAAGCGCCAGCCGGATGGTGCGGTTCTCCACGTCGATTCGTACGCCCACCGACCCGGCCAGAAAGCCAACCGTTGTCTTGGCGACACCGTTAAGACCAATGGCCCGGTGAGTGAGCGCATCCTCAAATAGGCCTAGCGCCGCGCCCATCACCGTTCCCTGGATCGGGTCGCGCCTGACCAGTGCGAAATATATGGTGACTACCAGGGGCAGATCGAACCATACATGCTCGGCCAGCACATGAGGCAGCCAGGCCTGCAGCACCACCGCAACCAGCGGCGCGAGGATATACACGAGCATTGGATAGCTGTGAATCCCCAACTCTCGGCGGGAGTCCTGGCCCAGGATGGCCATCTCTATCGATCCCTCCCTGAATTGGGCGTCTGGGGATTCGCCGACTGCGGAGTCGTCGGCGCAGTCTTGGGATGCGGCTCTGGCGCAGTCGCCGGCTTGCTCTGCTGGCCATCGGGCGCTGTGCTCTCCGGCTCCTGCGGCGTCGGCGCCGATCCCGGCGTATAGCGGTCGGGATGCTTAGCAGGCAGCACCTTGGGCGGTGGCGGTGGCGTCGGCGTTGCAGCAGTCTGGCCCGGTGCAGCCGTCTGGCCAGGCGCCGGTGTGGCCCCGGGATTCGGCGGCGGCGCATTGGGATCGGTTAGGCCCGGCAGCCGTTCCGCCATAATCTGCGAGGCCTTTTGCTGCTCTTTGATCGCCGCTGCCTCTGCGCCCTTCAGCGCCTCGCTCGTCGCAAGGTCCTGTTGCTGGTCGGCCGAGAAGCGCGCCTGGGTCGAGGTGATGACCAGCACCTCATCGAGCCGGTCGAGATGCGCGGCCGGTGACACGATGACATTGATAAACGAATCGCGCTCGGGATCTGGTACCACCTTTGCGACCCAGCCTACGGGCAGTCCTCGCGGAAAGATCTGGTCACCCCCGGCGGTGAGCACCTTTTCGCCCACCTGAATGCGGTCGTCCTTCAGAATGCCCACGATCTGCGGCCGCCCCGAGGCGCTGCCGCGCAGAATCCCGCGAATCCGGGTTGCCTCAAGAATTACGCCCGCGCCGCTGCTCTGATCATTGATGGCCAGCACCTGCGCGGTGTGCGGAAAGACCTCTCGTACCTTGCCCACAATGCCGTCGGCGGTAATCACCGCCATGTCGCGTTCCAGCTTGTAGTCGGCGCCCTTGTCGATCGAGAAAACGCGAGATTGGTCGCTGCCGCTGGAGCCGATGGCCTGCGCCGCGAGCGTCTTGTAAATGTATTTCTGCTGGAAGTCGATCAGCGCCTGCAGCCGCTGGCCCTGCCTGGCGTCCTCAAGCAGCGCCGCCTGTTCGAGGCGCAGCCGGTCGACGGTCTTCTGCAGCTCCTGATTCTGCTCGCGAATGTGCCGCAAGGCGATGTAGTTGTCCCACATGCTCACAGCGCCGATCTTCGAACCGTGGAAGAGGCGCTCCGGCGGAGTGACCAGCCCGTCGGCCCAGAGCCGGATCAGCCGTACGCCCGCGCTATCCTTGGCGTCGTAGACGTTGTGCCCGCTGTCGGTGCGGCGCACCTGCATGGCCAACCCGATGATCTGCACCAGCAGAACAGCCAGCAGCACCACGAGATTCCGATAGCGATCGAAGAACGATTCCATGGCCACAGCTCGGGCAGGGCAGAGAGAACTGCGCGGAATGCGAGAGCAATACCAGTATACCGACGGCCGCTCAAGGCGAAATTCCGTCGTCCGCTTCGTCCACGGCCAGCCTGGTTTCTATTCTGGTATGCTCCCTGATCAGTGAAACTCAGCGAGGAGAGTGCTTGATCTCACGAAAAGCAAGCCTGGGACTACTGGTCCTTCTCACCTTTGTCGTCGCCGCGATCTGCTGCTTCTTGCCACGAATTCCGCAGCCGCTCTCCTATCACCAATTCGCAGACCGGCGAGACCTCTTCGGCATCCCCAACTTTGGCGATGTCGCCTCCAACCTGCCCTTCGCGGTGGTCGGAATCTGGAGCCTGATCTTTCTCTGGAGATCGAACTCCAGCCCTGCTGCCGGCAATTTCATCGAACGACGCGAGCAGTGGCCCTATCTCTTCGTCTTTGTGGGATTGCTGCTGGCGGCCTTTGGCTCCTCCTGGTATCACCTCAATCCCAACAACTCGACGCTGGTGTGGGACCGTCTGCCCATGACCATCACCTTCGTGGGTATGGTTGCGGCAGTGATCACGGAGCGCATCAGCCTCAGGCTCGGCCTCTGGCTGTTGCCGATTCTTTTGTTGGTTGGCCTGGGAAGCGTCTTGCAATGGAACTGGAGCGAGATGCGAGGCGCGGGCGATCTGCGCTTTTACGCCGCAGTCCAGGCCTATCCTGCCCGGTAATTCTGTTGGCGCTGCTCTTTCCGCCACGTTATACGCGAAGCCGTGATGTGGGCTTCGTCGTCGCTTTCTACGCCCTTGCCAAAGCCCTGGAGTACTTCGATAAGCCGATCTTTGCCGCGCTACGCGTCGTCAGCGGACACACACTCAAGCATCTCGCCGCAGCCGCAGCCGGCTACTGCATTCTGCGCATGGTGCGGAAGAGGCAGTTTGTCATGCAGTGAACCTCACTTCTTCGTCAGGAATGAGAATCAACATCTCTCTGCGGGTGGACAATCTTGGGTTAGCCGGTGATCCGTTCGCGATTCGTAGAGTGCGCCTGAATTCCAAGAAATCATCGATGCCTGGGGGATCTCGGAGTTCAATTTGGTGTGCGGGTCGCCTAGCGTTCGGACGATCTCGCTTTCGACAGCAGCTCCGCGATTTGCAGTCGGCCGTTGCGCCTAGCGATCTCCTCGGCCGTGCTTCCGTTATGCGCTGCTTTGCTTGGATCGGCATTGCCGGCAATCAGCGCTTCAGCGATTTGCATATACCCAACCCGGGCCGCCACCATCAGCGCTGTTGTGCCCTCTTGATCTGCCGCATTTACGTCAGCCCCCGCTGCAATGAGCACGCGAGCTGCCTTCAGGTGTCCGTTCTGTGCCGCCTTCATCAATGCCGTGCCCCATTCGCCTTCCCCTGCGTTCAAATCAGCACGAGCGTCGACCAAAGCCTGCACTACGTCGGGGTCACCCGCTTCAGCCGCCAGCATCAGCGCCGTGGGCATTGCAAAGCCTTGCTTCGCGTTCACATTAGCATGGGCCCTCAAGAGCTCTTGCACGGCGTCCAAGTGGTCCGCTCGTGACGCGGACATCAATGCCGTCGTTCCATCTCTGCCCATTTCGTTGATATTGGCGCCCGCAGCGAGCAAGGCCCGGAGGACATCGACGTGATCAGCCTCCGCCGCAGCTTTTAGCGGAGTACCACCGTAATCTGCCATGTCCGTTGTGTTCGCGCCATTCTCTAACAGGATCTTTACAACATCCAGATGGCCATGGTCGGCAGCGTCGATCAACGCTGTGTCACCATTGTCTTCCTTGGCAGCAACATCTGCGTGGGCAGCAATCAACTCCCGAACGACGTCCAAGTGTCCCTGACCTGACGCTATCATCAGCGAGGATGAACCCATAGCGGTCCGGTAGTTCACGTCGGCATCCGCGGCGATCAGAGCCTTCACCACCTCGGCATGCCCTTCACCCGAAGCCACAAACAACGCAGATGGTGTGCCGTAGATTCCCCTGGAATTCACTGAAGCGCCAGCGGCCAGCAGTGCTCGGACGATGTCTAGTCGACCGCCTCCAGACGCATAAATTAGCGCTGTTTCTTTTAGCACCTCGTCTTTTGCATTTACATCGGCGAGCGCAGCGATCAAGGCTTCGACCACTTCAAAGTGGCCAGCTTTCGAGGCCTCGATAAGCGCCGTGGTGCCTCCATTCAGAGGCCCGTTCAGTTTCGAATTCACATCAACGTGGGCCCTGAGCAACGCCATAACACCTGACAGATCGCCCTTTTGTGCCGCATGGATAAGATTGTCCCCTGGAGTGTCAGCCAATTTCGGCGCAACGGGCTTCGATGTTTGAACGGGTGTCGGTGTTTGGGTGTCCTCGTCACCATAGGTTTCCGATAGGAGTTTACCGGTCACTACGTCGTAAAGCTGATTGTCGCCAACGTCAGATCCGTGGACCGTTCCAGCGACTAACTCCAGCTTCTTCCCTGCCTCAACAAACTTCCAGCTCCAGATCATCAGCCCTGGGCTGAAGGTATGGAGAACACGTTTGTCACGGAACACGACTACGCTCAAAGGAATGGAATAGGAGGTACAACAGTTCTCGACATTGATCGTCCAGCCAAGAGTCTGTCGATCTTCTGCCAACTGAACGTCTGAGAATCCAACCTCATTGAAGATTGTTTCGTGTTCGGTGCTCGCCTTCAGCGGCGGCAGAGTTTGCACAAATTCCGTTCCGTCGCCATAAACAATATGAAGCGGTCCGGTTTCGAGCCCAGAATCTTCTTCGGGATCCCCGATAAAAAACTTCGTGATCTCTGTTTTGTGCGACTCGCTCGTCGTCTTCTTTTGCGGCTCGGTTGATTGTCCTGACATCCCAACAGACAGGCATCCTCCGACCAGCACAGGGATGATCCATCCCTTGAAAACGAGACCTTTCACTCTCACCTCCATTGGTGAAGCTCATCACCTGACCGATCCTGGACGGTGGTGTTCTACATATTCTCGCAGCTTTTCCAAATCTGAGAATGAAAACTTGAGTTCCGAGCGTGTCGTCGCCAATTCGGAAACCGCGCCCCACTAACTGCACCGCATGTGATTAGTCGATCTTGATCTTTCGCAGGAGGCGGAAGTCGGAGAGCATCTTGCCCGTGCCCAGCACGACCGAAGCCAGCGGATCGTCGGCCACCGAGACAGGCAGCCCAGTCTCCTCGCGAATGCGCTTGTCGAGATTCTTGATCAGCGCCCCTCCGCCAGTGAGCACGATGCCGCGATCGCTGATGTCAGCCGACAACTCCGGCGGCGTGCGCTCCAGGGCCACCCGGATGGCGTTCATGATGACCGCGATGCACTCGCCCAGAGCTTCGCGAATCTCGCTGTCGTCGATGGTGATGCTCTTGGGAACGCCCTCGATCAGGTTGCGCCCCTTGATCTCGATGCTCAGTGGCTTGTCCAGCGGATACGCCGACCCAATCTCGATCTTGATCGCCTCGGCGGTACGTTCACCGATCAGAAGGTTGTACTTGCGCTTCAGATAGTTGGTGATGGCCTCGTCCATCTGGTTGCCGGCCATGCGCACCGAGCGCGAATAGACGATGCCCGAGAGCGAGATCACCGCGATGTCTGTCGTGCCGCCGCCGATGTCGACCACCATGTTGCCGCCCGGCTCGGTGATGGGCAGTCCGGCGCCGATTGCAGCCACCATGGCCTGTTCCACGAGGTAGACTTCGCTGGCCTTGGCGCGGTAGGCCGAGTCCTCGACCGCGCGCTTTTCCACCTGCGTAATCTCAGAGGGCACGCCGATGACGATCCGCGGATGCACCAGCATCTTGCGGTTGTGCGCCTTCTGGATGAAGTAGTTGAGCATCTTCTCGGTGACCTTGAAGTCGGCGATGACGCCGTCCTTCATCGGCTTGATGGCCACGATGTTGCCGGGCGTGCGGCCCAGCATGTCCTTGGCTTCCTTGCCTACGGCTTCTACCTCACCGGTGTTTTTGTTGATGGCCACGATCGAGGGCTCGTTGACGACGATGCCCTTGCCGGCGGCAAAGACCAGAGTGTTGGCGGTGCCCAGATCGATGGCCAGGTCGCTGGAAAACATACTGAAGAGCGACCGCAGGCCGTGCGTCCGCATCGAGCGGGATGGATAGCCGTTTAAAGACATCGGGAAATCAGTATTACCTCAAGGCTTATTGTACGGCCCAAGGGTCAGTGCCGTATCGCGAGCGCGCGCGAAACCGAAAACAATGTGCCTCCACGGGAACCAGTGCGGTAAACTCAGTTGTTCACAGGATCTGGCGGGTGTTGCCCCACGGATCTCTGACCCCTGGCCCCCGTTTGCGAGGTTCAAATGTCCCACCCCACCTACCACAATTTGATTGGCGGCCGATGGCTGCCTGCGGCGAGCGGCAAGACCATCCTCAACCTGAACCCCGCGGACCACACCGACGTCGTCGGAGCCTTTCCTTCATCGCATGCGGAAGACGTCGCCATTGCTGTGGCCGCGGCTAAGAAAGCCTTTGCCGCCTGGCGGCTGGTTCCCGCACCCAAGCGGGCTGAGATTCTCATCCGCGCCGGCCTGCTGCTCAAAGATCGCAAGGAAAAGTACGCCCGTGAGATGACCCGCGAGATGGGCAAGGTGCTCGCCGAAACCCGCGGCGATGTGCAAGAAGCCATCGACGAAGCCTTCTATGTGGCTGGCGAGGGACGCAGGCTCTTCGGCCAGACCACGCCGTCGGAGTTGCAGAACAAGTTCGCCATGAGCGTCCGCATGCCGGTCGGCGTCGTCGGCCTCATCACGCCGTGGAACTTCCCCATGGCCATTCCCTCATGGAAGCTCTTTCCCGCGCTCGTCTCGGGCAACACCTGCGTCATCAAGCCGGCTACCGATACGCCGCTCTCGACCTACAATCTCGTCCAGGCGCTGGTCGACGCCGGCCTGCCTGACGGCGTTGTCAACCTCGTGTCTGGTTCCGGCCAGGCCGCCGGATCGGCTCTTGTCGAACATCCTGACGTGCGCGCGATCAGCTTCACCGGATCGAGCGCGGTTGGCTCTCTGGTGGCCCAGCGTGCTTCGGTTGCATTCAAGCCTGTTTCGCTTGAGATGGGCGGCAAAAACGCGCAGATCGTGATGGACGACGCCAATCTCGACCTGGCGCTCGATGGCGCGCTCTGGGGCTCCTTCGGCACCACCGGCCAGCGTTGCACGGCCACCAGCCGCATCCTGTTGCAAAAGGGCATCGCCGAAAGATTCACCACCGAGTTTGTTGCACGCGCCAAAAAACTCAAGGTCGGCAACGGCCTCGATGAGTCGGTCGAGGTTGGCCCTCAGATCAATCCCAGCCAGATCGAGACCTCGGCAAAGTATGTGGAGATGGCCCTCGCCGAAGGCGCCCGTTTGCTCACCGGCGGTCACGCGCTCACCGGCGGACCCTATGTCCACGGCACCTTCTTCGAGCCCACGGTGCTTGCGGCAGTGACGCCGGGAATGCGCATCGCTCGCGAAGAGGTCTTCGGCCCGGTCGTCAGTCTGATCGAGTTCGATAGCTTCGAAGAAGCCATCGAGATCGCCAACTCCATCGACTACGGTTTGTCGACGGCGCTCTACACCAGGGATGTCAATCGTGCATTCGCGGCCATCCGCGACTTGGAAGCCGGCATCACCTATATCAATGCGCCCACCATCGGCGCCGAGGTTCACTTGCCATTCGGCGGAGTCAAACACACTGGCAACGGCCATCGCGAAGGCTTGGGAGCGATCGACTTCTTCACCGCCTGGAAGGCAGTTTATGTCGATTACTCCGACAAGCTGCAACGGGCCCAGATCGACAACGCGGAGTAATTCGGAACGCTTCCTATCAGGAGGATCGATGCGAATACTCACATTGATAGCCGGCATTGTCTGCCTGTTTACCGTGCTGCTCGACGCCTTCCGGACCATCATTCTGCCGCGCCGCGCCTCGGGCCGCTTCCGGCTCACTCGCATCTTTTACGTCTCCACCTGGAAGCCCTGGGTATTTTTCGCCAGGAGGCTTCACGATCCACGCAGAAGAGAGTCCGCCTTTAGTTACTACGGGCCGCTCTCGCTGATCTTTCTGCTGGTGGTGTGGGCCGGCGCCATGGTGATCGGCTTTGCGCTCATCTTTTATGCGCTGGGCAGCCCCTTCGCCGACACCACTCAGGCTCCCGGCCTTCGATCTGACCTTTACGTCAGCGGAACCACCATTTTCACACTTGGTCTGGGCGACGTAATCCCACGCAGTGCCTGGGCGCGCGAACTCATCATCCTTGAAGCCGGCACGGGCCTTGGATTTCTGGCTGTCGTCATGGGATACTTTCCCGTCCTCTACAGTGCATTCTCGCGCCGCGAGGTCAGCATCTCGATGCTTGATGCACGCGCCGGCTCTCCTCCGACCGCGGCGGAGCTCATGCGCCGGCATTCCTACGAAGGCGCGGAGCACGCGCTGACTTTGCTGCTCGAGGAGTGGGAACGCTGGTCGGCCGAGCTGCTTGAGAGCCACATCTCCTACCCGCTGCTCTGCTACTTCCGCTCGCAACACAATAACCAGAGCTGGATCAGCGCCCTTACCGCGGTCCTCGATACCTCCGCGCTTCTGATTGCGGGCGTGCGCGGCCATGAGGCGCGCCAGGCGCAGCTGACCTTTGCCATGGCCCGCCACTCGATGGTCGATCTGGCGCAAATCTTTTCGCTCGCGCCGGTCAACGATGCTCCCGACCGGCTTACTCCGGAGCGTTATGAACAGCTCTATCGACTTCTATGCGAAAGCGGAGTCAAGGTTTGCCGCGACGGCCACTCGATCGAGAGGCTTCGAGAGTTGCGGTTGCTTTATGAAGGCTATGCCGAGGCGCTGGCAGCCTATCTCCACATGCCGCTGCCACCATGGATCGCCGACCATCCTCATAAGGACAACTGGCTTGCGGTGGCAAGGCTACGGGCCCAGATCGAAGCAGCCGAGTCGCCCTCGAACACGGCGCCGGCCTCCGAGGCGATGATTACCCAGCTGGATGAACATCACGACTTTTAGAACAAGACAAGCCAAGAGCGTCACTCAGCCGCTCATAATGGATACATCCGATTCAACTATTATCTACGGATGCCGATTTAAGATTAGAGGCCTCGGACAGGGAGTGCGCGCAAGCCGATCTTTGGCCGAAGCCGCCGGTGTTAACATGCCCTGAATGTGTGAAAAACCGCTGAAAGCGATAGGCAGCACAATGTGCAGCCTTCACAGTGTTGCTCAACAGCTCTGACTTGCGTTGCGCCTATGGAATACGGAACTTTCTTCTTTACGAATATTACCTCGGTAACCGTGCTCACGGTGTGTGTCAGCCTGCTGGCCTGGTACAACCGCCGCGTGCCGGGAATCAGGTGGTTCGCTGCTGGTTTGATTGTGGGTCTGGCCAAGTTGATTCTGCAGGGCCTCGAAGGAAGAGTGCCGACCGTACTCAGCAGCATGGTGGCCAACGAGCTTTACCTTGTCTCAACTATCTTGCAATTCATGGGGCTGCGCTGGTTTGTTGTCCGCAAGCCGATGCGGAGCCGCTTGCCGTTTGTTGCAACAGGAGTTGTTCTGGCCGCCTACAGTGTCATGTTCCTATTGCGAGCCCCATATTGCGGCAATATCCTTAATATCCCTTTTATAGCGGTGTGCGGCGCCTCTGCCTGGATTGTGCTGAAGAATGGCACCGGGCCGTTCACCGCCGTCTCGCGGGTCTCCGCAGTCATCCTGTGGGCGGAGATGTGCGTTGCGACCTATCGGGCTATCTTAACCAATCTGAAATATATGCGCCCGTGGGAGACTGTCCATGCCCAGACCGACCCGCGCTGGTTGTATTCGCTGGCTGCCATGGCCATCCTCGCAACTTCCATGGTCATGTGCGACCTTTGGTTCCTCGTGACGGAACTGGAGAGAGAACTCGCCGAGCAGGCGCGCACCGATCCTCTAACCGGGGCAATGAATCGCAGGGCGATGGAAGAGGCCGCCTTGCGTGAGACGGCGCGATGCATACGGCACGGTCATCCGCTCTGCGCGATCATCATCGATATCGATCACTTCAAGCGCCTTAATGACGCGCGGGGCCATGCGGCCGGCGACAGGGCGCTGCAGGAATTAGTGCGCCTGGTAAAGACGATGCTGCGCGGCCCGGACTTATTTGCGCGCATCGGAGGCGAGGAGTTCGCCATTCTGTTGCCGGAGACGACTGCCTCCGCCGGAATCCTCACGGCCGAGCGGGTGCGGCAGGCCGTTGAAGCGCTTACTGTTCCCTTTGAGACGGGGCCGATAAAGTTTACGGTAAGCGCGGGCGTAGCCGAGCTTGATCCGGCGAGCGGCAACTGGGAAGGAATGATTAGAAGCGCCGACGCGGCAATGTATGACGCCAAGGAAAATGGCCGTAACGCGGTCGCCGTTCAATATACGAATGAGACGAATTGTATGGAAGTTTAAAGAGCGATTTCTTCCAAGTTCATCCGAAAACACTACCCTTTGAATTTATCTGTCAATTTTACGGGTTGAGAGCGAGAGCATTATTCTGATTCCGGGATAAAAAAGGCAGGCTCTTTTGCTCTCCGAGGGATTGACAGGACATCGATCCGAAAATTCTCGCCGATATTGGTGGGCGGCGGTCGTCGCCCTGTTCGTCGTTCTCGCCGTCGAGTTATTCGTCCCGGCCCGCCGGCAGTCGCAAACTCCCGACGAAGCAAACCATATGCTGGCTGGGGTCCGCTACTGGAAAAACGGCGATTTCGGGACCAACCCCGAACATCCCCCGCTTGCCAAGCTGGTAGCTGCTTTACCGATCCTCAATGTGCCATCTCCTCCGGTGGTTCCGTATGCGCAGTTCTTCAAGATGGAGAACTTTAGCAGCGGAAGCGAATTCCTCTATACCCACGATGCGGATGGAATGCTCTGGCGTGCGCGCGCTGCTATCTCCTTCTTTACCTTTGTACTCGCGCTGCTTGTGCTCACCGCCGCGATCGAGTTCTTTGGGCCTGGAACGGGGCTGGTCGCGCTATTGATCTTTGTCTTCGAGCCAAATCTCCTGGCGCATGGCGCGATGGTTACCACCGATATGGCGTCGGCGTGCTGTTTCTTTGCTGCCGTGTACGCATTCTATCGCTGGCGAAAACATCCGACCGCAGGTCGAGTTATCGTGTGCGGAGTCGCGGTTGGCCTCGCACTCAGCGTCAAGCATTCAGGCGTATTCTTGATACCTGTCCTTGTTGTGCTAACGATCGTTGACTTATTAGCTCTGCGGTATACCTCCGCACGCGCGGCTGAAGCAGCGGATAGCTATGCATCGCGCAAAGAGCCGATGCGCACTGTCTTTTCGTTTGTAGCTATTGGTGTTATAGCTTACATCGTTCTCTGGGCTTTTTATGGCTTTCGCTATCAGGCACGGCCAGGGACATTGGCGATGGTTCCCGCTCTCGCCGAATATTTAGCCTCTACTCATTCAACCGCGGCGCAAGCTGCGATCGCTCGACTCGCCGCGTGGCATCTGCTTCCCGAGGCCTATCTCTTCGGACTCGTCGATATCGCCGTCGCTGCCAAACGCGATCCGATGTTCTTGCTTGGTGTCGATTACGCCACGGGCCACTGGTTTTACTTCCCTGCCGCCTTTCTGATCAAGTCAACGTTAGGATTTCTTGGCCTTCTCGCGGCTGCGCCATTTCTCAACAATCTGTGGAAGGGCGGCAGATGGCGGACAACAGCCTTTCTGGTGCTTCCGGCTCTGATGTATTTCGGAGCCAGTCTGGCTTCCACCATGGATATTGGCATTCGGCACATTCTGCCCGTGTATCCGTTCTTCGTCGTGCTTGGCGCAGCGGCTGCTGTTGCGTTGGCGCGAAAGCAACGCTGGGGAATTTATGCTACCGGTGCCCTCGTGCTCTGGCATGTGGCATCGTCGGCACATGTCTTTCCCTACTATTTGACTTATGCCAACGAAGCATGGGGAGGCTCAACCGATACCTATCGCCTGCTCACCGACTCCAATGCCGACTGGGGGCAGGGGCTGCGCGAAGCCAGGAGCTATCTCGATGCTCACGGCATCAAAGACTGCTGGTTTGCTCACTACGGATGGGACGTCGATCCGGCGTACTACCACATGCCCTGCCGGCCGCTGCCCGAGGGCCTTGCGCACATCTTCGGCGGGTCTTTGCCGGCTGTGCCGGAACGCATCGAAGGAACAGTTTTGGTGAGCGGCTCCGAAGCCGACGGAGATTATTGGGGCCCCGGCGATCTCAACCCATACCAGCAGTTTCTTCATCGGCGGCCTGACGACCTCATTGCCAACAGCATCCTTGTCTTTCACGGCGCCTTTGAGGTCCCGCTGCTGTCCGCGATGTCGCACGAGAGTCTGGCGCGGCAACTCGCGGCCCGCCAGCAATGGGACCGCGCTCTGGCTGAGGCGCACACGGCAATCGACCTCGCGCCGCGATCAGCCGAGGCTCACGCCGTCCTCGGAAAGATCCTGTTGGACGTGGGACGTACCGACGAGGCGCGGCGCGCTTATCAGGAGTCTGTCGCTCTGGCCAGCTCCGACCATTCGGAGTTCCAGCGAATGCGAATCCTCAAGATCCCCCCGCAGTTCTCGCGGTGAGACGTTCAAAGCCGGGAGTTCAGGACGGAATGTTCAGCTTTGTTTCATTGGAGCAGCGAGTCCCTCAAGATCATGAGCGGCGTGCTGTTCGCTGACTGACGGCCACGGTGTTGCGGACGTTGAACCCGGAGTTTGATGCGTCATATGCCGACTCAAACCGGCCATCCGGCTGCCGAGACTCATGGCTCAACCACCACGAAGCCTCGGGGAACTGTGTGCCTGATCAACGGATGTGGCCGCAGGTGCTCCCTTGAGGCCCGCAAGACGCCATAAATACTGATCACAACCGGATTCCCCACCTAACTCGACCTGGAAAAGAGGCAAGTCACAGCGAAAGACGCCGCGATGCGGTGAATTCCAACAAGCTTCCGGAGCCAGTCGCGGTCACTACACCAAAGCAACCTCAACCAGAGTGAGTGCGCCCCGGGATTTTCGGTGCTACTGGTTCTGCAGATGCCATTGGCCATCCGCGCCTTTCCTGTAGCTGGCACCTCTGTAAAAGCGCGTTTCAGGCTCGCTGTTGTGGAGAGAGTTGCCGATCCTATATAAGGCTCTCGTTTTCTCTTCCTCGATCGCAGTGTAGTCCGTAATGTCTCTTGGAGCGAGCGGCGACTGATGCCAATCCGAAATCGCAAAGTGCGTGACAGGAGTTCTGGTTTCCTGATCTTCTTTATCTATGCGGAAAGCTTTAAGCAGCTGGAGAATTTCTTCAGCATCGGAACCGGCCTTTGTCGGCATGAATGAAGTAATGTAAGGCGCCTCCTCCACCACAATTGACACACTAGCTTGTACGGTTGTGTAGTCTGCGGCGTCCATAGGTATAAAGGTCACCGAAAGTGTCTGTGCGCCAACTGAAAGCAATGTGCCTGCAGGCGGGGTGTACACAAACGTTCCTTGAACCGATGCCTTTGCGTCCAACTGGGCGGCGCTAAGACCGGTGCCGTGGTAAATCGCGCGAGGCGGCGTCCATGAGATAGCAGGAATTGCCTTGCCGACTGAGAGCGGCACTTCAGCTTGCGCAGTGGCGTAGTTTGCGGTGTCCGTTGGAATGAATGTTACCGAAAGCGTGTGTCTTCCGGCTGTAAGTGCCGTGCCGAATGCAGGAGCGTAGACGAATGTACCGGGAACCGAAGCAATGGCATTGAGCTGAGTGGAGTTCAGCCTGGTGCCGTATGTGATTGGAGCGGGCTTCGTCCATGTGATGGCAGGTGTCGCCTTGAGTATATTGAGGGTCACAGAGGCTTTTACCGAAGTGTAGCTCTCGCTGTCTACCGGCGTAAAAGTTACCGACAACACATAACTTCCAGTCGAGAGCACCTCGCCTGCGCTCGGAGTGTAGACGAATGTTCCTGGTACCTCTGGCGCAGCATTGAGCTGGGCAGCGCTGAGTTCGGTGCCATAGACGATTGGTTCGGGCTCCGGCCATGTGATGGCTGGCGTTGCCTTGACTACAGCGAGCAGTACACTACCTTGCGCCTCCGTATACTCCTCGGCGTCGGTTGGTGTGAAGGTAACCGAAAGCATGTGATCCCCGACTCTGAGTACATCGCCAATGGCCGGAGCATAGGCAAATGTACCTTGAAGCGAGGCCGTGGCATTAAGCTGAGCGGTGCTGAGTCTGGTGCCATAGACAATTGGTTCGGGCTCTGGCCACGTGATGATTGGCTTGGGCCCGATCACAGTAATCGATACCTCGGCTTGGACCGTCGTGTAGTTCTCGGTATCAGTTGGCGTAAAAGTTACTGAGAGCACGTAGCTTCCCACCGGCGGCACATCGCCTGTTGCCGGAATGTAGGCGAATGTTCCTGGAACCTCTGCCGTGGCATTGAGCTGAGCAACGCTAAGTGCGGTGCCATGGACAATTGGCTCGGGCTCCGACCAGGTGACGGCTGGCATCGCTTTGAATACAGAGAGCAATACTTCCGCTTGCGCCGAAGTGTAGTTCTCGGTATCGTCTGGCGTGAAGGTAACCGACAGCACGTGGCTTCCCGCTGAGAGCATGCCGCCCACGTCAGGTGTGTAGACGAAAACACCGGTGACCGAGGCCGAGGCATTGAGTTCACCAGAGCTGAGTTCAGCGCCGTAGACAATGGGTGCTGGTTCTGGCCACGTGATAACTGGCGTTGCCCTGACCACAGTGAGCAATACGTCAGCTTGCGCCGGAGCATAGTCCTCGGCGTAGGCCGGCGTGAAGGTTGCTGAAAGTATGTGGTTCCCCACTGTGAGTACGTCGCCTAAGTCAGGAGTGTAGGCGAATGTGCCTGGAAGCGAGGCCGTCGCATTGAGCTGAGCAGTGCCAAGTTTGGCGCCATAGACAATGGGTGCTGGTTCTGGCCATGCAATGGCTGGCATTGGCCGAGTCACAGCAATTGATACCTCAGCCCGAGCCACGAAGTAGCTTGTTGCATCCGATGGTGTGAATGTCACAGAGAGCGTATGACTGCCGACGGTGAGCGCCTCGCCTAGGTCAGGAGTGTAAGCGAATGTACCTGGAACCGACGCCATTGCATTGAGCTGCGTGACGCTCAGTTCGCAGCCGTATTTCATTGGCGGGGGATCTGCCCACATGATGGACGGCGTCGCTTTGGCTACAGAGAGCAACACATTCATCTCCACCGAGCTATAGTTATCACTGTCTGTCGGCGTGAAGACCACCGAAAGCATATGGTTTCTCACCGTGAGCACGTCGCCGATGGCGGGATTGTAAACGAATGTACCGGGAACCGAGGCTGTGGCATTGAGTTCCATGGAACTGAGTTCAGCACCGTAGACAGTTGGAGCCGGTTCTGGCCAGGTGAGGGTCGGCGTAGCCTTGGCCACATTCAGGGACACTCCAGCTTGCACCGAGATGTAATTCTCGGTGTCCGTTGGCGTGAAAGTAACCGAGAGCACATGGCTTCCAGCCGCGAGCATGCTGCCTAAATCGGGCGTATAGAGGAATGTTCCGGGAACCGACGCCATGGCATTGAGCTGAGCAGCGCTAAGCTCGGCGCCAAAGACAATCGATGGGGGCTCTGTCCACGTGATGAGTGGCGTCGCCTTGACTACAGAGAGCATTACGGCCGCTTGCGCAGAACTGTGGTTCTCGGTGTCTGTCGGCGTAAAGGTTGCCGAAAGCGCATGGTTTCCCACCTTGAGCACATCTCCTACGTCTGGCGTGTAGGCAAATGTGCCTGGAACCGAGGCCGTGGCATTGAGCTGTGCGGCGCTGAGCGCGGCGCCGTAAGAAATGGGAGCGGGCTCTAGCCACGCGATAGCTGGCATTGGCCTGGTCACAGTGATCGATACATCAGCCTCGGCAGCGGTGAAGATTGTGGTATCGGCTGGAGTGAAGGTTACCGAAAGCACATAGCTTCCTACCGGGAGCACGTCGCCTATGTCGGGAGTGTAAGCGAAAGTTCCTGGAACCGAGGCCGTGGCATTGAGCTGAGCAGTACTGAGCTCGGTTCCACAGACAATTGGTGCCGGTTTTGGCCATGTGATCGTTGGCATCGCCATGACTACAGTGAGCGGCACGTTAGCTTGCACCGGGACATAGGTCTCGATGTCGGTCGGCGTGAAGATTACTGAAAGCGTATGACTCCCTTCCCGGAGTACTTCGCCCAGGTCAGGAGTATAGGCGAATGTGCCTGGAACCGACGCCTTGGCATTGAGCTGAGCAGTGCTGAGTCTGATGCCATATCGGATTGGAGCGGGTTCTGTCCATGTGACGGTCGGCGTTGCCTTGACTACAGACAGCAACACGCTAGCTTGCGCCACAGCGTAGTCCTCGACGTAGTCCGGTCTGAAGTTGACCGAAAGCATATGGTTTCCCACTGTAAGTACGTCGCCTACGTCAGGCGTGTAGGCAAATGTCCCTGAAACCGAGGCCGTGGCATTGAGCTGAGCGGTGCTAAGTACGGTGCCATAGACAATCGGGGCTGGCGTCGGCCATGTGATGGCTGAATCGAGTGCTCCAATGAGACTGGAGACCCTTTCAACTTCGTGGTCGCGGCACCAGGAAATCAAGCCGTTGGCGAGACGCTCGGTGGCGCGGGGATCAACGAGGCTGGCGGTGCCGACTTGTACGGCTGTGGCGCCAGCCATCAGAAATTCAATGGCATCTTCCGGGGTGACGATGCCGCCCATGCCAATGACGGGAATTGTGATGACCCTGGCGGTCTCGTAGACCATGCGCAGTGCGATGGGCTTGATGGCCGGACCAGAGAGACCACCTGTGATGTTGCTCAGTCGGGGACGGCGGGTTTCCACGTTGATGGCCATGGCTCGGAAGGTGCTGATCATGCTCACGGCATCGGCTCCGGCGGCTGCGGCGATCTTAGCCATGCGGACGATGGAACCCGCGTTGGGTGAGAGCTTGACGATTAGCGGGCAATTGGAGGCTGCCTTGGCGCTGCTGACCAGGTATTCGAGTGCACTGGGGTCGGAGCCAAAGGCCAAGCCGCCAGCATGGAGATTGGGGCAGGAGGCGTTCAACTCATAGGCCGCAATGCCTTCGGCCTCGTTGAGCCGCTCGATGACCGCGAGGTATTCGCCTATCGTGTAACCGAAGATGTTGACGATAACCTTGCAGGCAGGATAGCGCCAAAGCTTAGGAAGCTTGCGGTGGATGAACTCGTCGACCCCCACGTTCTGCGGGCCGATGGCGTTCAACATACCTGCTGCTGTTTGCACGATGCGCGGTGGGGCGTACCCGGTGATCGGCTTCAGCGAGATGCCCGTGGTGACGAAAGCGCCAATCTTTTCCAGATTGACAATTTCTTCATATTCGATGCCGTAACCAAAGGTACCGCTGGCGGCGATAACCGGGTTGGCCAGTTCCAGGCCAGCCAATCGCACTTGCATATCACGCTTCACTTAGACCGCCTCAAACATCCGTGAGAATGCGTGGCCGGGATGCAACGCGGGTATGGTTGTCACAGCAGCGCCGTGGGGGTAATCGATCCATAGTGACACTGGAGATGCCACAAAAAGCGACCAACGCCTTCTGTCCATGATCCCTCCTGTCGAGAATGAGTCGGAGATATCGGTTTTAACCAAGGCCTTTGAAAGCAATAAAATCAAGGTCCCGCAGGCACTGCAGATTCAATTCAGGCTCTTCGAAGTTATACCGCTCAGGCATTTCGGGCTTGCGTCCGTCCGCAAGAAACGACAACTCATCCTCGCGCCTAGGATACAGATTTGAGAGTCATACGACATGGCCAAAAATCGTTGTTGTACCGATGCTGAAGGGTGACTGCGGGGGTGCTGGTCAAGTTCTTCATCGTTCGCCTCGTCCTTTGCGAGCAGATTGAGCCCCGCCAGAGCGATTCACAAGGCATCGATTCCACAAACAAGGCAAGAGGGCATATTGGCCCAAAAAGAGATTCCTACAGAAGTGAGAATGGCCCGGAGCGGATATTTTCACCGTGCGAGAGGACAGTTGTAA
>JBEKKL010000037.1:0-67834 GCA_050010735.1 Occallatibacter sp. | reverse complement strand
GGTCAAGATGAACGCCAAAGTGCGGCGCCCTTGACCCGGTCCTGGCCACCAGAGGCAGACTCCGCGCGCGAATTGAAATAACGCCCTTGACAGAAGCCGACGCTGTCATACATGGGGCACGGAATCTGTTTGGCTACTTCACAGTAGCGCGCTCGCCCATCACATCGGCGCCGATTAGTGGAAGGCGTAGGAGACGCCGAAGGAGAAGATCGGGTAGACCTGCAACGGGTTCAGATCGTTCTTGTACTTGGCGATCTGGGCGCTGAGGTTGGCCTGGGCCGTAGTGTTCGTACTCATATCCACATAGGGGGCCTCGCAGGTCGCACCATCCGAAGTGGGACAGGCAAAGCCGGACAAGCTCATGTTGAGGGTGGGCACGCCGGTGAAGGCGCCTCCCAGTTCAAAGGGAAAGGACCAGTGGCCGCCCTTGCGGGGGATCATGTTGCCCCAACCGATGGTGGCGGTGAAGGCCTGCTTTCTGGCGTTCAGGCCCAGGTTCGCGTTTACGCTGAGCGGGGCGCCGGCTTCAGAGAGATAGTCCTGATCGTTCAAAGTGACCTTGGTTCCACCGGCGACTACGCCGCTGGCGGTGATTTCGTTCTGGTTGTAGAAGATCACGCCGGGACTAAGTCTGAAGCCGTGAGCCGGGAATGGGTAATAGTCCAGCGAAGCGCCGGCTGTGGCGAAGTTCACCTTGCCACCGACATTGAAGCCGTTGGTGCTGATGTTGCTGACGGTGTAGTTGAAGACGTTGCCGGCGCCGCGCAGGTTCAGATACCGGTTTGCGTTGATCGCCATCTGCAGATTGACGCCCATCAGCGAGATACCGCCGCCAAAGGCCACTCTGGAGAATGGTTTGAGCTGGTTGTTGGGCAGCTTGTTGAAAACGGCCGCGCGGTCGGATGGCGCGGCGCTGTCTTGCATTCCAGCGGCGGAGTTCTGTGGCGGCTGGCTGCTTGAAGTGTCGGCGGACTGGCCAAAGAGTGTGAAGGTTGCGGCGAGGAACGCGAGAGATAGCGACAGGGCTCTGGTTTTCACGAGTGGTACTCCATCTTCGATTCAAGATCCCGGCAAGAGCGGGCGATTTGCCGCGCAAACTCGCGAGGCCAAGAGTCCCCCATCGATCTGCGGCATCAGTCAAAGCGGTTCTGCTTTGAGCCGGGGACACGAGCAGCATCCCTACCATCGGCAATTGCAGGCGCGGACTTTAGAGCAGCTCGCCAGCTGACGACGAGTCTCCTGCTTTTTTGAACGGTGAGACTCTCTCAAGGAAGAGGCCACTTGGCACTTGGCACTATCGCATCCCTCCGCAGCTCAGTGCAAGATCCGGCAGAAAGCAGGAGGCCCCAGGATTGACCTGGAGCCTTGAATACACGCTTTCTTTCAAGCGACCGGATGTGAGGATCGGAACGCACCACGCCGGGAGGGCGGGCGCGCTCGCAAGGACTAGGAGGCGCTGACGGCTTCCTTGGGGTTGACGAGGTCGCGCAGTTCCTTGGAGGGCTTAAAGTAGGGCACCTTCTTGGCGGGCACTTCGACGCGCTCGCCGGTCTTGGGGTTGCGTCCGATGCGGGGGTTGCGCTGCCGGATGCGGAAGGACCCAAAGCCGCGAATCTCGATCTTGTCGCCGCCCTTGAGGGCTCCGATCACCGATTCGAAGATTGTCTCGACGATGACCTCGCCATCACGGCGAGTCAGGTCACCCACACCAGTTACCTTTTCCACCAGATCCGCTTTTGTCATATGGCCCATGCCTCCGCATCCAGCATAACCGGATTTGGTGCCTTGTTGCACGCAAAAGGAAGGAGCAGGTGCAGATTTGGGACTATTCTCTTCAACAGCTTGGCGGCTGGCCCCCCGGAAAGGCGATTCCGCGGGCCAGCTTTGCCTCGGCGGGGTTATGATGTCCTGAGCCATTCCCCACAGCCGCGGACGGCACCCGGAGGCGGGGAGTTGGAGGAGGAAGAGGCACGTGACGGACGAAGCGAGGACCAACGCCGGGCCAGGGCGCGGCGGAGCGCCGAAGTACAGCATCGTGATTCCCGCCTACAACGAGAGCGCCAGGATTCCGGCGACGCTCGAGTCGGTGGTGAGCTGCATTCGCGCGCGCGGCTGGAATGCCGAGGTGCTGGTGGTCAACGACGGGTCGACCGACTCGACGGCCGCGGTGGTGCGCGCCTTTGCCGAGCGCGCGCCCGAGGTGCGAATGCTGGAAAACGCCAGCAACCGCGGCAAGGGCTACAGCGTGCGCTCGGGAATGCTTGAGGCGCAGGGCCAGATCGTGCTCTTCACCGACTCGGATCTGTCGGCGCCGATCGAGGAGGCCGAACGGCTGTTTGCGGCGATCGCGGAGGGAGCCGATATCGCCATTGGCTCCCGCTGGCTCGATCGCAACCGGCAGACGCAGCGCCAGCCGCTCTACCGCCAGTTCTTCGGCCGCTGCTTCAACTTTGTGACGCGCACGGTGATGGGCATGCGTTTCGCCGACACGCAATGCGGCTTCAAGGCCTTCACGCGGGCCGCCGCGCAGACCGTCTTCCAGTTGCAGACGATCGAGCGCTGGGGCTTTGACCCGGAGATTCTCTTTATCGCACTCAAGCGCGGCTACTGGGTCATCGAAGTGCCGGTGAGCTGGGCCCATGACGAGCGCAGCCGTGTGAGTTATGTGAAAGACGGCATGAAGATGCTCGAAGAGCTGGCTATCGTCCGCTGGAATGCTCTGCGCGGGCGCTATAACAAGCCGGTCGCCACGAGCGTGAGCGCCCGAGGGGTGCTGTAGGGCATTCTCACGCAACCGGAGACTCACTGCAAACACTTGGCCATTTACGCAGCCGGCCTGCGCCTCATCAGCGGCGATGAGAAGATGGCCATCGCCGCCACGACAACGTTGGCCACAACGACCGGGAAGGCGTGGATGATGAGGCCGTAGACCACCCACAGTGTGGCCGCGCAGGCCTGAACGCGGCGCAGCGCGGCAGGATGCTTGCACAGATAGGAGCATGCGAAGGCGGCTGTCGCCACCCATCCTATCCAGTCAGGTTTCATCAGGTCGAGTCTCATCAGGTCGGGTCTCATCAGGCCACCGCCCCGGCGGCCCGTGGCTCGGCCGCACAGATGGTCAATGAGTCGGTTCGCACCTTGTCCCACTCTTGCAACACGAGGCCATGCGATTCGAAGAAGGCGCGAATGCGGATGGAATCCCATCCGGAGATCTCTTCTAGAATGGGCACCAGCACGCTGAGCGCATCTTCGCTCAGGATGGTGCGGCTGGCAATCGGCGTAATGTAGCGATTCTCAGAGACTGCGATGGTGAGGCCGGAGAGACGAGTGATGTGGAGCATCACGTGCACATCGGAGTTGCCGTCGCCCACGTAGACGATGCGGTCATGCCCGAGGCGCAGATGGTTGCGCAATTCTTCGACTACGACGACCTTGCCGTAGCCCGCCGGCACGCGAACGATGGACTCGATCTCTCCTGTGGCGGCATAGCGGAAACGCGTGCCGAAGATGTGATCGGCGGGCACGATGCCCTCGAGCGCGGATTGAATGACCTCTTCCGGCGCGGCTGAGACAACGTAAAAGGTGAAGTGGTTGCCGTCCAGATCCTCGATCAGCCGGGAGAGCATGCGGATGTTCTTCTTCAAGCGGATTCGCTTGCCCACTTCGATGAGTTGCTCGCGGCGAACGCGCCGGAATTCAGGATCGTGCAGCAGCAGATAGGCAAGCTCTCCGCCTTGTTGCACCATGTGGATGCGCGACAGGCCGTCGATGCGTTCTTGAAAGCCCGAGAGGCCGAGGAGATCGCTCAACACGATCCCCGAGTCGTTGAAGCTCAGGGTCTGGTCGAAATCGCTGACCAACAGATATTCTCTGGCAATTCTTGCTTTATCTTGTTCCATATACACTCCTCCTGACTCAGTCGTTCGGTTGGGTTTCGGAAGGGGTCGATTATTTGTTATGGCTTGGGCGCCATGGGAACCGGCTTTCGTCCGGTCGTTATGAATCTATTCTACGATATCCGATATAAAGATTTCGTTATGCAGAGAGAAGGTTCAGGGAGCCGTTCATCAGCGAAGCGATTTAAGCGTCGAGTCTCGCTCGGCTGGCGTGAAGGATTTTAACTCGGCCTGCGAATCTTTTTGCAGGCCGGCTCCCATGCGCTTGCGGCGGTGAGTTACGGGTACTCCGCAGCTCCTCTCCGGCGAGCGCATCGGAACCGGCAACTTAAGGAGAAGAAGATTAGCTGTTCTTCTGGAGTGCAATTGCCAGCGCGATCTCGGTTCCTGCCGGCAACTTGATGGCGCCATGTTTTGTTGAGACGAGCGTTCCGGAGTTCTCGCTTGCGATGCTGCTGCGAAGCTCCACGCCGGTCTCAGGTTCGATCTGGTCGACTTCGAGGATTTTGCTGTTCCACGTATTCGCTTCCTGAGTACCGGCAATTACGGGGTGTCCATCGCTGTCGTCGTTTACGGGAGCGTAGACTCCCACGACGGTCGCGATGATAGGAAGAGTTTTGCCGCCCTTCAGCACGGCCTGTGTGAATCGCAGTTCTATCTTCGACTTGTCATTGGCATTCGCGGGATCGGCTGCGATGGCGCCAATGAGCTGAGTGCCCTTCGGCAATTCCGGCCCGTCTTTTAGCCGGACTGTCCTGCTGAGGATGACTCGAAATTCTTGTCCGGCCTGCATGTCTCTGGCGTCGAGTGTGCGAACCAGCGCCCCTTGCGCGGGCACCATCAACTGAGCTCTTTCCTGCGGGGCCATGGTTGAAGGGACGTCGCTCGGCGAGAGTTTTGAGTCGTCCAAAGAGCGCGCCGAGACGAGTTGCGGAGAGAGCAGTGTGAATGCAACGGCTGCAACCGCCAAGGTTGCAGCAACTTCTCGCTTCATGAGGAGACACTCCTGATTCTCTGATTTACGTGCGCCTCCGTGGGGACGTGACGGTGGAGGCAGATTGCTTGCCGCTTAGACGAAGATATGTTGCAATCGGTAGTCGTTTGCGTCCACAAAGATTTAATGGGTTTGGATCTTTTTACGCAGGATTCATCTCAAGCCTGTGCTGTCGCTCGACGAATCTCATTTTGTTTCGGTCGTCTCACTAAGGGTCTGCTGCACCTTTGCGAGGTTTTCCTTGACCTCGGGATCGTCGTCGCCCAACTTGATAGCCCTTTCCCACTGGTCCTTTGCGCCGGGCAGATCGTTCAGCCGAGCCAGCACAAATCCCAGAACTTCGTGAGAGAGAGCGAACTCGGGATTGAGGGTGACCGATTGATTCAGATAGGTGCGAGCCTGCTGCAGGTTGCCGTCCTTGGTTTCAGCGACGCCGTTCAGATAAAGCAGCTTCCAACTCTGTGGGAAAGCAAGCAGCAGGTTGCGGCCAAGCTCCGGAGCCTTCTCCGGATTGGTGGCCAGAAGCAGTTGCAGGGAGTGGGTTGCGGTATCCAGGTCCGCGGGATGCTGTGCGAGTGCCAGATCGAGGATTGCAGCAGCCTCCTGGGAGTTGCCGAGCTCCATTAGCGTATCGGCGAGTTCATTGGCTAGCGGGAGCGAGCCGGGTGATGTATTCAGGCCATCGCGCAGAACTTTGGCCGCTACGTTGAGTTTTCCTGTCTTGGAATATGCCGACGCAAGGTTGAGGCACTGCGTTGGCGTTCTCTGACCACTAATAGCTGGATTCTCCAGAAGGGCAATTGTTCCCGCGTAGTCATTGTCTAGAAGCAGGTCGTTGGAAAGTCCCTCCAAGGCTTGCGAAGATTCCGAGTCGAGCGCCAAGGCCGCGCGCCACTCGACTTCCGCGTTGCCCGTCCAACCGAGCTGATCGGATGCCGCGGCAAGCATCAGATGGAGTTTGGCATCGTGAAGACCACGCCGCTCCGCTTCCTGAAGCACTGTAACGGCTCTTGCTGCGTCGCCTGAAAGGTAAAGGCTCGACCCGTACATAAAAAAGACATTGCCGGCGTCTGACTGATCCGGCTGCCGGTCGAGAGATTCCGCGAAGGATTTGGCCGCGCACGCGTACTGCTTCCGGTCGGCGAACCAGACCCCGAGATCGGTGAGTGCTTGAGCGCTGGGGTTCGTCTGGAGAGCCGGTGTCATGGAATTCGGGGGGGCGCAAGACTGTGCTGAAAGCGACGGCGCCAATGCCAGGATGATTAACGTAACGAGGCAGTTACCGACGCGAGGCGGCGGGCAACAATTTCGCACACGTCTACGCGTGACCGATGTTGCTAAAAGCTGTGCGGCTGACCTGCCGCGGGCGTTCCAATTCATTCGCATCGTCCTCAGTGAGGACTTGCGCGTGACATTTCCTCAATTGCGAATTAGACGGAAGTTTTGCGAACGCGGTTACGCTTCAAGAGGCGTTTTATGGGGCGGCGCCGGCCGCAAGCGGGTTGAGCGGCGTAGCGGCTGGCTTGTCGCCCGACGCCTGGTTTGCGCCATCGGCGACGTGAACCTCAATGTCTTCGATTCCGTCCGCATCGATGTTTACGAATTCGGGGATATTGACCGCGCGATTGGCGGCCGTGGCATTGTCGATGAGAATGGCCGGGCTATCGTTGCCGCCGGCGTCAAGATGCGTCAGATACATCTGCGTGTAGTAGGAGCGGGCTTTCGAAGAAAAGACCATCCAGCGCCCGTTGGGCGAAAAACTATGCCAGGAGTTCATCAGAGTGGTGTTGGCGCGCATCTTGCGAGCAACGCCGCCTTCAAAGGGAACGATATAAAGTTGGCTGTCGGGACGCATCAATTGGCCGTTGTGGCACTGGACAAAGACAATCCAGCGGCCGTCGGGCGAGATCTTGGGGAAGTTGTTGCTCATGCCGTTTTGCGAAGCCCCAACGATGCGCTCCGGCGTGCCGCCTTTTCCGTCGTTGAAGGGGATGCGGTAGAGATCGTACTGAATCGGAGTTTCGTTCGGATCGTTGGCGCGCAGAGCGGGCCTTTGGCCAGGAGGGCGGGGATCGCGCGCTTCCGCGCGGGCAAAGACAATGTACTTGCCGTCGCGACTCCAGACACCGTCGGTCTGCACGTAGCGCGGATCGTCGGCTCCTGGCAAGGGCTGGCGCAAGCCCGTCGCGCGGTTATACCACTCCAGGATGCCGCGGGTTGGATAGAACACCTGAAGGAAGCGATAGTCCAGGAAGTTAGTAACGTAATAACTCTGAAGAAGCTTTAACGAGGGCCCGGCAAAGGTACTCAATACATAACGGCCGTCGGGCGAGACCTGCGACATGAAGCCGACTCTGACTTCGCCGACCTTTCCATCGACATTCCAGTGCACCATGTCTTTGCTGTGGATCGTCATGTGTTTTTGCACCGGCACGACCGCGTAGAGCCCCTTGTCGTTGGCCGGCCCATCGATATCCATGCCAAAGGTCTTGCCGTCCGCTGCAAAGGAGTGGCAATTACCACAGGTAGGCATGTTCTTTAAAACGGTGCGGCTCTCAGGCTTGCGAATATCGCGGAGCCGCCATTGAATGAGGTGAAGGGTGGATGGCGCGAGAGGTTGCACGTTTCCGCCCACTGCAATGGTCGGCATTAGAGGAACATCGCGGTAGAAGATCGGCGCACCCACTGGATCGGCGGAGGTAAAGATGGCAGTGTGCGACTTGGAAAAGGCGACCTGGCCATCGCGATAGCCGGTGATGGTGATTGTGGCGGGCTGATCGATGGAATGCGATTGAATGGCGTTCCATGTGGCTGCATCGGGAGTCCAGGTTCGGGTTGCTGCCTGCTGAAGGGTCAACTTGGGGAGATCGTCGGGGTTGCCGATGCACTCCGGATCGATGGGGCCGAGGCGCATGTGTTCACCGTTGGATAGGACGTGGATAGCTGGAGCTTTGCCGGCAAACGAGATATCGATGCTCCAAGATGTGCCTGCGGCGTCGCGCCAAAGAAATGTGGGCGGGATGATGCCGGGCGGAAAGATGGAGCCGTCTTCGGGGTAGTCGATCGAGAGGGGCAAGAGAGTTTGTGTGGAGGAATCCTGCGCGGCGTATGCGGGGCGAACTAATTCTCGAATCCCAAACAATCGCAGGTGCGGCCGCGAGGACCCGATCAACAGCAGCGAATGAACCAGCACTGCGCAGACTGCTACCATCGCGCGCGCTCTCCTTTGTTCAGACGCTCGAGGGGAAACTCGCATTGGGGAATCCTCGCCCACATTGTTTGCGGACGGGTTGCTGGTTATTTGGACGCGTCGATCGATGAAAAAGTTTACATGCAGCAGAGAGTTCTGTATTTGTGGTGCAGTGCTTTAATTGACGGGTTTCCGTCGGAAGGGACACTATCTCAATGAAGAAACAGAGGGCGACGGTCGATCACCCTCGATCTTAAGCCTGCGCAGTTGAAGGATAATGGGATTCCTAATAAAAATGAGCGGAAGCTGGGTCAACGTAGTAGAGTGCGAGCACTATTTCAATGCTTGGGTTTTTTCCGGGTCTCGGCGTCGAGGCCCGGAAGACCACTTTCCCGCCGAATATCTTTGTTACGCCGTGGCCGTTCTGGCGACATCCTGTAGGCCGCGGGCCTCAATCTCGAAGTCGCGGATTTTGTACTTTTGGATTTTGCCGCTTAGGGTTGCCGGGAACTCGGTGACGAAGCGAACGTGCGCGGGGATCTTGTAGTAGGCGATCTGGCCCTCGCAGAACTGCTTGATCTCATCTTCGGTGGCTTCGACGCCGGGCTTGAGACGAATCCATGCGCAGACAATTTCGCCGAGGCGCGCGTTGGGGATGCCGACGACCTGCGCCTCGCCGACCTTGGGATGGGTGTAGAGGAACTCCTCTACCTCGCGGGGATAGATGTTTTCTCCGCCGCGAATGATCACATCTTTGGAGCGGCCGGTGAGATGGATGCAGCCGTCGTCGCGCATCACTCCCAGGTCTCCGGTGTGCAGCCAGCCGTCTGGCTGGATGATCTGCGCGGTGGCTTCGGGATCGCCGTCATAGCCCTTCATCAGCGCGTAGCCTTTGATGCAAAGTTCGCCTTGTTCGCCGATGGCAACGATCTCGCCGGTGGAGGTGGAGACGATCTTGATCTCTGTCTGAGGCATGGCGCGGCCGACGGTTTTGACCCTGATTTCGATGGGGTCTCCGGCGTCGGACATGGTGGTGACGGGTGAGGTCTCCGTTTGTCCATAAGCAATGACCAGTTCGCCGATGTGCATCTCTGTGAGGACGCGCTTCATCAGCTCGACCGGGCAGGGCGCGCCGCTCATCATGCCGGTGCGCAGGCTCGTGAGGTCGAAGCTGGCAAAATCGGGCAGCGCAAACTCGGCGACGTACATCGCAGGCACGCCATAAACCGATGTGGCCCGCTCGTCGTGAATGGCTTCGAGCGTGGCGCGAGCGTCGTAGGTCCAGTTGGGCAGGATGAGGGCCGCGCCGGAGTTCACAGCCGTCATGGTGCCGATGACGCAACCATAGCAGTGGAAGAGCGGCACGGGGACGACGATCTTGTCCTGCTCTGTGTAATGAAAACCTTGCGCCAGGAACTGGCCGTTGTTGACGATGTTGTGATGCGAGAGCAGCACGCCCTTGGGCAGTCCGGTGGTTCCGCTCGTGTATTGGATGTCGGCGACATCGTGGGGGTCGACATGATCGGGCAGGCGGCCCTCGGCATCGAGGAGAGCCGGCCAGGCTGAAGAGTCGAAGTAGATGGTGTGCCGCAGCTCAACGTCGAGGCCATGGCGGGCGCGACCGAGGATCTCTTCGTAGTCGGCGTGCTTGTCAGTGTGCCAGAGGAAGAGGGCCTTCATGCGCGAGCGCTGGAGGGTGAACTGGAGTTCGTGGGAGCGGTAGGCGGGGTTCACGTTGACCAAGGCCACTCCGGCGCGGGCGCAGCCCATGTGCATCATGATCCACTCGACGCAACTGGTGGACCAGAGGCCGACCCGGTCGCCTTTGCGAATTCCGAGCGACCAGAGGCCGCGCGCCACGCTGTCGGCGGCGGCGCTCAGCTCTGCCCAGGTGAGGCGTTTGTTTTGATGGCGGGAGGCGACGGCCAGGCGGTCGGGAAAGCGGCTGGCGGTGCGGTCGAGAAGACCGCCTACTGTCAGATCGAGGAGCGGGCGGCTGGGACCGCTTGTGTGGCTCCGGGTCAGGATTTCTTCTTCAACGGGCATAGTTGTGGCTCAGAGACAATGAAGGGAAGTTTATACCAGCCGACCCCATGCCAAAATGTGACACAGACCACAATCATGAACGCCTGATTATGGCCTTTTCAATCACTTGACTCGGCCTCTGACTCCTCTTCTTCACCGGTTGTCTTCAGGAGGAAGGGCGGGTGTCTGAAGCTCAGCTGCATCAGCTGGATGAAGGATTTATCGGGATGAATGTCCAAGCGATAGTAGAGGATGCCGCCGATCACCGCATAGATGAAGGAAATAGCAGCGACGATCGGGAGGACGCGGGTGACGAGAAAGACGATCAACTCCCATGGTCCCCAGGGGCCTCCGACCTCGACGACCTGCCCGTATTGAGTGAGAACCCAATAGTCGCCTCCTCCATGGCCCTGCAGCCTGAAGTAGAGTCTGCCCTTGTCCATTCTGGGGTGGTTCACGTCGGAGGTGATGGGAATCTTGACGCCGGCTGCGGTCTGCAGAAAGGGCCGCCATCCGGTGACGGTGGTCAGCGTGCCCTGTCGATTCCACCCGAGCCTGTCCATGTGAAGCACGCAAGGGCAGAGATTTGCCGGGAGGCGAGGAAAGGGAAACTTGGGCAAAACTACCAGAAAGTAGACTTCGTCCGGCATCGCCTGATAAAAACCTGCTCCGGCGACTGGATTTTCTTTGTCATCCAGTTTCATGGTCTCGCCGGGCTGGACGAAGAGCTGGGCGACGACTCCATGATCGGCGTCCTCGATGTCGACCACGGCATGAGGATACTTGCCGTCGTTTCTCACAGGCTCGAGGCGTAGAGAGGATGCCGGCCGAGCCAGTGCGCAGGCAGCAAGCAGAATCAGCACCGATTGAGGCTTCATTGCCCACCGTTTTATCACAGGGTGGAGCGGCGGAGCAATTGCGGGCGTGGGATTGAGCCGGGTTCGGTGAATCGACTCGCACAGAGGCGGGTCATCTGTCGTAGAATGGCATCGCCGCCGGAAAACGTTTTCGGGTGAAGGGAACTTGCCCGCCAGGGAGCCGGCTCCGGAGATACTAGAGCGGTTCTCCGATAGATATACCCTGACCAGCCTTATCGAAGGTGGATTTTTCTTAAGGAAAAATCCACTTGAGAGCATTGGTTTCGGGGTACAGCAATCGGAGAACCGCTCGATTTCAATTTCAGGAATGGATGGAGATGAAGATCGTGATGCATGTAATCGCCCAGTTGCCCGTTGCGCTGCTGCCGCTCGCCCTGCCGGTTCTGCTGGCTGGTTCCTTTGCCCTGATGGGCCACGCCCAGACCGCCCCGCCAGCGGGCGGCGACCAAAAGGCGGTCGAGATTGGCGGCCAGAAGGTCGTGACCCTCACCCGCAAGGCCGTCAGCACCACCCAGCCGGAATTCACCTCGATCACCCTCGCTCCCGGACGGGGCATGGAGATTCTGCAGATCACCGCCAACTTTCCCGGCAAGGGCAGCGTGGATGTGCTCGACCCTATCACGCTCGATGAGGCCAAGAAGAAGCTCGACGTGGAGGACGACGACTTCGGCAACCTGGGCTATCGCCTGGGCTCGTGCTTCCTGTTTCCCTATCCGAACCGGATTCGCGGTAAGCTCTCGGCCGACGGCAAGACTCTGACGACGGAGTGGCAGGGCCACACGATTACGCTGCCGGCCAACAACATCGGCAAGCTTCCGACGGCAGAGCGCCACGCGATGCATGGGCTGATTCTCAAGGCCAAGACCGATGATGTCACGGTGAAGCAGATCCCGGGCGGGCAGCAGGTCTCCGGCATCATCAACGGCGGCGACTTTGGCGGCCACTGGCTCTCGAAGAGCCGTCTGGCGATTGTCATTCGGCTGACCGCAGACGCCGTCGATGCGAGCATCGTGGCGGAAAACGTTGGCAACGAAGCCGAGCCTGTGGCCCTGGCATGGCATCCGTATTTCAATCTGCCCTCGGGCGACCGCACGCAGGCCAAGGTGCGCATTCCGGGCACCACGACCGCGCAAGTGGATAACTATGACAACGTCTTCCCCACGGGCAAGCTTGCGCCGGTCAAGGGGACGCAGTATGACTTGGACGTTCCCGGCGGCGTGGCGCTGGGCAACAACTTCTATGACGACAACTGGAATCACCTGGAGTGGAAGGACGGTGCCGTAACCGTCGATGTGATCGACCCGGCCGCGCATTACGGAGTGAAGATCATTGGCCTCTCGCCGGAGATCAAGGCGATTCAGATGTACGCGCCGCCGAACAAGAGCTTTGTGGCCATCGAGCACCAGTTCAACCTGGCCGACCCGTTTAACAAGGTGTGGGGCTCAACCGACACAGGGATGGTGACACTCAAGCCGGGCCAGAGTACGAAGTGGCATGTGCGGTTGAATCTGTTTGTGCCGTAGAGAGGCGCCACCGCGAGCCTTTGGGAATACCCGACAGCAAATCTTCACTTCATCTCCAGCAAGCGCTTCTTGGTTCCCCATCCTTTCCGCCTCATCGCGGGAAAGGATGGGGGGATCACGAACCCAGGCTCCTCTTCCCCGAAGCTCTTCGTGAAGGCCTCCTTCCGGAGAACCTTTCCAATTTCTTCCAAGTGAACGCGGTCACTCAAGTCGGGCAGGATTCCGCCGATGAACCTTTCGAGTAGCTTCAGAACAAGAAAGGGTTCCCGCCATGCAATGGCTGCGCAACCTCCCTATCTCCCGCAAGTTCCTCCTCGCATTCGGCATTGTTTGCGGCTTATGCGTCGTGCTGGGCGCGTTCACATTCGAGACATTCCGCAGCATTGCGGCGAAGAATGCCGAGGTGAGCGAAAACGCCTTCCCCTCTGTGATTCATTTGGCCGATATGCGCGGAGCAGCCAACATCCTCCGCCGCGAAGATCTTGACTTGATGCTATGCCAGACTTCGACATGCACGTCCGGTCACTTGGCGAAACGCCAAAAGGCATTGACCGACTATCAGTCTTCTGCAAAAGCGTATGAACAGTACATCACCTATGCCGGCGAACGCGAACTCTATCAGAAGTTTTCCTCAGATTTTTCACAATACAGGGAGTTGAGCGACCGCTCCATGGCGTTGTTGGCTGCGGGCAAGACCGGGGACGCGCTGGACTCGCTGATGGCGGACTCGACCCTCCTGCTGGTGAGCTCGACCCTGGAAGGAATGGCCAAAGATATGGAACTCGACGCCACTAGCGGCATGGAGAGAGCGCGCAGCGCCACCGCCTCCAGCGCGCGGGCCATGTGGATCGGCACGGGCGCCACAATTCTGATCGTGGCGCTGTGCGCAATCACCGGGATGATTCTCACCAGAGAGATCGCGCCGCGTGTTGACCGGGCTACTGCCACCGTGGAGCGTTTGGCCGCCAAGGACATGACAGCGTGGATCCAGGTAACTGGAACCGATGAGCTCGGCCGGCTAGGGACCGCTTTGAACACCTGCGCCGAGTCGATGCGAAGCGTCCTCAAGTCCGTCGCGCAAGGTGCGGAGACGCTCTCGGCAGCCACCAGCGAGATCAGCGCCCGGGCCACCCAGAGCGCCGGTAACGCCAAGTCTCAATCCGCCAAGACCAACCAGATTGCGGCGGCAGCGCAGGAGATGACCGCAACAATTGGCGAGATCAGCCACAATGCGGAAAGCGCGGCCTCAGCGAGCCGCACCTCCGCCGAAACCGCCGACCAGGGCGGCGCGGTGATGCAGGCCGCCGCGGCAACGATGGAAAAGATCGCCTCCGCCACCGGTTCGGTGGAGGGAAAAATGAGCTCACTGGCCCGCCGCTCAGAGGAGATCGGCAAGGTCGTCAACGTGATCCAGGAGATCAGCGAACAGACCAACCTGTTGGCGCTGAATGCGGCGATCGAGGCGGCCCGCGCCGGCGAGCACGGACGCGGCTTCGCTGTGGTGGCGGGCGAGGTTCGGCGATTGGCCGAGCGCACGAAAAGCGCCACCGAAGAGATCTCCGGCACGATCCGCAGCATTCAGGAAGAGACTCGTGAGACTCTCACGGTGATGCAGGAGAGCCGCGCGGCCGTCGAGAGCGGGTTGGGAGAGACCTCGCGCGCACGGCAGAGCCTGGAAGCGATCATCCAATCCTCAAAGCAGGTCGAACACCAGATCCACCTGATCGCGACCGCGGCCACCGAACAGACCTCGGCCTCCGGCGAGATCTCTGAATCGGCCGGGCAAATGTCTCAATTGTCGGTGGAGAATGCGCAGGTCGCGGAGGAGGCGGTCGAGGCGCTTAAAGACCTGGCCTCGCTGGCGAGTCAACTGGACGGCATGATCCGACAGTTCCGCCTGGAGGATGACCGTCAGGCCGGCGGACGATTCAGCGGTAGCGGCCAGCCGGTGGTCCAGCCGGCGCTGCGAACCGCACACTCATAAGCGACGTTTGTTGGCGGCAGCCGCAACCGGTCCGCGGTCCCGGCAATGGGCCTCAATGGCTGGGACCAAGCTGCCGCCTTCAATTCTTTCTCGGATAAGTTCTCGACAGCCGATCGTGCCAGCAGAGGCGATCATCGTCAAAGAGCGCCCATGCGATGCCAAGACCGACCGGAACCAACGAGAGCGTCAATCCGCCGAGCCGGCTGCGCAACTGTTCGCCGGTGGGGATCTGGCCATCGAAGGTGCAGAGCGAGATGCCGGCCAAGCGCATCCCCGGAGTTGTTCCGGTGAGGGTGAGAAAGAGCGTCTGATAAAGCAGGCCGGCAATCAACAGCCCGGAAACCACGCCAAGTTCCACAATCTTCGCCGCGTTCGGGTGGCCAACTCTGGCCGCAGCCATCAGGACCGGGGCCAGCATGGCGCCGATCAGCACCCCGTCGGCCAGGACGGCCCTCAACCGGTGACCGAGTGGCGCCAGGTGCAACAACGAATGCTGCATGGTGGGCTGAAGGTCGGCTTCTTCGCGCGCTTGTGGGTCAAGCACGATCTCCGCCCAGCCGGGCTCGGACCAGGATTCTAGAACCGCGGAGGAGGAGTCGGGCTGGGTGGAGATGGCGCTGGGATCGACCTCGAAGATGCTCAATTGCATCTCCGGCCTTGCCACAGCAAACGGCCCTTCGGCTCGCCTCGGCCGCATCTTGCGAGCGGCCACCAACTCCCGCGGGAACTCGATGAGGTTGGCAGGGATAGGAAGATCGGGTTCGATAGGCTCAATCTCCCCGTTTTCGGGAGGATTCTGAACCGCCTCTTTCCAATCCCATTTGTCCGGCTCCGAGGTGTGAGGCAGCAATGCTGAAACGGGAACGACGATCGGCTCTTCCAAGATGCTCGCAGAAGCCGGGGCAGGGACCGAAGTGGCGCTCGCAGCCGCAATCGGGCATGGAACAGGCGCAGGCCGGAGCAAAAGAAGACCCGGCTCCTGGCGATGAAGAGCGCATTCGTTTTCCCACTCCTCGAGCGAGGCAGGCATGGCAGACTGGGACGATATCGCTGGCTCCCAATCTCGCACAGTGGATGGCGTGGGAGACGCGTTCTCAGCCGATTCGAGAATCGATAGGCTTGGGAGGTTGGCCGCGGCGGGCCACTCCTCGATCACCGGCTGAGCCTGGACCGCGGTCCTCGGAGGCGCCGCAGCCACGACGCTTATCGCGGGAGTGGCTGCGCGGCTTTGTTCGGCAAGTATCTGGCTATAGCTGGGGGCCTGGGCATAGCGCGCCGCAACGCGAGCGGCTGCCTCCGCGGCGCGGCTGCCGGCAGCCATCCAATTCACGGTTGGCGCAGCGGCCGGCTTGGCTGCGGGCCATCCTCGCCGGCTCTTGTGCTCGGCGAGGCGCAGGCTAACCTCTTGCTTCCAGGAGGCGGTGGTCTCGGGTTGACCAACAACAAGTGTGCTCAAGGCTGCAGATTCCCTTCCTTAGCGTCCTCCGGCCGCGTGCAGGCGCCGGAGCAGCTGTGTCGATCTGTGAATCCCGATGTGTACGGGATCCTCAGAGGTTTTTCAAAAAAAGAGAAGGGAGGATCGAGGAGCGAACAGGCGCGACTCATTCAGCCAGGCTCGGGCCGTTGGGACCGAGCGCGGTGAGGAGCGTCCGAGATGTGCCTGCCGCCAGAGCTGCGAGGCTCGCATTCCATGCCGGGCAGCCGGTTTTGCTATGCTGACCTTGGTCCCTGGGATGTGTGCTCGCACTCTAGTATTTATCACGATGCTGGCTCTCTGTCACCTGCAAATGCGCGGGCAGGCGTTGACCAATGGGGCACCTCGCGCGGCGCAGGAACCCGCCGCCACTCCCGCGGCCGATTTGCCTGACGACCCAGGCCAGGAGATTCTTCCTGTTGCCCAGCCCGAAGCGCAGCCTGCAAGCGGCGTGCCCGTCGACTGGGAGGCCAGGAACCAAAGCCGCGTGGGCGACACATGGACACTGAGCGGCGAAGTCGTGGTTCACTACCGCGATTACACCATCCGCGCGGACCAGATCGTTTATCACCAGGCAACGACGGAGCTGGAGGCGGATGGCAACCTCGAAGTGGCCGGCGGGCCAAACGATGTGCAGATCTATGCCTCGCGCGGCGACATGCGGCTCAACATGCATACCGCACGCTTCTACAACGTGCACGGCACGCAAGGGGTGCGCCAGGCAGGCCGGACGACGGTGTACTCGACGACCAATCCCTTCCTCTTCACCGGCAGGGTTCTGATTCAGACTGGCGAGGGACACTACCGCATCGTCGATGGAACGATGACCAACTGCCGCCTTCCCCGCCCCGACTGGCAGTTGATCTCGCGCAGCATCAAGCTGGAGAATGGCAAGGCCTCCTCGGCCAACATGCTGTTCAAGTTTCTCGGCGTGCCGATTTTTTACCTGCCCTATCTTCGCCACCCAGTGGACGATCTGGGCCGCGAAAGCGGGATTCTTATCCCCGTTATCAGCACGGGGTCGTCGATCAAGGGCACCACCGTTGGCGAGCAGGTCTACTGGGCGATCAACCGCAGCATGGATATGATTGCCGGAACTGAGTATTTTAGTAAGCGCGGCTGGGCTCCCAATGGCGACTTCCGATACAGAGGCGCTGGCTTGAACCAACTGATGGTGCGTTGGAATGCCCTCTTCGACCGCGGCATTGTGCCGCCGGCCACCTCGCCCCCGGCGGGCAATTGCCTTGCGGCGCCGACCAGCACCGGACTTGTGAACCAAGGCGGCCTGGAGATCCATATGCAAGGCCGCAACGATCTAAGCTCTGAGACGCGGCTTGCCGGAGACATCGACTACCTGTCGTGCTATGTTTACCGACTGGTCTTCAACGACAACTACTACCAGGCGGTCGACTCAGAGGTGCAGAGTAACATCTCGCTGACTCACGCGCACAATGGCTTTGTGCCTTCCGCTACGCTGGATCGCTTCCAGAGCTTCGCAAGCCCCACCGAGGGCGACGAGGTGAGGATTCTTCACCTGCCAAGCTTGCGCCTCGATGTGCTGGACCGCCCGCTGGGCGAATCGACGCTGTATTGGGGCATGGGATCGTCGCTCGCTTATCTGACCCGCGCCGAGCCGTCGGGAGTCGTGGGCGGAATAAACCTCCACGCGCGCAACGTGGGCCGCTATGACATCTATCCTCACGTCTCGATGCCTCTGGTGGCGGGCGGCTGGAGCATCGTGCCCGAGCTTGCCGTGCGCGAAACCGCGTATACCATCAGCCAGAACCCGGACCTGCCGCCTGCAAACGGCGGACCGCCCGTCAATGGCGGAACTCCCACGATCAGCCATGATTCACTGAACCGCAGCGACTTTGAAGCATCGCTCGACCTGCGGCCGCCGGCCCTTGAACGGGAGTTTTCGCTGACAGGCTGGAATCGCGAGCTGCGTCACGTGATCGAGCCGGAGATCGCTTATAGGTATGTCGCCGGCATCGGCGCGAAGGAGCGGAACGTGCTGCTGATCGACACGACCGACATCGCCACCAACACCAACGAAGTAGACTGGTCGCTCACGCAGCGCTTTTATCTGCGACCTTCGAGTCAGCAACCCTGCGCCGAGATTGCGGCTGATCCAAAGGGCTGCCCGGCGCAGACTCGCGAGTGGGCGAGCTGGCAGATTGCGCAAAAGCTCTTCATCGATCCCAACTTTGGCGGAGCGCTGATCGCAGGCCGGCGCAACGTTTTCGACTCTACATTGGACCTGAGCGCGATCGCCTTTCTGACCTCGCCCCGCAACCTCTCGCCGATCATATCGCGGCTGCGCTTCGAGGCCATCGACAATCTGCGCATCGAGTGGGACCTGGACTACGATTCCAAGGCGGGGCGGCTGGGCGGCGACAATCTCTATGCGGGGTACAGCTGGGGCAGGACGACGGTCGGCATCGGGCATTCGCTGCTCAACGCAGTAGACGAACAAGGCACGACAGCGTCAACAATTCAGAGCCAGCAGGTGCAACCCTACCTTAGCATCGGAAAGCTCAATGGCACGGGCTTCAACCTGGCGGCAAATGGCGGCTATGACTTTGTCCACGGAGCGCTGCAATACGCCGGTCTGCAGGCGGTCTACAACTGGAACTGCTGCGGCCTGAGCTTCGGGTACCGTCGGTTCGCTCTGGGCTCGGTCCGAGACGAGACGCAATGGCTCTACAGCATCACCCTGGCCAACTTCGGCTCGGTGGGTGACATCAGGCGCTCCAACACGGCCTTCCGCGATCCGAGCCTGCCGCCGGCTTACTGAGCCGGCTTTTTGTACGGGGTTGGGTCGCGCCAGATCTGCGATACCGCAAAGCCCGAGGCGCGTAAGCGCGGCCGCTCCGCCGCAAGGTGGCTGGAGTATCCTTTTCTCAAGAGGGTTTACCTTTGTTACGAGTTCACTTAGTTGCCGGCCTGCTTGCTGTGGGCCTTGTTGTGGGCTGCAAGGCCCAATCGGCGTCTCAAGGAGCACCCGATCCGGTGATGAACCGGCACATCGAGATCATGGTCCGCTCGCAGTACAACGTGCCGCAGGATGTGGACGTCACGATCGGCGGACGCAAACCGAGCCAGATTCCCGGCTATGACACGCTTTCCATCACGCTCTCGCACGGAGCAAGACAGCAGGCGATCGAGTTTCTGATCTCGACCGACGGCAAGACACTGGCTCGCCTGGAGAAGTTCGATTTGGTCAACGACCCGGTCTTCTCGATCGACGTGGCGGGCCGCCCGATCCGCGGCAACCCCGATGCCAAGGTCACGGTTATCAACTTCGACGATCTGGAATGCCCATATTGCGCCCGACTGCACCAGGAGCTTTTCCCAGCCACCCTAGAGCACTATAAAGACAAGGTGCGTTTTATCTACAAAGACAACCCGCTGCCGCCCGACATGCACCCCTGGGCGATGCACGCCGCCGTAGACGCCAACTGCCTGGCCGCGCAGAGCGGCGATGTGTATTGGACCTACGTGGATTATCTTCACTCTCACGGCCAGGAGGTGAACGGCGAGAATCGGGATCTAACCAAGAGCTTTGCCTCGCTGGATCGCGTTGCCCGCCAGGAGGCGGCGCTAGGCAAGCTCGATGGCGTCAAACTCGATGCCTGCCTCGCCAAGCAGGATGAAACCGCGGTGCGCGCCTCCTCAAAGGAAGCTCAGTCGCTGGGGATCGAGGGCGCGCCTTACGTTTTCGTCAATGGTGAGCGCTTTGACGGCGCTCTGCCCCAGGAACAGGTGTGGATGGTAATTGACCGCGCCCTGCGCGCCGCCGGGGTGGCGGTGCCTGCAGCGCCGGGACAAGCGCCGGTGTCAGGTGCGGGCAGGTAGGCGACCAATTGCTTCTTTCTTGTTTCTTGCCCGCCCGTTGTCAGGACGGGCGGCAACGGGGCGGTGGCAGTCGAATTTACCTATCGCCATGCCGCCCTCGGGATTTATCCTTGATTGCCGGGAACTTTGGGTTCCCATGGGGGATATCAGGTTGCAGATGAAAGCTCTTTTCCGCACGCCCATTCGTTTGGCCTTACCCGTTTTCTGCTGTGGAACCCTGCTGGCCGTTGTGGGTGGATGTCACCGCCCCCCCTCCCCGGACGTGATGGCGACCGTGAACGGCAAGGAGATTTTGCGTTCGGATTTGGAGAAGTATTACAAAGCCAATCTCAACGACAACGCCCCGAAGCCCTCCGCCGAACAGGCCGATATTGTGCGCCTTAACATCCTGCGACAGATGATCGACGACGAGATACTCTGGCAGCGCGCGACCAAGCTCAATCTTGTCGCCAGCGACGACGATGTCAATGCCAAGGTGACCGAGATGAAGGTGCCCTACACTCCTGAGGAGTGGGATAAGCAGCTGCAGGCGCGCAATATCACGATGGACGACCTCAAGCGCGATCTTCGCCGCTCGCTGACCAAGACTAAGCTGATGAACAAGGAGATCGAATCGAAGATCACGATCACCGACGCTGAGATCAGCGGGTACTACGCGGCGCACAAGGCAGAGTTCAACCTGATCGAGCCGCAGTTTCACCTGGCGCAGATCGCGGTCACCAGCGTACCAGCCCAGCAGGCCGGGAATCTGCAGAACAACAAGGCGGAAAACGACACCGAGGCCAGGAAAAAGATCGAGGCGCTGCGCGCCAAGCTCCTCAGCGGAGAAGACTTCGCCACCCTGGCGACGAACTTCTCAGAGAATCCGAGCACCGCCTCGAACGGCGGCGACATGGGCTTTATTTCCGAGACGCAGCTGCGTTCTGAACAGGATGTTTACAACGCAGTGAGCAAGCTCAAGCCGGGAGAGGTCACCGATATTATTCCTGTCTATGACAGCGCCGGTCCCGCCCGCCGAGCGATGGGATATGCCATCTACAGGCTGATCGCACGGGAGCCGGCAGGGCAGCGCGAGTTAAACGATCCGCGCGTGCAGCAGGTCATCCGCCAAGGCCTGCGCGAGGGCCACTCGCAGTTGCTGACGAATGCCTACTTCGAGATGCTGCACAACGATGCCAAGGTTCACAACTACCTTGCCGAACAGATTCTGAAGCAGGGCGCGCAGTGAGACACAGCCCGCACTTCAATTGCGCAGCAAATCGCTGTAAATAGGCCGGCTGCCTGCTCTTGTCTGGAGCAACGGCGCATCCTTCGCCGTCCTTGGAGATTCGCAAGGACCAATCCACAGGCCGGAGCAATCAGGCGCGGCTCACTCGCCTCACATAGGCTCAGAGCTCAGCCAAGCGCGAGGGAAAAGCTGCAGACATCTTCAAACATGGAACGGCCCCCGCCGTGGCGGAGGCCGTCTGTCTCTTTGACTGATTCCGTTGCTTACTTCAGGTTGCCGCTGGAATCCATGGTGATGCCGCCGGGGCCTGCGTTCTTCTTCTCTTCGTTGGCCTTGCGGGTACCCATCGCCTTGGTGCGCCATTCCTCGGCCTTCGCGACATCGTCCTTGCGCGCCGCCTCATTGCCGTAATCCACATCGGCCTTGCGGCGGTAGATCAGGTTCAGATAAGCCATGGCATCGTCGTAGTTGGGCCGGTTCTCGACAGCCTGGTTGAGGTACTGAAGAGCTTCATCGACCAGCGGGCCATTCTTGGCCTTAAGCGGCTCCATGATGTTCTTGGGAGCCTTGGCGTTGCCTTCGCCATCGTCGTTGACGCCGGCGGGTAGTAGGGCCGTCAATGTGTTCTGGTGCGCCTCCATCCAGTCGATGACGCCGACGGTGTAAGCGGCCTCGGGATCCTTCGGATCCTCTGCCAGCACCTTCTTCTGCCAAGTCTTGGCGTCATCGAGCTTCTTGATGCTGAAGTCGATGCCCGCGATCTGCTTCATGCTATTGATATCGTGTGGGTTGTTCGTAAGAACATCCTGAAAGATATCAATGGCCTGCTGCGCGTTCTTCAGGTTGTCGGGTGTATCGAGCCCCGGCACTACGTTCTGGGCCAGCGCGGTGGCCAGGTAGCTCTTCGCCATAGGAAGGGTTGGATCGAGTTCCGTGGCTTTCTGGAAGTGCCCGATCGCCTCTTCATAGTGCGCGCCCTTGTAAGCTTCCACTCCCTTGTTCAACTGGTCACGGGCCGCGAGGCGGTCGCACCCGCTCATGGAAAGCACCATGCCGGCTAAAGCAATCGCGAGCGCCGTAATTCGTGCGGGTCCATTCATCTTCTTATCCTTCTCCTTCAAGCGAGCGCCTATCTGCCGCAGGCCTGGAATCTATTTGTCAGCTGGCCGCAAGCGGGAAGCGCCCGGACCAGGACGAAAAAATTGTACTCCCCGTCCCAGGCGAATGAACTGCCTCGGGACGGTGCTGGCCGAATCCGAGCTCCGCGCATTTCCCGCGAAGGAAGCTGGCGCGCGTTGCCTGCTATTCGCCGGCCATGATCTTGGGCGTCATCAAACCGATGTGGTCCACGTTTGCCGCGCGGCCAATATCGATGACCTCCGCGATGTAGTGGAAGTCCAGATTGTCGTCGCCCTTGACGAACATGATGCGCTCGGCGCGATTGGCGTAGATCTCGGTGAGGCGAGCCAGAAGCTCCTTCTGTGCCGCCGGGCCGCCGACGCCGTTGTTCACATCGGTCTCATTGATCTTGTAGTTCGGAAGTGCGCCCGGCTTGTGAATCACCTGGACGACAATCGTGCGATCCGTCGGGTTTGTCTGCTGCGGATTCTTGGGCGGCTGGGGCACCAGCGCATCCAGGCCCTTGGGCGTCACCGGCACGATCACCATGAAGATGATCAGCAGCACCAGAAGAATGTCGATCATCGGGGTCACATTGATGTCGGAAGAGTAGCCCCCCGCGTTGCCTGTTGTCATTGACATTGCTAAATACTCCTCGTTTATTCAAATTCTTGCTCGATCGGCGCAAGAGCTACTTTACTCGCTGACCGAGCCCTTCGGCGTCATCAGGCCGACGTGATCCACGTTTGCTGCACGGCCAATATCGATGACCTCTGCCACGTAGCGGAAGTCGATGCCGTCGTCACCTTTGACGAACATGACACGTTCGGCACGGTTGGCGTAGATGGCGGTCAGTTTTGGCAGTAAATCGGATTTCGCGTAGTCGGTGTCGTTGATCTTGTAAGCAGGGGCCTCGCCAGCGCGATGCAAAACCTGCACCACGATGGTGCGGGGTTGCGGTAGCTGCGGTTCCTCGGTCTTGGGCGGCTTTGGCACCAGCGCATCCAGACCCTTGGGGGTAACCGGTACGATCACCATGAAGATGATCAACAGCACCAGAAGAATATCGATCATCGGAGTCACGTTGATCTCCGACGAGTAGCCTCTCCCGCTTCCCGTTGTCATTGACATGGTTTATCTCTCCTCACTTGCTCGAGACCGTTAACGAACCGGCGGGTAATAATCCCTACTCGCCGCCTGCGAGATTGCTTTCACGCTTCTGAGTCAGCAAGCCTACGTCTTCGACTCCTGCCGTGCGCACGGCGTCAATCGCGTCTTCGACGGCGCGGTACTGCGCGCGGGCATCGGCGCGGACGAAGATCGTCTTGCCGGGCTTATCGGCCAGCTTCTCGCGCACCTGCACGCCGAGCTCACTGATCGCCGTCTTGTTCTGTCCCAGGAAGACATCCCCGCTGCGGGTGATCGCCACGACAATTGCGTCTTCCTTGTCGGCGTCGGGCATGGCGGTGGGATTGTCGACCCTGGCCATCTCGACCTGCACCTTGTTCTGGAGCATGGGGGTGATGACCATGAAGATGATCAACAGCACCAGCATCACATCCACCATAGGCGTGACGTTGATGTTCGAGTTGACCTTACTGCCTTCGTTGCGTACCGAGATTCCCATTGTGAGGGCTCCGTTGGCTGAAAATATTTGTCCGGATGACTTCCGGCCTTGTGCGCGATCCCGTCCGCCGGCACTCGATTGGAACCGCGAAACGCCTCGCTTAGCGCCTGTGGCTCTGCTTGATGAAGTAGTCGACCAGTTCGCTGGAGGAGTTATCCATCTCCACGTCGAACGACTCGACACGTCCGGTGAAATAGTTGAAGGCCATAACGGCCGGGATGGCGACGAGCAAACCGAAGGCCGTGGTGACCAGGGCCTCAGAGATACCGCCGGCAACCGCGCCGATGCCCGAGGTCTTCTGAGTGGCGATCTGCTGGAAGGCGTGCAGAATGCCGATAACGGTGCCGAGCAGGCCGACGAACGGAGCTGTGGCGCCGATGGTGGCCAGAACCGCGAGGCCCCTCTTGAGCTTGGCGTGAACGATGGCCTCGGCGCGCTCCAATGCGCGGCCCGAGCTGGCGATCGACTCGTCGGTGGCGGAGCCGCCCGAGGAGCGGAACTCTTGCAGGCCAGCGGTCACCACCTCTGCCAGGTGGGACTTCTTGTTGCGGTCGGCGATCTTGATCGCTTCCTCAAGCTTGCTATCCTTGAGAGCACCGGCAACCTTGGGCGCGAACTCGCGCGACTGTTTGCGGGCCGCGGAGAAGTACAGGTAGCGGTCGATCATCACGGCCAGAGACCAGATTGACTCGATGAAAAGGGTGATGGCAATGATGCGAACCGGCCAGCCCATGTGCTGCCAGAGTTCCATGGGGCTGAAGCCGACCGCCTGCTCTTCACCGTCGAAGATGAATGCCAGGTTGGCGGCCGTGTGCGAAGCGAAGTGTGTAAGCTGAGCGAGAATCACTGAATCGTTCCTCCTAAGGAGTTTTCTTGTGGACTGCAAAACCTTTTGCGGTGCTGGGAACACGGCCTTCGTGGAAAACCGCGTTCAGGTCAATTAAAAAGCTCTTTCCCCGCTGTGGCGGAAAGAGCCAGATACGTTCTTCATCCACCCAAGGTGAAGATCACGTTGACCGTGGTCTCCACTTCCACCGGCTCGTTGTTGAGCAGGTAGGGCCTGTAGCGCCAGGACTTGACGGCATCCATGGCGGCCTGCTGCAACATGGCCGGCCCACTGACGACGTGCAGATCTTCGATAGAACCTGTCTTGGAGATCTTGGCCTGGAGCACGACCGTGCCCTGAACGCGCGCGGCCTTGGCGATCGGCGGGTAGATGGGCTGGGTCTTCTGCAGCAGCATGCCTGCCGCAACGCCGCTCGAAATGTTGATCTTCTTGGGCGGGGCGGCCTTTACCTGCGGGCCGGTTGAGCCGCCAAAGAGGCTGCCCATGACGCCGTTCGAGCTGCCGCCGAAGTCGGAGCCGGCAACGCCAAACGAAGCGACTGGCGCTTCCTTCTCGGCGACCATCTTGATGTCATGCGGGATCCGGGTAGGCGCCGTGAGCTGATTGTTCATCATCTCCGACTGCACGTGGACCACATGCACTGCCTCTGGCGGTGGCGGCGGTGGCGGCGGAGGTGGTGGAGGCGGAGGTGCTACCAACGCCATCTGCATGGCGGCCTTGGGCAGCGCCTCGGGATAGATCAGCGGAAGAAGGATCATCAGGAGCAGAATCAGGGCCTCACCGATGAACATCGGGATCATCCAGGGTCCGCTCTTGCTCTTGATCCTGCCTCCGGATTCAAATGTGGAATCTTCAAACATGGCCAGCCTCGAATCGAGTGATTGCTTACTTTTAGTTAGACACCGGGAAGATCGGAAATGTTCCCGGCATTGAAACGATACCACAGAAGCGCGACAGCCAATTTCAGGAAGTGCGCCTCCACGTGAAAATCCACAAAAAGCGGGGGTTCCAGCCTCTAAACCCTGGCTCTTTTTGCCGCCGGAAGCACCGCTGTCGAACCGCTTCGCGCACGCCACTCCTGCCAAGCCACCAACATCGGAGCGGCCACCGCGATCGAGGAGTAGGTGCCGATGATGATGCCTACCACCAGCGCGAATGAAAAGCCCCTGAGCACCTGTCCGCCGAAGATATAGAGCGACAGAACCGTCAGAAAAGTCAGACCGGAGGTCAGCACCGTCCGGCTCAATGTCTGATTGATGCTGCGATTGACGACGTCGGGCAGCGACTCGCGGCGGCTCAGCCGGAGATTCTCGCGAATGCGGTCGAAGACGACGATCGTGTCGTTCATCGAGTAGCCGACCAGTGTCAGGATGGCGGCAATCACCGTCAGGCTGATCTCCTGGCCGGTCAGCGCGAAGGCGCCGACGGTGATCAGCGTGTCGTGAAAGCAGGCAACAACCGCCGCGACGCCATAGATGAGCTGGAAGCGGAACCAGAGATAGACCAACATTCCGAGCATCGACCAGAGCGTGGCCAGCAAAGCCTGTTTCTCCAATTGCTTGCCGACCGTGGGGCCGACCACCGAGACATTGCGCATGGTAAAGGGATTATCGTAGTGCGCGTGCAGGGCGTCGACGACCTGCTTCTGGCCTTCGTCGAGCGCGGTCTCCACGTGCTGCTCCGGCAAGCCGATGAGCACCTCGTTGTTCGACGCGACATCGTAAGTCACCACGCTGGCATCTTTGATGCCGGCTGCGCTTGTCGCGCTACGGATCTTGTTCAGGTCTGGAGTCTGCTGGAACTGCACCAGGACCTGAGTGCCGCCCTTGAAGTCCACGCCTAGCGGTACCGGGCTGCCGATTTGCGCCCAGTGCATGCTCATCGAGATGATGCCGGCCACGCTGAAGATCAATGAAAAGCCGAGGAAGCCCCACTTCAGCCTCAGCCAATCCACATTTACGCCGCGAAACAATTCCACTGGTTCTCTCCGCTTCCTGGAGGCTGGAGCACCTGCTCGGGCTCCAGCGTTCTTATGTTTTCATGTGCCGGTAGATGCACTATCGGCACATCTTGCAGCTCTTAAATCGACACCAATTCGCCCGGCTTCATCTTGTTGAGATGCGCATCGAAGATGACCCGCGAAACAAAGACCGCCGTGAAGAGGTTGGCCGCCAGACCGACGGTCAGTGTAGTTGCAAACCCCCTCACCGGACCGCTGCCGAAGACGAACAGAATGGCCGCCGAGACGATGGTCGTGACATGGGTATCGACGATGGTGACCCAGGCATGGGCAAAACCCTGGTCGACTGCGGCGGCTGCGGCCTTGCCGGCGCGCACCTCTTCACGGATGCGCTCGAAGATCAGCACATTTGAGTCCACACCCATACCGATGGTCAGGATGACTCCGGCGATGCCCGGCAGCGTAAGCGCCGCGCCCCAGAAGCCCAGCACGCCGAGCAGAATGATCAGGTTCATGATCAGAGCCAAGTCGGCGTTGATGCCCGAACCGCGGTAATAAAAGAGCATGAAAGCCATCACCACGAGTACGCCCGCGATGGCCGCTCTCACACCCTCTTTGATCGAGTCGGCACCGAGCGAAGCGCCGATGGTGCGGTTTTCAAGCGGCCGCAACGAAGCGGGCAGCGCGCCGGACTTCAGCATCTTGGAGAGGATCATCACCTCATCCGGGCTAAAGCTGCCAGTGATCCTGCCGGTATCGTGAATCGGACTCTCGATGTTGGCAACTTCCTTGACCCGGCCGCCCATAACCACAGCCATCCGCTGGCCTACGTTTTTGCTGGTGTAGTCGTAGAACTTCTCGCCGGCCTCGTTGGTCAGCGTGAATTGGACCTCTCTCTGTCCGGTGTTCTGATCGGTGCTCGGATCGGCGGAGCGGAAGTCTTGGCCGGCTACGACCGAGACGCGATGGAGCAGCCATACACTGTCGGAGTCCGAGTTTGCGCCGACTTGTCCAGACCCATGAATGAGCATCTGGTCGGGCGGTACCGTACCGTTCAAACTGGACAGAGCCTCTTGCTCGTCCTTGTACGGACCGCCAATCACTGCATGAACCTCCAGCCTTGCCGTGGACTGGATGACGGTCATGACCCGATCGAGATCGTCGATGCCGGGCAGCTCGACCAGAATCTGGTTGGCGCCCAGCCCATACTCTTCGATCTTCGGCTCACTGACGCCCAGCGTGTCGACGCGGTCGCGGATGGTCTCAATGGCCTGCTGAACGGTCTTCTTTTCGAGAGCCGTTTCGATATTCGGCTTCATTGTCAGCGTGAAGCTGCTGTCGACCCCGCCGCCGGAAACGTCGTATTCATTGGAGTACTTCGACTCCAGCAGAGAGCGCACGTCGCTCGTCTTGCCGGCCGCCGCGCCTTCCACCCGTACGATCTCCGGCTTGGCCGGATCGGGCTTGTAAACCTGCGAGTAGCTCAGGTCGGCTGTCTTCAGGTCCTGTTGAATGCGTCCCACAGTGTTGTCGGTCTCGGCGTTGACTGCCTCCTCAACCATCACCTGGAGGATGAGGTGAACTCCACCCTTCAGGTCAAGGCCCAGGTGAATCCTCTTGGACATCGCGTCGAGCAGGGCCTTGCCGGTGACGCCCGAAGGCACTCCGAAGATGCCGTAGACGCAGATCACCAGGACCGCGACGATCGCTGCAATTTTACCGTTGAGATTCTTCTTCATCGTCCCGTTTCTCTAATTCCGATTCTCAAACTCACTCATTAAGATCCCGGAGGCCCATCCTGAGTTGTCACCGCTGCAATCGCGTTTTTGGCCACTTCCATCTTGATGCCGTCTGGCGCAACCTTAATCACAATCGCGTCGTCTTTGATGGAGAGGATGATGCCGCGAATGCCGCCCGCCGTCGTCACACGGTCGCCGGTCTTGATCGCGGCCAGCATCGCCTGCCACTGCTTCTGACGCTTCTGCTGGGGGCGAATCATAAAAAAGTACATGATCGGGATGATCAGCAGGATTGGAAGCATGGTCAGACCGCTTCCGCCACCAACCGCCTGCAAGAACATCGACAAACCTAGACTTGCTGCCACACTCATCCCCGCACTCATCTCTTGTCCATGCCGACGCACGCGCTACGCCTCGGCTGGACACAGGCTCCCGGCGATCTGCCGGATGCCTGCAAAAGGATTTTGTCTCCGGGAACATCCAGACCGATCTGAGCCGCCGATTGGGTTCCGGCTCAGGCGCTCAAAAGGAGGGTCCGGCTGGCGCTAACCCGGGACGTAAGATTCCATCCCGCGCCTACCCCTAAATTCGACCCAACTGCCGTCTGCTTCCTGTTCGACACAGCATTCTTCTGGAAGTCCGGAATCGGGGCCGCGCCGAATTTTGCGCACACAGCCCTGCCGGCCCTAAAAGAGTGCCTCACTAGATAAGATACGCGCCGACCGGGAGGTGTCAAGGAGCAACGCACCCTCATCTACCGGAAGACGGGACTCGCCGGGCTCCCGCACGGAGCTGCGCCTTCCCTTATGAATCTCTTACGGCTCAATTACACCCCACTTAGCGCTTCGGGACTCTACTGAAAAAAAGAGCTGCTCTCGAGTCCGTCGCTCCCGCAATTCTCCATCACGGCCGGGGCCAAGCAGCTAAAAGGAGGCCTGCCATGCTGGTCCTCGATCTCCGCATCCTGTTCGTCATTCCCTTCGCCCTGGCTGAGTTCTTCTTTCTATGGGCACTATGGAATTTCGCCGCAGAGAGCATCACGAGGAAGAACGATGCTCCATCGCGCTTTGTGAGCGCATCTCAATCGCCCACGGCTTTCGCCCAGGTCTTCGCGTTCCCAGCGTCGGGCAGCGCAGCTTCGGCCGCGCACAGCTCAGGCGAAGACGCAGGCCCGCGACAAGACAGGGTAGGTTCACTCGCTCCCCGCCAACTGGCCGATTTGCCGACGCACTGAGTTGCTACTTTGCTTTGGTCTCCGGTGCAACCGCCGGCATCTCCGCATCGTCGCCTGAGTCCTCGACCAGCACGGCCGAGCCGGGAACGATGTCGAAGCTGGAGGGATCCTTGCCGGTGGGATGAAAGGTAATCCGCAGCGGCTCGCGCTGCCACTCTGCCGCTCCACAAACAGGCTCAGCGTGACTTTCGGGATCAAAGGCGGCCAGTTTCCTGGCCAGCACGGCCTTGCGCGCCGCCACCTGCGCCACCACGGCGTAGAGGCTCTTGCCGCTGGCGGTCACACCACAATAAGCGCCGTAGTCGCGAAACCAGCTCACTTGGCTCACGCCGGGATCGTAGTCGGGCAGCTTGAGAGCGACAACGTGGCCGGTCACGCGATCCACCAGCAGCCACGGCCCGCGCTGCCAGACCCATCGGCTGGCCGCCGGAGCGGGTTTTTCGGTCGGTTTCTCGCCGGTTGCAGGTTTGTCGCTGGGCAAGGCGTCGTTGAGCTTGATTGCGCGCCGCACCACAAAGCTGCGGTCGGTCACGTCGTGGGCATCGCCGGTGGTCCACTCTTTCACAACGCCATCGACGATCAGGGCGCGAATCTTCAGTTCAGACTCGCCAGTAGCCGCGCCGGCCGGGTCGCCGGCCTTCGAGTAAGGGATCCTCCGCGCCGCGCCCAGGATCACGACATGCGGTTTGCGCGGGGCGGCATTGGCTGTTGGAACAACCGCTACGAGAGCCATCAGAACCACCGCAAAGAATCTCGCTCGGTCACTCATTTCGGTTACTCCTGAAGCCCTGCGGCTTCGACAGCCCGCGCTACGCGGAAGGCTGTGCCTTCGTTCAAGTGCGCGGCTAACACCTGCATCCCCACCGGCAGACCAGACTTAGTCGCGCCGCAGGGGACGTTGACGCAGCAGATTCCTGCCAGGCTCGCCGTCACCGTGTAGATGTCGGCTAGATACATGGCCAGCGGATCGCCGGTCTTTTCGCCTAACTTGAAGGCCGGTGTGGGCGCTGTGGGAGTTACTACAACATCGACCTCGTCGAAAGCGCGAAGATACTCCTCGGCGAGGATGCGCCGCACCTGCTGGGCCTTCAAGTAATAAGCGTCGTAGTAACCCGCGCTCAGCGCATAAGTGCCCAGCAGGATGCGCCGCTTGACCTCGGCACCAAAGCCTTCGTCGCGCGAATGACGGTACATGTCGGCGAGCGTCTCCGAGTCCTTAGAGCGCGGCCCGTAGCGCACGCCGTCAAAACGGGCGAGGTTGGCGCTGGCCTCGGCTGTGGCGATGAGGTAGTAAGTAGGAACGGCGTAGCGCGTATTCGGCATCGAGACCTGCTTGATCTCGCAGCCCGCGGTCTTCAGCGCGGCGATGCCTGCCTCGATTGCAGTGCGTACCTCGGGGTCGAGGCCCTCGGCGAAGTATTCGGCTGGCACGCCTACACGCAAACCCTCGACTGGTTTGTCACTCTCTGTGGCGTAGTCGGGGACCGGGGCCGGAGAACTGGTGGCATCCATGGGATCGTGGCCGGCGATCACTCCGAGCAGTGTCGCGGCATCGCGGACATTCGAGGCAAACGGTCCCACGCGATCTAGCGAAGAGGCATAGGCGATCAAGCCGTAGCGCGAGACGCGGCCATAGGTCGGCAGCACGCCCACCACTCCGCAGAAGCTGGCGGGCTGGCGAATCGATCCGCCGGTGTCGGAGCCTAGAGTGGCCACGGCCATGTTAGCCGCGACAGCCGCAGCCGAGCCGCCGCTTGAGCCGCCCGGAACGCGCTCGGTGTCGACGGGATTGCGCACCGGCCCGTAGGCCGAGTTTTCATTCGACGAGCCCATGGCGAACTCATCGCAGTTGATCTTGCCGAGCAGGACCGCGCCTGCCGCTTCAAGCTTTTGAACAGCCGTCGCATCATAGGGAGGCTGATAGCCCTTGAGAATCTTCGAACCTGCCGTCGATGGAGCACCCTTCACGACCAGCACGTCTTTGATGCCCACCGGAATGCCGGCCAGGGTGGGGAGAGGATCGCCTTTCGCGGCCAGTTGGTCGATGCGCGCGGCCTGCGCGAGCGCACGCTCTTTGGTGAGGCTCAGGTAGACATTGAGGCGCGGATTGACCTGCGCGATGCGATTGTAATAAGTGGCAGCAAGATCGACGGCCTTGGTGCGGCCCTCGGCGATCTCGGCGCGCAAGGCGGCCAGAGTCGTCGGTTTTTCTACAAAGGTTTCGGCTAGTTTTGCATTGCTGGACAATGAAGTCTTCCTTCCCGTGGCTTCCCGAGGCCTCGTTCGGCTCAGATACAACCAGTTACTTAGCTTCCCACCTAGCCGCAAAAACAAGAACGCGGCGAGGGTGGGGCACCCAATCCAGGTGGGGGCAAAAATGCTCTACCGCTCAATCACCTTCGGCACTTTGAAGAAAGCCCCGTCCGTCTCCGGCGCCTGGCTCATCACTACCGTGCGATCGAGCGAGAGCGCGAGCAGATCGTGACGCAGCACGCTCTCGCCTGCGGCATTTTTCAACTCGCTCACCTGCGCAAGCGGAGCCACACCTGAAGTATCAAGCTCGTTGAGCTCGGCGACGTAATCCAGCATCGCGTTCAAATCGTTGAGCATGCCCGGAGTCTCCTCAGGCGTGAGCTCGAGGTGGGCCAGTTCGGCCACGCGCTTCACTTCTTCGACGGTTACTTTGGCGGTCATTGCTTTTCCCTTCCGAGGGCTCTATTGAGGCGGTTCACAGGGCTGACTGCATGCGTTTGCGACGCGGCTCGCATGCAATTCCAATGAAGATCTGAAGCTAAAGTATAACTTTTCGCGCCGTCTCAATCGACGGTGAGCGTGAGCGTGACCTGGTGCTCAATGCCGCTCGAGGTGACGGTGACGGGAATTGAGTAGGTTCCCGCAGGTGTAAGGCCCGAGTTGGGCAGCAAGCGGGAGACGCCGCCGCCGGAAGAGGTGCAACTGGAGACACCGCCGACCAGGATGGCGATGAGCGCAATCAGCGCGAGGGCTTTGCGGCGCTTCCAAAAAGCCAGCGGCACAAGCACGAGCCCGCAGGTGAGAGGCAGACCGGGCCACGAGGCCGGACGCGTAAGACGCGCCGATGTGGCGACTCCGGTTGCAACCTGCACGAGGTCGCCATTGAAGTTGCAAGTGGAATTGGAAGGCAGATTGCCGCACTGGAGGGTGAGCGCGCCAAGAGCGCCGGCGAGCGGAGCGATGGCCAACTGGTAGTCGGCGGTCTGGCCGCTGGCGACGGTCTGGCTGGAGGAGGTAACGCAGGGCGAAGTCGTGTTTCCGAAACACAGGGCGAAGTCGAAGCCCATGCCGGAGAGCGGCACAGTCACACCCGAAGCGAGCACGCTGCTGCCGGCGGTGAGGGTACCGGTCTGCGCTCCGGCGCTCGCCGGGTCAAACTCCACGTCAACGGTGCAGCTGGCTGCTGCTGCGAGCGTCGATGGACATGTGTTGTTGACGAGCTTGAATCCCGCGGTGACGGCGACGGCGAAGTTTGCAAGGCTTGCGTCGCCGGCCGGATTGGTCAGTGTGACGGTAACTGGCGCGCTGACAACGCTTGCGCTCGTCTGCGGGAAGCCGACCTGGCTGGGTCGAGCTTGCACAGCGCCGGGAGTTCCACCCGTTCCGCTGAGCAGCACTATTGCGGGTGTCTGCGCAGCTGTTGTTAGCGTCAGCGTGCCCGAGTAAGGCACGGCGAGCCCGGGAGAGAAGACCACGCTTGCCGAGCAACTTGCTCCGGCGGCCAGGCTGGCGCCGCAGGCCGTCTGCGCCAAGCTAAAAGGAGCCGTGGCTGCGAGAGTCATCGAAGTTACCGCGGAGATGCCGTTGTTGGTAATCGTCACCGTCTGGGTTGCGCTGCTCCGCCCCGGGAGCACAATGCCGAACGTGAGCTGCGCCGGGTTCACGTTGACCCCAGCAGATGCTTGCTCCGTTCCGCTCAGCGGCACGCTGAGCGGCGCGACTCCAGGGGTCGAGGACGAGATGCCTAGCGAGGCCATCGCTGCGCCGGAAACGGCCGGGGTAAAGATCACCTGCACGGTGCAGCTGCTTCCATTTGCCAGCGTGGCGGCGCATGTCGTCGGGCCGGTTGAAAAACTTGTGGCGGAGATCCCCGTAATCTGGAAGCCCACGTTGGCCATCGGCGAGCCGCCGGTATTGCCGACCGTGAGCGTTTGCGGCGCACTGGCGACGCCCACCAGCTGCGCTGCAAAGCTGAGGCTGGCCGGATTGGCCGCGATCACCGCCGCAGCGATTCCCGTACCGCTCAGCGGCACCGTCTGGGTGCGCAGCAAGTCAGAGACCGTGAGCGTGCCTGTCTGGCTGCCGGTTTGCGTAGGCGCATAGACCACGCCGATTCCACACTCGGACTGCGGCGCGAGATTGGCCGTGCAGGCATTCGTCTGCTGGAAGGGGCCGCTCACCGAAATGACGATCGAAGTTAGCGGCACGCCGCCGCTGTTGGCCAGTGTCAGAGTCTGCGCGGCCGAGAGCTGCCCGACGACAGTGGAAGGAAAGGTGAGCGAAGCAGGCGATAGATCGTCGGTTGGCGCGGCAAGGCCCGTTCCGCTCATGTCGACCGTCTGCGTTCCGATCGAGTCGGTAAAGGTCAGCGCGCCCGATGCAGTTCCGGCCTGCGTTGGGGTGAAGGTCAGCATGAGGTTGCAGGAGCCATTGGCAGGAATCGAAGCGCCGCAGGCGTTGCTGGCAATCGCAAACGGACCGGTAAGCGCACTGGTGAACGGAACCGCCTGGGGGCTGCTGTTGATGGCTGTGACCTGCAACGCCGTCGAGGTCATCCCCACCTGCCAACTGCCAAAGTTGATGCTCGCCGGACTCAGAGTGACAGTGCCCGGCGGTGTGCCGGCGCCGTTCAGCGAGACCGTCAGCTCTCCTCCGCTGACGTTGACGTCGATGGTTAACGCGCCTGTCCGGCTGCCGGTCTGGGTGGGCGTGAAGACGACCTGAATCGCGCAGCTTGCTCCGGCGGCGATGGTCGCATTCAGGCAGTTGTCAGTTTCGCTGAAGTCTCCGCTGGCAACAACGGAGGTTGGCGCCAGAGCTGCCGATCCCGTGTTCTCCACCGTCACGGTCTGCGCGGCGCTGGAGCTGTCGATGCTCTGGCTCGCGAAGGTCAGCGATGCCGGAGTTACGGTTGCCGTGGTCGGCGTCTCTCCCGCTGTCCACAAGGGAGCCATCCAGATGCCGCGGCCATGGGTGGCGGCCACCAGATTCTGAACCGTGGCATCTGAAGGACCGGCGTGGAGTTCCACCACCGGAGCCAGCGGCAATCCGCTTCCGAAGGCCGACCAGCAGCCGGGGGACGCACTCCCGCAGCTTGCAATCTGCCGGGTCGAATAGACTCCGGCATCGGTAGCGAGATAGACGGTGCTTGGGTCCTTCGGATCCACGACGAGGCTGTTGGCCGGCGACGCGAAGAGATTTGAAGTCAAGGCGGTCCAATGCGCGCCACCGTCGGTCGTGCCGTAGAGCACCTCCACTTTCTCGAATCTGTTCTCGATTCCTGCCACGGTCACGTAGACCGTCTTTCCGGTGGCATCGTGCGGGTCGATCACGATGCTGGAGATATCCAGCCCGTAGAGGTTCATTGGGTTCGTGTCGTTGGTGACCGGGCTGACCGTCAGATCCGTCCAGACGGGTTGAGTCGCGCTTGCCGGGTCGAAGATCGCCGTGAGGACGTGGCCCGGGAGCGTCGAGCCTCCATCGGCCGAGCCGTACATACCCACGTAAATCGCCTCTTTCCCAGAGGGCAACGCGAGGGCGGCCATTGAACGAATCAGCGCATCGCCGTTGCAGTAAGGGCGCTTCGATCCATCGAGCATCGGACTGATGGCGTTCGCCGAGGTCCAACCAGTACCATTCGCCGCACCTCGCCACAGGCGGCAGGTCCCGATGAGCAGCTTCGAACTGTCGAGCGGATCGATCAAAAATGGCGCAGGCTCGGTCATCGTCAGTCCGTCCTCGCCCACATCCGCATCGCTGACCACCGGAGCAGATCCGAAGTTGGACTGATTGCACAGGCTCTGCTGCGAGCAGAGGTAGATCGAGACTCCAGGCTGGTTGTTGACGTACCAGTTGGAGGCATTGTTCGGGTCGATCTGGACCGGTCCGCCCTCGCCGCCCAGAATCTCCGGCCAGGTCGTTGTCGGGCCGGTGGTGCTCTTCACACCGGCGGTCCCGTCCGCGCCCAGGCCCGCCATGATCGTGTAAGGCGTCGCTCCTATCTGCGAGAGGCTAGCGACATCGGCCAGCGGGCCGAGGTTCCCGTTCAGGTTCTGAAAGTGAGTGGCATCGCTCGCCGAGCAGAGCGGCCCGGTCTCGGCGATTGAGTCAGTCGAGCGCCACAGCCCGCTGTCGTTGCCCACCAGAATCTCTTGCGGATTGGCCGCGTTCCACTCGAGAGCATGCTGGTACTCACCCACCTGCGCGCAGAAGCCAACTGTCGAGTTGGTGGTGTTGCGCCATGCACAGCCCTGAGAGTACGGGCATTCGCTCTTCCAAAGGTCGTTGGCGCCGGCTAGCACGACGGTGCCGTACTGCTGACCAAGTCCCGCAGGAAGCGCGGCCAGCGTCAGGTTATAGTCGCCGTTTGCGATGGTAGCCGAACCGAGCGGTGTATCGGTCTCCAGAGCCGTCGTATCCCACCGCTGAATCTGCGATGCCGTCCACAGCGCTGTGCTGGCGCAGACCCCCGCGGTTGCCGCGCACTTGTCCTGCCAGAGTCCCTGGTCCTGGTCGTCGCGATCGACCGCCCAGGCAAAAGTGTCGCCAGTCTGGGGATTCACTGCCAGAGTGCCGCGGAAGATAGGGCAACCCGGCGATCCTGTTTCGCCGGTATTGGCCGGGCAGAGCTGTGCGGTCAAGCCCGAGCCGGGCTGCGCTGCGATCCGCGTCCAGGTGACGCCGTCGGCCGACTGGTAGTAGCCGTGATAACGCACCGCGGCCACAAACAGCTGCCGGGCAGGATTCCAGACCACCGCAGTGGCTGCATTGCCATCGGGCGGCGCAAAGACGTCATTCGGTCCCTGCACATCCTTACCGCTGCCATCGGTGATCGCCGCCAGCGACCAGCTCGCCCCGCCGTCCTGTGAGTAGTAGAGCCCCTCGTAGCTCGACCCGGAGTAAACGGCATTCACCAGCGTGCCCTCATATGCCTGGGAGACGGCAGCCACCACCAGTTGCGTGTTGGCCGTGCTCCAGGCGAATCCGGCAAAGCCCTCACCGTCGAAGCTGTACAAACCATCCGATGTGCCGGGAATCAGGGTCCAGCTCGCACCGCCATCGGTCGAGCGCAGAATTCCCGCGCCATAGTAGGAATCGAGCGCATCATTGGGGTCGCCGGTTCCGGCCAGAATCACGCCAGTGCCTCCGGGCTGCACCGTCAGCGCGCCAACGCTGATGGAGGCCTCGGTGACGTTGTGCAAGGCCGGCAAGTTGTCGGTGATGGGGAGAAAGTTGATGGTGGTCGCGTCGGCGGTATCGGCATTCTGCGACCGCCAGACCCCTCCGCCTGCGGTCCCCACGTAGAGCGTATTGCCGGAGGCGTCCGATGGGTCAAGCGACAGGGCGGAGACTCGTCCGGCAACCAGGCCGTAGTTGAGCGACTGGACCGCGGCTGGTCCCAGAGGCAGCCATGTCGCGCTCGACGGCAACTGGGCTTGGCCTTGCGGCTGGATCACGCCCGCAAGCGGGAGAGTGGTCCGGCGCGGCACTCCGAGACCACCACCCCGCTTCAAGCCACGGCGCGCCAGAAACCGCTGTGCCTCGACAACCCGCGGAGGCAGCGGTTGTTCATCGCGAGCGGCGACATTGGGGTTCTGCGCCTGCATCACGCCGCCTGTCGCCAATAGAAGCTGTGCAACCGCAATCGCCCCCAGCGCAGGCCATACCAGGACGCACCGCCCTGCCCTGCTCCAAGAGGCAGAGTTCCAATGCAGCCGCAGAAAAGCCCAATTGCTCACACGCATCCCGAGTACGTAACCGTGAGTGGATTCCTGTTTCCCCTCTCTCTGGTTTCAACCTCGTCCGAGGGGGACTTAACGGAAATCCAGTAGGTTGGACCGCGCCAAACACGCTGCAGACTGGATTGGAATTCGATTTGGATTATAGACCAGATTCGGGAACGCTTGCTCTTAGGCGATCGTCCGATCATGGAGCAGTCTACAGTTCGCCGGTCAGCGGCTGCGAATCTCAGACTTTGCCGATGGTTTTATAGCCGATGCCCAGTTCAATTCCACATGAGAATTGCCTCCTCACTCAGCCGCCTTTGAGGACCGCAAGAACATGCTCGCTATCAGGCTTTGCGTTGAGCGTGTTGGGTGCAATTACTTTGGTTTACACGCAGGTAACTTGACGATCTTTGGCTGCAACGTTGATTTTCACTTAAACGTTTTTGTACGGGCAAAAGACGTGATTCGATCTTTTTGGCTGACTGGCTGGTTGGACTGATTTTCCGCCTGGCGGATTCCCTGGATTGCGAAGTTCTCTTACGCGAGGCTTTTTGATTTCTTAGGTGAATGCGGCAATTTCATCCAGGACGCCGACATCTATTCTCATCCTGCACCGGGCGTCATTTTATATCCCGCGTAAGGTGTTCCTCGATTTCTTTTATTTTGCGTCTCTGTTTTCGCCGTCGTGGGCAGCTGGCAGACTCTGACTCCCGCTTATATCCTCGACTGGCAAGAATCAAATTCGATATCGGCATCATGTTGCGAAAGGCGCTCGGCTTCTGAGTGCAGTTAATGGGCTATGTGGTGTAAAGGAGAAACCATGTCTCAGCAGTTCACCCCCTCCATGAGACGAGCACGCACTCGTCGACTGAGCGGGTACTTTTTTACAGTACTCGCGGCTCTGCTTATAACCTTTGGCGCACGAAGCGCCGACGCGCAATGCCAATACAAGGTTGCTTACACGATTTCCAGCCAGTGGAGCGGCGGCTTTGGAGCCGCCATCTCCATCCAGAACACAGGAACGGCGGCATGGACCAACTGGACGCTGACCTGGTCTTTTGCCAACGGACAGACGATCTCGCAGTTCTGGAATGGCAACGAAACCCAGAGTGGCGCCAACGTGACGGTAACAAACATGAGCTATAACGGCGCCGTCGCTGCCGGAGCAACTGTATCGGGCATGGGATTTAACGGAGCCTGGAACAACGTAACGAACGCGATACCCACAAACTTCTCGGTCAATGGAACGTCTTGCAGTTCTTCATTGACTCCAACGACCACCGCACTCACGTCCTCCTCTACATCAGTGGCCACAGGCACCAGCGTCACGCTGACGGCGACGGTTTCGCCCTCGACGGCAACCGGCACGGTGACCTTCCTCGATGGGACAACTTCGCTCGGGACCGGAACGCTGAGCTCCGGCAAGGCGACGCTGGCAACTTCGTTCTCGACGGCAGGGACGCACTCGATCACTGCGGTTTATGGCGGATCGACGACCTTCGCGACCAGCACATCGAGTACTGTAGCGATCACAGTCACCTCGAATCTGACGCCGACGACCACCACGCTGACCTCCTCGGCTACTTCTGTAGCGACAGGCACCAGCGTCACACTGACGGCGACGGTTTCGCCCTCGACGGCGACCGGCACGGTGACCTTCCTCGATGGGACAACTTCGCTCGGAACGGGCACGCTGAGCTCCGGCAAGGCGACGCTTACAACCTCGTTCTCAACCGCGGGGACTCATTCGATCACCGCTGCTTATGGCGGCTCGACGACCTTCGCAACCAGCATATCGAACGCGGTGCTTATCACGCTCACCTCGAGTCTGACGCCGACGACCACTACGCTGACCTCCTCGGCTACTTCTGTAGCAACAGGCACCAGCGTCACGCTGACGGCGACGGTTTCGCCTTCGACGGCAACCGGCACGGTGACCTTCCTCGATGGGACAACTTCGCTCGGAACAGGGACGCTGAGCTCCGGCAAGGCGACTCTCGCGACCTCATTCTCGACGGCAGGGACGCACTCGATCACTGCTGTCTATGGCGGATCGACGACCTTCGCGACCAGCACATCGAGCGCTGTGAGCATCACCGTTACTTCAACATTGACGGCTACGACCACCGCGCTTACGTCCTCTGCTACCTCCGTATCGACGGGCACCAGCGTCACGCTGACGGCGACGGTTTCGCCCTCGACGGCGACCGGCACGGTGACCTTCCTCGACGGGACAACTTCGCTCGGGACCGGAACGCTGAGCTCCGGCAAGGCGACTCTCGCGACCTCGTTCTCGACGGCAGGGACACACTCGATCACCGCTGTCTATGGCGGATCGACGACCTTCGCGACCAGCACATCGAGTGCTGTGAGCATCACCGTCACAGCGACTTCGGCAAATGCCGTCGTTTCGGTGAACCCGTCAAACGAGGGTATCGCCGTGAGCGACACAATTCTGGGCATGAATCTGGCCTCCTGGTACGACATCTCAGACAGCGGCAATGGCGCCGCGGTTGTGAGTGCATTCAAGTCCGCAGGCATCAAGGCGGTTCGCTGGCCGGGTGGATCATGGTCTGACATTTATCACTGGGCCACCAATACCAATTGCTTCAGCAGCACCGACGGCGCTCCACAAGCAAATAATACGTTTGCAAATTTCGTCAACGATATCGCCATACCCGGAGGGCTTGACGTATCGCTCACGGCGGATTACGGAACCAACGCGGCCTGCACGGGCGGGGGAGATCCGACAGAGGCGGCAGCCTGGGCAACTAACGCTCTGAGCCTCAGCGCCAACGTCAGCCACTTTACCGTCGGCAATGAGGAGTATGGAACCTGGGAGGAGGATCTGCACTCTGCGGCGCACGATCCAACGACCTACGCCAACGCAGTTGCAACGGGATACTATCCGGATATCAAGGCGGCCAGTCCGAACGTGCTGGTAGGCGTCGTGGTGAACCCCGGAAACTCTCCCGCATGGGATCCGATCGTGCTTGCCGATGCGAAGTATGACTTCGTCGAGTACCACTACTACCCCGAGGCGCCCGGATCAGAAAACGACACCACCCTGATTCAACAGGATGCGCAGAACCTGACCGCGAGCATCAACACGATCAAGTCCGAACTGGCTTCAGCGGGTCATTCTGGCACGCCCATTTACGTGGGCGAGATCGGAGGGCCGTATAGCAATCCTGGCAAGCAGAGCTGGTCGATTACCCAGGGTTTATATGCCGGGCAGGTGTTAGGCGAAATGATGAACGATGGAGTCACACGCCTCACCTGGTGGATTGGCTTCGGCAACTGCAACGGTCAATCTGGAAACGACAGTTCTTCTCTTTATGGATGGCAGAACTTTGGCGCCTACAACGTCTTTTCCGATGGACCCAACGACCCGACCTGTCCGAGCGGCAGCACAGCCCCGGATTGGGGCGCCATCGGCACCATGTCTCCGACGGCACGCGCGTTCCAGCTCTTCAGCAACGTGGCTGTCAACGGAGAATTCGTGCTGACCCCGACCGTGACCGGCGACACGACGGACGTGGTTGCATATGCGGCAACCCACAGCGGCGGCACAGCGCTGGTATTGTTCAACCGCAACGAGACCAACAGCGAAACGGTCCAGATCCAACTGACCGGCAAGACCAGCTCATCGTCAGTTACCGTCGAAACCTATAACAAGGCGCTCTATGACGAGACGGATGCGACGACTCCCGTCTGGGCCGCGCCTACCACCACAAGTCTCGGCTCGCAGAGTTTGCCGTTGACCCTGACTCTTACTCCGTGGAGCATGAACGTGGTGATCATCAACTAAACGCCGCGGGAGGCTCCAACCACAGCCTTCGATCGCACAACCGATAGCCCCAGGCCACGCATGACCTGGGGCTATCGCCATTCTTGGACCGCATAGGAAGCAAACGGCTACCGCGCTTCTGATTCTGGTGATGAACTAAGATACAGCCATGACTCTCAAGGGAAAACTCGTCTTCGTGACTGGAGCCTCGGCCGGGATTGGCGCGGCTACGGCATTGTCATTTGCGGCAGAGGGAGCGCGCCTGCTGCTGGCCGCCCGCCGGGGCGACAGACTCGCCGAGATCGCCTCCGCAGCGCGCAAAGACGGCGCTCAGGGGGTGCATACGGTCCTCCTCGACGTGCGCGACCGGAGGGCTGTCGAGCAGGCAATCAAAGCGCTCCCCGCCGAATGGGCTGAGATCGACATTCTGGTCAACAATGCCGGCCTCAGCCGCGGTTTGGAGAAGCTCTATGAGGGAAGCATCGACGATTGGGAAGAGATGATCGACACCAACATCAAAGGCCTGCTCTATGTGACTCGCGCCGTGGTGCCTGGAATGGTGAAACGGGGACGGGGCCATGTGGTGAATCTGGGATCGACTGCCGGCGAGATCACCTATCCTGGCGGCGCCGTGTACTGCGGAACGAAGGCCGCCGAACGCTCGATCAACGACGGTCTGCGGCAGGATGTTCTCGGGACGCCGATCCGCGTCACCACGGTGGACCCCGGGATGGTCGAGACCGAGTTCAGCCGGGTTCGCTTTCACGGTGATGCGGAGCGCGCAGGCAAGGTATACACCGGTCTCAAACCGCTCACCGCCGAGGACGTGGCCGAGGTGATCGTGTGGGCCGCGAGCCGTCCTGCACACGTGAACATTGCACGGGTGGTGCTGACCACTGTGCACCAGGCCAACTCCCTGCTCTTTCACAGAGAACAGTAGCAGCCAAGGCCGCGAAGAGCTTTGGGCCGCGGCCAACAAAAAAGCCCGCGTTGTGCGGGCTCGTTCAACCTTAGTTCATCGCCTCGAGCTGCCCCTCGATCTGCGCCAGGGCCGCCTCAAGAGCGGCTCGGCGAGCTGGGTGCGATGTTCTTTGCGAAAGGATATTCTCGCGCTGCAAATTGAGCGCCTGTCTCTTGCGAGCTCTCTCAGTGCGCGCCTGTTCTGCCCGGCGCTTGGCCTCCTCGCTGACGAAACCGTTGCCTGCGACCTCCGGTTGTTGCAAGGCAGTTGCCATCCTAACCCTCCATTACATCTAGCTTACGGGTTTGCTTCCCTGATTCGCGGAACCTAGCTTTATTCTACGAGCGTTTGACTCCGATTCGTCCCGCAAAATGAAAACGGGCATCCTCGATGTAAAGAAGTACCCCGACTGCGGTTCCAGCTTGCCGCTTTCGTGCTGTATTCTGAAGTAGTTACACGTTTCCCTCCTCCACCGGGTGAAACCACTTGATCGTCGAAATTGAAAATCTGACCAAGGTCTACGAGTCGAAGCTTCGCGTGGTGGCCGTCGATGGGATCGACCTGGAACTGAAGCAGGGAGAGATCTTCGGCCTGCTGGGACCGAACGGAGCCGGCAAGACAACCACCATCTCCATCGCCACCACCCGCTCACTGCCTACCAGCGGCACGGTTCGCATCGCAGACATTGATGTCGTCCAACACCCGGCCCCCGCGCGGCGGCACATAGGGGTTGTTCCGCAGTTCAACACGCTCGACCGGTCGCTGACAGTTTACGAGAACCTCTACTTCCACTGCCGCTACTTCGGCTTGAGCCACGGCCAGGCCAAGTCCCGGTCATTGGAACTGCTCTCGCAATTCCTGCTGACAGAGCGAAAGGATGTCTATCCGCCACAACTTTCTGGAGGTCTGGCGCAGCGCGTACAGATTGCCCGTGCCATCGCCCACCGGCCGACCGTCTTGTTTCTCGATGAGCCGAGCGCAGGACTCGACCCCCAGAGCCGCATGGCGATGTGGGAGGCTGTGCAAGGCCTGCACGAGGAAGGCATCACGGTGCTGCTGACGACGCACTACATGGAAGAGGCCGATTCGCTTTCGGACCGCCTGGCGATCATCGACCATGGCCGCGTGCTGGCACTGGGCTCTCCGCAGAAGCTGAAAGAGACCTTTGGCGCACAGACAATCTTCGATCTGAAATTAAAGTCGCAGGACGGCCTGGAGCCGCTCGTCGCCACCCTGAGAAAGCATAAAGATGTAACCAGCGCCGAGATCACCCCAGAGGGTCTGCGGGTTATCGCTGCCAACTGCGACGGTCTGCTGCCAAAGCTGGTCAAAGCCTCAACCGGGCACGGACTGCGCGACCTGCAGATCGCAGAGCCCAGCCTCGAGACCGTCTTCATTCGACTGACGGGGAGGGATCTGCGTGAATGACCTTCTTGTAAAGTTCAGGAGAATCTATCAAGAGATTCAGGAGATGTTCCTGCGAGATCTGGAGCTAATGACGCGCGATCTCAAACACTCCGGCTCTGGCTCGACCGGCTTGGCGCCGACGCTCGTCCAGTCAGGTTCTGACGCCGTTCGCTCCGCGCCCAAACGCGACAACTCCGCGTCTCGCCCGGCCCCCTCGGGTCCGCTGGACTCCGGGATCTTTCTGAAGGCCTTTTGCGGGCTCTATCTGCGCGACCTGCGGGTGCTCACGCGGGAGTTCGTGCCCTTCCTGCTGCGCGTCGGCATGCAGCCGCTTTTGTTTCTCTTTGTCTTCACGTTTATTCTGCCGCGCATGGGCGGGGGCAATCCGATGGCGGTCGGCGGAGGCGCTTCAGGTCCCGGTGTGGACTTCGGCACCATCCTGCTGCCAGGGCTGATGGCTGTGGCGATCATGTTCTCGGGAATCGCCGCCGTGGCGCTACCGCTGTCGAGCGAGTTTGGCATCACGCGCGAGATCGACGACCGAGTGATGTGTCCCCTGCCGCTCTGGGCCGTGGCTTTGGAGAAGGTCTGCTTCAGCGCCATGCAGAGCATCATCGCAGCGCTGCTGGTGATTCCCATGGCCTACTACGTTCCCGCCAAGCCCGTTTCGGCTCATATCGACAGCTGGTTTCTCTTTGTTTTGGTCTTGTTGCTGGCGAGTCTGCTCGCCGGGTCGCTGGGGCTGGTGATCGGCTCGACGGTCAATCCCAAGCAGATTGGGCTAGTCTTCTCGATCATCGTCGTGCCGATCACCTTTTTGGGATGTGTCTACTATCCATGGGCATGGCTCGGCAAGATTCCATGGGTCAAATATGGTGTTCTCTTCAATCCGATCGTATATATGAGCGAAGGCCTGCGCGCCGCGGTCACGCCCGGCGTTGGACACATGCCGTGGTGGGCAATCTTGCTGGCGCTGGTCTTCTTTACCGCCGCGTTGGGCCGCTGGGGGCTCAAGGGGTTTATGGGAAGAGTGCTTTCGTAGATTCCCTGTCGCGCGGAAGGCTGGCGCGCTGGCTTCCGGTTGAGCGAGAATCGAGCAAACCGTCCTATACTAATGCCTGTGACCATTCAGAGCCCCCATCTGCGGACGCTGTTTCTGGCTCCTGCCCTGTTGCTGGCGGCCGGATGCGGCAGCGGACTGGTTACGGCGAAGTCAGACTCGGCATTCGTCGTTACGCCGGGTTCGGGCTCCATCGACACCAACTGCGCGGGCTGCAATGCGACCAACGGGCAGGGAGCCTCTGTCCATCAGTTCGCGGCGATTCTGCCGGACGGCGGCACGGCTGCGGTCACGTGGTCTGTCTCGGGCGGAGACGCGACGAGCGGCGCCGGGAGCATCAACTCGAACGGCCAATACACTCCTCCCAGCTTCCTTACGGCTGACCACGCCGAAGTGGTAGTGACGGCGACGATGAACGCAAACTCCGCTCAAAGGACGAGCGCAGTGTTGACGGTGACGCCAGGATTCCTGCAACCGCTTACTCCTGAGAATGCGGCGCTGGGCGCGAGCGGCAGTCTGACCGTTACCGGCTTTCTGGCCGAGGCCGGCGGCTCGACGGGCATCAACTTCAAGCTGGCGAGCTCGCCAACCGGCGAGGGTGTTGGCCAGGGCTCGCTGAGCGCGACCACGTGCCAGCGTGGCGGGCAGAACTTCACTACCTGCACGGTTACGTATACGGCCCCGGCGCAGGTTCAGGCAACGAGCCCGACTTATGTTGTGGCCACGGCCGGAGGTGCTCCAGCATCGTCCAGAGTCGCCTCGGTGGTGCTGGTCAATACCGCTGGAGTGACGAGTAATCCGGCCACGCATCAGGCGCAGTTTCCGCTTTCGGTAGCGCTTGGCAGCTCAGGGGGCAACAACTCCGACTACGACACGCGCGGCGAGCAGATTGCGGACTGCTGCAGCGGCACTTTGGGCGCGCTCGTCGAAGACGCCTCAAAGCGCCAGTATCTGCTGAGCAATAACCACGTGCTGGCGAGAAGCGATCATGCCAGCGTCGGCGATGCGATCGTCCAACCGGGGTTGATCGACAATAACTGCTCGCCTCTGGGAGACAGCGCAAGCACAAGCCAGGTCTCTCCCGTGGCTCAGTTGACGGGCTGGCTGCCTCTCGCCTCAGGGCTTACCAACGCCGATGCGGCGATCGCCCAGGTCACCTCGCGCGCCGTCGACACAAGTGGCAAGATTCTGGAGATGGGCGGCAAGCTGGCTGACGGAACATTGGCCGCCGCGCCGCCTGGGATCAGTTCGACGGGCGGCAGGGGCGAGACCGGAAGCCTGGACCTGAAGGTTGCCAAAAGCGGGCGCACCACCGGCCTCACCTGCGGCGGCGTCTCGGCCATAGATCTCGACGTGAGAGTCGACTACTTCCTCGACTGCGCGGAGACCCGGCCATACCTCACCAAGACCTTCACTCATCAGCTGGGACTCAGCGGCAATCAGTTCAGCGATGCGGGCGACTCGGGCGCGCTGGTGGTCGATGCGGCGAATGCCGAGCCGGTGGGTCTCTACTTTGCAGGTGGAACGGATCTCTCGGGAGTCAGCCAGGGTGTTGCCACCCCGGCCCCGGAAGTTTTGAATGAACTCGGCGCGCAATTGGGCGGCGGAGGCTACACTTTTGTGGGTACGGCCGATCACTCCGTCAGTTGCCTTAGTTACGGCGACAACAGTGCCGCACATGCGCAAAGTCTCTCGCTGAGCGATACGGAGTATTCGCGCGCCCAGCAGGGGCTGGTTCAGGCCCGCATGTTGATCGACACTTCAACGGGCATTCTGGGCGTAGCCATCGGCAAGAGCAGCGACCATCCCGGCGAGGCCGCGGTGATTCTCTATACCGACGAGAGAATGATGGTGAATGTGCCGTCGACCGTGGATGGCGTGCGCACGCTGGCAATTCCCACGACATTGAGATCTGTGGCAACTGGCTCCGCACCGCAGACACCGCCCGATGCAGGCGCATTCTCGTTGTCTACGTCGGCGCTGGCACAGGCCGTGGCGATCAAGAACCAGCTGTCAGCCGCGGTGATGAGGCGAAACCCGGCATTCTTTGGAGTGGGCGTAGGGCAGAGCCTCGATAACCCGCGCGAAGCGGCGCTCGTCATCTACGTGGATCGCAATCGCCTGCCTGCCAGCCTGCCGGCAACCATCGACGGGCTGCGCACACGCTACGTGTTGATGGACCGGCTGCACGTAACCCGCTCCTACGCGGAGCCAGCGCAGGCGAGGATTCATTGCATGCCGCACACGCCGGAAGATTAAAGCGGCAAGGCTGAAGTCAGGCCTGATCCACCTGTTTCGCGAACTGCTCTCTACTTCGCCGCAAGCGCCGCGGCGATCTGCCGCCCGTGGAAGCGGCCGTTCTCGATGAAGATCTCGCTCGTGCGTGAGCCGGCCACGATGACTCCGGCGAGATAGATGCCGGGGACGTTGCTCTCGAGTGTCTCGGGATTGCAGACGGGCAGGCGGTCCTCACCCTCAAAGCGCACTCCCAAGGCCTCAAGGAACTCGAAGTCGGGGTGGTATCCGGTCATGGCGAAGACAAAATCGTTCTTGATCCTCACTCGACCCTGGGGTGTGACGATCTCCACTGTGTCCTGGTCGATCTCGACCACCTCGGTGTTGAAGTATGCCTTGATCTCGCGGTTTTTGATGCGGTTTTCAATGTCCGGCTTGATCCAGTACTTCACGTTCGGCGTGATCGCCGGCCCCCGGTAGACCAGCGTAACCCGCGCGCCACTGCGCCACAGCTCGAGCGCAGCGATGGCCGCGGAGTTTTTGCCGCCGATCACAAGCACGTCTGTTTCAAAGTAGGGGTGGGGATCGAAGTAGTAATGATGCACCTTGCTCAGGCTCTCGCCGGGAATCTGCAAGTAATTGGGCCGGTCATAATAACCTGTCGCGATCACCAGCTTGCGAGTCTGTATCAAACCGCCCCGGCCGAAGCGATCGACTGTTCGCACCGTAAAGGCGCCATCCGCGCCATCGACTCTCTCGACGCGATGATACTGGCGAACCTCGAGCTTGTAGTGAGCCGCCACGAGCCGGTAATACTGGAGCGCCTCGTTGCGATTGGGCTTTGGATTGGGGCTGGGAAAGGGAATGTCGCCGATCTCGAGCAGTTCAGGCGTGGTGAAGAAGGTCATGTGCGAGGGGTAGTGGAAGAGGGAGTTGCAGACGCAGCCCTTCTCCACCATCAAGACACTCAAGCCGGTCTTTTGCGCCTCAATGGCACAGGCAAGGCCCGTAGGCCCGGCACCCACTACCAGCAGATCGTAGATCTCATTCTGTGTTGCCGGCGTTTCAACTGAAGGGTCGTTCATGAGTCTAGATTAGGGCATGAGGCCAGGGTTTCAGGCGCATAAGGCTACACATTCCACTTGGATTGCATTGATGGTAGAATGGTAGAAGTATCGGGTAGAAAGGTGGAATACGATGGCAATCAACATCAAAAACATTGAGGTTGAGACGCACATTCGTGAACTCGCGGCGCTGCGAGGGGTGAGCCTGGTGACTGCGGTGACTGAAGCTGTGGAGCGCGATATCGAGAGGGAAATGCAAAGTCAACGCAGAAAGAAGCTCATGGCAGATTGGCTAATGAAAATCGGCCGGGAGACTGGGCCGATGATGAATGACGGCAAGACTTCCAAGGAACGGATGGATGAGCTTTACGATCCGGAAACCGGACTGCCGATATGATCGTTGACACCTCAGCCCTGATCGCAATTCTCAAGAACGAACCGGAAACCGAAGCCTTTTCCGAGGCGATTGAGGCAGCAAAGGTTGTACGCATTTCCGCGACATCCTACCTTGAGTCGAGGATTGTTGTGGGCCGGTACAGGAATCCGATTCTCATGGCGCGTTTGGAAGAAATCCTCGAAAACCCCGGACTCCAGATCGAACCTGTAACCGCTGCGCAGGCAAAGATTGCGTGGGAGGCCTACCGGGATTATGGGAAAGGCAGCGGCCACCCGGCCGGACTAAACTTTGGCGACTGCTTCACCTATGCTCTGGCCCGCGAGAAGCGCGAACCGGTGCTCTGGAAGGGTGATGATTTTGGGCATACGGATTTGCGGGCGGCATTGTGAGGGAAGAAGCCGACGCTGGACGCGGCGCTACTTGCTGAACTATGGTGTTGGCTATGGCTGCGCTTCAAACCTGCCTCGACCAGTTGGGCGACGAACTGGTGAATTGTGGCGATGGTTGCGCCGGTATTTGGCAGGACAGAAAGATTGGTGTGCTACCACGTTGTCTGATTCTTGAACGTCCAAATTCAGAGGGAAGAGGCTGTTTGGTTGCTGGCTTGAACCCAGGCACTTCCAGCCCGGGTGAAAGAAACTTTTATATTCAGCATGACGTCTCGTACGACACACTCAAAGATTATCGGCAATCCTCAGTGGCACAGATTCCCTATTACTCCAAGTTACGGCGCCTAATCGGCTCCATCGGCCTTACTGGTCCAATTGTCTGGTCCGACCTGGCGAAATGCGAGAATCCACTGGGAGTAAAGAATCAACTACCTCCTCTACAAACCCTTCGCCATTGCACACAACGTTTTCTATTTCGAGAGCTTGAACTAATACCTCTGGAATGGCCCGTGCTTGGTATTGGATGGGAGGCATATCGCGCACTCGCATACCGTGTTCCTAGGCGTGCTGTGGTCGGAATTCCGCATCCTACAGGTGCTTGGGGTGCGTTTGCACAGTTGTTTGTGGGCGGCGCAATGAGAGAAGAAATCCACGCCAAAGCGATCAATGCCATGCATCCGGACGAGCCGAAGGCAGTGTGGCTTGGCCGGATAAAGAATGGTGCATGAATCGCCCAGTTACGAGGGACTTTCGCTAATCGCTTCATTGTTTGCGAATGCTTGCCGTCTGGAATCCGTTACCCTAAAAAGTCGAGGAGCCACCATGGCCGTCATCCGGCAGGAAGATTTTGTTGCTAGCGTTGCGGGCGCACTGCAATACATCAGCTACTACCACCCGGTGGATTACATCACCAGTTTGGCGAAGGCCTACGAGCGTGAGGAATCCCATGCCGCCAAGGATGCGATTGCGCAGATTCTGATCAACAGCCGGATGTGCGCCGAGGGGCATAGGCCCATCTGCCAGGACACGGGGATTGTGACGGCGTTTTTGAAGGTCGGGCTTGATGTGCGCTTTGAGGCCGGCCCCGGCGAGGAGCGCAAGGACATTCAAACTCTCGTCGACGAGGGCGTGCGGCGGGCTTATCTGGACCCCGACAACAAGCTGCGCGCGTCGATCCTGGCCGATCCGGCGGGGGCGCGCAAGAATACGAAAGACAACACACCGGCCTGTGTGTCGGTGGAATTGATAAAGGGCGATAAGGTCGATGTGACGGTAGCGGCCAAGGGCGGAGGCTCGGAGGCCAAGTCGAAGTTCATCATGCTGAACCCATCGGATTCGGTGGTTGACTGGGTGCTGAAGACGGTGCCGACGATGGGCGCCGGTTGGTGTCCGCCTGGAATGCTGGGAATCGGGATCGGCGGCACCGCCGAGAAGGCGATGCTGCTGGCCAAGGAATCGCTGATGGACCCGATCGATATTCAGGAGCTCAAGGCGCGCGGCCCAGCCAATCGCGCCGAGGAACTGCGCCTGGAGCTTTATGACAAGGTGAATCGGCTGGGGATCGGCGCGCAGGGGTTGGGCGGGCTGACTACCGTGCTCGACGTGAAGGTGCGCGACTACCCGACGCACGCGGCGAATCTGCCGGTGGCGATGATTCCTAACTGCGCGGCAACGAGGCATGCGCACTTTGTTCTAAATGGCTCGGGACCGGTGTATCTCGATCCGCCAAACCTGGACGAATGGCCGAAGCTCACTTACGACGTGTCGATGGCAAGGCGGGTCAACCTCGACAGAGTGACGCGCGAAGAGGCCGCAACGTGGAAGCCGGGCGAGGTACTACTGTTAACCGGCAAGCTGCTCACGGGCCGCGACGCCGCGCATATGCGCATGACAGAGATGTTGAATCGAGGCGAGAAGCTGCCGGTGGACTTACGCGGGCGGTTCATCTACTACGTGGGACCGGTCGATCCGGTGCGCGAAGAGGTTATGGGGCCTGCGGGACCGACGACAGCGACGCGTATGGACAAATTCACGCGGCAGATGCTGGCTGAGACGGGATTGCTTGGAATGGTGGGCAAGGCCGAGCGCGGACCCGCGGCGATCGATGCCATTCGCGAGTTTGGAGCGGTCTATCTGATGGCGGTGGGCGGCGCGGCCTATCTTGTCTCCAAGGCTATCTTCGGCGCTCGCGTGCTGGCCTTTGCCGATCTCGGGATGGAAGCGATTTACGAGTTCGATGTGCGCGATATGCCGGTCACCGTGGCGGTGGATTCGAAGGGAACCAGTGTGCACCGGACTGGCCCGGCCGAGTGGCAACAGCGGATCGCGGGAATTCCGATCCTGACGTAACAGAGGTCGGGGGTCAGAGATCAGGGATCAGCTTTGCGGCGCGGAGGAGTTCATCAACCACCTGCTCCGGCGTGAGCGCGTCAACTTGAATCGAGATGTGCGCCGTGCGATAGAGTGGCATACGGCGATCGTAGCGGCCGGCGAGGTTGGCCTGGTCGGCGAGGATGGGCCGGACTTGCTCGGTGCGGCTGCAGCGCCTCAGAGTTGTGGCCAACTCCACTTCAAGATTGATGAGCAGAGTGCCGGGAGAGGTCAGCAGCAAAGCGCGCGTTGCGTCATGCTCGATTGCGCCACCGCCGAGGGCCAGAACGAGCTCACCGGTTTGGGCGAGGCCAGCGATGGCTGCGTGCTCTCGTTCGCGAAAGGCCGCTTCACCTCGGCTGGCGAAGATCTCGGCGATCGTCATGCCGGCTTCTGCTTCGATGACGTCATCGGCATCTAGAAACTTCCAGCCCAGGCGCGCGGCAAGGAGCGGACCGACCGTTGACTTGCCTGAGCCCATGAAGCCGGTGAGGATGATGCGGCTTGGCGGTGTGGCGGGAATGTCGGATTGGGCGTTGGCGGTCATCAATGCATCGTGCGGCTTCTGCAACCGCGTGCGCTATTTACAGTATAGGGAAGCTGCATCGGCGCGGCGGCTTAACCCAGCGCAATCGCCACGGCTCCGGCGGTGATGAGAAGGCCTCCGACGATGGCCGGCGGGGTGAGCTTCTCGCCGAGGAGCAACCAGGCGAAGACGATGACCAACGGCACACTGAGCTTGTCGAGCGGCGCCACGCGCGAGGCCGGGCCGAGTTGCAGGGCGCGGAAGTAGCAGAGCCACGACAGGCCGGTGGCGAGACCCGAAAGCGCAAGAAAGATGCAGGTGCGGCGGTCGAGTGCGCGAATCTCAGTCCATCCACCGACGCCGGGTTTGGCCAGTGCAAAGACGATGGCCCAGGCAAAGACCACTACCACGCTGGTGCGCAGGGCCGTCGCAAGGTTCGAGTCCACATGAGCCACGCCCACCTTGGCGAGCAAGGCTGTGGCGGCAGCAAAGGTGGCGGAGAGCAGCGCCCATCCAATCCAGTTCATGGGACTCATGGTACGCGACGGGACGCAGGTTCAAGACAATAAACTGGAATAGATGAAACCCGGGAAAGCCAGCAAGACAGCACTTCGCGTCGCGATCCGCCGTGCGGCGCACCAGCTGATAGAGAAGCCTCGCGTCCTGGAAGATCCGATCGCGCTGCGGCTGATCGGCCCCGAGTATGCCCGCGATCTGGAGCGCGCCAGCCACAAAGTTGCACGGGATTTTCGAGCATTCATGGCTGTGCGCAGCCGCTATGTTGAGGACCGGCTGTCCGAGGCCGTTGCACGCGGCGTTCGGCAGTACGTGATCCTCGGCGCAGGGTTGGACACGTTTGCCTATCGCAATCCATTTCCGAAGCTGCGCGTCTTCGAAGTGGACTTTCCAGCTACACAGGAGTGGAAGCGCGCGATGCTCGACGAGGCCGCTATTGCCGTGCCAGATAATGTGACTTATCTGCCGTTGGATTTCGAGCACGAGACGCTGGCCACGGGGCTGACGGAAGTGGGATTTGACGGCAACGCACCGGCTTTCTTCGGCTGGCTGGGCGTTGTGCCTTATCTCACTCTCGATGGCTTTCGCGCGACACTGAATGCTATTGCGCAACTGCCAGCAGGCAGCGCGGTGAGCTTTGACTATGCTGTTGCACCGGAGACGCTCAGCAAGGTGGGCCGGACGGCCTTCGATGCGCTCGCTGGGCGTGTGGCCGCCGCCGGCGAGCCATTCCAACTCTTCTTCACGCCGCAGTCGATGGCTGCCGAGCTTATTCGCGCGGGATTTGGCCGCATCGAGCAGTTGGATTCAGACCACCTGAACGAAATCTACTTCAAGAATCGCGCCGACGGCCTTAGGCTCTCTGCGGTGAAGCTCGGGATGCTCGTGACAGCCTGGGTCGGACCTGGGATAGCCGCGCGGTAAAATCGGATCATGCGTTCCCTGGCCATTCTGCCGATCGCAGCGGCCCTCTTCGGACTCACCGGCTGCGGGTATCACACGCTGGGTGCGGCAACCCATCTGCCACCCGATGTGCACACGCTGGCGGTGCCGGAGTTTGCCACGCAGACCGAGAGCTACCGCAGCGAGACGGTGATGACGCAGGCGGTGATCCGCGAGTTTGCGACGCGCACCCGGCTGCGCGTGACCCCAAGCGGGTCTGAGGACTCAGACGCCGTGCTGCACGGGACGATCCTCAAAGAGGTGGTTACGCCGCTCACCTACAACACCTCGACGCAGCAGTCGTCGAGCTTCCTGATCACTATGGTGGTGTCGGTTACACTCACTGGCCGGGACGGCAAGGTGCTCTACGAAAATAAGAACTACGTCTTCCGCGAGCAGTATCAATCGACGGCTAACCTACCAACCTTCTTTGAGGAAAATCCGGCTGCCGTCGAGCGGCTTTCGCGGGAGTTTGCGCGGCAGTTGGTAGCCGATGTGCTGGAAGGGTTCTGAAAAGCAGGGAATAGGGACTAGGGCAGAACAGGAACGGTTATCACTGGTTTTGGCGCAGCGAGAGGGGTATTCTGTAGGCGCATGGAATGCGCATTCATTCGCCGGGGGCCGAAGCGGTGAGCGGCGCGCGCTGGGGCGCGGGATTCACTGCGACAGGCCGCTTTGTCGCCGAAATCGAGGCTGCTGCCGGCGGCAAAGGGCCGCTCAAGCCCGGCTATGTGCTGGCCGGCGACGAAACCTTTCTCCTTGAGCGCTGCCGCGCGGCTGTTCTCAAGGCGTTTGCGCCTCAGGATCTGAGGGACTTTTGCCTCTCGGATCTCGACCTTTCCAGCACGTCGATTTTTGAGATACTGGACCGTGCGCAAACCCCTTCGCTGATGGCGCCGTTTCAGGTGATCTTTGTCCGCAACGTGAGGCAGCTTTATACGCGTGGCGCAAAGAAAGAGGAATTTGCGGCGCTGGATCGCTACTTCGGTTCGCCCAATCCGCAGGCGCTGATTCTGTTTGTCGCCGATTTCATACGCATCCCGAGCGATACGCGACGAATGGAGATGGACGACAAGAATCGCTTTGAACGGCTCACCGAGACGCTGGGCGAACACTGCGGCATGGTCGAGCTGGCGCGGGTGAATGAAGACGACGCCATGCGCTGGGTAGCGGCAACTGCGCAGGAGGAGGGCGTGCGCGTCGAGCCCGATGCGGCACGCGAGCTGGCTGACGCGCTGGGCGCAGATATGATGCTGATCTCTTCAGAGCTTGAAAAACTGCTTCTCTATGCGCACGGGCACGGAAAGATCACGCTGGGCGACGTGGAGACGATGGTGCTGAGCGCGAAGCAGCGCTCGCTTTACGAGCTGACCGACGCCATTACGGCGCATGATCGGGCGCGCGCGCTGGCGCTGTTGCAGGGCCTGTTGAACAGCTCGGATGCGGGCGAGGACGCGGCGATCGGCCATCTCTATATGCTGGCGCGCACCTTCCGGCAGATGCTGGTGATTCTCGAAAAGAACGTGCGCGACTCGCGCGCCATCTGGCAGGCGCTGTGGCAGGGCTTCCGCATGCCGCCCTTTGCGGCCGACGATCTGATCCGGCAGGCTCGCCGTTTCAAGAGCCGCCGCGACCTGACGCGAGCTTTGCGGCTGATTGCGCGGGCCGACCTGGAGTTGCGTTCCTCGCCACCCGATAAGCGACTGGTGCTGGAGCGTCTCGTCTATGAACTGGCGTCGGAGCCGAAGCCGTCGCCGCCGATTTGGGCCACGCCGCAGCTACTCTTCGAGAGCTAGGATTCTTGAGGCTCGTTCAGTGGATGCCGTGCTCATTCAGCCAGGGTCCGTACTTCTGGTCCTCGCCCTGAATGTGCTTCGAGAGCCAATCTGAGAGAAAACTCAGCAGATGAACGCCTAGCGTGATATCGCCCTTCTCGAGACGGGTAACATAGTCCTCGACCTGTTTGGTCAACTCCCGGTGCTTGAGAATATGTGACGCCCACTCCGAATACTTGGTCTCCTGCATCAACTTTTCTTCGGCAGCAAAGTGATCGCGAGTATAGTCGACGAGTTTGTTCAGGATGTCACTGGCCACCGCGCGAGCCTGGCCCTTCATCATGGCGGCATGAAGCTCGTTCAGAGTTTCAATGAGGGCTTTGTGCTGATTGTCGAGGGTTTGAACACCCACTGAGAACTTGTCTGTCCAGGTCATGAAGGCCATAGGGATCTCCGGGCGGTTTGCGCCGCAGGTTGTTTTATCGGCCAGAATCAAAGGAAGTTGAACGGCAGATGCCGTGGAACGCGACTGGGTCCCGCGTCATTGCAAAGCGCCGCTGGCGTATCAACGAACACCGCGTTGATTCATGTAGGGTCCATACAGCTGGTCGGTACCTTGAATGTGTTTCTTGAGCCAGTCGGAGAGGAACCCGGCAAGGTCGGTGCTCAGCGTGAGATCGCCGCTCTGGAAACGGGCAATGTAATCCTCGACCTGCTTGGTCAGATTGCGGTGCAGCACCCGGTGTTGAGGCAGATCCGGGTATCCAGAGCTCTCGAGCATACGCTCCTCATCGGAGAAGTGATTGCGCGTATAAGTCAGCAGCCTGGCCAGCAGCTCACCGACGATGGTTCTCGCCTGTCCCTTGATCATGGCGGCGTGGAGTTCGTTGATGGTGTCGAAGAGAACAGTGTGCTGCTCGTCGATGTTCTTGATGCCGACGGAGAGCTTGTCGGACCAGACTACCAGTGGCATGAGATTTCTCCTGCCGGCGCTTGCCGGCAGAGACAATATCGGCAAGGCGAGTCCAAAATGTGAATGGTCTTCAGTCGACGCCTCTGTCGTTGAGCCAGGGACCGTACTCGCGATCCATACCCTCGATGTGTTCGGAATAGGAATCGCGCAGGAAGCAGAGCAAGGGGCGCATCTGCATCTTCTCGCCATGTTGCACGCGATGGGAGGACTGAAGAATCTGCGCGAGGATGCGCTGGTGCTCGATTCGATGCTCAGCGAGACCGGGAAAGGCATATTGCTCGAGGAGTTGCTCCTCGCTCCAGAAGTGCATGCGGGTGAACTCGATGAGCCGGTCGAGCACCTCGCTGACCTGTTCCCTGCCTGAACCGCGGACCGCTACCAGGCGAAGCTCGTTCATTGTATCCATCAGTATGCCGTGCTGATCGTCCATGGCTCTCACGCCCACAGTGCAGGCGTGGTTCCAGGTCACAAGGGTCACAGGGACCTCCTTTAATCACTGCCAAACGTATCGGTCAATCGGAGCCGAAACGTTAGCCTCCCTTCCAATGGCTCTGGTGACAAAGGTGCTACAGGGGCAGAGTGAAGTCGTTCATTCGAGGATGATGACCGGGTCCTTGAGGGTTCCAGGACGCGGACCACGGGTGGTCAGGGTCACGGCCGCTGCCAGGATGAGGCCTCCTCCGACCCAGGCATAAGGGCCCAGACGCTCGCCGAGCAACTCGACGCCCAGCAGTGAGCCGACGGCAGGCTCGAGGTTCAAAAAGACGCCGGCGCGCGAGGCGGGCACATGATGGATGCCCCAGTTCCACAGGAGCGTTGTGGTGGCGGTGCACAGAATGCCACTGAAAGCCAGCGCGACCCAGGCCGTGAGGCTCACCTCGGCGAAGGGCGGCGGCGCAACCTTGCTGTGCCGCCAGGGATTCATCAGCATGGGGCCGAGAATCCAGAGAACCAGCATCATCGTTCCGAAGAGAACGTTGTAGACCGAGACAACGGTCGGGCCGTGGGTCTGCATGAGCCTCTTGCAGAGCAGAATCCAGACGAGTGCGACCACCAGCGAGGCCATGACCAGCAGGTCCCCGGCGAGCGATGGCTCGCCGCGCGCAGCCGCGCCCCGGTTGCCGCCGAGAACGATCAGCACCGCTCCCACCGTGGAAGCGAAGACGGCCAGCCAACCGAGGCTGTCGAGCCGTTCGTCGCTTGCTCCTTTGGCGGTCAGCAACGCCCCCGCGACGGCCAGCATCATGGGCAAAGAGCCCACCATCAGGGCGGCATGGCTCACCGTGGTGAGAGCGAGCCCGTGAAACTGGAGGAGAAACTGAACGGGCACTCCAAGAAATGCGCAGATCAGTAATCGCCGCGTCTCTCTGCGGGTGAGACGGAGGCGGCTGCGGCTTGCCAGGGCCACGGGCAAGATGCCCATCGAGGCGAAAAGAAAGCGGTAGAGGACCATGTGCTCAACGCTCATCTCGTTGAGCGCCAATCTGCCCCAATAGAAGCCCGTGCCCCAGAGGCAGCCGGCGACAAAGCAGGCGCTGTAGCCGAGAAAGGCAACACGCCGGAGTTCCACCCCCGCGACCTGGACCTGTCGCTGGGGGCCCCGGTTTGTCGGTACGTTTGTCGTCATCCCTCTTTAATTTCGCACACGCCGGAACCCTGGGTGTATCACTGCCAAGAACCAGCCGGATCGGCGAAAATAGGGGGCGATGGGGATTCGGCTGTTTGGGGCGGGATCGGGAGAGTGTAGACGGCTTCTGCTGACGGTAGCCGGCGCCGTATTTGCCACACTTCTGCCGGCTTTTGCGGAGGAAAAACTGATCAGCGCGCCGGAGCCAGCCCATCCGACGAGGCCGCGTGTGCTATCCGGCCGGCTTCCCGATAAGCCTTCCCTGCCTCCAGTCTTCAAGATCTCAGTTGGGCCGCTGGGTTTTGCAGCACCGGGCGCGTTCTATATGGGCCAGCGCACGAGCCTGGTTTCGCTCGATTTTGTCGATGAGGATCGGTTGCTCTTCACCTTTCGCGTGCCGGGATTGATTCATCGCGAAACGTCAGAGCGCGACACCGCCGGAGAACAGGAGCGCCGGATTCGAGCACTGGTGCTGAAGCTGCCGGACGGAAGAGTCGAGTCCGAGACGGTGTGGACAGTCCATGACCGTGCTCGCTATGTGTGGATGTTGAGGGATGGCAGCTTTCTCTTCCGCGATCTGAAGAACCTCGAAACCGGCGACGCTTCGCTGGAGTTGAAGCCCTATCTGCGTTTTCCGGGAGCACTGCTCTGGCTGGAAATAGACCCCGCGCAGCAGTTCCTCGTGACCAACTCGCTGGAACCAGCAGCGGCGCAGATGCCCGAAGATAGGTCGACTGATCCCAACGGCGTCGATGTGTCGCTTCAACCCGGTGGGCGGGGGTCGGAGTCGACGGGGTTGGGATCGACGATTCCGACTGAGAAGAGTGCGCCAGTCGAGGCGCAGAAGCGTGCCAAGCCGCCAGATTTGGCGGTGCGCATCCTGCGCAAGGACTCAGGTCAGGTGATTCTGGTGAGCCGGAGCCGCGCCGCGGTGCATCTGCCGGTCAACTCCGACGGTTATCTCGAGAGCCTGCGCACGAGAGGCGGTGGATGGCTGCTGAACCTGAATTACTTCAGCGGCGGAAGCGCGATTCTCGGAGAGATCGACTCGGCGTGTTCGCCGCTCTTCGATTTTCTATCGCAACGCGAGGTGTTAGTGACCGGCTGCACCTCTTCGGGCGCGGGCGACCTGGCGGCAATGACGACCGAAGGCCGGCACATCTGGGAGGTTCAAAGCGCGGAGACGACGGTCTGGCCCTTGTTAGTCAGGGCGCCGGATGGTTCACGAGTGGCGCGAGAGACGCTGGTAGTTTCGACTCCGGTCACTGCTCGCGCGCCCATCGATCCAGACGATATCAAGGGCCAATTGGTCGAGGTTCTTGATGCGGCCAACGGTAACACGGCTCTTGAAACCACTGCCAACCCGGTGCTGGATGCGGGAGGCAATGTGGCCATCTCGCCATCGGGGCGTCGAGTGGCAGTTCTCAATGGCGACAAGATTGAGATCTTTGAATTGCCTGCGGCGCCGCCGCTGCCGGAGCCGGCTGCTCACTCAACGAAACACTGATCAGACCTGTCGCAATCGCAAAGCGTGTACACTGGGCTGCGGGAGAGTTCCTTTTGAGCACGGCGCCAGTTCGTTATGCGGTTGCCGCGGTTTCCGACGTCGGCAGAAAACGCTCAGGCAACGAAGATGCCTTCGGCTACTCCGTCGAAGCGGGCGTCTACGTTGTCTGCGATGGACTGGGAGGCGCGGCGGCAGGAGAAGTTGCCAGTGCGCTAGCCGTCGATGAGGTGATGCGCCTGCTCACCGCGCGCACCGTGGACGAGACCTCGCCGCTCGACACCTGGATCGAGGAGAGCGTCCGCACCGCGAACCTGGCGATCCTGACACACGCCGAGAGCGACAAAAAACTCGCCGGCATGGGAACGACGCTCGTTGGCATAGTTGCCGAAGCAAGCCGCGTGCTGGTCTTCAATGTGGGCGACAGCCGCTGCTATCGAATGCGAAAGGCGGGGCCAGAGCCAACGGGGATGGGCCGGAGCGCAGAGGAGCACGGCAGCTTGCAACAGATCAGCCTCGACCACTCGCTGGTTCAGGAGCAGGTCAGGCTGGGCCGAATGAGCATTGACGAGGCCGCGCATTCGCCCTTGCGCAGCATCATCACGCGCGCGCTGGGCACTCAGGGCGAGGCTGAGCCGGATTTGTTTGAAGTAGAGGCCAGGGCCGGCGACATCTTTCTGCTCTGCTCCGATGGGGTGACGAACGAACTCTCAGATGCAACGATTGAATCGATGCTCGCGGCCGATCTGCCGCTCGATGAGCTTTGCGCAAGCCTGATTGCGGCCGCCAACGAGGCCGGTGGACGGGATAACATTACTTGCCTGTTGGTGCGCGCGGAATAGTGTCCATCCAGAGCCACTCTAATGGTGCTTCTTCATTTTCTGAAAGAGGAGCACCAGTGGGATGCACAACAGAGCGAGAAAGGCCATCAGGCGGAAGTTGTCGGCATAGGCGAGCAGGGCTGCCTGCTGTTGCGCGCTACGGTAGAGCGCGCCGAGCGCCTTATCCTGCGCCGTGACTGAATCCGTTCCCTGCATCACGAGCTTTGCCTGGAGGCCGCGAACCAGCCGGAGTGCGAGGGGGTTGCCTGACGCGGCATTCGCAGCCAGAAAACTCTGATGGATCTGGGAGCCACGCACTAACAGCGTGGTAATCGCGGCGATGCCAAACGAGCCGCCGATGTTTCGAGTGAGATTGTAGATGCCAGTCGCGTTGCCGATCTCCTGCTTGCGGAGGCGGCTCAGCGTCATGGTGGTCAGCGGTACAAAGATGAAGCCCATGGCGAAACCGCTGATCACATTTGGCACGATCACCGAGCTCATGGCGATTTCAAGACTGATCCGGCCGAGCATCCAGGTCGAGTAACCGAGCAGGAAGAATCCAAAGGCCATAAGGAGGCGGCCGTCGATCTTGCGCACCAGCGCTCCTGCCGCAATCATCGAGGCCATGGCGCCAATGCCGCGCGGACTGATGGAGAGGCCACTCTGCATCGCCGAATACCCCAGCATGGTTTGCAAAAAGAGCGGGAGCATCGCCGTCGTGCCATAGAGGACGAAGCCATAGAGAAGCGTGATCAACGTACCCATGCCAAAGTTGCGATCGTGGAGCACGCGCAATTGCACGATCGGATCGCGATCCGTGAGCTCGCGAACGATGAAGGCCACCAGCGCAAGGGCGGAGATGGCGGCCGTCCAGCGCACCCAGGTTGTCGCAAACCAATCTGCCTCCTGGCCCTTGTCGAGGACCAGTTGCAGGGTTCCCAGCCAGAGAGCCATCAATGCGAAGCCGAGATAATCGATCACGCCTCGAAATGCCTTGCGCAGGTAGGGAGGATCCTCGACAAATGCGTTGACCATAAACAGGGCGAGGATACCGATGGGCAGATTGATGTAGAAGATCCAGCGCCACGAGTAGCTGTCGGTGATCCATCCACCCAGCGTGGGACCAATGATCGGAGCTACGACGACACCGACACCATAGACGGCCATCGCCGTGCCGTGCTTCCGCGGGGGAAAGCTCTCAAGCAAAATCGACTGCGCCAGCGGCTGCATGCCACCGCCGCCCACGCCTTGCAGTACGCGCGCCAGAATCAACATGGGCATGTTGATTGCCAGCCCGCAAAGCAGCGAGGCAACGGTGAAGAGCAGGATGCTGAAGAGTAGAAGGCGGGAGCGCCCGATGCGCCGCGCGATCCAGCCGGCGGCGGGCAGCATGATTGCGTTCGCAACGAGATAACTCGTGAGGACCCAGGTCGACTCATCGGTTGAGGCCGAGAGGTTGCCTGCAATGTGCGGCAGGGCGACGTTGGCCACCGAGGAGTCGAGCACCACCATGAAGGTGGCCAGCATCACCGACGCGGCAATCAGCCAGGGATTTGCGGCGGGCTTCCACGCGTGCTCCCCGGCCTCCTGAAGAGGGCGGGAGATGGTCGCCGCGCTCATCCGGCGATCCGCTCCCGCGAGGTGATATGCAGCGCAGGAAACTGCTCGCGCGGAGCATTCGGTTGAGCTGACGGCATGGTGGGTCCAGTATACTCGACAGTCGTACGCGAGAAATTCCGCAAAGGGAGTTGCATTCCTTGGCTATGAACAGACGCGAGTTGCTTCAATGGATGGGCGGAGCATGTTCCGCTCTTGCACTTTCACGATTTGCAACTTCTCAAGCGGCGCAAAGCGCGAGCTTTGTGGGAACAAGGCGATCTTTGCAGGGGTATCGGATTCCTGACTGGTATCGCGATGCGAAGTTCGGCATATGGGCGCACTGGGGCCCGCAGTCGGCCATTGAAGATGGCGATTGGTACGCGCGGAATATGTATATGCAGGGATCGGATCAATACAAGTACCACGTGGAGCACTACGGACATCCCTCGAAGGTCGGCTACAAGGATCTGATCGATAGCTGGAAGGCCGCCAAGTGGGACCCGGACCATCTGATGAGCCTTTATAAGAAGGCCGGCGCCAAGTACTTCGTCAGCATGGGCGTGCATCACGACAACTTCGATCTGTGGGACTCGAAGTACACGCGCTGGAACTCAGTGAAGATGGGACCAAAGAAGGACGTGGTGGGAATCTGGCGCGACGCGGCGCGGAAGCATGGATTGCGCTTCGGGGTCAGCGATCACCTGTGGATCAGTTATAAGTGGTGGTCGGTGGCTCATGGCGCAGACAAGACTGGTCCGCTGGCCGGCGTTCCATACGATGGCATCGATCCTAAGTTTGAGGACCTTTATCACGACGCCGATTGCGCGCGTTTTGGCGATAAGCTGGATTGGAATGAGGATGGCATTCCAGAGGCGTGGAGGCGCCACTACCTTGACCGCATGACCGATCTGATCGATAAGTACCAGCCCGATTACTACTACACCGACGGTCTTCTGCCATTTGAGGAGTATGGCTTGAAGTTGGTCGCGCACCTCTACAACGTCAACGCTCGGTTGCATGGCGGCTTGACGGAGGCGGTCTATACCAGCAAGGAATCGACCGACTGCGCGATCGGCACCTGCCTGCTCGATCACGAACGCGGCGTGTCCGACGCGATCGCAAAGGGGCCATGGCAGACCGATACCTGCATCGGCAATTGGCATTACAAGCGCGGCCAAAAATACAAGACCGCGAAGAAGGTCATCGATTTGCTGGTAGACATCGTGAGCAAGAATGGCAACCTGCTGCTGAATTTCCCTCTGCCCAACTCAGGCGAATTGGATGACGGGGAGATGAAGGTACTTGAAGGAATCACCGCGTGGATGGCGGTCAACAACGAGGGTATCTATGCTTCGCGACCGTGGAAGATCTACGGGGAAGGTCCATCGACCAAGGCCAAAGTTGAGACCGGAAACTTCAACGAGGACAAACAGAAGGATCTCACGGCAGAGGATATTCGTTTCACGACCAGGGACAGCACGCTTTATGCATTCGTGATGGGATCGCCTGCGGCGGAGGTGGTTGTGCCATCGCTCGGTCTTGCCAGCCCACAGCAGCCCGGCAAGATCCGCAAGGTGCAGTTGCTCGGAGACGCTGGAGAGGTCAAGTGGAAGCAGGGCGAGGCCGCCTTGAAGGTTGAGATGCCGGCGGAGAAGATCTCCGACATCGGAGTCACGCTGAAGGTTGAGCTGGCATAGAAAATGAATCCCGCTCTGGCGGGTTTTGGAAGTATGATTGTCCAACGGCAGACCGCGTCGATCGAAGACATGGGCCTGTCGCGATTGACTGACTGAGCCGGGGTGAGCAGCTGCGCATCCTGATTGTTCGCGACGCTGGAGGAGATTGGATGAAGGACAAGCACAAGAAGAAGCACCACGAGGACGATGAGCCTGTAAATGGCAAACAGAAACATGGTGATCTGCCCGCGCCCGCGCAGGACGATGCAGTGGCACTGCATCTGGGGAAGGACTGCGACTATGAGCGCGAACTGGCAAGACTGCAAGTCGAACTCGTCAAGCTGCAGGAGTGGATTAAGCAAGAGGGCCTGCGGGTTGTGATTCTGTTTGAAGGCCGCGATGCCGCAGGTAAGGGCGGAGCGATCAAGCGAATCACTGAGTCACTGAATCCGCGCGTTTGCCGCGTGGTGGCGCTGGGTACGCCAACGGAGCGCGAAAAGACGCAATGGTACTTCCAGAGATATGTTCCGCACCTGCCCGCGGCCGGCGAGATGGTGCTCTTCGATCGCAGTTGGTATAACCGGGCCGGTGTCGAGCGGGTGATGGGCTTCTGCACCGAGGCGCAATATCAGGAGTTCATGCAGAGCTGCCCCGAATATGAGCGTATGCTGCAGCGCTCGGGGATTCGGTTGATCAAGTACTGGTTTTCAGTGAGCGACGAGGAGCAGGAGCGTCGTTTTCAGGACCGGATGAAGAATCCCACCAAGCGCTGGAAGCTGAGCCCAATGGATCTCGAATCGCGCAAGCACTGGGCCGATTACTCGCGCGCCAAGGATGACATGTTTGCCGTGACCGACACCAAGATGTCTCCCTGGTATGTGGTGAACGCGGAGAATAAGAAATGCGCCCGGTTGAATGTAATCCGGCATCTTCTGGCGATGTTCGATTATCGCGATCTGACGCCGGAGCCGCTGGAGCTACCGAAGCTCGAAAAGTCGAAGTATGTGCGCCCGCCCATCCAGGAACAGAACTTCATTCCGCAGGTTTACGTGTAGCTAGAACCGATTGAGCAGAGAGACGAGACGCGCAAAGCCGTGTTCGCGTGCGGTCTTGTTGCCGGGGACTTCATTGCCGGGGTCTTCACCGGCGCGCATGAATCCGTGACCGGCGCCGTCGTAGGTCACTGGTTCATACTTCTTGCCGGCGGCCTTCATGGCTGCGGTCGTCGCAGGCACGGTTGCGCCAATGCGGGCGTCGTTGCCGGCATAGAAGGCATAGACTGGCGCGGTAATCGTGGTCACATCTGCGGGTCCTGGGCCGTAAAAGACAAAGGCCGCAGAGAGGTCTTTGCGATGGGCCGCGAAGGCGAAGGACTTGCCACCGCCCCAGCAGAAGCCAGCCGTGGCAATCTTGCCGTTGGCCGCCGGAATCTTCTTCGCGTAGTCGGCGGCTGCGTCGAGATCGGCGTTGACCCCATCTGCATCAAGAGCGGAGACGGCTTTGACGGCGGCATCCTGATTGGGGAACTCGCTAGAGCCTCCGCCGTTGGGGCCGAAGCCGGAGAGAAGGTCGGGCGCGACGACGATGAAGCCCTGCGCGGCAAGTTCATCGGCCATCTCCTTGGCCCAATCCGTCAGTCCCATGATCTCGTGAATCAGGATGACTACGGTTGCTTTGTTTTTCACTTCGGGGTAGACGACGAAGGCTTGGAGGGTTCGGCTGCCGTGGTGGAGGGCGACGTATTCGTGGTGGCGGGGCGAGGATTCGAGGCGGGCTTTTGCCCACTCCTGCGCTGGAAGGGGTGCAGAGAGCGAGCACAGAAATAGTGCGCCTGCGAAGAGCCTGAGGACAGGGGGAAGTCTCTTCATCATGGTCAGAATTCTAATGACACGGAAGACTGTGCGACAAGAGTCTCTGTTGATTTACTGGCTGCTTAGCCGGGATAAGCCTTGCCGCGCCAGGTCGGCAATCGCCCTGGCCAGGGTGACCGAAGCGTTGAGCGACTCGGGGCGTTCGAGACGCATATTTAGTTTGGAGGCGACTTCGCGGAAGTGGATATCTACGTCGTAGAGGATCTCTACGTGATCGCACAGAAATCCGATGGGCTGAAGCAGGAGCGTTTTCACGCCCGAGGCGGCGAGGGCTTCGAGGGTGGATTCGACGGTGGGTCCAATCCACGAACCGCCGCTGGCGCCCTGACTCTGGAAGGCGAAGTACCACTGCGGAATTCCCGGCACCCTGGCGGCGACTAGAGCGGCTGTGCGCTTGGCTTCCCCTGCATAGGGATCGCCGCCCTGGCCGTCGGGGCTGCCGGCGGGAGCCTGAATCGTGCGGCACGGAACACTGTGCGCTGTAAAAAGCACCGGAACAGGCGCACCGTTTTCTGTGCTGAGTCTTGTCCAGGCCGGTCGAAGGCGCTCTGCAAAGGCCTCGATGAGGAGCGGATGCTGTGCCCAGCCCTCGGTGAAGTCGATGCGCAGGCCAGCTGCTTCGGATTCGACCGCACTGCGGTAGAGGCCTACGCTGGTGCGCGAGTTTTGTGGTGCTAGGCAGATCACTGCGGCCTCTTCCACCCCGTCGGCTCGCATCCGGCGGACGACATCGGCGATGTAGGGCTGCCAGTTGCGCATCGCGACGTAGACGGGCATGAGCTGGCCTGACACGGAAAGCTGTGCTGCCACTGCGCGGCCTTGTTGAAGCGTAATTTCTGTGAGCGGGCTGTGGCCGATGAGCGAGTAGCGGTGCTGGATCTCCGCGACGACTTCATGGGGAATCTGGCGGCCGCCGGTGACGTTGAGCAGATACTCGGGGATCTGGTCGACGGTCTCGGGGGTGCCGTGAGCCAGCAAGAGAACGGCTTGTCTGGAAGGCCTTTGGTCGTTTGCCTGCAACAGGTTTTCCTCGCTCAAAACCCGCTCATCGCGATAAGACTGCGATGAACGGGACACAGCTTCCGGGTCGTTCATGCTTCCGGAAGGATAGATTACCAGTGCGTGCTGGGATCTTCACAGAGGTAGCTGAGTTGGCGGGTTGGCAAGTTGGCGGGTTGGCAAGTTGGCGGGTTGGCGGAACTTGCCAAGGGTCAGGAGACCCACACGAAAGCCGGTTGGAAACCGGCGCTATCTCGATGACTCATCTCAAATCGTCTTCTTCGCCGTCGGTTAACACACCCTGGGCGTCGGGATCGTAGTCGGCGCAGATGTCGCCCAGTTTGCAGGATGCACAATCGCCGGGCTCGCAGATTTTCACTTTTGGGGCCAACTCCTCGCCGTCGCCGTTGACGGCCACGGAGTGTACAGCTTCGTCGTCATCGGGGTGGGGGCGTCGATCGATGTTCTGCGAGGCGATCTGGAGGGCGTAGAGCAACAGGCCGCCGCGGCGAGCATCGACACGGGAGTTAAGCAACCCACCGACGATTTGGGAGAGTGCGATCTGGATAGAGGCTGAATCCTCCAGCAGCGGGAGCTGAATGTCGTCCATGACAGGGCTATTGGCTTTGGCGGAGGCTCGCACGTGGGAGTGAAAGTAGCAAAACGCGGTGCCTCGTAGAGCGGCAGATTGACATCTGTACCCGTCGGTCTTGATATGACGGCATAGTTGAAACATGGAGTACCCCCTACTGGTATTTTGGAGACAAATTCCTTTGTTTTCTTTGGATTGCAGGAGTAGAAGCTCGGCAAAATATTGAAAACAAATAAGTTCCCCGCAAAATATTCCTGGGAAAAGGGTTACGGGAGATTAAAGAGCCTTTTGCGCCAGGGTGCGAAGGGAGGAATCGTCAGTTAAGAACATTGTGCGCCGGAGGCGGATAATTATATGCAAATAAGTGGCCCCTTCGACTACGCTCAGGGCAGGCTAGGCGGGGGCGCGCTTCGCGTATGGGGTTCGTGGGTTCGAGGTCTGGCCACGGCCTGAGGTCAAGGCCCGCTCATCGCCACGAGCTACGAAAGCAGGTTAACCTCACCACGCTGTTTGCGGTTGATCCATATCGCGACCGTTTCCATTTGCTGCGCCAATTTACGAACGTCATCCACACCAAACGGAGGCTTTTCTGCAAAATTCGGAACGGGTGCGGGATATTCCAAGTCTTCCCCGGCGCGATGCATCAGCGCCGTGATCCGCTCGCCAAATCTCCGATTCGCGTAACCATGCATCAGCTTTTGCCTCCATTGCATCTGTTTTTCCCTGCGCTCCTGAAATATCTTCTGTAGAGATTCAGAGTTGTTGACCCGCACCAGATAGTCGTAATCGCTTTCGTCTGGGTACTGTTGCGGGTCGCTCGGGAAGGGCGGAAGGTTTGCGAGAAAATCGCGCAAATCCTTGGCGATTGATAGTGCTTCAATTTGCAGCGGAGACAGAAGTTCGGAGAGAGCGTGTTCTTGCGTGTTCCCGCTATGCGTCGCATTCTTGAGTAGTTCAATCTCGGCCTTTACGTTCGAACGCAGTGAGGTAGGATTGCCAAGCTGCTGTTTGAGGTTCGCATTCTCGGCGGTTGCGGCCTGCTGAGACTTCATGGAGCCTTTCAATTGCATCACCGAAAGGGTGGTGCCGAATGCGAATAACGCTACCAGCGCCCAAGGAATAGCTACATAAATTGTTCCAACCTTAGCCAAAACTAGCCCCACAGTTCCAGCGAGCAGAAATGCT
>JBEKKL010000036.1:0-44073 GCA_050010735.1 Occallatibacter sp. | reverse complement strand
GACTACATCCGCGACCAGGAGCAGGAAGACAAACGGATGGATCAACTGAACATGTGGCGATGACCCGCCACCGATAAGGTGGCCCAACTCAATCGGGGCCGCGTTAGCGACCCCGCTCAAGCTGCTTTGAGCGGCTCACAAAAGGAAGCCCCCGGCTCTGCCGGGGGTACTCTCACTTGACGTCAGGTGATTTGGCTATTGAATGAGGAGGAAATATGGCAACTCTGAGTGCGGCTCCGAGCGGGGAGCCGATAAACGGCGCTATTGCGCAAAGATTAGATAGTAGGTTCGAGGTGGTCGTCATCCCGGTCGCGGACGTTGACCGCTCGAAGGATTTCTACACCAAACTCGGGTGGCGACTCGATGCCGACTTCCCCTTTGATAACGGCTTCCGTGTTGTTCAGTTCACGCCCCCCGGCTCAGGGTGCTCGGTTCAGTTTGGCACGAAGATTACATCGGCCGCGCCAGGATCGGCCCGGGGCCTCTACCTGATCGTCTCCGATATTGCGGCTGCACGCAAAGATCTTGTCACACGCGGCATTGATGTGAGCGAGGTGTTCCACCCAGGAACGCCAGGCGCTCAGTTCCAGACCGACGGCGGTGATCGCATCAGCGGGCCAGCACCCGAGCATGCGACCTACAACTCGTTCGCCACGTTTCGTGATCCCGACGGCAATGGATGGCTGTTCCAGGAAGTCACAACTCGGCTGCCCGGCCGAGGACTTAGTAATTTGGATGTAGCGACGCTGACCGAGCTGTTGCTAGAGGCTGAGAAGCACCACGGAGAATATGAACCGACCGCTCCGAAGCACCACTGGTCGGACTGGTACGCCGCTTATATTGTCGCGCGTCAGGACGGCAAGAACCCCGAAGAGGCAGCCAAAGAAGGCAAGATCCACGTTGAGGGGGCACGTTGAGCACTACGACGAAGCGCTTCGACGCAATCATCATTGGTACGGGGCAGGCGGGTCCGCCCCTGGCGGCGCGGTTTGCGGGTGCCGGAAAAAACGTCGCGATTCTTGAACGCGATAAATTTGGCGGCACATGCGTGAATACGGGATGCACCCCGACAAAGACGCTCGTGGCGAGTGCCTACGCGATCCATGTTGCCCGCCGAGGTGCGGAATATGGTTTCTCCACCGGCGATGTGCGTGTCGATATAAAGCGGGTGAAAGCCCGCAAAGATGCAGCCTCCATGAGTTCCAGCAAGGGAGTAGAGGAACGGCTCCGAGGAACGGCAAGTTGCACGGTCATTCAGGGCCATGCCCGCTTTGAGTCGTCGAACAGCATCGTGATCAACGATGAAGTTCTCAAAGCCGACAAGATCTTTATCAACGTGGGCGCGCGCGCTTCCGTCCCAGAAATGCCGGGGATTCACGACGTCCCGTTTCTCACCAATTCATCGATAATGGACATCGATTTCCTTCCCGAGCATTTCGTCATTGTCGGGGGAAGCTATGTGGGGCTGGAGTTCGCGCAGATCTATCGCCGCTTGGGGAGCGAGGTCACGATTGTGGAAATGGGACCGCGCCTGATTGGACGGGAGGACGAAGACATTTCTGAAGCTGTGCGCGAAATCCTGCAGGCTGAGGGCATACACATCCGGCTGAACGCGAAATGTATCTCGCTCGAGAAACGCGATGGCGGCGTCGCGGTCGGCATTACATGCGAAGAAGGTCCGCCAGAAGTAGTCGGCACTCACGTCCTTCTGGCCGTGGGACGTACTCCCAACACGAGCGACCTGGGACTCGACCGGGCTGGGGTCGCCACCGACCACCGCGGCTACATCGTGGTTGACGATCAACTGCAGACAAGCGTGCCCAGCATCTGGGCACTGGGTGACTGCAATGGCCGCGGCGCCTTCACGCATACTTCCTATAACGACTACGAGATTGTTGCGGACAATCTCTTCAACGCTGACCATCGCCGGGTCTCCGACCGAATCCAAGCGTACGCGCTATATACCGATCCGCCGCTAGGGCGATGCGGGATGACGGACGCAGAGATACGGAAATCCGGACGTCGCGCCCTCGCTGCGAAATATCCGATGAGTCATGTGAGCCGGGCCTACGAAAAAGGTGAGACACAGGGATTCATCAAAATCAGCGTCGATGCAGAAACGAAACAAATACTGGGTGCTGCGATTCTTGGAGTCGGAGGCGATGAAGTGATTCACGTTCTGCTGGACGCTATGTATGCGAGGGCGCCATACACGGTCATCCAGCGCGCCATGCACATTCATCCGACGGTTGCAGAATACCTGCCGATCATACTCGACAACCTGGGGCCGTTTGCGTAGCCATGGCAGTCTTAGCCGCGCAGCGATCGAGTCAATGTCATGGGTTGCCGCCGGCGGCCATTGTCCGGCACGTCAAAAGCTGGTACCAATGTATCGCCGAAAGATCGCAACGAGAGATCTGGTGGATTTATGGGTCGCGCAATCGCTTCGGTCATCCACTTCGAGAAGAATCGCGCTCACTACTGAAACAGCTCTCTCACGGACGAGGATACATTGTGTACAGCCGGCCCTCTGCAATCGACCAAGTCGGGGAAGACTTCGACGCTTCCGGGCACATTGACACAGCTCAGCTAGAGAAAATTGGGGTGTCACACGGTAGTGACTTCTATCTGTGTGGTCCCTGTTCATTCTTGCAGAACATGCGCAATGGGCTGCGAAACTGGGGTGTGCTCGCCGGGAATGTACACACGGAAGTCTTCGGTTCGCTCGATGCCATTACACCTGGTATGGCGCAGGTTGTTCTCACTCCTCACCCACCACACGGGCCTCCCGGATCTGGCTCCCCAGTCTCATTCGCGCGTAGCGGGGTTATCGCCGCTTGGAATCCGAAATTCGGAAGTTTGCTTGAACGGGCGGAAGCGTGCGATGTTTCGGTCAGATGGTCGTGCCGGACTGGAGTATGTCACACCTGCATGATCGGTCTGATTGCCGGATCGACTACTTATAGCCCTGAGCCGCTGGAGAGGCCGGCTCCCGGGAACGTGGTCGTATGCTGTTCCCAGCCAAATGCGGGTGTCACGCTGGATCTCTGATGGAAACCGGAGGATGGAAAACTACGTCAATGACCGAATTAGCGAAAGAGCAGAATATTGCGAATGGTTTCGCGGCACCGTCCGAGGTGGGCGAGATTCAGGCGGGAAATCCCCTCCCGATTGGAGGCGCCCACGAACAAGGAAGGGGAGTCAATTTTGTTTTGTTCAGCCGTCACGCAACCGGTGTCCGGCTGGAGTTCTATCGAAAGTCCGACGATTCTTCTCCGAGCAGATTCATTGACTTAGATCCGGTGCGTCACCGGACAGGCGATATCTGGCATGTGTGGGTGCCAGCCATTCCCACAGGTCAACTCTACGGTTATCGCATCGAGGGGCCGTATCGACCCGAAGAGGGCCATCGCTTCAACCCACATAAGCTGCTCCTCGATCCGTATGCAAGAGCGATTGCCTGGGTCGAGAACTGGGATTTTTTAGCCGCACGCGGCTACGATTCATCCAGCAGCCTGACTGACTTAAGCTATTCGACTTTTGATAACGCAGGCACAACTCCGAAATGCGTCTTTACCGGCGACCATTTCGACTGGGAGATGGATTCGCCTCCAAAGCATTCCGTATCCGACACGGTCATCTACGAGACACACGTTCGCGGCTTCACAATTCATCCGAGTTCGGGCGTGGCGCATCCTGGAACCTTCGCTGGGTTGACCGAGAAGATACCGTATCTTCAAGACCTGGGAGTGACCGCCATTGAGTTGATGCCGGTACTTGAATTCAACGAAAACGAATCCAATCGCCTAAATCCAATCACAGGAGAGAGACTCAAAAACTACTGGGGCTATAATCCCGTTGCCTTTTTCGCTCCAAAGCAGTCCTACTGCATTGGAGGACCTCACGGTCAGCAGAACCAAGAGTTCCGAGAGATGATCAAGGCTTTTCACCGCGCTGGCATTGAAGTGATCCTGGATATCGTCTTGAACCACACAGCTGAGAGCGATGAACTGGGCCCCACGATTTCTCTGCGCGGTATTGAGAACTCGATCTTCTATATGCTGCAAGAGAACGGGCGCCGATACTACAAGAACTTTTCCGGCGTTGGCAATACGCTGAATGCAAATCATCCCGTCGTGCGGGAGTTCGTCAGGAATGTTCTTCGTTACTGGGTCATGCACATGCATGTGGACGGCTTTCGCTTTGACCTTGCTTCGGTCCTGGGCCGGGATGAGCATGGGGAGATGCTGCTCAACGCTCCGCTTCTCGACGGCATTGCGGAGGATCCTATCCTGCGGGACGCAAAAATAATCGCCGAGGCTTGGGACGCAGGCGGCGCCTATCAAGTGGGAGGTTTTTCCACCAAGCGTTGGACGGAGTGGAACGGCCGTTTCCGTGATGATGCGCGCCGGTTCTGGTCTGGCGACGCGGGCATGATCGGATCGTTCGCGAGCCGAATCTGTGGAAGCTCGGATTTATACCAAAGCTCAGGCAAGGGCCCCGCAAGCAGCCTCAACTTCGTCACTTGCCATGACGGCTTCACGCTGAACGATTTGGTCAGCTACAAACAGAAGCACAATGATGAAAATGGCGAGTTCAGCCGCGATGGAACCGATGCCAACTATAGCGACAATTGCGGGATGGAAGGGCCAAGCCGGGATCCCGGTGTCGAGGGCATGCGTATCCGCTTGATCAAGAATTTCCTGTTGACCTTGTTCATCTCTCGCGGGGTTCCCATGTTGCTCGGTGGGGATGAGTTTCGCCGAACCCAGCGTGGCAACAATAATGCCTACTGCCAAGATAACGAGGTGAGCTGGTTTGACTGGAGCCTGCTCGAAAAGCATAAAGAGATCCAGCGCTTCACTCGGGGAATGATCGCCTTTCGCCGAGCCCATCCTGTTTTACGAAGCGAAAAGTTCTACACGGATGAAGAGATAAAGTGGTTCGCGCCAAACGGCGCCGCTCCCAACTGGGCGGACCAGCGGCAGAAATCCTTTGCGTGTTTGATTTTGGGAGAGACGGAACCCGAATTGTTCCTCCTGTTTAACGCCGACACCAGATCGGTTGATTTTTCCATTCCTGTGTTACCAGCCGGGAAGATCTGGCGTTTAGCAGTCGATACTTCCCTCGCCGCCCCTGACGATCTCCCCGACTCCGGGAAAGAGCCTTCCATGGAGAGCCAATTCGGATTTCGGCTCGAACCTCGATCAAGTGCAATTCTAGTGACGGATCACCGCGAGGCGCTTCATGACAATTAACCCTGCTGCCGGGAAGCCGGCTGACCCATCCATTCTTGTTAACGTCCCGAAGCTCATCACAGCTTATTACGAGTTACGGCCTGATCCGAGAGATCCCAGACAGCGAGTTGTCTTCGGTACTTCCGGCCATCGCGGATCTGCGTTCGACGTGGCGTTCAATGAGTGGCACATCCTGGCCATCACTCAGGCGATTTGCGATTACCGCAAACTCCAGAAGATTGACGGGCCGCTTTTCCTGGGGATAGATACCCACGCTTTGTCAGAACCCGCATTTGCAAGCGCGTTGGAAGTGATTGCGGCAAATGACATCGATGTAATGCTCTCCGAAGGCACACCATACACTCCGACCCCAGCCGTCTCCCACGCGATTCTGCTTTACAACCGCGCACGAGCGTCAGGGCTTGCCGACGGTATCGTAATCACGCCGTCTCACAATCCTCCCGATGACGGGGGCTTTAAATACGACCCTCCGCATGGAGGACCTGCGGATTCGAGCGTGACTTCGTGGATTGAAGCAAAAGCCAATGCCTTTCTCGAGTGCGGCCTCGACGGTGTTAAGCGCACGCAGTTTGCCAAAGCGCTACGCTCACCCACAACGCATAAACACGACTTTTTGAGCCAGTATGTCAGCGATCTCAATCATGTTGTCGACATGAATGCGGTGCGCGACGCCAAGATCAAACTTGGCGTGGATCCACTCGGGGGAGCAGGCATCGATTATTGGCCGCGGATTGCCGAGCAGTTTGGTCTCGATCTGACGATCGTCAACCAAACTGTAGATCCCACGTTTCGATTCATGACCGTGGATTGGGATGGAAAGATTCGCATGGACCCTTCTTCGCCTTATGCGATGCAGAGGCTCATCGCATTGAAAGACAAGTTCGATATCGCGTTTGCCAGCGATACCGATCACGATCGCCACGGCATCGTGACCAAAGGAAGCGGGTTGTTGCCTCCGAATCACTACCTTTCAGCGTGTGTCAGCTATTTGTTCGCGAACCGGTCCGGTTGGTCTAAAGACGTCGCCGTCGGCAAGACAGTGGTGAGCAGCAGCATGATCGATCGCGTCAGCGCTCGCCTGGGGCGGCGGCTTTATGAAGTTCCGGTGGGCTTTAAGTGGTTTGTCGAAGGATTGCTCGCCGGCCGCTTGGGTTTTGGCGGCGAGGAGAGTGCCGGTTCCTCCTTTCTCCGGCGCGACGGCAGCGTATGGACCACCGATAAAGACGGAATCGTTCCCTGTTTACTCTCAGCAGAAATTACGGCGCATGTGGGCAAAGATCCGGGTGAGATTTATCGTGAGCTCACCCACGAACTGGGAGACCCAGTCTACGAACGCATTGATGCTCCGGCTACGCCCGAACAAAAAGCCGCTCTGGCAAAATTGTCCCCGTCCGACATTCGCGCTAGCGAAGTTGGTGGTCAGCCGATACTGAAGATTCTGACCACCGCTCCCGGATACGGCAATCTAGAAAACGGCCATCCAATTGGAGGGATCAAAGTGATCACCAAGGACGGCTGGTTTGCAGCACGTCCTTCGGGTACGGAGGAAATCTACAAGATTTACGCCGAGAGTTTCCTTGGTCAGGACCATCTACGACAGATCCAGAGAGAAGCCCAGACCATTGTTTCGGAAGCGCTCGCTCGCAGTGCACAGGTGTCCTGATCCGATAAGCCCAAGACATAAGCCATGAGAGGAGTTTGTTTATGAGTAGCTCGACGATCTTTGATCGTTCCATCGATCCAGCCATCTCAGATGCTCTTACCGACTTGGCCTTGGACCTTAGATGGTCGTTCAATCACTCGGCGGACCGGCTTTGGGAACAACTCGATCCCGAACTCTGGGAACTGACCCATAATCCATTGGTTATGCTGCAAACCGTCTCCCGGGAAAAACTACAAACTGCTACCTCCGACCCAGGATTTCAAAAACTCTTGGCTGATCTCCACCGCGAGAAAGCGCTCGCCGAAGAATCGGAAGCGTGGTTCCAAAAAGCGCATCCAAATTCGGGCGTGTCGACAGTTGCGTATTTCTCGATGGAGTTCATGTTGAGCGAAGCGCTGCCGATCTATTCCGGCGGACTCGGCAACGTTGCCGGCGATCAGCTCAAAGCCGCAAGTAACCTGGGCGTCCCAGTGACCGGAATTGGATTGCTTTACCAGCAGGGCTATTTTCGGCAGGAGATTGATGCACAAGGCCACCAGCAGGCTTTGTACCCATTCAATGATCCCGGCCAGCTTCCGATTCGACCGGTGCGCGAACCAAACGGCGAATGGTTGCGCTTGGCGATCGCTTTGCCTGGCTTCAAGTTGTGGATCAGAGTCTGGCAAGTCGAGGTGGGCCGGGTCAAACTGTATTTACTCGATACCAACGATCCCGCCAACCCTCCGGCTTACCGCGGCATCACGACTGAACTGTACGGTGGTGGTCCGGAGTTGCGTTTGAAACAGGAGTTAGTCCTCGGTATTGGAGGCTGGCGACTCCTGCGAGCCTTGGGATTGCAGCCCGAAGTCTGCCATCTTAATGAAGGTCACGCCGCATTCGCGGTGCTTGAACGGGCACGTTCCTACATGGAAGACAATGGCAAGCCATTCGACGTCGCGCTTGCCGTCACCCGCGCCGGCAACCTTTTTACGACCCACACTCCCGTGGAGGCGGGCTTTGACCGCTTTGGTCCCAGCCTGATCGAACGATACCTCAAGAACTATGCCGAGGAGAAACTGTCGATTTCATTCGACGAGCTTCTAGCGTTGGGGCGGCGCGATCGCCAAGACCCGTCCGAACCGTTTAATATGGCCTATTTGGCGATCCGTGGCAGCGGCGCTATCAACGGTGTCAGCAAATTACACGGCCAAGTAAGCCGGCGGCTCTTCCAGCCGCTCTTTCCCAGGTGGTCTGAAACTGAGGTGCCGGTAACTCACGTGACCAACGGAGTGCACACGCCCAGTTGGGACTCTGCTGAAGCAGACCGCTTGTGGGAACTTTCCTGCGGAAAACAATGCTGGCACGGGACACTGGCAGATACAGAACGAGAGATTCGCGCAGTCAGTGATTCCGACCTCTGGCAACTCCGCACAGATAACCGCAAGACTCTCGTCGAGTACGTCCGAAGACTTTACGGCCGTCAATTAGCAGCTCGGGGCGCGTCGCCGGAAGACCTCGCGCAGGCCGGATTGATACTCGATGACAATATTTTGACTTTGGGATTTGCCCGTCGCTTTGCCACTTACAAACGCCCGAATCTTCTCCTGCACGATCCGGCGCGGCTTCTCAACATTCTTACGAATCAAGACCGCCCAGTTCAATTCGTCATTGCAGGCAAGGCTCATCCCCAGGATGCCGAGGGGCAGGAGATGATCCGGCAGTGGTTTGAGTTTGCGCGCCGTCTTGAGGTTCGATCCCGGGTGGTCTTCCTTTCCGATTACGACGTTCTCATGGCGGAGCATCTGGTTCAGGGCGTGGATCTCTGGGTGAACACTCCGCGACGGCCTTGGGAAGCGAGCGGCACAAGCGGCATGAAGGTACTGGTGAACGGCGGGTTGAATCTTTCGGAACTCGATGGCTGGTGGGCGGAGGCGTACTCCCCGGAAGTGGGCTGGGCGATCGGAGATGGACGCGAACATGGGGATGACCCTTCCTGGGACGCAGCTGAAGCTGAAAGTCTCTATGCGGTGCTCGAAAGGGAGGTGATCCCGGAGTTCTATACCCGCGACGAGCATGGAATCTCACGCGGCTGGGTTGCCCGCATGCGCGAAAGCATGGCCCGCTTGACGCCGGTCTTTTCGACCAATCGCGCAGTCCGCCAATATACCGAAGAACACTATCTCTGGGCGGCGGCAGCATTTCGCCAACGCGCCGAGAATCGAGGTTCAATGGGAGCCGATCTCGTTGCCTGGCAGGCCGAACTGGCGAAACACTGGTCAGCGCTGCGGTTCGGCGCCGCGACCGTCGAGCAACAGGGCGAGCAATTTCTATTTCACGTACAAGTATTTCTTGACGATATCGACCCCGACGTCGTGAGCGTTGAACTCTACGCAGATGCACAGAAAGACGAAGACCCAATCACGCACACTATGAATCGTGACGAACGCCTGACCGGGACGACGAATGCGTTCACCTACAGTGCTTCTATTCCCACGAGCCGCCCGGCTGCTGACTACACGCCGCGCCTCGTTCCACGCCACGAAGGAGCGTTCGTGCCGCTTGAGGCTCCTTTCATTCTGTGGCACGAAGCACCGTCCTGGCGATGAACTTTGAGATTGGCTGCGACGCCGTTAGCAGGAGATTGCGTTCGCAGGATTGTGACGGAAGATCAGACAGCGGGAGTGGCTGCGATCACTCCCGCAGATCCACAATCGGACGACCCACCATGCCTGACAAATCTTGACCGCCCGAAAAGCAACAACCGTTGGAACTCATTCCTGATTCTCTGTATGAGAGTATCGATCAATATTTTCGTAATTTTCGTACGAATTCGTCTTGCCGTCACGCTCCGTCTCATCCTCCGTTCCGAATGACTACATCACCAAACCCACTAAGGAAGAACGACTTGGAGGAGTGCGCTTCCGGCCGGTAAGCAATACCTAAGTACAATAGACGCCGCTGGCCACAAGGCCGATGATGCTGTTGTGGGGGTCGCCAAGAAGGGAGTGCATGGTGACAGACTCAGTCGCATCGTTGATGGGCCGTCCCTGAGTGTTGTGAACGGCACTTCGGGGGAGCACGCGGAGTTTGCCAATCGGCGCCGGAGGAAATGCACGGTTCTCCGCGTCGAGGGAATGTGTTTTTGAGTGCAGACTGAGATATCCATGATGAATCCAGCTCCACTTGTGTCAATCATTGACGATGATGAATCGACCCGCGAATCGCTGCCAGATCTAGTCAAGGAATTCGGTTTCGCGTCTCAGGCATTTTCTTCTGCTGAAGAATTCCTTGCGTCCGGCGCAATCGCGCGGAGCCAATGTTTGATCCTCGACGTTGCCATGCCGGGAATGTCCGGCCCGGAGCTCCAGGAGGAATTGAGTCGCCGCGAGATCAAGATCCCAATTATCTTCGTGACCGGCCATCGAGATGAGGCGTTGCGGTCGCGGCTCATCAAGCGAGGTGCGATCGCATGTTTGATCAAGCCGTTCAGCGATGCCGCGATGCTCGAGGCGCTGAATTCCGCGTTTCAGGTCAAATGATCGTCGTCTCTGGAATTGTGTCGTAGATATAAAATTGCTCATGCGAGCGCGCTTGATTTTGAGGTGAGGCCTTGCCGATGTCAGAGAGCCCGTCAATTGTTCTCGTCGTCGACGACGATATCTCTGTTCGCGAATCGCTCGAGCTTTTGCTGCGCCATGAGGGCTTGGACGTGGAAACATTCGTCTCCGCACAGGAATTTCTGAACCATCCACCCGTAACAGTTCCAAGTTGCTTGGTACTGGACATTTCTCTTCCAGGACTCAATGGCCTCGATCTGCAGAAACGTGTTGCGGTGGAACGGCATGAGATGCCGATCATCTTCATCACAGGCCACGGAGATATTCCGATAACTGTGCAGGCGATGAAGGCGGGAGCTCAAGAGTTTCTGACGAAACCGTTTAGTGACGAAATCCTTCTGAATGCCATTCGCAATGCCTTGGTACGCAGCAAGGCATTACTGGACCGCTCCACAGAGATCCGGGCTTTGAAAGCCCGGTACTCTTGCCTCAGCCCTCGCGAACGCGAAGTGATGGCGTTAGTGGCCGCCGGCTTGCCCAATAAGCAGGTTGGCGGCGAACTGGGAATCAGCGAAATTACAGTTAAAGCACATCGCGGCAGCATGATGCGAAAGATGAAAGCTGAATCTCTCGCAGAATTGGTAAGCATTGCTGCCCGCCTACGGCTGACGCGCCCGACTGGGTCCGCATTGCGCCCGGCTAGGTAGGCTTCAGGCGGACACTGCGATCCGCAACTCCGCATTCGCTAGGACTGCGGTCCAACAATCCAACACTAAGGTATCGGTCAATACCTTCGTCTCATATTGCATCCGCATACATTGCTGCTCCAATAACATCTCTAGTTCTGTGCACGAGCATGGGCTGTTGTTTGTACGGGTTCGGGCAGGCAGGGATCGACTTCTCCAGGTTTGCCGGGGACAATAGGAGTTCACTATGGCAAGCGGGAAGACAGTCATCGTCACCGGCGGCTCGCAGGGAATCGGCGCCGCTATCGTTCAGGCGTTTCTGGAGCGCGGCTATAACGTTGTTGCGACCTCGCGAAGCATTTCGAAGGCGGGATACTCGCCGTCTGCCAACCTCGCGCTGGTAGAAGGAGATATCAGCCGTGCAGAGACTGCGGAGAAGGTGGCGAAAACGGCGATCGAGACGTTCGGTTCGATTGATCATGTGGTGAACAACGCAGGCATCTATTCTTCGAAGCCATTCACGGAGTACACCGCCGAAGAACTTCGCGCATTGGTCTCCACCAACCTCGATGGGTTTGTCTTCATCACGCAACTGGCCGTGCGGCAGATGCTGGCTCAAGACAGGGGTGGCAGCGTGACCAGCATCAGCGCATCGCTGGCCGATAACCCCATCGCAGGGGTTCCGGCGTCGGTTCCGATGATGACCAAGGGTGGCATCGATGCGATCACGCTGAGCCTCGCGAACGAATACGCGAAAAAGAGGATTCGCTTCAACGCCGTCGCGCCGGGCGTTGTGGACACGCCTCTGCACAAGGGCAACCTGACGGCGCGCTCACCGATGGGTACGGTTTCCAGACCGAAGGACATCGCCGACGCTGTTGTTTATCTGACGGAAGCCGGTCACGTGACCGGGGAGGTGCTGCACGTGGACGATGGTGCGCATGTGGGACGGTGGTAGCCGGTAGAGGTTCGCAGCCTGGCAGCGCCGAGCGCCGGCTGCAGGACCTTGGCATTCAGCTTCCGGCCGCCCCAACGCCCTTCGGTAGTTACGTCGAGGCGCTGCAGACAGGCAGTCTCTTCTTCCTGAGCTGGATGCTCCCGGTGGTGATGTGGTCGAAGGTGCAGTGAAGCTCTTTCGGGTCCGGCCGGTCGCTGTGCCCGAAGCTGACAGGCATGGTTGCAGAAGGAACAGCCCAGACTGCTGGTGATCTGCGGCAAGCACGATTTGTCGTTCGATCCGGGAGAGCCGGAACGCCATCGCAAAGACGTGCCCAAGGCACAGGTGTACGTGCTCGACGCAGGTCACTTCGCGCTCGACACCAAGGCAGACGAAGTTGCAGCACTGGTAAGTCAGTTCATGAAGACACTGAAGTAGACGGCGGTGTCAATCGTGTGGAGCGAAATAGATGCGAGTAGAAATCAGCTTGGATCGCCGCGACTTTCTTGCCAACGCGGCAATGACCATCTGCGCTGCCCGGTTCGGCATCGCCGGATGCGCGAATGCGGAATCTCCTGCGGCGATTCGATTGCCTTCTGAGGGCGAGTTTCCGCCGCTCAGCGGCGCAACAGGGTGGCTCAATTCGCAGCCCCTAACGACACGCAGCCTGCGCGGAAGGCTCGTTCTCGTTAATTTCTGGACCATTTCCTGCATCAACTCCATTCGGGTACTTCCTTATTTGCGCGCGTGGGCCGCGAAATACAAGAACCAAGGATTGGTTGTGATCGGCGCGCAGGCGCCCGAGTTCGAATTTGAAAAGAGCGTCGAGAACGTTCGCTGGGCCGTAAAGGACAGGATGATCGATTATCCGATTGCCATCGACAATGAGCTTGCGGTCTGGCGAGCCTTTAATAACAATTCTTGGCCGGCTCTTTACTTTGTCGATGCGCGCGGGCATATTCGGCATCAGCAATTCGGCGAAGGCAATTACGAACGGGCGGAAACAGTCATTCAACAATTGCTCGCCGAGGACAGAGCCCAGGGCGTTGATCACGAGTTAGCTAAGGTTGCAGGCGTTGGCATCGAAGCTGCTCCGGATTGGGCCGACTTAAGATCGCCTGAATCCTATGTAGGGTATGATCGCGCCGAGAACTTCGCGTCTTCCGGTGGCGAAGTCTGGGACAAGCGCCACGCCTATGTTTTCCCCTCGACTTTGAAGCTGAACCAGTGGGCGCTTTCAGGTGATTGGACGGCGAAGAAGCAGTTTGCCTTACTGAATTCGCCCAATGGGCAGATCGCGTACCGATTTCACGCCCGCGATCTTCACCTCATCATGGGTCCGTCAGCGCCGGGAACTACCGTGCGATTCCGCGTGACGATCGATGGAAAGCCGCCCGGCGTTGCGCACGGGGTCGACGTTGACGACGAAGGTAACAGCACAGTTACGCAACAGCGGCTCTACCAGTTGATTCGTCAAACGCAGCCGATTGTCGATCGTCAATTCGAGATTGAATTTCTCGATTCGGGTGTCGAGGCTTTTGACTTCACGTTCGGTTAAAGCATTTTTTGGGAATTGTGTAGACCGAAAATCTGTAGGTTTCCCGCCCATTCCGCAGAAAAACGCGGAATGGATGGGGCACGGAAGTCTACAGTAAATCCGAAAATGCTCCAATCCCGCAAGAGGCCATCGTGCCCCACAACTCGTCATTAGCTCAGTTCATCCCGGCAAGCAACGATTGGGTATTTCAGCTTAGCGCATCGACAGCACTACCAACCAGCAACGTTCGAATCAAAGGAGACAATCCATGAAGAACGCAGAAAAGATCGAAATCTCGCGTCGGCGTTTTGCAATCTCCGGGCTATCGGCTGGAGCCGCATTGCTTGCACCGGGCGCACTCTTCGCGGAAGGTGTCCAGCCCCTAACCGGCAAGGCGCAATCGGGAGATCTGCCCACGATTAAGCCGGGCGCGAACACCTCGTTCGCCTCACTGAAGCAGATCGATGCCGGCCTGCTCAATGTCGGATACGCAGAAGACGGCCCCCCCGATGGCGCTCCCGTCATTCTCCTGCAGGGCTGGCCCTACGACATTTATAGCTACGTCGATGTCGCTCCGTTGTTGGCCGCAAAGGGTTACAGGGTGATCGTCCCGTACCTGCGCGGTTACGGCACGACACGCTTTCTTTCCGCTGACACCTTTCGCAATGGTCAGCCATACGTGGTGGCCCTCGACATCATCCATCTGATGGACGCTCTTAAGATCCAGAAGGCGATCCTCGCCGGTTTCGATTGGGGAGGGAGGACGGCGGATATCATGGCGATTCTCTGGCCGGAACGTTGCAAGGCGCTCGTCTCCGTGAGCGGCTATCTGATCGCCAGCCCAGAAGCCAACAAAAAGCCGTTGCCGCCAAGGGCCGAGCTCCAGTGGTGGTACCAATACTACTTTGCCACTGAGCGTGGCCGGGCCGGCTACGACCAATACCGCCGCGATTTCGCGAAGCTCATTTGGCAAATCGCTTCGCCCAAGTGGAACTTCGACGACGCCACATTCGATCGCACCGCGGCATCCTTCGACAATCCGGATCACGTCGCCATCGTGATTCATAATTATCGCTTTCGGATCGGACTGGCTGAAGGCGAGCCGCAATATGACAAATTCGAAAAGCAGCTCGCTCAGCTTCCGGCCATCTCCGTGCCCACTATTACCCTCGAAGGCGATGCCAATGGTGCTCCCCACCCTGCTGACCCATCAGCCTATCGCCAGAAATTCACCGGCAAATATGCAAGCCGGATCGTCACCGGCGGCATCGGGCACAATCTGCCGCAGGAAGCTCCACAAGAGTTTGCCCAGGCTGTGATCGACGTCGATGGGTACTGAGTCGTCTTGATCTGAAGATTAGGAGGTCTGATCGATATGCCAAGCCGGAGTGCTTTCTTGTTATTTGCAGTTGTAGCGGTGGCCGGCGCAGTCGACCACATGGCCCACGCATCTTTCGAAGCTTCGCGAGATTGGCGCTGAAGAACCGGCTCGATGTTTGCATGGGATGACAGCTTCAACAACTTCACGACCAAACACTGGAGAGGATGGTATGCCAATGATTACGACCAAAGACGGTACGCAGATCTTCTACAAGGATTGGGGCCCGAAGAACGCACAGCCCCTCGTGTTTCATCATGGGTGGCCTCTTTCGTCGGACGACTGGGACAATCAGATGCTGTTCTTCGTTGCTCAAGGCTATCGCGTCGTCGCGCACGACAGGCGCGGTCACGGCCGCTCCTCGCAGGTGGGCACTGGCCACGACATGGACCACTACGCGTCCGACGCTTCGGCAGTGGCCGAGCATCTCGACCTGAGGAATGCGATCCATATCGGCCATTCGACGGGTGGTGGCGAGGTGGCGCGCTATGTCGCGAAATACGGCCAGCCTCAGGGCCGCGTGGCCAAGGCCGTGTTGATCTCCTCCGTCCCTCCGCTCATGCTCAAGACTGCAAACAACCCCGGCGGCACGCCGATCGAAGTGTTCGACGGACTCCGCCAGCCGTTGGCTGCGAACCGGGCGCAGTTCTACGTCGATTTGGCTTCGGGTCCGTTTTACGGCTTCAACAGGCCGGGCGCGAAGGTCTCGCAGGGGACCATCCAGAACTGGTGGCGCCAGGGGATGATCGGCGGCGCGCTGGCTCACTACGAAGGCATCAAAGCATTTTCAGAGACAGACCAGACGGACGATCTGAAAGCGATTACGGTGCCAACCTTCGTAATGCAGGGCGACGATGATCAAATTGTCCCCTACAAAGACGCTTCCCTGCTGCAAGCGAAGTTGCTCAAGAACAGTACGCTCAAAATCTACCCCGGCTACCCTCACGGCATGATGACCACGCATGCCGACGTGATCAATGCGGACCTGCTGGCATTCATCCGAAGCTGAATCTCTGTGGGACGCGTTAAGTACGCGGCTCACCTCACAAGTTCTTCGCAACACGTGGAGATGGCAAGGAATATCAACCGGGAGACCCCGGCGCAGGGACGATGACCTATGAACGTCCCTACGAGATTGCTATGCAAGCGATGATTATTCATCACTGCCATATGTTGCGATTTCAATTTGCATAACGTAGCGAAAGGGGCATTCTAGCCATGCGATCCGGCATCGTTCCCGGTGCGCTCTTCCCCGATTACGAACTGACCGATCACACGACGAAGCGCCGCAAGCTTTCGGACTTGCAAGGCCAGCATCCCATGGTGCTCGTCCTCAGCCGCCGAGGATATTGTCCGAAAGACCGCCGGCAAGCCGAACTCCTCGTTCCATTCCACCGCGAGATGGAAGTTGGGTACTGCCGTCTGGTAACAATCAGCACCGACAACATTACTCTAACCAACGAGTACCGCTCGGGAGTGGACGCACACTGGCCGTTTCTCTCCGATGCGGGACGAATCGTACAAAAGGATCTCGATATTGCCGAATACACGGACCCCGATCACGATCCGATGATTCCTCACGTCATTGTTCTGGAACCGGGCCTCGTCGTATACAAGATCTACAACGGCTATTGGTTTTTCGGCCGTCCGACGCTTGAGGAACTCCGCCAGGACCTCCGTGAGGTTACCCGAAAGTGCCGGCCCGATTGGGACATCACGACCCCGCCAACTAAGGCCGCATGGAAGGAGGGCCGCAAGGAACTCTTCTACCCTTATGGCAAAACCTATGCGCAGACATGGGGAGAGCAAGATTGAAGCCGGTCTTCGGTGGCTGATTGGGAGGAATCTGTGACCACACCTCAAGCGGTTATTTTTGGGGGAGGGTTCGGCGATCTCTACGCTGCGATCAATGTGATCGGAATTCGATCGGGCGAACCAATGGTGCTGCCCGGTGTTACGGAGCCGGCCATTCAGGAAGGGAAGTACGTCTCACGACTCATCCGCAGACGGGTGACGAATCGTCCGGTATCTCCGCCATTCTGGTATTGGGACAAGGGCGATCTTGCTATCGCCGGTCGGACCTACGCAGTGGCGGATCTGCGCTTAGTGCGCTTCTGGGGAACCCCGGCGTGATTCCTCTGGTCGGCGGTCCACATTTATTCTCTGATCGGGTTTCCCAATCGCGTTTTGTGCTGCTGCAATGGGTATTTGCGTTTGTTACGATGCGGTGGCGCGGACGGGTTCTTGACCAATGAAAAAACATGAATGAGAATTTTCTTGAATCGAGATTGAAGCAATGGACACACACGAGGAGCCAAACGAGACCGTTCTTCCTCAGAATGTGGTCGCTCCGCTTACACGCGCGGCGATTTTTCTGGTTGTCTGCATTCGTCAGGACCCGGACGCCTATGCGCTTCTGCGGTCGTTCTGCTCGGATCTTTCCGGCCTCATCCGCGCCGTCGAGTTTCGGGAGATCGAGGCCGGTCTTACATGCATTGTCGGGTTCGGGTCCGATGCCTGGGACAAACTCTTTGGATCGCCACGGCCCGCGGAGCTTCACCCGTTTCGAGAGATTCGGTCAGGCGGCCGCCACGCCGTCTCTACCCCCGGCGACATCCTGTTCCACATTCGCGCTAAACGTATGGACCTTTGTTTTGAGTTGGCAACCGAGATCATGGACAGCATCGGGGATGCAGTTTCGATCGCCGACGAGGTTCACGGATTCCGTTATTTCGACGATCGCGATGTCGTCGGTTTCGTCGATGGCACTGAGAATCCGCGAGGAGTGGCCGCTCAGGAGGCGGCAATCATCGGCGACGAAGACCCGGCCTTCGCTGGAGGAAGCTATGTGATCGTGCAAAAGTTCCTTCACGACATGAAGGCATGGAATGCTCTTCCCATTGAGGCACAGGAGCGCATTATTGGCCGCAGGAAACTCTCAGACATCGAGTTGAGCGATGCCGAGAAGCCGTCGTCGGCGCACAACGCGCTGACGGTCATCGAGGAGAATGGAAAAGAAGTCAAAATCCTCAGAGACAATATGCCATTCGGCAGGCCGGGCCACGGCGAGTTCGGGACGTACTTCATCGGTTACTGCCGCACTCCGCGCATCACGGAGACGATGCTGCAGAATATGTTCGTCGGCCGTCCCCCCGGCAACTATGACCGGTTGCTGGATTTCAGCCGCGCAGTCACCGGCAGCTTGTTTTTCGTGCCGTCAGCGACGTTCCTGGACAACATCAGCGGAGAAGCACCGGGCTCAACGGAAACGATTGTGCCGCAGACATCCGATCCGCCGTCTGCCTTGTCCGCGGACGATAGTTCACTCAAGATAGGATCACTAAAAGGAGAGAAAAATGAATAACCTCCATCGGGAACTGGCGCCAGTCTCTGACGCTGCATGGTCGCAGATTGAGGAAGAGACGACAAGGACGCTGAAGCGCTATCTGGCTGGACGACGGGTTGTTGACGTTCCTTCGCCGGGAGGAATTGCTCTGCCCGGAGTGGCGACCGGCCACATGCGATCGATCTCCCCTCCCGCTGAGGATATAGTCGCTAGACAGCGGGAGGTCAAGCCTCTCGTAGAAGTGCGGGTGCCGTTTGAATTATCCCGTCAGGCAATCGATGACGTAGAGCGTGGATCGGCCGACTCCGACTGGCAGGCCGCGAAAGACGCTGCAAGGAAACTTGCTTTTGCAGAAGACCGGGCCATCTTCAACGGATACGCAGAAGCCGATATTCAAGGCATTCGGGAAGGCACGAGCAACCCTATCGTTCCACTTCCTGCGGATGTGCGGGATTATCCCGATGCGGTGGCACATGCATTGAGCCAATTACGCCTTGTCGGTGTAAACGGGCCTTACTCGGTCTTGCTCGGAGCCGACGAGTATACGGCGCTCGCCGAGACCCGCGATCACGGATATCCCGTCCTGGAGCACGTCAAGCGCATCGTTGATGGCAGCCTTGTCTGGGCGCCAGCGATCGAAGGTGCCTTCGTTCTGACAACGCGAGGCGGCGACTTCGAACTCAACATCGGGCAGGATGTCTCGATCGGCTACTTCAGCCACACAGATTCTCTTGTACGGCTGTATCTCCAGGAGACATTCGTCTTTCGTGTCCTTACCAGCGAAGCCGCGGTCGCATTGTCCCCGCCACAGAGATCTTCGTAACGAGTACACGCAGGTGGTCAAAACCCACTATGAAGGCCAGAGCGTGATTCTGCGGACCGCCGCAGCCATTTACTTCGGAGCTGCGGCTCCGCCAGCCGGTGCCGCTGCCTTCTGGATCGACACCAGCTCCACCTCGAAGATCAGCGTTGCGTTCGGTCCGATCTCTCCCGGACCCTGCGGGCCGTAGGCCAGATTGGACGGCACAAACAACTGCCACTTCGAACCCACCGGCATCAGCTGCAGAGCTTCGGTCCAGCCCGCAATAACGCCCTTTACCGGGAAGGTCAACGGCCCGCCGTGCTTTTCCGATGCGTCGAATTCCGTTCCATTGATCAGCGTGCCCTTGTAGTTGCAAACGACTGTGTCGTCCGCCGTCGGCTTCTCGCCCGTGCCGGTCTTCAGAATCTTGTATTGCAGCCCGCTGGGCAGCGTCACCACGCCTTCCTTCGTCTTGTTTGCGGCCAGGAACGCGTCGCCCTCCTTCTGCGCCGCTGTGCCCTTCTCCGCTTGCTGCGCCGCTTGCTTCTTCCGGATCTCCTGCCCCGCCGCCGTCAGCAGGGTCTGCATCTCCTGGTCAGTCATCGCGGTCTTGCCGCCGTTGAACGACTCTGCGAATGCCCTCGCAAATACGGCGGGATCCAGATCCAGCCCCTGCTTGCGGAGGTTCTCTCCAAAGTTCATTCCGAGCGCGTAGCTGAACTTGTCTTTGTCAGTCTTGAGCTCGGGAGCGTCCTGCGCTACCGTAGCAAACGAGGGCAGAAGCACAATTGCCGCTGCCAACACCCATCTCAGATATGTCATGTCTCGATCCTCTTCCAGCCAAGGTTTACAGTATACGTGCCGCCCCTCGGGAAACACGACCGGCCCTCCGGGAAAAACCGTCTCCTGCCTGCGTAGAGTTGATGAACGCAACTCCTTAGGTTTCTGACAGAGAATTTGCTACCATCGGTAGCGATGCCGCCCGAGCCTTCAGAGCCGCTTGAAGATTGTGCATTGGATAGTCCTGTCTCGGTCGCCATCACTCAACGCTACGCTGAATCGGGGGCGGAGCGCTACGGCATCACAGCTCAGCATTTCCTCCGGATTGTGGCGGCGGTCGTGGACCGGTATGCAGGGGACACAACCGAGGCCAAGCGATTGGAGATGGTCGCTATGCTGCGTGTCGGGGATCTCGTTCTGGCACGCGCCTGCACAGCCGGAAACGAGCACGCTTGGGATGTGTTTCTTGTCCGGTTTCGCGCCTTTCTTTATGAGACTGCCTATCGGGTCGCCAAAGACGAGTCGACAGGCCGCGAACTGGCTGACGGCCTCTATGCAGAGCTCTACGGGATTCCGAATAACGAAGGCCGCCGGGTTTCAAAGCTCGACTATTTCACGGGGCGCGGCTCCCTCGAGGGCTGGCTCAGAACGGTGCTTGCGCGACAGCATGTTGACCGTTACCGTTCGCACGCCAAAGACGTAAGTCTCGATGAGCAGGTTGAGGCCGGAGTCTCCTTTGCCGCAACTCCCTCGGTCGCTACTCCAGTTGCAGATGATCGCGTGGCTGTCGCGATAGCGCAGTCGCTCGCCGAACTTCACAGTGAGGAGCGCTTCCTGCTCGCATCCTATTATCTTGATCAGCGCACCCTGGCCAACATTGGCCGCCAGATGGGCGTGCATGAGTCCACAATCAGCCGCAAATTGGACAAGCTGATGAAGGAGTTACGAAAGCGGATTCGAAAACGATTGCAGACCGCAGGGATCAACTACCGGCGTTGCGACGAACTCCTGCTGGAGCTTGATGTGTGCGATCTCAAAGTCGATGTCGCGAAGAATCTGCGGCAAGAAAAACCAGTCGAATCGTTCTAAATAAGAAAGACGGGTTATTGAAGTGAAGCAATCAGATTCCAATCCGCTGCGAAAAGCACTGGCGCAAAGCCAGCACGGCGACCCTCACCCCGATGCAGACGTGCTCACAGCTCTGGGCGAAGGGTCTCTGCTGCAAGACGAACGACTGCGGGTGTTGGAGCACGTCGCAGCCTGCGTGGAGTGCCGTGAGGTGCTGAGTGTTGCCGCCGCAGCAGCTTTGGATTCGGTAGAAGATCTTCAACCCGTCGTTGTGGCACGCCGATCAGATCAACCACGGCGCGCCTGGTTGCCATGGGCAAGCGTTGCCGCGAGCCTAGTGGTGATCTGTTCAGCGGTGTTGGTCTATCAGCAAAGACTGGTCTTCCCAAAGAACGCGACGGTAGCTATGAAGGAACCAGCGCAGCTTCCCATGTCATCGCTTCAGCCGACACCGCCTTCTGTCGAACAGAAGGTGACGTCCGCCAAAACAGCAAATAGTCCAGCGAAGGACCGATCGCAGTCCACTTTGGGCTTTCAGAGCGTGGCCGCCAAAGATGAAATCACTAGGGACAAGATCGATTTGGCCAAGAATTCCGATCTCACCCAGCTGAGTTCTTACCAGGCCAATGCAGGAGTCAGCCAAACAGAGAAGCCCGGCGCCCCTGTTCTGAAGGCTGCTCAGGCTCCGGCACTTTCTGCATTCGCCAATACCAAGACGGACCGCGCAATGTCGGCAGCATCGGCGGCCGCTGCCGCTCGCCCGCACTGGCGCATCAACAACCTGGGACAGGCGGAACGCGCCTACGGCGAAGGCGAGTGGCAGGCTGTTCTGCCACTGGAGCAATCGAAGATGCGGGTGGTCTCTGTCCTTGATAGCGAGGTCTGGATCGGCGGCGAGAACTCGCGGCTCTATCGTTCGACTGATAACGGTGCAACCTGGACGCTGATCGTGCTGCCCGAGAAGGATGGGCGTGAACACGCGATCGCGCACATACGTTTTCAGAGTGTGCGGGCGGGCACGGTAGAGTCCAACGATGGAACTGTCTGGATAACTACGGATGGTGGTAATAACTGGAAATGATGGAGCGATTGCGACCAATCGCCTCTATCTCTCCCCGCTTGTGATCTCATACTCGACGTAAAACTGAGTTAGAGGCTTGTTCTTCATATGATCCTGAGCGATAACATCATTGATTTGCTGAAGACGTTCGGAGGGCAATGGATGTGAGCGGAAGTAACCCGTTAGTCCGTCGATTGCAACCTGACTTAGTTCCTCCGTCGGTGTCTCTGCGTGAATCACGTATTCGCCGCGTAACTTAGTCATTCTCTCGGTCATATTTACCGCGCCTTGAGGCGAGTAGCCGGCCGCGACGGCGATGCGGAGACCCTCGCGATCCGCTTCGAACTCTTGATCTTTGCTATAGCCGGCTTGCCATAGAGAGATCGGAATCTCTGCAATCGCCGCCACAACGCCGAGGTCCACCTTCTTCAGATTCGCTTCGATTTGCACACGTTCGACTGCGTGGTAGTGGTCTATATGTTCAAGCTCGTGACCGAGTATAAAGGCGAGTTCGTCCTCGCTCGTCATCTGGTCCAAAAGCCCCTGGCCAACGAAAACGTGCCCGCCCGGCAGCGCAAAGGCATTGATAAGGTTGGAATCGCCGATCAGATGAAAACGAAAGTTGAGCTTGCGCTTCGCATGCTGAGCTACACGCCCGCCGACCTCGTTCACATATTGCACGGTCGCACGCGCCTCGGGAGTCTGCTCGGGCTGCGCAGATGCATATTGCCGCGCGAGCTCGTCGCCGATTTCGGTCTCCTTTTCATCAGAAATGCGTGTGAATTGCATAGGAGCACGCGTTACGTCGCGCTGCCAATCCGCCGCCATATCCACGACCGCGTCGGCGCTCACTGCATCATGGCGCATTCTGTGTTGCGCAAAGTAGAGAGCTCCACCAGCTATCAGCAGGATCAGCGCAAGAGGCAGGATACGCTTCATAGCAACCGCCTGACGGTCTCACGATATTTGCCATAAAGAATAGGTACCGAAATCATGGCAGCTCCTACCGCGATGAACGTAATATAACGGTCAGTCTCGTTCAGACGCCAGAAATCGAAGCAGACGATCTTGCCTACACAGATCAATAGGAGCAAAAGTCCTGTAATTCGAAAGCTTCGCTGACTGACTAGAAATCCCAACATAATTACCAGGACGCCTTCAATACCCCACGAAAGCGTCACCATCCCCGCATTCATCTTGACAGCAATCATGAGAGTAATCAGTGCAACTGGAGCGAAGAAAAACCATTGTTCAGCGTGATTCAGAGCCAGAAGCCGGCCAAGCCACGATTCGATTGGATGTTCAGCATAGCGCTTTCGAAGCCGGAATGTGATCGGCAGCGTGCCGAAGAGAATCGCGGATGCGATTGACAGAACTGCAAAGTTGCCACGCCATCCATCGGCAGCGAAGTAGCTCCCACCAAAGATATTGTGTGCGATGGCCCGGCCGGCGATTCCCAACACGAGAAGAACTGCCTGTTGCAGGAAGACTAGCTTGTCAAGAATCCAGGTCGCAAAAACAAGCGTTAGTGCGAGCGCCGCCCATGCAACGACGATCCACTCCACGGGCGACTCAACATAGAGCACTGCAGCAATGCATACGGTCCCGAAGTAAGAGATAAGATCTCTCAACGACCCGTTCGGCTTTGCTTTGTCCGATTGTAATCGCGCCCATACGTAGAAGAAGATCAGCGCAATCGGAACGACCGTGTAGATGCGAGGACTGAGCATTTCGCCGGGCAGGGTTGCTGCCGTCAGGTTCACAAAGAAGATGCGAGCGAACGCCGCTGTAAGCGCTGTATATGCCTGCAAGCGAAGCTGCCTCTGCTGCCAAAATCCGCCCAGCTCGAAGAGCACAAGCCCAAAGACTGCCAGGCCGAGAGCAACACCGATCGGTTGGAGTTCGCTCCACAAAAGCCATGCGACGAGGCCGGAGCCAACCCAGGTGTACGCGTGGCGTGCATCGACGGAGTCAGGCATTCGCACCCAGCGCGCCAATGTATAGAGAACCGCGATGAGAATCGAAACCGAAATGAGCCGCAGGTCAACTCCACGCCACTGATCCTGCGAAAACAGATTGAGTGTGACGGCGCGCGCAACAGCCAGCATCGCAAGTACGTGTGCCTGATGAGGGAATTCCTCGATATCGAAGATGCGGTCGATGACAGCAAGAGCGAGCGCGAAGACCGCCCAGATTGCTGTCAGCCAGAGCTGTGGCGACTCATTCCAGGCGAGCGCCGCAAGCAATGTCGTGGCAGCCCATGTATGTAGCCACGCGGCCGGTCGTTTGTATGGGGCATCTGGCAAGGTACAAAAACGCGAGATGGCATAGAAGGCGGCAGCACAACCGAGGAAGGGAAGATAGCGCTCCAACGGCTTTTGCGCATAGAGATTCACGGCAATGAGTTGAACGCCAACCGCACCTGAAAGTACATGTTCCTGATAAGCAAGGTCCCGGAGTTTGACGCCACGGCCAATGAGACTGAAGGCAACCGCGAGCGCCATCCAGACAGGCGCTATCCACACTGGAGCCACTTCGCACCATGCGAGCAGCACGAGAAGGGATGAACCAGCCCACAGCGTTAAGGTCCGAAGGTAGAGACGAAGATCGTTCACTCCTGAAAGTACCCAGGATGCCAGATAGAGGACAAGCGCTGCGATTGGAATGGTCAACAAACGCAGAGTGATGTGGTGCGGATAGGTATCGGAGAGATGGCAGTTGACCACAATCGAGGTGAACCATACCGGAACAAGCAATACATAAGCCTGCGCGAGCAGATGATTGTCATCCAGATACTTCGTGCCCACGACTGCGCCGAGCATCAAGGCTGCCCAACCGATCGCGGTCCAATCTCCCGTGAATATGCACCAGGCGCCAAGGAAGGCTGTGGCGCAGCCTAGATAACTTTGAAGAGCAACAAGAGTGCCGTCGAAGTGCTCAAAGAGAGCGCGCCACCGATGTCGAATGAAGAGGGCGTTCACATAAAAGAAAGCGCTGCACACGAGCAGCAAAATGCCGTCTTGAATGCGGGGCAGATCGGAATGCAGGCGGAGGTCGACGATATCCCAGGCCTCGTAGAGAACCAGAAGTCCGGTGATAAGTCCTGCGAGCAGACCGAGCCTGCGAAAGAGCACCTCAGGCTGCACGATTCCAGCAACCAGGAGAGCTTCGGCCGCGATCATCCAGAAGAATGCAATACTGTTGCCGCTGTATTTGAAGGGCACCGAAGCGAACATAAGCATGGCGCCGAGTACCGTCAGCAGAACGAACGCCGGGCGGCGACGCCGAGTGATTGGCAGTTGTCCGAAGATGAACTCCATCGCTCCCAGACCAAGCAGTGCCCCGAACGCGTACTCGGGATGAGTGGACTGGAACTTCATCACCACGAGCAGCGAAATAGTGTTCAACAGCGCCGCGATAGTGGAGATGGTCTCATCGCGCGGAGCCTTGATCTTACGCGCGACATAAGAAGTGCGGAAGATCGCCCAGTAGAAGATGAGGATGATCGCGCTCGGCCAGAATTGTGGGAAGGGGTGACCGGCCACTCCATCGGGGAATAGCTTGTGAAGCCAGTAGAAATGATTGGCATAGCTGGCAAGGATTCCGAGGACCTCCAGTTCGTACCAGCCCATGCGCAGAGCAATGGCAACGATCCCCGCTGCTAGAATGATTCCGGCCGTAAGTGCGTAAACACTGTCCTGGCCCTGAGCAACGGTCCAGAAGGCCAGCAGGAAGGCCGCTCCTGTAACCAGCTGCGATTTGTAGCGCAGAGTGTGAGCCACCATCGCAACTGCGACCAAGAGCATCAGCACGCAGTCGAGCGTATTGGAAGTCATGACCAGCATTGGCTGAACGTGATTCATGGCGTAGGTGGTGAAGAAGAGCAGTGCCCAGCCTCCACCGATTGCCATACGGCCAATCAGGCGATAACGCTCCTTGCGCTCAAGCCAGATGCCTCCTCCCAGCATTGCGGCAGCGGCAGCGTAGATCAGAGCCACTCTTGGCATTGGTCCCATGGAAACCAGCGCGACCCTTCCTAGCAGGGCGAATCCAAGAACGAGCAGAATGATGCCGATCTTGGCGAAGAGGTTCATGCCGAGCAATTCTTCGAAGGGCAAAGTCGATCGCAGGCGCTCGGCAAAGCTCTTGCGCGGCGGCGCTGATTCAAGCGTTGCAAAACGAGGCGCTGCCGGAGCGTAGGCATGCCGTGGTTGTTCAGCCTGGTGCGGCTGTGGCGCGGGAGCGGGCCGCTGAGTTGGAACCGTTTCCGGCCTTGTTTCTACTCTTGGTGAGAGCCCCGGCTGCGGTAGAGGCGGGGGTGGCGAAGTCACGCTGGCGGCGGGATTTGGGACGCCGGAATCAGCCACTGTATGGCTGGGCGGGGTTGTTTGGCTTGGGCTCGCCGGACCGGGGCTTGCCTGCTTCATGGAGATCTGCGGCGCGGAGACAACCGCAGCCTGCGAATCAGGAGCGAACCGGGTTTCAGCTTCCGAAGAATGTATTGAAGGGGCTGGAGGCGGAATTGGCCTGCCCGCCTCAACGTGCGTCGAGACGGGTTTGGGAGCCGTGATTGGCTCAGCAACCTCGGTGACCGTCGCGGAGGTAGCGACGGCGCCCGGCTGTGCCGCAGGCCGGGAGAGCTGGGCAAGTTCTCGACGCAGGTCGGCTATCTCCCTATTCAGGTCGGCAATCTTGTTGTGTAATTCCCATGAAGCCAAGTCAAAGCGCTGGCGAAGAGTTCCGGTCCGGCCCAGCGCAACAAACGCGACAATTCCGCCGATCAGGGCAATAAGGAGTTCCATGCTCGTTTCCTCTTCCTCGAAAGAGAAATGAATGACTACTGAAAGAACGGAAGCGGCAGCACCACTTGCGAGAAATTCCGCAAGAATATGTTGAAGCGCCGTCCTGACAGATAGAGGCCAGGCCTGTGTGTCGATGTCCCGGAAGTATAATCAATCGGAGCTGAGCCTCGCTATACCCGGCCATACTTAGCTGCGCGGCCGATTCGACCGAAACCGATTTGCAAAAGAATGCAGAGGCTCCTCCCGCGACCTTCTCACCAAGCCACGCCGAACGCGGTTTCTGAGTTTTGATCGCAGCCGGGGTGAGGACATCACATAACAGATTATGATCGCCGGGTCCGCCGAAGACATCGAACCCTCAGCCGCGTTCGACACCTTTATGAAAACGAGCCATTCGCACTGGACACCGTGTTAGCGTTGGAGAGGAAGGGGCCGGACCAAAATGAGGTGTTGCAGGAGCGGAACCCGCATAAACACTGGCTGTTGACCCACTCCAATTAAGGTCTGCAAAACCTTTATGCGCCGGTTCGATCCCGGCTCGCGCCTCCAACTTTTCTCTAATAACATCGACAAAATCAGATCATTGGATTGTTTTTCCACACCTGTCATCAGGTGTGTCTTTCTCGTGAATTCTCGTGTCTTTTATGCAATTTTCCTGAATATTCCTGTGGGGGGTGTGACCAAAAGGGGCTAGGGTCTTCGGCCAAAACTGGGTTCGTGTCCGGACTGGCGACAAACCACATAGGGCGCCATGCATGCCACTGTTTTCGCGTGCTTTCCCAAGTCCCAAAGTAGGGCGCCCTCAATATTTCTGTGAGCCGTCGTCTAGGGAACCCCGGCGACTCACCCGGAACTCGATGAGCGCTTCACTATGCTTCAGAAAACCGGTCAGACCAGGGCATGCAATTTGACAAGGCTTTGTATCGGCCGGACATGGTGATCGTTTAGTCGTTTGGATCGTTTAGTTCGAGATCCTGCACGTTAGACGTGCTCGAAGCGTACGTCACATCGCCATCGTAAACTGCAGTGATGCTATACGTGCCTGCCTGAATAAAAACCTTCGACCATGCGGCTGTGCCGGAAGAAAGCACGACACTTTGCAACAAAATGCCATCATTGTAAAAGTCGACCTGACCGGTTGCCACCGGAGGATTGACGTAGGCTGTCAGCGTGACCGAATCTCCTGCCCAGCCCGAGCTTTCACTCAGCGTCAACGCTGTCGTGGTTGGCGTCGGTCCTGGATTGCCGACGTCGAGAGTTACTGCGTTGCTGGTGTTAGAGGCATACGTTGTATCTCCGCTATAGACCGCGGTAAGACTCTGTGAGCCTCCAACCATGAACGTATTCAAGAACGAGGCTGTGCCCCCGGTAACCGAGGCGCTGCCGATCACGCTGGTTCCGTCGTAAAAGACCACCGTGCCCGTCGCATTCGGAGGCGAGATGTTGGCAATCAGCGTCGCAGAGTAGCCGATGAAAAGCGAAGAAGGTTCAACCTCCAGGGCGACGGTGCCGGGAGTGTTGCCGGTAACGAAGAGAGAAACCTGATTCGATGCGCTCGTTTCCCACGAGGCGTTTGTGGCAAAAACTGCTTTCAGGACGATATTGCCTGAGCTGGCAAACGTGGCACTCAGCGCGGCGACACCCGCGTTCACATTGGCCGTGCCAATCGCAGTCGATCCGTCATAAAACGTGACCGTGCCCGTGGCTGTGGCAGGAGTGAGACTGGCGGTCAACGTGACGTAGCCGCTTATCGCGACGGAACTGGCTGACGTCTGCAGGGTGGTCGTGGTCACCAGCGGGCCGCTGATATTCATAGCGAGCGAATTCGAGGCACTGGAAAGATGGTTATAGTCGCCCGAATAGACTGCGTGCAGTGTAGCCGTGCCTCCTGCCGCGAACGAAGTTTGCAGGCTGGCAGCGCCTGCATTGACAGCAGCGTTACCGATGTTGGTCGTTCCGTTATAAAACGTGACCGTGCCGGTGGCTGACGAGGGAGAGACTGCGACGGTTAATGTCACACTGGTTTGGTATTGCGGCGTGGTTGTGGAGGCCTGCAACACAACGGAAGAGGCTGCCAATTGATTGCTGTACACGCCGATCGAGATCGGCGCGGATGTACTTGATGAATTGAACTCGTCCCCGCTGTATTTCGCGGTAATGCTCTGCGCACCGCTGGAAGTGAACGTGGTCGAAAGCTGCGCGCCTCCATCCAGGGAATTAGAGAAATAAGGGCTGGAGACCTGCGCAGTGCCGATTGCATTCGATCCGTTATAGAAGGTTACCGTTCCGCTCGTGCTAGCCCCACCGGAGACGTCAGCCTCCAATACTACCGGCTGGCCTTCCGTGACGCTGGTAGCGGGAGCGATGACGATTATATTCGTTGAAAACTTGTATTGTGACCCGAGGTTGCCGAACGTGCCCATGCACCCGGTGAGCGACAAAAAGAAGACAGGCAGAAGCGAAAGCAGAGTTCGGCGATTCGGGCAAGTCATGACGTTCTCTCTTCCTCCTCCGTTCCGGAGGGACCACGAGCGATGCATTGATATATACGAACCTCGATTGCGAGAAGTTGCGAAGAATCAGGAATTGTGGCTGGTTGCGCATCTTTATATTCTCGCGCTAACGCCTGAATTACCGGCAAACGGAGATTACCGCTCCACCAGGCACGGCCCGGGCGGTGTGTTCTGTAGGAAAGCCTCGGGGCAGGGCAGAGAATTCCTAAAATCGTCCTCCAGCGCCGGCCATTCATTACCACCGACTGTTAGGCGGTGGAGAATTCACCCAACGATTCGGAGCCAGGGCTTTACCGTTGTACGTCCAGCGGTGCCTCCTTGGCAGACCGCATAAGGATCGACGTCTCGAACGGCGTTCTCGGTATTAATTCTTGCCCGGAAGCCTAACCCAATCTCAATGAGTGCGATGTCAGCGTAAACCGGGAATTCCAAGTCGCCGGATCGTCAAACCCGGATCGCCTAGTGAGAATCGATCCACCTAAAATATGCAATACCGGTTCGTCGAGCCGCCGGGAGCTTGTCGCTCCCGGCAGCCGGTCCATTGCTCGTTTGCTTTTTTCTACCTATAAATTGAGGACGCTTTGGGTTCTCTTGCGTGGGGCGCGCTAAGGACCTGAACAGGGAGTGCCAAGCTGAAGTCGGAGAAGCCTTCCGGCTGATCGAAGTCGCTCGTACCGTCCGAGTACATCTCATCCTGACCGGCCAATACTTTCTGACCGGTCTTGATGGTTTCATACGCGTTGAGAGTATAGAAGTGGATCTTCAAGCTCTCCAAATCAAACTGTATGAATCGGTACCACCCGTCGCCTCCTGCGCTGCCCAAAGTGGTGTTCCCCTGATAGTCGCTCAAGACCTGGTAGACAGGGTTGCCGTCGTTGTTGTTATCGATGCGCACGTTCTCTCCCTTGGAGACGCCGGGCCCGCACGGTTCTACCAAGGTTGTGAGATTGGAGGTAGGGGTCCACGAATGCCCGCAGAGGACCAGGAAAATCTGGTTGTTAGGCGCGATCAAGTCGGTCCAGATGTTTTGGGCGGCATTGTAGCCGTTGGGAGAACCGATCAAATAGGCGGCGGCATTGCGCTTGGCGGGGTCGGAAGGGTCCAAAGGCGGATTGTTGTCACCCCACGCGGGCGGACTAATGTACGAATGGGTGGTTACAACTGTCGCGTAACCCTTGTGGGTATCAATCACCTTTTGCGCCCATGCAATTGCGTCGTTGCTCGGCTCCATCTCAAGAGAGATGTGAAGGAACTGCTTGTTGCCGCCCGTGAAAATCTGGAAGCTGGACAGCCCATAGTTGCAGGGTGTGCCGGCAGCAGGGTACTCGCCGGTCCCTTCGCTCGCCGCACCGGTACTTATATACCCCACTTCATCCGAGGCGCCTCCGTACCATGGTTTGTCGCGAAAGTATTTTGAGCCCGAGCCAAAGTGATCTTTCCACCAGGGGGACGTGCTCACCAAAGGAGGATAACCTTCTCCGGCAGTGGTGTAGTACATATTATCGTAGTCATGATTTCCAGGGGTCAATCCGAAGGGGATTCCCGATTCATGCAGAACGTCAAGCGCCCCCATGGCATTGCGCCATTCGATGTCTTGGGGCAGGTTGTATTTAGTGGGGTAATCGATTGGGCTTCCATCGCCGTGCTCGACCACGTCGCCAACGTGCGTAACGAACCTTAGATTCAACTCATGCCTCTTCCTGGCCAGATACCTGGTCTGATCCAGGAAAAAGCTCATGTTCAATGGTTGCGGCTGGGTGGCATCGACATAGTTCTGCGTATCCGAAATCACGGCAATGGTGAAAAACTCTGAGCCAGAGCCGGCCAGAGGCAATCCTCCCAATATCTGAGACCTTGCGGTCGTGGCCAGAGCCGCCATCCCCGCTGCGCCGAACTTAACGAAATCTCTTCTCGTAAGCTCCTTCACGTCTTCCTCCTTGCACTTCGGCTTGCTCGCGTAAATGTAAAACTGTAACCGCCTCAACGCGAATCTCGGCACTGACGGTCACAACGTCGTCCAGAACTGTAAATTGCTGGTATTTGGCATTACCGCACCAGCCCTTTAAGGGAAGATGAACGGAAGGTGATTTTCGCGGCAGAAGGGCGGCGCTTGGCCGGCAGCGTCCTATGGATGAGCGAGTCGGCTTCATTGAATAACGTCCGCAGGCGTACATGGAAGCCAATAGACATTCGATGTGTCTTTGCAGATGCCCACGCTGCCATCATTCAGACGCGAGAATCGTAGTGTTAGCGCAGGGGAAGCGGGTACATCAGGCCACCTTGCGTCCAGAGGCTGTTTGGCCCGCGGGGCAGCTTCATCGCCGAGGATGCGCCGAGGTCGTGCTCGAAGATCTCGCCGTAGTTGCCCACGGCTTCGATGACGTCGGCAGCCCAGCCGTCGCGGAGGCCGAGATACTGGCCATAGCCGCGGCGGGTTCCGAGCAGACGCTGGATGACTGGATCCTCGCTTTTCTTCATTGCGGCGAGATTGGCCTGCGTGACTCCGCTCTCCTCGGCCTGGATCAGAGCTTCGACGGTCCAGTTGATAATTGCGGCCCACTGCGGGTCGTCGAGATGGTAGGTGGGGGCCAATGGATCTTTGGCGATAACATCGGGAAGGATCTCAAAATCCCGCGTCATGCCCTTAAAGGCGATTCTCTCGTAGGCCAGTTGGGAGACGTCGGCGGTAATGGCGGCGCAGTTGCGGGTGATGAAGGCCGCTTCCATCTCTCCTTCTTCCTGGAAGGAAAAAGGCAGCCATTCGATCTTTTCGCGCTGCATGTAACCCTGAAGCTCGATCTCGATCTCGGTGCCGCCGAGAAAGCATATCTTCTTTCCGGCTAGATCCTTCGGGGATCGAATACCCATGGTCTTGTTGACGAGAAAGCCCTGGTAGTCATAGAAGATGGGTCTGGAGAAGCCCAAGCCCGCGTTGGTTGTATTGATGTAGTTGGGCGATCCGGTGGCGAGCAGCGCTATCTCGCCGGAGTTGAGCGCCTTCAAGGCATCGCGTTCGTCGCGGTAGGGCTTGACGGTCAACTTGGCGTTCGGTCCCAGCGTCGCAACCGCCACTGCCTTGCAGATATCCAGATCGAAGGCGCCATGATTGCCGTGCGCGTCCTCGGTGGAATACTCGGGCTGTTCCGTATTGATGCCGCACGCGAGTGAACCGGAGGCCCTGATCTTATCCAGTGTGGTTCCGGCGTTGGCCGGCGTTGTGGTTCCGATCGTCAGTCCAGCAAGTGAAATCAGAAAAAGCGCTGAAATCCTGCGCATGGGCGTCCAGTTCCTTCCGGAGTTTCCTAAAACAAAGCCATCTTATATTTACGGCGGCTGGAGGTGAGTCCAGCCGCCGCGGGAGGTGTTTGAGAGGTGCCCTAGTTCGACGGCCAGGCGCCGGAGGTCGGCAGGCCGGGGTTGGAGCTGGGACGAGGATTGAAGTCGGCAGGAGCCGGATCGAGCAATCCGCTTGGAGTTACATCGGTGGGAACGATTCCCAGAACGCGGCAGCCATTGGCGCCGAAGTGGGGCAGGCTGGTTACTTGCGCAGCAGGAATCTCAGCATACGAGGCTTCGAGTTTCGGCGCAACTCCCAGCAGGCGGGCATTGTCAAATGCGGTGAAGAGGTTGCCGACGCCGGGAGTCTTAGCATCAGAGGGACCGAGATACTTCTGAGGGGCGCCCTGTGGAGTGGTGTAAGTCTTCTCGCCGAGCGCACGAGCAGCAGCTTCATCAGGCAGATCAGCAAGCGGAGTGAGATTGAAGAGTTGATCGATGAACTTAATGATCGAGCCATGCTCAGTAGCTTCATGAGAGATGACGTGAACTTTGCTATAGGGCGAGATCACGATGGCAGGGATGCGAGGCCCCTGATCGAGAGCTGTTGCACTGGGATCCCATGAGCGAACCTTCGGCTGCGCGTGGTCATAGAGGCCATCGCTCTCATCGTAGGTGATGATGATCGCGCTCTCAGGCCAGTACTTGCTGCTGGCAATTGCGTTGATTTCATCGGCCAGAAGGGCTTCGCTAATCTGCGCGTCAGAGTAGCCGGGGTGATCGTCGTTGCCGGAAAAGGCCGCCTTGACAGTCGGGCTGGGTGAACGAGGGGTGAGGCCATCCAGGTTGTCATAGCCGCCGCGAACGTAGAAAACTCCGCCTTCCGCAGGCAACGCCTTGGCTGAAATCGCCGCAAAGAAATCGCCGAGTCCCTTCAGGTGAGCCTTGGTTTCGACCGGATTGTTGGCCTCATAGCCAAAGTATTGCGGTGCGTCATGGTGGGCGATGTAGCTCGTATGGGAGGCTGTCGCGGTCGGGTCGGTTGATTCGTGATCGTAGCCTTCCTGGAACCAGGCCCAATTCACTGGCTTGTTGTGGTCGCCAGCAATTTTCTTGATGTCGCCTTGAACATCCACGAGATCGAAGGCGGGGTCCAGGTCATTGGTGGTGATGTTTTCAATCTGCTCGCCCATGAAGCTGAGAGGCAAGGTCGCGAAGGTCAGATTGGAGGAAGGGTTCGTCGTGCCAGGAGCGCCACTCTCCGTCGGCTGCATCTGGCTTGGGGGAGTGAAGACGTCCAGAGCAGATCCCCAGAAGGGCTGCGGGTCGCCTGTCACAGGAAGAGCTGCGTTCGTGGAATTTACATTGTTGGCCAAGGCGGGATGCTTGACCCACTGGGTTTCCCCAGACTGACCGGCAATCATGGCGATGGCGTTGGGCGTCGAAGGTCCGATTACCGTGTCAAAAAAGTTGTCAAAGAGAGTGAACCTGTCCGCGTAGTTCCACAGGAACGGAGCCGTATCGCAGTCCACATGGCTGACAACCAGTTCGCCCTTCTGTTTTTGCGCCAGTGTTGGCAGCGGACCGGTATAAGTGGTTCCATCGGCGCTCAGCGTTCCTTTCAACCCTTCTTCGGTGAAGGCATAGCGGTCATTCTGCGCGACGTTGCCGGCGTTCAGATCGAGCTTCTCGTCGATGGCCGCGTGGCCGTGATTCACCGAGTCAGTGTCCTCGGGGTAGAGAAGCACGGTGCTTCCAGTGGTTGCGGTGACCGACTGAGGAATCTTGAAGGGGGAGATCAGGCTTACCGTGCCGTCGGTATTCACGATCGGCTGGGTAAAGCCGGGCGTCTCCGCGGCAGGCTGCGAAAACAGGCCGTTGGCTCCTGGATAGGTGCCAAAGTAGAAGTCGAAGGAACGGTTCTCCTGGAAGAGAACGAAGACGTATTTGATGTGCTTGCGGAGCAGATCGAGTTTCTGATCGTGGGCGAGATACGGCGAATCCTCCACGCGCAGCGTGTGGAGGGCGACTAGATCGCTGGACTTCGGTGCAATTTCGACAAGGTTCTTCTCGCTGCCATTCCCGTCAGCGGGACGGTCCTGGGCGAAGGTGGCGGCAGGCTGCACGATCAGCGCGGCAGCCAACATCAGGGAAGCGCATGTGGTCTTCATCCATTCACTGCGGTGCATTTTGTACCTCGGGGGTGGAAGGTTTGTGCGAGAGGGGTTTACGCCGGGCGTTTTCGTTCCGCGAGAGCGGATGTCGATCCAGCAAAGGGGGTACCCAACTATGGGATAGCAGGCGGATGTAAACTGGCTTTTGCGTTGGCGTAAACAGTTGGTTAAGAAATCGTGAAAGGGTACCCTCTGGAGCTCTCAGATGTCGCCAGTCGTCAATGCGCTCATCATGGACGAATAAGCCCTCAAAGTGTGCGTCGAGCGACGGCTGGCATGATCAGTGGGACCAAGTCCCACCGGGGTAAAAGTCCAAGCCCCGTAGCTTGAATAGCAGGGCGGGAAGGGAATCTCCCTTTCTGGAGCCTATTGACGAAGCCATCTACAGGGATGGTGAGCGAGTCGCAGGGCCGTAACGCAAGTGAACCCATAAGGTCAGGCAACATCAGATGCGTGCCCGGGGGCGCAAAGGCTTCGGCTGGCACCGGTGGAGTAGCGAATGGTTATAGGATCGGCTGGGTTTGTTTAGCGACTACCGCACGCTGTTTGCGATGTGGCGGGGGCTGGAAACGGGTTCACGGTTCGGCTACTGAGGCACTCCCAGAGGAAACGGGGAGAAACGGCTATGCCGGACCTTCGGATTACCGCGCCAGTCCTCGACCCGACCGCCCAGGCTCCACTGATCCACTTTTGCAGAATTCCGAATTCACTCCATCTGCCGAAGGCCCTCATCGAGCCGCGTTTGAGGCAGTTGCCAAACATCGCTCCGAATTCGCTAACAGCGCGCCACGATGGTACAAATCAGGCTTGGGCGATGACAGGCGCGGCGGTTGCCCCGGAGAATTCGACGGTGACTACGGTGATGTCGTCCAGCTGGCCGAAGTTGCGGGCGGCTTCGGCGATCTCTGCTGCGGGTTTGCGGCTGATTGACTGCGTGCGGTCGAAGCCGAGAAGGGTTCCCGATTTGTCTTGAGATTCGGGCACTCCATCGGAGACAAAGGTGAGCCGATCGCCCGGCTTGAGGGTGAAAGTGACGGTTTCATACTGTGCATGCTCGACAATCCCCAAGGGCAGTGAGCCGGGAACGACGATCTCAAGACCGTTTAAATAGGGCGGCACGTGGCCGGCATTCGCAAGGGTTAGCAGCCCCCCGGCAGTGATGTGCGCGGCCAGGCAGGTGGTAAATCCGCCGTGCGAACGGCCCATCGCGCGATCGTTGAGCGAGCAAAGCAGGGCGGGGGGGCCCGTTCCATGCGCCGCCTCGGCGCGGATGGCGCCCACCAGCACCGAGACCAGCATGGCGGCAGGCAGACCTTTGCCGCTGACATCGCCGACGACGAGCAATATCCCTCCCCGGCCATCGGCGATCTGCTGGAAGAAGTCGCCCCCGACCTGGTCTGCGGGCTGGTAGACGCACTCGACCGCAAAGCCAGGACACTGGTCCAGTTTGTCGGGAAGAAGAACATGCTGTATCTGGCGAGCAGCCTCAAACTCACTCGCAAGCCAAGCCTCGCGCCGCCGAGCCCGCGTGAATCGGAGAACAAGAAAGACCACCATCGCCAGCAGAAAAACCAGATGGAAGAGAATGCCGATCTCCATCGAGAAGGGCGGCAGCGGCAGCCGAGGTTCCAGCACATGCGGAGATCCGGTCCATCCCGCCTGGTTGAATACGATCGCCAGATTGTCGGCCAGATAATAGCCCATATCGAGCAGTGTCGGTACCAGAAGCAGCCGGGCATCGGTGTTGCCACGCACGGACGAGATCACAAGCACGCTGAGAATCCACCAGACCGCGGGTAGCAGGCAGGCGAGTTGAATGGCTCCCGAGGCGGGCGCGGAAAACCAGCCGGGCCAGTAAAAGATGGCCGGCAATGGGCTCAGAGCCGCCAGAGCCAGGCAGGCAAGGGCTATCAAGCCGGTGCGGACATTGAGAATCCGCGAGAAGAAACATAGGGCCGCGACGACGGTGACCGCTGCGAAGATGCCATCGACCAAGTCGTAAACCAGGATCGGAGGCCACGAATAGATCTCCTGGGCGATGGTCAGCGCGTGTTCCGCAGCCTGAGCCAGCAGAATCATGGCGAACCAGAGGTATTCGCGCTCCGCTTTGCGGATAAGAAAAAGACAGAGGATTGCAAAGCCCACAAGACCCGCTGTGACGCTGTAGGAGTAGGCGTCTACATAGCGGATATTGCGCGCGACCTGGCGATGACGCTGTTCTAGAGCGAGCAGGCCGGGGTCGCCGGCGAGCTGGCCTCCAAGGTGACCCGTGAGGTAGGGTCCGCCGCCGACATAACTTGACCAAATCGGTGAATGCCAGACACGAATGGCCACGTGCACGGTGCGCAGCGAGTTGCTGCCGCCCGATGTGAGAGGAAATAGGTGATAACGGAACTCCGTGGAGGGGATGAGCGCGGGTGGCATCCGGCCCGACCCGCCAACGCGCCGGCCGTCCACGTACAGCTCAAAGGAAGTCACGATGGGCGCCAGCAGCAGAGAGGTAGCGTTTTGATTGGCGGGAATCTTCACCGTAAATCGATACCAGGCAAAGCCGCTCATTGAGGGAAAGCCTTGCGTGGCCCAGGATTCGTCGCCTCGCAGCAGCCTCCAGGCGGAGTCGTCGAAGGCCGGATCGGCCCATTGCGGCGCGGAGGTCGCGGAAGCTGCCGGCGAATCGCCGGGATGGAAACGCCAGAGCCCGTCGAGCGAGACGACCGGCTCCCGTCCGCTGTCCAGGTCAAAGGACTGCGCGGGCAGCCAGGGGGCGCCAGAAAAGACGGCGATCACCGCAAATCGGCGAAGAGCGGAACTCAAGCTCATGGCGGACGTTTCCTCGAGGGGAAGGAATCGAAACGTGGATAGATGCTATCGCAGAGCGGGCGGTTTGTGCTCTAGGGAATGTCAGAAAGGCAATCTGCCCGCTGAGCGCGGCGTCCGTTTTGCCCATTGACACAGTGAGGAAAGTAGGAGAAAAATGGCGAGGTTGATCCAATCAGAACTAATTTGCGCCATGTGCGGAGGGAAAGTGAAAAACGCAGCGAAGATGCTTGTTTTTGGGGTGGTGGGTTTTGTAGGGATGGGGCTCCTGCTGGGCGGATGCAAGTCGGCGCCGGAACTGACGAAGGCTCAGGCGCAAGCCTTGATCCAGGCCAAATATGACCAGGCTGCGCCGGCCGGCGCTATCATCCTGGTGGACCAAACGGGATTGCTGCGGGGCGTCACAGCCAAGTATTGGGTAAGAACCAAGGTCTACCCCAACGGGTATTGGGGCGATTTCACCCTCACTCCGGAAGGCAAGAAAGTGCTGAAGTTGCAGAAGGGCGGCGATGTGATTGAGTGGCATCCAGAGAACGCCGGGGATAAGAATTACACAGTGCAGGTGGTTAGCGCGGCAGCCAATCATCTCAAGGCGCAGGATCTGGCCGATCCGCAGGATGAGATAGGAGGCACCAAGAGCGTCTCTTACGTTGAGACCGTCAGCCTCGACGGCGTTCCGACCGATCTGAAGGTTATGTCCGACGGCCCAGGCAACAAACTGACGAGCAAGCACATGGCGACCTTCGTCGTGGACGGTGACGCCTGGAAGCTGCAGACCATCCACTAAAGTTCGGGCTCAACCGGGGTGGGGCGGAAATTGATCGCCCTGCCCGGTTCTTAAATATGGTTAGAATACTGGCAAGGCTTTCTTCATGCGTGTTTCGCAACGGGCGGCTTCCGGCCAGACAGGCCCCGGGATCTCTCTGATATTTCGAGAGCAGCGGCCAGTCATTGCGGAGCCTGCGTGAGGCGTTTTATTGGAATGCAGTCATAACTCTTTTGGGCCCGAATGGGTGAGAAAGGCCATCCCATGAATTGTGGTGTGATCCGCTTATCTGTCCTCGGTGTAGCGCTAACTTCGATCGCCGGTTGCGGCGGCTCCTCGGGTGGAGGATCAGGAACCGGCGGCACGGGAGGCGGCAACAACAACTCAACCACCGTCACATACACCATTAATGGCGGGACGCCCACTGCCGTAGCCACCCAGATCGGTTCCGGCTCGTTCACTGCCGCGACCCTGAATGGCGGCAAACTCACGCTCAGCTTGCCCAGTGGGACAACCAACTTCGCGGTAGCCTACGTCTGCCCACCCCTGCCTTCAACGGAGATCTTGGAGACGGACGAAGATGTTTTTGAGGCGAGTTCGCTTGACGGAGTCTCGTTCTCAGGGGGTGTCCCTCTCCAGTGACCGGATCGGCAACCGGCAACCTGACGGGAACAATCGATTCCAGCGCTATTTCAGGAGCTTCCAGCTTGTATATCTACGTTCAGAATGGAAGCGCCTTGGGCGGAGGCACTGGAGGGGTGCCGATCAGCAACTTCCAGTTGGAGGCGCCAACCGGAACTGACAGAGTAGAGCTAGCAGTCTATTCTTCCGACCCCAATCTCTACCCGCAGAGCTACAGCTTGTTGGCAGCGAAGAAGTTCAGCAACCAGGCTGTTCCCGGACAATTGAACGGTGGCAATACAGTCGTATTGGGCGCCGCAGATGAGACAACGCTTGAGCCTATCACCTATAACAACGTCCCGGCAGGCTACAGTGCTCCGGCAACCTCAGCGCTGTTCCAAATGGATGGCAACAATACTCTTGGGATTACAAGCCCCGCCAATTCCGCGTACCCGGCGCTGCCCGCGGGTGCGGTGGAAAGCGGAGACCACTACTTGCTCTACTCCACTGCTCGTAGCACGTTGGAACCGACCGAAGCGGTGTACGCCGAGACCAATTTGACCTCGGCTGGCCCTGTGTCTTTCACCTTTCCTGCTGCGTGGTCCTACGCCGGTCCAGCGGCGGCAAGGTGGCCCTCATACGATCTCTCTTACACGGGCTTCTCCGGTAATAAGGCTGGCGCTTGCAACATCGTGTCCATGGAATGGTGGGCAGGCTCGAATGCTGCTAGCGTCGAGCTTATATCGTACGTTCAGGTGAACGCCTCGGCGAACTACCTCAACGGATCGACGACGGTGGCGGTTCCTGACCTCTCGGGCCTTAGTGGATTTGTCGCTCCACCAGCCTCTGGGACGTCCGTTTCTTGGGGGGCGGGGATCTATCAAGGGGATTACTATTGCCTGGAGCCTCTGCCATCGAATACGTCAGCCACGGCGGTGGGCAACGGTGGCTCATATACAGCGCCCTAGGTGTAGCTTTTTTTGAGGAAAATGTGCTGCCGGGGCGGGAAGGCATTGACCCCTCCAGCCTTTCTTGTTATTGTTAGAGGGTTGCGCAAGAGCGCCTCCGTCAGTGTGTCTTGGCGGCGGAAGCGCGGGGACGGCCCGACTAAGCCGAATTTGGCGGTGCTGATCCCGATGGCCAGGCGAAGTTTCCAGGCCAGACAAGCTCCAGAGATAGCTCTCTTCTTGCCGAGGGCAGGGGCAATATCGCATCGGCGTCCGCGCGTTCTCCACCTTGGAGGGCTATGCGGGCCGGAACCGGCGAAACGGAGTTGGCTTTTCCGCGAAACGAGGGAAAACGCTCAGCCACCGTCCTGGTTCTCGTCTGAGATTGGAACGAAGGCAGACGCGAAGCAGCAGAATTGGGCCTCCGTGCGCGTGCGACGGGATCATGTCCGCATTTTGCACCGGAGGGCCTTTTGGGGTCTGTGCGCGTTTGCGGGTGTAAAGGGCATTGGCAGGTTTTTGACGGGGTAAGGAGTTTCAGTTTGCCTACATTCAATCAGTTGGTCCGCAAGGGGCGCACCGCCCCGCGTTACAAGACGGCGTCGCCGGCCCTGCAGGCCTCGCCCCAGCGGCGCGGTGTTTGCACGCGCGTTTACACCCAGACGCCCAAAAAGCCGAACTCGGCCCTGCGCAAGGTTGCCCGTGTGCGCCTGACGAACGGCATCGAGGTCACCACCTATATCCCCGGCATCGGCCACAATCTGCAGGAGCACTCGATCGTGCTGATTCGCGGCGGCCGCGTAAAAGACCTTCCAGGAGTCCGCTATCACGTGGTTCGCGGCACGCTCGATTCTGTAGGCGTGGCCAACCGCAAGCAGAGCCGGTCGAAGTATGGAGCCAAGCGCGCCAAGGGCGGCGCGGCTCCGGCCAAGGGCAAGAAGTAGTTTTTAAGGTTCCGGGACGGAGTCGTGAACCCGGACTTGGGCAGTGAAGCTGGCGCGGAGACGCGGCGAGGATTGAAGAGGATTATGCCGAGAAAAGGGCACGTATCGAAACGGGAAGTGGCAGCGGACCCGGTCTATGGTTCCACGCTGGTCACCAAGTTTGTCAACTCGATGATGTGGGGCGGCAAGAAGTCGACGGCCCAGGGCATCTTCTATAAGGCGATGAAGACCCTCGAAGAAAAGGGTGGTGGCGACGATGCCCTCAAGCTCTTCAAGAAAGCGGTCGAGAATTGCAAACCGCTGCTCGAGGTGAAGACCCGCCGCGTGGGTGGCGCCAACTACCAGGTACCGATCGAGGTCAATCCCGACCGGCGCACTTCGCTGGCGATCCGCTGGATTTTGACCTACGGCCGGGCTCGCGGTGAAAAGGGCATGACCGACAAGCTCTCGAACGAGCTGCTCGATGCGGCCAACGGACGCGGCGCTGCGATGAAGAAGAAGGAAGACGTTCATCGCATGGCCGAGGCCAACCGCGCCTTTGCGCACTACCGCTGGTAGAAACGCAGCCTCTAGCTATTAGCTTCTAGCTTTTAGCTGGTCGTCAATGGATTGAGACTTGGAGCTGCTCGGGCGGCTCCTGTGACAAAAAAGCTAGAAGCTGGCAGCTTGAAGCTAGCAGCTAGGAATCAACCGCGGGCCGGTTGCGCTCGCAAGGGATAAATGCTGTGGCTCGCACCGTACCTCTGAATCGTTGCCGGAACATCGGTATCATGGCGCACATCGACGCCGGAAAGACGACAGCGACAGAGCGCATCCTGTTTTATACCGGCATCACGCACCGCATCGGTGAAGTGCATGAAGGCACTGCGACCATGGACTATATGGAGCAGGAGCAGGAGCGCGGCATTACGATCACATCTGCTGCGACGACTTGCACCTGGCGCGACTACCGCATCAATATTATTGATACGCCGGGCCACGTGGACTTCACGGCCGAGGTCGAGCGCAGCCTACGCGTGCTGGATAGCGCGGTCGCGCTGTTCGATTCTGTCAGTGGCGTGCAGCCGCAGACCGAGACTGTTTGGCGGCAGGGCGACAAGTACAAAGTTCCGCGCATCTGCTTCGTCAACAAGATGGACAAGAACGGCGCCGATTTCGAGCACGTTCTGGATACCATTCGCAAGCGCCTGGGCGCGCGGCCTGTCGCGCTACAGATTCCCATCGGCGCTGAATCCAACTTCAAGGGTGTCATCGACCTGATCGAGATGAAGGCCATTGTCTGGCACGACGAGACGATGGGCGCGGAGTTCTCGATCGAGCCGATCCCGGCCGATTTGCAAAAGAAGGCAGAGGCCTTTCGCCTGCAGTTGATCGAAGTGATCGCCGAGACCGACGACGTACTGCTCGAAAAGTTCCTTGAGGGTGAGACTCCGTCAATCGCCGAGATCAAGGCCGGTATCCGCCAGGCCACCATCGATCTGAAGATCTTCCCAGTGCTCTGCGGAAGCGCCTTCAAGAACAAGGGCGTTCAGACATTGTTGGATGCGGTCGTCGATTATCTGCCCAGCCCTCTGGACAAGCCTCCGGTCGAAGGTATCGATCCTGATCATGCTGGAAGGATCGTCATCCGCAAGCCGGAGGACAGCGAGCCGCTGGCTGCGTTGGCCTTCAAGATCATCAACGATCCATTCGGCAAGCTAGGCTTCATTCGCGTCTATTCGGGCTCACTTAAGACCGGCGACACGATTTTGAATCCCCGCACCGGCAAGACCGAGCGGGTTGGCCGGCTGGTCAAGATGCACGCCAACAAGCGCGAGGACGTAACCGAAGTTCTGGCCGGCGACATCTGCGCCTGTGTGGGCATGAAGGAATTGAAGACCGGCGATACGCTCTGCGCGCCGCATCATCCTATCGCGCTGGGCGCCATTACTTTCCCGGAGACCGTGATCTCTGTGGCCATCGAGCCCAAGACCAAGGCCGATCAGGAGAAGATGGGCGTTGCGCTGGCGCGGCTGGCTGACGAGGATCCCACCTTCAAGGTGCGGACGGATGAGGATTCCGGCCAGACCATCATCAGCGGCATGGGCGAGTTGCATCTGGAGATTCTCGTTGACCGCATGAAGCGCGAGCATAAGGTCGAGGCCAACGTAGGCGAGCCCAAGGTGGCCTTCCGCGAGACTCTTCGCAAGAAGGCCGAGGCTGAGGGTAAGTACATCCGGCAGACCGGCGGCTCCGGCAACTATGGTCATTGCAAGCTGCGCGTCGAGCCCAATACGCCGGGCGCGGGCTACGAGTTCATCAACGAAATCAAGAGCGGTTCGGTCCCCAAGGAGTACATCAAACCCATCGATCAAGGTGTGCAGGGTGCTCTCGAACTAGGTATCCTGGCCGGCTTCCCCATCGTGGACGTGAAGGTGACACTCTTCGACGGCAGCTATCACGAAGTGGATTCAAACGAAATGGCCTTTAAGTTCGCTGGCTCGATCGCCTTCAAAGAGGCCGCGCGCAAGGCATCGCCGGTCCTGCTTGAGCCGGTGATGGCGGTTGAAGTGACGGTTCCGGAAGAGCACATGGGAACGATCATCGGCGACATCAATTCGCGCCGCGGACGGATCGAGGGCATGGAGCATCACGCAGGTTCGCAGGTGATCAAGGCGATTGTGCCGCTGAAGGAAATGTTCGGCTACGTGAACGACATTCGCTCGTCCACGCAGGGCCGGGCGTCGTATTCAATGCAGTTTGCGCGCTATGAAGAGGCTCCGCGCATGATCGCCGATGAGATTATCGGCAGGGCGCAAGGCAAGTGAAGCAAGCCTTTAGCTACTAGCTTCTAGCTGCTAGCTAATGATTGGGAAGACTGAAGATTGTAGCCGCTGGCAAGAAAGCTAGAGGCTAGCAGCTAACGGCTAGAGGCTGCATTTAGGGTTTTGGGGCTGGAGCCGGATGGCCGGCGCTCCGGGTTGAAACAGGCAGTAGAAGCTACGAAAGGGACGCAGGGACTTTTATGGCGAAGGAAAAGTTTGATCGCTCGAAGCCGCACGTGAACGTGGGGACGATCGGGCACATCGATCACGGCAAGACGACGTTGACGGCGGCCATCACCAAGGTTTTGCAGAAGCATAATCCGAAGAACCAGTTCCGGTCCTTCGATTCGATCGACAA
>JBEKKL010000035.1:0-44975 GCA_050010735.1 Occallatibacter sp. | reverse complement strand
ACACCGCAAGGCGGCCCGGTCGATGCGGGCACGCGTCTCTGCGACATCACGCTGGGATGCATGGCCGCCAAAGCCCAATCTCTGGGTCTTCAATTCGATCCCGCGGCAGCCTCGCTCTTTGCAACTCTCTCGGCTAACACTGCCCTCGACGCGATCAACGAGACATGGACGCCGCTCTACGGGCCTCCACACCTGCGCGCGGTTCCTTCAGGCGCCTCCATCGCAAACAGCGTGGCCTTGCGTATTCAATACGCCCTGACCTATAAGCCCGGAAATCTGACACTCAGCGATGGCATATTGGCCGATGGCTATTCCGTCGTCCCAGTCATCAGCGAGAGCGCCATCAGTTAGCCGCAAATAAAAACAACAAACCTTTCTTAGGAACAACGGCTCAACGTGGTTACAATGTCGCCATGAGCGATTCGGCTGAAAGTGTAGCGCGAGCGTTTGTGAGAGCGATCAATAGGCAGGATGTCGACGGGCTGGCAGGCCTGATGTCTCCCGAACACCGGTTCTTCGATTCGCTAGGCACTCTGATCGAGGGCCGGGAGAAGATGCAGACAGCCTGGGCCGGCTATCTCCGCATGGTTCCCGATTACTCGGTTGTCATCGACGAGACTTACACCGGTGGCCCAGTGGTAGTGATGCTCGGGATGGCTCGGGGCACCTATGCGCCCGATGGTGTTCTAAAACCGGAGAACCGCTGGGAGACTCCGCTGGCTATTCGTGCCTTTATCGAGGAAGGTCTTGTCGTCGAATGGCGCGTCTATGCCGACAACGAACCCCTTCGCCAGAAGATGAAAACTGCCGGTTGACCTCGGGGTGCGATTGATCTGGTTTTCGCGAAAAATGGCGAGGCTTCCGCTCGACACACTTCGCAGGCCGGTCGCATCGCTATACTCGATCTGGATGTCCGCAGAGATCGCATCGACTATCTCTTCTCAAACGCCCAAAGGCCCCCTCCTCATCAGGCTCTGCAACTGGGTGGGCGAGGCCGTGCTCTCGCTGCCTGCTCTCCATCGCCTAGCGGCAGCCGGATACGATCTGCAACTCTACGGCAAAACCTGGGCGCCGGCACTCTTCGAGGGCACCGGCTGGCCGGTGATGGTGCGCTCCGCGAGCCTCAATACGACGACGGAGAATCTTCGCGCTCTGCGCCGCAAGCTTGGTGCTGCCAAGCCGCCGCCGGCGCTGTTGATGACCAACTCTTTCTCTTCAGCTCTTGAGGCGCGTCTGGGTGGCTTCTCGCCCTCAGGCTATGCCAACGAAGGCCGAAGCTGGCTCCTTCGCCATGCCTATCGCCAGCAGACCGTCACTCATGCGGCACACAGCTACTGGAATCTTGCCAATCGATTCCTCGGTCTCGACGAACCCTTTCCCGCAACCTTGGGATGGACTCCAAGCGAATCGCAGCGCGCGCAGGCGCAAGCTCTCCTGGCTCGGCACCAAGTCACTCCGCGTTTCTTCGCAATCCTCTGCCCCTTCTCAGGCCCGGACGACCAGGCGAACCAAAAGGTCTGGCCGCATTTCGGTGAACTCGCTTCAGCGCTGCAAGCCGCGGGCATTGATCTCGTTCTCTGCCCCGGTCCCGGCGAGGAGCAAGCCGCGGCAGCATTGCGCGCGAACGCCGTCATCCTCCCCAACGTTGACCTTGGCGTCTACGGCGCGCTCTTCTTGCTCGCGCGCTGCGTGGTGGCCAATGACACTGGCCCCGGCCATCTCGCGGCGGCCGCCGGCGCGCGCCTCATCAGCATCTACGGTCCGCACTCCGTTAGCGCCTGGACGCCGATCGGCCCCAACGTGCGGCTCTTCCACGATCTCGCGAAGTGGCCGAGTGTGGAGAGCATTGCCGCGGCAGTGCTCGCGACAATATAGCTATTTGTGAGTCCGCCTGAAGAATGGCGCCGTTACCTGCCTGGCCCGCACACGATTGGCGCGCACCTGCACGAACACATCGGTGCCGCTGGACGCCACAGCGGCAGGCACGAGCGCGAGGGCGATATTCCTCTTCAGGAAGGGAGCGGGCGACCCCGACGTCACGGTGCCGATGGGCTCTCCTTCCAAAGACAGCACCGGGTACCCGTCGCGCCCAATGCCGCGTTCGACCATCTCGAGACCCACAACCCTGCGCTTCGCTCCGCCCGTTGCCTGCACAGCCTGCAAAGCCTCGCGCCCGATGAACTCGCCCTTGTCCAGCTTGAGCCAGCGGTCGTGGCCCGCCTCGAAGACATTGATCGACTCAGAGATCTCGTGGCCGTAAAGCGGCATCCCCGCCTCCAGTCGCAGCGTGTTGCGCGCACCCAGCCCGCAGGGGCAAATTCCAAACTCCTGGCCCGCCTCAAGCAGCGCATTCCACACCTTCTCCGTCGTTGCCGCATCCGAAGGCAGATAGACCTCGAAGCCGTCCTCGCCTGTATAGCCGCTGCGCGCAATCAGCACATTGCCCACCCCGGCCAACTCGCCCCATGTGAACCAGTAGTTGCGAATCGCGGCCAGATCGGCCTTCGTCAGCTTTTGCAGCGTCTCGTGTGCGCGAGGGCCTTGCACGGCCAGCTGCGAATAATAGGCCGAGTAGTCGCTAATGTGAATGCCGGGCCAGCTGCCTACCTGTTTGCGAATCCAGGCATAGTCCGTTTTGGTAGTCCCGGCGTTGACCACCAGCAAGTAGTCGTTCTCGCTGAGGCGATGGACGAGAATGTCGTCCACATACGTGCCTTCCGGCGTCAGAAGGGCTGAGTACTGCGCCTGCCCGTCCTTGAGCCGCGAGGCATCGTTCATTGTGATCTGCTGCACGGCTGCCAGTGAGCCCGGCCCGCGAAACTGGATCTCGCCCATATGACTGACATCGAAGAGGCCGACACCGGTTCGTACCGCCAGATGTTCGGCAATCAGCCCGCCATACTCGACGGGCATCTCCCAGCCGCTAAAGTCGACCATTTTGGCCTTTAATGCGCGGTGGGTCGCGTTGAGAGCTGTCTTCCTTAGGGGAGCGGGGGTGGGCAACTCGGAATTACTCTCGGTGGGGAACTCCATGGGGGCTTCCTTTCGGCTGCGGCGGAGGGGCCGTGCTCTTTTCACGATAGAAATAGACCGGTGGCAGGGTCAAACCAGATAGTTCAGCGCCAACTTACCGCCTCCGCGCTCGCCAAAAGGAACTGACGCCCAGGTAGAGAAAGACTGCGGCAAGCACTGTGTAGCCAAGAAACCGTGTGTGACCGGGGCCGGAGGCGTAACTTGTCCTGTTAAGCCACATGGCCCTCGCAAAGACCAGCACAAAGAGCAGGAAGAATCCGCCCGTTACCTCCAGCCAGAGTATGCCGCCGACCCGTCGAAATGGCCGCAGAAAGCCTCCGACGCCGCGGGCAACACCTCCCGCCGCTCGTCCTGCTGACTGGCCGGCCGCGCGCGCGTCTGCTCTCCTGGCGGCTCGGGCTTCGTCAAAGCTCTCAGGAGGGGGGGACGGCGCGTTGGTGTGCGTTTCGGCTGCCTGGATGCTGGCCGCGATCCGCTGGCCGGCCATCTTCCCGGCCACCCGAAGCCCGATTCCCAGTGCCCGGCCAATCTTCTCGGCTCTCATTTCGTTATGATGGTAGCAGCGGCGGTTCCGAAACCGTAACTTTTCCGGTTTCTTCGCTGATCGCAGTTGCTCCAGAATGCCGATAGAAGTAAGGTAAAGAAATCCCACGCCGCCCCCCGCGCCCGGTTCCCGCGCTGGCCGCAGCCTAGGAGGTACCAGTGACATCCCGACTGCGCGAACTCATTCAGCAACTGGGCGAGGCCATTCATGAGTCGGTCATCGAGAGCGAGCAGATCGCTGGCGTGGTGCAAGACATCCGGCAGCATGGCTTTGACGTGCTGCTGATGCTCGAGGCCACCATCGGCCTCAACGATGTGACCAAGGCCGACGAAGAGGTCGAAGTCGCCGCCGGCCAGAACGCCGACGAGCCCTTTACGCAGAACGACTTGAGCTTTCTGCGCTCGCTGCGCATCTCAGTCGCCGGCGAGAACGAAGACGAAGCCGGAAAGGGCAAATAGACAGCTCATCGATTGTCCCGAGATCACCGAAGTTGCTCGAAAAGGTGTTGGTTTTTTGGGCCCGGACCCAGGAATGCGATCTACAAAAGACGCGGGAGAGGTTCGTGGTTTCTCATCCAAAACGCCAGAGGCGCATTTTGGACGCGGTACCCAGCGTCGATTTTTCGTATGAGCATGTGTGGATTCTTCGGTTCCTTGCGCAGTTGAATGTTTGCCGTCTTCCATAACTCCACCACAAACAAATAGTCACGTGGTCTTTGGAGACCGGGATCGTGTAACATGGTCCAAATCTCTCCGAGGCTACTCATCATGCTCTCAACTCTGAGCCTGAGATCGCTGTGTTCCTTTAAGAAGCTCCTTCACATATCTCTCCTGGTGGCAGCCGCGGCTGCTGTTGCCGCTCTCGCAGAGGACGCTCCACCCCCCAGGGTCGACGAACATCAGCCGCCGGTCTCCGCCAAGATCAACGCTCTGGCACACCACGTGATGCAAGCCGGCCTGAAAGAGAATGCTCTGGCCGGCGACGGTCTGCAGCCCTGGCACATGAAGGTCGACTTTCAAATTCTTTTGCCTGGCGCCCCAAAGTCGGTAGGCGGCACGATGGAAGAGTGGTATCTAAGTCCCTATCAATGGCGGCGCACCTACACCAGCCCCTCTGACAGGCTGAACGGAACCGAGTGGAGTCTCTCGAAGACCGAGCACTACGTGACCAAGTCAGCCAGCGAGGTGATTGCCGGTCCTATCGCAGACTCCTTCTTTAAGTTCCTGCTCACCCAGCCCGTCTTCAGTCATTCGCTGCTCAACCTGCGCATCGCCCGGCCGGTGATCGATCCTCTCTACCAGGCGACTAACATCCATTCCGATTACGAGATGAAGATCGAGCGCGATACGATCGAGGGCGTCAACCTGGCCTGCCTCTCGGTTATCGATCCTGCGGGCCATGCTCCGGAGGGCTATCCCGACTTTGTTTTTCCCACCATGTGTTTCGATGGCGAAATGCATTTGCGGCTGACGAACGCTACGAAAACGACCGTGCAATTTGGCAACATTCAGCCCTTCCAGAAGAGATCGGTCGCCCGCGAGATCAAGATCAACGAAGATGGCAACTTGGTCGCTGCGTTGACGGTTACGCTGCTGGAGCCGTGGGCCGAGGCGAATGCCGGCTTCATCAAGCCGGACAAGACTGCCATGCCAGAGCCCTATGAGATCGAGCCGGGCTTTCCCAAGCCAGAGTCCGTCTATGAGGTCGGCGCGTCAATCCCGTTCGCGCCAGACAATCTCCCCTATCGCGGGGCACGGCCGGTACCAGTCCGTATCCACAAAGATGGAAGTGTCAAAGCGGAGCCCTGGCCCTTGCAAACCAACCATGAACTCTATGAGGCGCTCTCCGATGCCATCAACAAGTGGAAGTTCAAGCCTTATCTGGTTGACGGGCAGCCGGTGGAGGTCTCCTGGACGATCATCTATCCCTTAGACGGAAAACCCTTCGTGCCCTCCTACGAGCGTCCCAAGCCCGCGCCTGTGGTAACCGCGCCGGAGGATTTCTCTAGCGCCTACGACCCAAAACGCGATCCCGAAAAGGATCTGGCCACGGCCCAGGCTGCTGCTGCCAAAGACCACAAGCGCATCCTCATGGAGGTGGGTGGGGACTGGTGCTTTTGGTGCAAGACACTCGACACGTTTTACGCCGACCATCCGGAGCTGCGCCAACAGCGCGATGCCAACTTTGTAGTGCTGAAGGTCTATATGGGACCGCGCAACGAAAACGTGGCATTCCTCAGCCGCTTTCCCAAGATCCCTGGCTACCCTTACTTCTTCGTGCTCGATGCGGACGGCAAGGTGCTGGGGACAAAGGATACCTCTCCGCTTGAAAACGCAGCCCACGGATACAGCACCAAAGAAATGAAGGATTTTCTCTCCGCCTGGAATCGGCAATAGCATTGACCGTTCTTCAAAAGGAAACGGATGGCGCCGGTTTCAACGCCATCCGTTTTGTTGATGCTTTTGTCGGCGCCTCGTTGGCCGTCGGTTCACACCTGCATGACCTCGGCTTCTTTTTTATGCGAGAGCTCTTCCATGCGGCGGATCTCTTCGTCGGTCATCTTCTGGACCTCTTCGAGCGCGCGCTTCTCCTCGTCTTCGCTGACCTTCTTTTCTTTGGCGAGCTTCTTGAGGGCTTCGTTGCCGTCGCGCCGCACGTTGCGAACCGCCGTCCTGTGCTCCTCGAGGACCTTGTTCAGGTGCTTGCAGACCTCTCGGCGGCGCTCCTCGGTCATGGGAGGAACGGGAACACGCAGCACTTTGCCGTCGGAGATGGGATTGAAGCCGAGATCGGCGGCCCGGACGGCCTTGTCGATCTCTTTGAGGAGGTTGGGATCCCAGGGCGCAATCACAATCAGCTGGGGCTCCGGCGATGAAACTTGCCCGACCTGGTTGATGGGGGTTGGGGTGCCATAGTAGTCCACCTTGACCTGGTCGAGCATGTGGACGCTGGCCCGGCCGGTGCGTGTGGAAGCCAAGTTGGCTTGAAAGGTAGCGACTGCCTGGTCCATACGGTGCCGCAGGTCAGTGCCGAGTTCCTTGAGTGCCGGAATACCGGCCATAAATGAAGGTGCCATCGTTCTCCCTCTTTCCATCCAAAACAATATATTAGAGGATCGCGGTGGCGGGGAGGGCGATTGTGCCGAGCTGCAAGAGATTTACAAGCCGAACTGCTTGAGGTGGTGGCTGATGTGCTTCCACTGCAAGACATTCCATTCGTTGTTTGTGAGCGGCCCAAAGGCAGGATGTTCGGGACCCTTTGTATCGGGCGCAGTGGCGAGCCGTTCAATCCGCTTCACGACGCGCTGCCGGTCGGCCTCGAAGTTGACCGGTGCGCTTGAGAGCAGTTCGGGAGGCGTGGCGACACTTTTGGGGAAGGGAAAGACATAAAGAACGAGGTGCTTCAGGGGGAAGCGCTGAAGGGCCTTCTTGTTCAAGGACTGGGTCGGGAGATCGCCGAGGGACATGTCGAGCGTGTCGGCCAGATGACAGAGCAAGCGTGGAGCGTCCAGCTTTCCCCATTGGGGCTTCGTCGCGGGAGTCAGGTGTTGCAGCCGCTCAATCAGGCCGCCGCGGATCTCATGGTTTCGGAGTGTGGGCATTGCGGGTAACCCTCTCGATCGGAGATTCGTTTCTGGGGATGAAAGACGCGAAGAAGCGCGCGGCCTTTTGACTACACCGCAGCCAGCCCCATTGAGGCCGCCTGCTCGTGCGCATGATAACTGGAGCGGACCAGTGGCCCCGACTCGACGTGACGAAAGCCCATCTTCAACGCCTCGGTCTTGAGCTCGGTAAACTCGCGCGGTGTGTAGAGACGGGCCATGGGCAAGTGGTCGCGCGAGGGGCGCAGATACTGCCCAATCGTCAGAATGTCGCAGTGGACAGTAGCCAGATCGCGGAAGACCGAGAGCAGTTCGGCCGTCTCTTCGCCCAGGCCGACCATCACGCCTGACTTGGTCACTCCCTCAGGTCGCAGCTCTTTTGCATAGCGCAGCAATTCAAGAGAGCGCTCATAGCGCGCACCTGAGCGAACGACGCGGTAGAGGCGGGGGACCGACTCTGTGTTGTGATTAAGCACATCGGGCCGCACCTCGACGACTGTGCGGATCGCCTCGCGGTTGCACTGGAAGTCGGGGATGAGAACCTCAGTGCGGCAGCCGGGGGCCTGGCGGCGAATCTCCTCGATGACCATTGCGAAGGCGCGCGCGCCGCCGAGCAGGTCGTCATCGCGGTCGACGCTGGTGACCACTGCGTATTCGAGGCCGAGGGCGGCGACGGCCTGAGCGACCCTGCGGGGCTCGTCGAAATCGATGGACTCGGGGCGGCCCTTGGGCACGGCGCAGAAGCCGCAGCGGCGCGTGCACAGGTTGCCGAGCATCATGAAGGTGGCAGTCTTGTGGTGCCAGCACTCGCCGATGTTGGGGCAGTGGGCGCTTTCGCAGACGGTGTGCAGTTGCAGCGAGCGGGCCAGTTGCTTGAGCGAGTGGTAGTTTTCACCCACCGGCGCGCGCGCCTTCAGCCACTCCGGCTTGGGCGCCGGAGCCTTGACCGCGGGCGAGATCTGCACCAGTTCCATCACGGATTCATTGTAACGGGAAGAGCCGATCGGTCGATGGGCGAAAGTCACTGATTCGTCCTGAATGCGCTAAGATAGTTCGAATTATCGAGGATTAGATTCTCTTGACCGTATCTGCCCCGCGCTCTCACGGTCTGGACACACTGCGCAGCCTGGCGATTCTCTCCGTCATGGTGTATCACGTCTATACCTTTCATGATGTTGGAAGCATGCCATCGATGCTGGAGTTTGCGGCGCGAATGGGTTGGATGGGAGTCGATCTCTTCTTTGTTCTCAGCGGCTATCTGATTGGTTCACAACTATTGCGGCCTTATCGGAGCAACGAGCGCCCGAGCTTGCCTGGTTTCTATCGAAACAGGTTTTACCGCGTTCTGCCAGCCTATCTCACGGTGCTGGCAATTTACTATGTCCTCCCTGTCTGGCGCGAAAGACCCAACCTCCCTCCGCTCTGGCAATTTCTCACTTTTACTCAGAATCTCTTCGTCGATTATGGAGTCAACCAAGCCTTCTCGCATGTCTGGTCTCTTTGCATCGAGGAGCACTTTTATCTGTTATTGCCGCTCGTCGTCCTTTTTGCGATGCGCAGGCCATCGCTCCGAAAGACCGTGGCCGTGCTGGGCGGTCTCGTGTTGTTTGGAATTTGCGTTCGAGCCTTCATCCTCTTTCATACGCTCCGTCCATTGGCCAGTGCCGGTCAAAGTTGGGGACTCGTTTACATGGAGCGAATCTACTACCCCACTTACAGTCGTCTCGATGGATTGCTTGCAGGCGTCACGATTGCTCTGGTGAAAACCTTTCGCCCGATTTGGTGGAGCACACTGGCCAGGAGGGGACATACGCTCTTCTCTCTGGGCCTTTGCCTGGTTGGTCTTTCAGCCTGGCTCTTCCGCGACCACTGGTCTTCGGTTACGGGAGCCTCCGCCTTCGGTACCGTGATTGGCTTCCCCGCGCTATCGCTCGGCCTCGGCCTTCTTGTAGCGTCCGCACTCAGCACTAACGGGCTTTTGAGCAGAATCAGGATTCCCGGAGCAAAGCTGATTGCCACTCTCGCCTACAGCCTTTACCTCACGCACAAGGAGCTGATCCATCTCGTGGACCGTTGTTTTCCCGGCATCGCTCGGGCGGATTTTCTGTCGTGGCTTGGTGTCTATGTGGTCTGTTGCCTGACCGTTGCGGCGGCGCTCTATCTCTGCGTCGAGCGGCCGTTCCTGATCCTCCGGGACAAGGGCTCAATCTCCCGGTGATGTCTCTGTGCGGAAAACCTTCAGTTGGTTTATGAAATGACCATGGTCAAATGACTATGGTCCTATGTATATTAGACCTGAGGTAATCGGCCATGCGGACGATGGCGGCTGGAGAGTTCAAGGCCAAGTGCCTGGCGGTGATGGCCGAGGTGAATTCCACTGGGCAGCCCGTGCTGATAACAAAGCGCGGCAAGCCACTGGCCTGGTTGATAGAACCGGGGGAGGCGCCGGTGCATAAGATAAATGTCGATTTCATCTTCAACTCTTTGCGAGGCGCGATCTCCGTTCCCGGCGATGCCGCAGATCCGATTGAACCGGCCTTTCCCGTGGAGGAGTGGGACCATTTAAAGGATGACCGGTCTCCGTTTCCGCCGGAATGATACTTCTCGACACGCACGTTGTGATCTGGTTGATGACGTCGCCAGAGCGAGTTTCAAAGGCGGCGGCCGAAGCGATTGCGCTGGAGGGTGCGGACGGATCGCTTCCCGATGTTTCGGTGGCCACGATCTACGAAATCTTTTACTTGAGCATGCGGGGCCGCATCCGGCTTTATCTCACCGGTGCGGCGTTGCTGGAACGACTGCAGGGTTGCTTCATTTTGCACCCGGTTACGGCAATGATCGCTTTGGAGGCAGCGACGCTTCCCGAGCCGTTTCACGGCGATCCTGTAGACCGGCTAATTGCAGCGACGGCCCGCGTGGAGGGAAGCACCCTCGTCACGATCGACAGCAAGTTTCGTGCAGCAAATGTCTGCAAGGTCCTCTGGTAGGGCCGTTAGTGCAGCTTCGCGCGCACCGAGGTGCGGACGAGGTAGAAGAAGACGATCAGGCTCATGAGGCCCTGCACTGCGAAGGGAAACTGGTGGTTGGCGGCGAATCTCCAGAAGAGGAGGGCAACCAACAGAGCGAGGGTGGCCGCCGTCATGGCCCAGGCCCAGCGCTGCAGCATCAGCAGTCCCAGGCCGGCCGCGATCCAGAGCACCGCAAGGATCAGGAATATGGTTCGAATCTGGTGGCCGGCTACGCTCACAATGTCAATGCCCGCCAGGACGATCATGTAAAGAGCGACGGCGACCAGGCCGGGCATTTGCAGCAGGGTTTTGATGGTGCTCCGCTCGAATTTTGCGGCTGGCTCCGCGCCGCTCTCTTGGCTGGGCTCGCCGGTTACGGATTCGCCGGTCTGGGATTCGTCGTTCTCGGGGTCGTTCATAGTGTGTGCAGATAGGCTAGCAGGTCGCTGAGCTGGTCTTCGGTCAGTTGCGTGGCGGGCATCATTCCACGGCCGTGGATGATGGTGTAGGCGAGGCGCTCGTCCGTTGGCGGAGCGCCTGAGGGCATGGCCTTGACCTTGGTGATGGCCTGCAGGCCGGGCCCTTTCATCCCTTTGGTCGTGGTTGGATAGTGGCACTTGGCGCAGGCCTGATGATAGACCTGCGCGCCGCGGGCCTCCTCGATGGTCCAGAGAGCCTCGGGCTTCGACGGCGGCAGCGAGCGGCAGCCGGAGAGCGCAGCGCCAATTAACATGGCGAGGGCCAGTGCGGGCGTGAGAAAGACGAGCGAAGTGGCCAATTGGGAGCAGAGGGAACGAGTGCGCATCTGGCTCTGATGATACTAGGTCGATTGCGAGGCCGGGCTGGCGGCGGTGTAGTTTCCGGTTAGCCGGCAATACAGCAGGAGTCCATGATTGCAGACGATAGGGTCGCGCTCACGCGGATTCTTCACGGGTGGATTTGGCTTTATCCTAACGTTTGGCGAACTGGCCTCGTACTTGATTGGGCCCTAATTGCCGGCCGTTACAACTTGCGTCATTAGCTCGATGTGATCGGCGTTGGAGGCGATCCCGATATCGATGACATCGGCGATGTCGGAAAAGCGCAGATTGTCGTCGCCCTGAACAAACATCACGCGCTCAGCGCGGTGGGCATAGATCTCAGTCAACTTGGACCGCAACTCGTCGTGAGCAACATCGCCCCCGTCGATCTTGTAGGCCGCGGCTTCGTTCGGACGATAGATAACATGAACAATGCTGGCGCTGTCGCTGTCTTGGAGACTCGATACTCTTGTGGGTGTCTCAGGTAGAGTAGGGATTAATACTTCCAGCCCCACCGATCTAATCAGGGGATTGCCAATCCAAAGATAGTCTTCCGGCTGGACGTCTTCCTTCCTCTTGGTCAGCAATCCTACTTCCTTCGTACCCGTGCTGCGCAGATTGTCGATGGCGTTCTCTACGACTCGATACTGCGCGCGAGCATCCGCGCGGAGATAAATCGCCTTGTCAGTCTTATTGGCTAGCTTGTCGCGGATGTAACTGCCGAGTTCGGCGGGATCGATTTTGTTCGCTCCCAAAAATACCATGCTGTTGCGCGTAACAGCGACGACAGTGGCATCATCGTTGCCGGCCTCCGGCATGGCGACGGCATTCTCTGCCTTGGCCAAGTCGACTTGCACCATGGGGTATCGCGAGAACCAGGGCATTACATTCGACTGCCAATTCTCAGCAACACTGTTTTGATATGAAGCTAAGCGATTTCTCACCATGAAGGCGGTAGCTATTACGATGACTAGAAGCAGCGCAAGCACCCAGACCCAGGTTCGTTTCCCCAATAACGTCGCGATTTTCGTTCGCATTCCGAGCTGGCCAGGAGCGGGCCTCCAGAAAAACGCCTTCGCCGGAAGGAGCAGTGCGCTCAACATCACGAGAAACTCAAGAGGTCGAATCGTGGTTGCAATAGGCCAGTTTGCCATACCAACTGCGGAACCAGGATGAAAGGACGCAATCCAGCAATACCACCATCCTCCTATCCGGAAAGCCCCGAGCAAATACAGCAAATAAGGCCACCCGAAGCGCCGTATTTGCAGGAGCACGGGCAGCGCGTAGGAGGGGAGGTAAAAAAACAAAAGTGCGATGAGCATGACGAACCAGGCCCAGCGCTCCTTTTTTCTATATCCGGTCCAGAGGACAATCAAGCCGATCGCCACGATCCCGAAGTAAGCAAAGCCCAAAGGCGCCAGGAAATTCCAAATCGCCCCATAGGGCAATTTAATGGTGGACTCATTCCAGGTTGAGGCGTTGCTCAGGGCCGCCGGAATCGCCGTTACTAGACATAGGGAGAGAACCAGAGCAGAAATCGAAGTCGTGCTGCAGCGGACTTTCATGCCAGCCACTTTCTAAACACTTTGACCACAGGAAGTGAATTCAGCGAACAGTCTACTACACCGTGTTCCGGTCGGATCGGCAGTTCGGAAACTACACCACTAGCTGCTATTCCGCCGCCGCGATGGCCTCGGCGATGCGGTCGATGGCTTTTAGTTCGGCTTCGCTGCCGGGGCGATGGCCGTTGACAAGAATCGAAAACGCCAGAGTCTTGCCGCTCGCCGTGGTCAGATAACCGCAAAGCGTATTCGCCTCGTTGTGCGTGCCGGTCTTGGCCCACATCCGGCCCTTCAGCGGAGAACTCCTGAAGCGGTTGATCAGCGTGCCGTCCACTCCGGCGACAGGCAGGCTCTCGCGCCAGGCCGGGCCCCAGGGCTGGCGCGAGGCATAGGCCAGCAGTTGAGTGAAGGCGCGCGGGGCGATGCGATCGTCGTTGCTCATCCCCGAGCCGTCGTAGAAGAAGAAGTCGGCATCTTCGACGCCGGCGTTGACCATAAACTGCCGCACCACGCGCGCGCCCTCGGCAAAGCTGCCGTCCTCGCCATGCACCTTTCCGAGCAGCCGCAGCAGCAGTTCGGCGTGCAGATTCTGGCTGGTCTTGTTGATGACAGCAATGTCCTGGGCCACTGGTACCGAGACATGCGTCGCCAGTACCTTGCGGTTCTCTAGCGGCGCGGCAACCGTTGCGAGATCGGAGGGAGCGAGCCTAAGCGGCACGGCGCGCTCATCGGAGTAATCGGCGGTTCCAGTCGAGAGTTTGTGACGCGACGAGTAGCCGCCGTTGACGGTGACACCACGGATGCGCAGCGCATCTTTGAAGGCCGCGGCGGTAAACTCGGCCGGGTCTTCAACGGCCAGGCTGACGTGGAAGCCCTCGGGCGCCACTGTACCCCACGTGCGCACCATGCGGTTGCCGGGCTGGCGATCGAGTCCCGGATGAGCGACTTCACCCTTGGGCGCGGCGGTCATCGAATTATCGAGTGTGTAGTAGTCGACCTCTGGAATCCACTCGGCATTTGCCGGAGGGGCCTGTGCAGCGGTCGCCGCGTCTCCGCCGGCTGCCGGTTCTGTGGCGGGCCCGGCCTCCGGGATCACGTTCAGTTCCACCGTGTTCTCGTTGAAGGTGAGCGCGGAGACCGGCGCGCCATAGCTCCAGATGAGATCATTCCAGGCCCATGAGGTGGCGTAGGGCTCGTCGAGGAAGAAGCTGTCGTCTCCCACCACGCTGCCCTCCACGGTGCGAACGCCGGATTCCTCGACTTGCTGGGCGAGGAGATTGAGCACGTCAGTCGCCTTGGGCTGCGCGGGTGGCTGCTCGATCGGGCCGGTCGGGGCTGCAGGGCTCGCAACTGGGGAAGCCTTTGGGGTCTCGGGCGGCCGATAAGGATAGCGACGGGTGCTGAGGGTGGGGTCCCCCGCGCCGAGCAGAATCAGGTCGCCATGCAGCACGCCACCGCTGTCGATCTCGCCGCTGGCGACGATGTTGGTGGTCCAGGTGAGAGTTTCGACGGGCAACAGCGCGTAGGCTGCGGCGGTGGTTACCATCTTTGCATTCGAGGCTGGGACGAAGAGACGGCCCTCGTTGAGTCCATAGATCGGGTGGCCGTCGAGCGTGGCCACGCTGATGCCAAATTGCGCATGGCTCAGCGCCGGTTCGGCGAGAATCGCCTGGATACGCTCGGCAAGCGGGCCTCGTGCCGCTGCCGTGTGAGCCACAGCCGGGTGTTGCGCCAGAGCCTGGGCCGAAACCATGACGGGGGAAGCTGAAACCAGCGTCAACAGGATCGCTGAGAACCGGCGGAAGTGCTTCATGCAGCGAGTTTAGCAGGAGAAATCCACCTCGCGGGGTACCATCGAGAGGTGAGTTCTCTTTTCCAAACAGGGCGACCGATAACCGAATGGCAACTGCGAACCCGCACACTCGAGCTGGGCCGTCGCACGCTGGTGATGGGCGTGGTCAACATTACGCCGGACTCCTTCAGCGATGGCGGCGCCTTTCTCGATCCTGAAACCGCTGTGGCGCACGGGCTGGCGTTGCTCGACGAAGGCGCGGACCTGCTGGACCTGGGCGCCGAAAGCACCCGGCCTGGATCGCAGGCAACCGTCTCTGCCGATGAAGAGCAGGCGCGGTTGCTGCCTGTGCTAGAGGGAATCCTGAAGCTGCGGCCCGACGCACTGCTCTCGGTGGATACCTACAAGGCGGCGACGGCGCGAGCGGCATTGAGGGCGGGCGCGGAGATTGTCAACGATGTGAGCGGCCTCATGTGGGATGCTGAGATCGCATCCGTCTGCGCCGGGGCGCGCTGTGGCGTTGTTCTGATGCACACGCGGGGGAGGCCCGACGAGTGGCGCGAGCTGACGCGGGTGGGGGCCGCTGAACTGGTGCAGTTGGTGCGCGAGGGCCTGTCAGAGTCTCTCAAGCTCGCTCTTGCCGCGGGAATTTCGGTCGATCGCGTCGTGCTCGATCCCGGCTATGGCTTTGGCAAGCGCTTCGAAGAGAACTTCTTCCTTCTTTCGCATCAGCTCGAATTGTTGGAGCTCGGCAGGCCGCTCCTCACCGGCCTTAGCCGCAAATCCTTCCTTGGCTGGGCGCTGGCGCCGCTCTATGGCGGAACCGATGCACCCGTCGAAGCACGTGAGACGGCGAGCGTAGCCGCGATAATGGCGTCTATCTTGGGAGGGGCTTCGATCGTGCGTGTCCATGCGGTGCGTCCCGCCGTCGAGGCGGTGCGCATCGCAGATGCAGTGGTGGTTTGCAGAGGGTCGCCGGGTCCCGATGAATTATGATGGACTAATTCGTATTTGATTGATTCGCAGGAGAGTTAGATGTCGCAGAGCACGAGGAGCGCAATGGCAACTCGTTCGGTTTTGATCGCCCGGATCGTGGGGCTTTGTATCTATGTCGGGGCATTTTTTCTGCCGGCGGTCCGCGAGATGGCATCGCCCGGCAACGACGCGCCGATGATGCTGCGAGGCTCCCGCTGCGCATGGGTCACGCTCGTCAACACATTGAACCGCGAGATGTGGAACTCGAAGGACTTTCTGGCGGTCTTCAGCGGCTGGATCAATCCGCTGCTGGTGCTCTATCTGATCTTTCTGCTCTTTCCTGTCTTTCGCTGGCCGCGCCGCGTTGTGGCGGCGATCATCATGCTCTTCCTTATCGGGACGTGGGTCTTCTTTGCGCTTTACCCGCTGGTTCCGCTGGTCGGTCATTTCCTATGGGTGGCCGGAATTCTGCTGTTGCTCTCCGGCGAGATCTTTGCACGCAAGCAGGCCGAACCGACAGCCGCTTAGGAGTCGCTTATTGCTGGCGGTTCAACCGATAGAGCACGTGCCGCCGCAGTGGATGGCCCTCCGGCAGACGCGGATGGTCGAAATCGTCGCGTGGATCGTGGGTCATGCCGAGCTTTTCCATCACACGGCGTGATCGCAGATTATCAGGCACGGTAAACGAGACAAGCCGATCTAGCCCTAGATCCGTGAAGGCGTGGCGAACAACCGCGTGTGCGCCTTCGGTGGCCAGCCCGCAGCCCCAATAATTCGCGTCGAGCCGCCAGCCGATTTCAACAGCTGGGGTGAAGTGAGCTTCAAAGGCCGGGACATAAAGGCCGATGTAGCCCAGAAAGGCTCCGTCTTCGCGAAACTCGGCTGCAAAAGGACCGAAACCATGCCGCTCGAAGTGAGCGTCGGCGCGATCGAGCAGCTTATCCGACTCGTCTGGCGCAAGCAGGCCTGGCAGGAACTCCATCACGCGCGGGTCGGCGTTGATCCTTTGAAATGGCAGCCGGTCGGCTTCGCGCCATCGGCGCAGCAGCAGACGTTCCGTGGTCAGGTCGCCTGTCATTAAGCACAGGCTAGCACTTCATCTCACCGCCAGTGTGTAGCTGGTGTTGGACTTCGGTGCGCTGTAGACGCCATAGTCGCAGCTGAAGAGCGTCCACGCGAGGCTGGTGTTGGCTGCGTCGGTCGTGGAGGTCCAGTAAAACTGGTAGCCGGTGAAGCCGGAAAAGATCGGTTCTCTGAAGACCGTGCCGTCTGGGTTGAGGTAGAGCTGGTCGACGTAGTCGGCGAAGTTGTTGACCATGCGGTCGGAGAGGCTCTCCATCTCCTTGCGATTGGGCATTCGCCAGCTTCCGGGCTTGGAGCCATCGGTGAGTCCGCACTGCCCGCTGGCCAGATTGTTCACGGTGTTGAGAGCGGAGGCCCACGTGCCCTGAATGCAATTGGCCTGCGCGAGCCAGACGAGTCCGGTGACGGTATCGGTGACGGTGCCATCGGCATTGTCGACGAAGCGTTCAAAGGTCAACGGCACGCCAGATTGGACGGAACCGTCATCGCCGGTGGCGTAGGTGACGTACTGGCCCGTCGATTCCAGCTTGATGGTTCCAGGGCCGGTGCCTTTCACTGCCCACACTGAGTTATTCGCGGTTGTCTTGGCGTTGGCTACGGAGTCATTGACGTAACTGCCGTCGCTCATGCGGATGACCCAGTCGTTCGGAGATCCGTTTTGGCCGCCAAAATAGCTTGTCGAGGACCAATAATTCCCCTCCGAGACGTTCGTGAAGGGATTGCCTGCGGAAAGGGCAGGATTGGCCGCCGATACATCGACCAGACTCTCCAGCTCGTTGATGTTCGGCATGCGCCAATCGCCTGCTTTTGAGCCATCGGTCAGCCCGCAAGAGCCGTTGGCCAACTGGTTGACTTCGGTTAATGCCGTCGCAAAGACAGCCGGAGCGAAGCAGCCGGCGTTTTGGAGCCAGACGAGGCCGGTGAGGCTGTCGGTGACCGTTCCGTTCTGAACTGTGAAGCGGTTCGCGGGCCAGGCGACGCCCTTTTTCAGAGAGGCATCATCGCCGCTCGCATAGCTGGTTTGTTGGCCGGTTGCCGGAAGGCTGAGCGGTGGATTGCTGCCGTCGTATGCGCTGAAGTTGGCGCCGCTGAGGGAGCTGTTGGGCAGGGAGTCAAACTGGATCACGGTGAAGTAGATTCCGACGTCGGTCACTCCATTGCCCTGTAGATTGCCTGTGTGATCCCAGCGGATCACCTCGGCGCCGCTGCCCACCGTGGGATAGAAGCCATATCCCGTCTTGCTGGCCCAGAGCTGATAGACCGCGGTGGCATTGCCCGATGTCGAGAGGCCAGAGAAGCTGTACTGGCCATTGGCATCGCTGGTCGTGGTCTGCACGATCGTATTCGTGTTCGTCAGCCAGAGCGTCACCGTCGTTCCCGCCAACGGCGCGCCTTTGAATTGCACGGTGCCCGAGATTGTGTTGGTGGCAGGTGGCTGGCCGGGGTTGGTAAGGCCTGGAGTGTGATCGCTGGCGCCGTTGCAGGCAGAGAGCAGGCAAAGGCCTGCCATCATCAATAGGAATCTGATTTGGCTCATCACAATAACCCTTCTCTAAGCCGATTTGCATGCGCAATCCATGCAGGGTCTCAAAGCCCCACAAGCTTGGGAGGCGCACATCTCTCATATCGGCGATGCACAGACAATAATTTTGTGTGGAGTGAGAAGGATTAAAACTTTGGTGTCTTCACGGTGCTTCAGAAGAGGCGGATCTCAACGCCGGGCTCGATCCTGGCGTCAGCCTCAGACCTTTCCCCGGTTCTTAGTGGTGATGTCCGCCGCTGTGGTGGCCGCTGGAATGACCACCCCCACCAGAATGCCCCTTGCTGAAGCTCTTGCCGCTGCCATGGCTCTTGGGCATGCGTCCGTCGCCGCTGGAATTGAACTTCTCCGCACTGTGGCCGCTGCCGAAGAGATGAAAGCCGCCCGAGTGCGCCGGCTTGACCAAGGGTTCCGCAAAGCCGCGGCCTGCTGAGGCCTGATGAGACCGCTCGCCCCAACGCTCGCCCGAGCGCTGACCCGAATCTTGATACGAGCGCTGAGCAAATGTGCCGCGCTGGGATTCGGACTCCGGCCCGCGCCAGTTCTGCATTGGACTGCGATAAACAGGAGCAGGACGGCTTGGATAGTTCTGAGCGGACCCGCCAAAGAAACCGGAGCCGTAACCGGAACGTGTTTCGGCTTGCTGCCTGGCGGTCATGTTAACGGGAGCCTGGAAATGGTTGTAGCCCTGGAACCCTTGGTCGGAATCGCCGCGATTGGGGCGCTCGGTGTTCTCATACGATCTGCGCTCGTTATAGTTCTCCGGATTGCGATCAGACTGGCGGGCGAACACCCGTCGGCTATATTCAGTGGCCGGGCGGCCAAAGCCCTCCCGAGATGGGTTCAGGCGGCTCTGATCCAAAGGCGCCGGCCGCCGAGGCAATGCTGGCCAATATCCCTGGCCATTCGACGGAAGACCCCAGTGTGCAACAGATGTGCTGTTCGAGGTGTAGTTCGATTGATGGAAGAGCACGGATTGAGTGAGCCAGTCGAGAGCCCAGCCAGCCCATCCAAAAGGGGTGCGGCTAAAGGCCGACATTGCGATCCCCATGCCGAATCTCACGGGCGATGAGCCGGCGATCGATCCAAGAGTATCGAGCAGCGAAAAGCCCTGATAAGGTGTGACCGGCTCTCCGTAGACCTCCCATGGGTTGTAGGCCGGCACATAGACGACCTGAGAGTTGACCGGAGCCAACTGGATATATCCCTGGTTGTAGCTAACCGCTTCCTGCGGGGAATCTTGCAGGGTTCCGGCCGCCTGCGCCCGCTGCCGCAAAGCCTGTACGGTCTCAAGCACATCCTGAGGCTGGTTATAGTAGGCGTTGCCCAGATCGGTGGTCCATTGCAAATCGCGGTCCATCAGAGCCAGCACCCGCGGAAACGCTGTCAGCGCCTTCACGCTTGGATCCCAGGTCTGCGTATCCGCCCCAGCGGCAATCTGCTCGGGAGAGGCATATCCCTGGGATGCAACCCAATGGTCGGCGCCGACCACCTGGGCGGGATAGGTAGCAGCAGCCAGCACCTGCGCAACGAGCGTGTCCGGATAAAGCGCGATTGGAGCCACCAGCTGCTGGAGCCGCGCCGCGCCAAGCCGCTGAACAGGAGCTTGAGGCTGGTTTTCATCGGCCGCAGAATAACCCTCAGCGTATCTCGGATCTACTTGGCCTGCCGCCGGCTGCCCAGAGAGCGCAACCAGAAGCAAAAACACCGCCATAACCGGTGCAAGCAAGAATTGAATCGCTTGTGAGAGCTTTCCTGTGACCACCCCTGCAAAGAGCATGCCGGAGAGGCGGGCTTGGGCCAGAGAGATTGGGTGTCTCATCTTCCCTCTCAGTCGTACCCATCGGGTCGCCCCTAGAGCAAGATCGGTAGCGAGACCATGGACTTCCGGCCGTCGGGAGCACGGTATTCCAGCCTCCGGCTCAAAAGCGGCTGTCTTTCTTAGACCCGGCATCTTAGGGTTAGTTGCGGCCAAGAGGCCGGAAATCTTATCACGGCCCTTTTATTCCAGGGAATGAACTTCATGCGGCCAGGGTTTATCATTGATGATGGTGCTCCCCGCGTGGGCCGGCGCCTCCTTCTTCAGCCCAGGATTCCTTTTGAAGTGTTGAGGAAAGGACTGCCGAGGCTGAACTGTCAATCTCCAAAATCAGGCACAACACACAGATTTCAAGGAACGGACCGACATGCGAGCAAAGACGGCGGTGGTGCTGGGCGCCCAATGGGGCGACGAGGGCAAGGGGAAGATCGTGGACGTGCTCAGCGAGCGCTTCAACGCCGTTGCTCGCTATGCCGGCGGACACAACGCCGGGCACACGGTCATCATTGGCAGCCAGAGATTCGTGCTGCAACTCATCCCTTGTGGCGTACTGAGGCCCAGCTGCCGGGGCATCATCGGCAATGGCGTGGTGCTTGACCCGATCGCCTTCCTGAAAGAAGTAGCCAAGCTTCGCGCGCTGGGTGTCGGCGTGGACGATCAGCTCTTTGTCTCCAACCGCGCGCAGGTCATTCTGCCCTATCACCGCATGATCGAGCTGGCTGCCGAGAGCGCTCCCGGACGCAAAAAGATCGGCACCACCAGCCGCGGCATCGGACCCGCCTATGAAGACAAGATGGCGCGCAGCGGCCTGCGCATCGTCGATCTGCTCAGGCCTGAGCTGCTCAAGACCCACATCGAGGCGGCCTGCAAAGAGAAGAACGCGATCGTTCACGCTCTCTTCGGCACGGACCCGCTCGACCCGGCGCAGATCTACGACGAGTACGCCGCGGCCGCCGAGCAGGTGCGGCCTTTCGTAACAGACACCGGCCGCCTGCTCAACAAGGTTCTGCGCGAGGGTGGCAGCGTGATGTTCGAGGGAGCGCAAGGCACGATGCTCGACATCGACCATGGGACCTATCCGTTCGTCACCTCTTCATCGGCCACCGCGGGCGGAGCCTCCACCGGCACCGGCGTTGGACCGACGGCCATCGGCACGGTGATCTCGGTGACCAAGGCTTATGTCACGCGTGTTGGCGAGGGTCCGTTCCCCACCGAGATTCACGATGCGGTGGGCGACCACCTGCGGGCGCGCGGCAACGAATATGGTGCAGTCACCGGCCGGCCCCGCCGCTGCGGCTGGCTTGATATTCCTCTGCTGCGCTACTCCAATCAGGTCAATGGCGCCGAGTGGCTGGTCGTCACCAAGCTCGACGTTTTGGATGAATTGGACGAAATACCCATCTGCGTGGGCTATGAGATCGCCGGCAAGGTGACAGACGAGATTCCCGCCGATGTGCAGGGCCTCGAAGCGATCAAGCCCGTCTATACCAAAATGAAAGGCTGGCGCTCCTCGACCGAAGGCGTTACCGAGTTCGAAAAGCTGCCTCTAGAGGCGCGTGAGTATCTGCGTTTTCAGGAGCGCGAGAGCGGAGCGAAGATCGGAATGGTGTCGACCGGACCAGATCGGGAGCAGACCATGCTTCTGCCGGAGTTTGCCGCGGCCCTTGAGAGCATCCACGCGTAAACTTTACCTGTGCCAGAGAGCCGATGGCCGTTAGGCGTGACTCCGGCATCGGGAACACAACGAGGATACCGCTCTTATGATCAGTTTCTGTGTACGGCTTAAGTTTGCCTCGGAAGATCGCGTCGAAATCGCCGAAACCCTGCGCGCCCTCGCTGCAGCCTCGCGTCAGGAGCCGGGATGCGTCCACTACATCCCTCACTTTCTCGAGGACGATCCCGACACCGTGCTTATCTATGAACAGTACCGGGACGCCAGGGCCCTCGCAGCGCATCGCGAGTCGGCGCACTTCAAGCTCTATGCCGTGGGCGGACTCTATCAGAAGATGCGCGAGCGCGCTGTCGAAAATCTCATCGCTCTCGTTTGAGCCTCGGCCCTCGTCCAAACCTCTGAAATGGGAAGATAAGCCCTCCCGGAGTGGTAGGATCACCGGCGGAGACGCCATTTGCAGACGATTGATGCAGCGGTAACCCGCAGTTCGCTGAAATCGATTGACCCGCGACCTCATTCCGGGCTACCATCCGTTATAATCATGCGTTCCGGATCGATGAGCCCCGGCAGTCACGTCCGCCGCCGGACGGCGAATGCCCTGCTCTTGATCGCTGCGCTCGCGCCGGCGCTTCCCGCGCAGCAACCCCCTTCGGCCGGAATGCCCAGGGCCGAGAAGCACGAGAGCCGCCAGGAGATCTTCCAGTTGGAGGATGCGTGGCGGGACGCCCTGATGAAGGCAGACACGGCGGCCATGGACAAACTGCTGGCCGACGACTACATGGCCATCCTGCCCAACGGCACGCTCCAATCCAAGGAGCAGGCACTGGCCAATCTGCGCAATCCGACAACGCATTTTTCGGTCATCACAGTCTCCGATCGCAGAGTGCGCTTCTACGGAACAACCGCGCTCGTCACCTCCAGGGTGGATGTCGTAGGCGCCTCGCCCAACGGCCCGATCTCCGGCGGCTTCCGCTACACCCGCGTCTATGTGAAGGACAAGCAGGGCTCGTGGAAGATCGTGAGCTTCGAAGCCAGCCGCATTCGCGGCGAGCACAAAAAGAAGTAGGGCGGCACGGATTCGGGTAGCAGGCAACTTCCTTGAACGGATTTTCGTAGTATTTGTCGGGGAGCCCGTATGCGAGTCGAGATCGCGCTATGTGGACTGCTTAGTTTCACATTGTTGACTAGCTGCAATCACGTCGTCCGAAACAGTCCGACAATCACGGGGTACAAAAACGCAGAGTGTATTCCCACACGGGCAGATGATTCGGAGTCCAATCCTCCCACACGCATGTGGGACGTCTCCCTCAAAGCATCATCTGGTGAGAACATACGCATAAGAGGCGCTCAAATGCCCGGTGGGCGGATCGATGTGCAATACGCGTCAGATGGATCAATCGTTACTGCTGCGAATGCGGGGGACTACATCTATCCCGCAGACGTACGGATCGATAAGTCGAAACAGAGACTTTTTGTTAAGGCGAGTGGGATCACTGCCGTCTTTGACCGACCTCAGACATGGCTTTTCGAATTCGATTTGAATCGGCGTAGTCAGATTGACCGTGCCAGAGTTGATCCGGCCGTTTTGCCGCAAGAATGCCATGCGAATTGAATCCCGAATTTGTTTGGGTATGGTCTCAAATCAACATCTAGAACCGTATACTGTGGAAGCCTGGACTCCTGGTGGCCCCTTCGCACAAACGAATCGTAGGGCGGTTCAATTCCGGTCATCCAGGTTTTTCAACACATTCTTAGGACCCCTTTACGCAAGGCTTCTGCGGTGCTTCTATTTCTTCTTATGCTCGCAGTCGCTTACGAGCAAATGCGCAGTCTCCCTCAATTCAATTTCGAAGACCCTTCAGTAGAATAAACCGATGCCCGAGCTGCCTGAGGTCGAGACCATCGCCCGCGGAGTGAACGATCGATTGCGCGGCGATCGCATCATTGAAGTCTGGTTTGGCAGGCACCGCGAGCCCTTCAAAACGCCGCCAGCCCGCCAGGCCAAAGGCCTCGATAGCCGTGCGATCCTAGAAGTTCACCGCACAGGCAAGCACATCGTCTGCGAGCTGGGCCCTGCAAGCGGATCGCCTGTGAACGGCAATGCCAACGCGCCAGCAGCCCAATGGATCGTCCATCTCGGTATGACCGGCCGGTTGCTGGTCACCACTCCCGAGGCTCCCGTCGCCGCCCACACTCACGCTCGCCTGAGCCTGGCCAGCGGCCGCGAGCTGCGCTTCGTCGACCCGCGACGCTTCGGACGGTTCGAGTTCCGCGACCTGAGCCGCAGCTCTGGCTTCAGCGCTCCGGGGGCCGACCCGTTGGCTGTCTTGGCCGAGGAGTTTGTTCAGATCTTTCACCCTCGCCGACTGGCCATCAAGGCCGCCCTGCTCAACCAGAGTCTGCTCTCTGGAGTAGGCAACATCTACGCCGACGAGAGCCTCTTCCGCGCCGGAATCCGCCCCCGCCGCCGCTGTGGCCGGCTGACCAGGACGGAACTCGAACGTCTGCGGCTGGCCTTGATCGAGGTTCTAGAGCACGCCATCCGGCTTGGCGGCTCCTCCGTCAGCGATTACGTCGACGCCGACGGCGTGCGCGGCTTCTTCCAACTGGAGCACTGCGTCTATCTCCGCACGGCAGAGCCGTGCCGCCACTGCCAGACGCCCATCCGGCGCATCCTGCTGGCCGGGCGGGGGACCCACTATTGCCCAAAATGCCAGGTGTAGGAAAACGCTGATATGTTTTTTAGAAGTTTTCCGACAAAATGAATTCCAAAAACCAAAAACCTAGGACGCTCCGGCCTGCACAAGCTCTTGAGAAATAAAGAAACTTAGACTGGTATCAAGATTGCTAATAGTAGGGTGCCAGTGATTGTACCGGCTGCTGGAAGCATTCCTGACAGCCCAAAGAAAAAGAAGACACCCGGCAAGAGCAACCGCCAATGTAGCGGCCCTCAAAAGGGATTGACCAGTCGGGGAAGTCTCAAGGCGCGGTGGAGATGAACCGCCGGCCACTTAGTTGGGGGGCCAGTGACCAGCGCGGGACAGCGAAACGCCACTCTGGGGGAGTGGCGTTTCTTGCGTTTAGCGGATTTTGACTCCCAATACATCGCCGCCTTGTTACTACCGGAGCTAAGAGGATGTTGGAGTCACTTGCCAGCCGCACCCATTCACTGTAGTATCAGACTTGCCTGTGAAGCGGCTGACGCGTGCCACCCGAAAGGGCAGAGCAAGCTCGCCGCAGAGCAAGAAACTTCGCCGGGCAGATCCATTCATCGCAGTTTTTTAGGGCAGCGAAGTTTCTCATGAGGAAGGGCATCACCTGAGTAAAGAGCCGGCAGCGCCGCGCCGATCCTGACAATCGGATGGAGTAGATATATCCCGCTCCTGTGTGCGCAGCGGCCAAGGCATCTTCACCGAGGTCATGGGGAGCTGGAGTGGCTGAATCGGCGCTTCCACCAGGGAGCGGCGACCTTAGGGCAAATGCTGAATATCGCAATCCATAACACTGAAATGCATCAGGAAGCAAACGCATGACGACAGAACCAACGCAGCCCCAACTTGAATTGGGGCCGGTCCCGGCCAACGGCCAGGGACAGTTACAAGGGCATCGGCGCCGCCGCCGCCGCCGGAAAAACAAGAGCAGCCAGGCAGCCGCCGCACAGACCCAACAGCCTCAGGCGCAGATCCCGGCTCCGCCGCAAGCGCCGCCTCCACCCCCGCCGCAGCCGGCAAAACACAAGGCTGCCGCGCCCAATCAGGGTGGCCGGCAGGGCGGCCAGCAGAACCAGGAACGAAAGAAGAAAAAGAAGTTCTTCCAGAAGGGCAGCGCGGCGCCCGGCCAGCCAGGAAACAGCACCTCCGGCCAGCACCAGGGCAGGCGCAAGGGCGGTTCCCAGCAAAAGGGCCCCAGGGAGTTCGTCGGCCCAATGGACCACAGCTACCGCGCTGTCAACGGCAACGTAGCCGACGGTCCTCCCTCGACGATCCAGATCACCAGCAATGGCCACAACGGCTACTACCCTGAGGCTTACGATGCGCAGCCGGCGATTCCGGTGAGGGCCGATGCCTCAACCCGCATCTTCTGCTTCATCGAAGATCTCTTCTTCCAGGCCAAGATTCAGGAGACTGCGCGCAAACTGGGCATCAAAGTCGAGTTTGTAAAGGGCGCCGATAAGGAGACCGTAGCCCGGTTGAACGACTTGCCCGAGTCCGAGCGGCCCAAGCTACTGGTCTTCGATCTCAACAATCTCAATGCCAAGCCCATCACGCTCATTCCAAAATTCAAGGCGAAGTTCAAGAAGACGACCTCGATCGTCGGCTTTCTCAACCACCTGCAGGGCGAGCTAAAAGCCAAGGCTGTCGAGGCAGGGTGCGACACGGTGATGCCGCGCTCGGCCTTTTCGCAGAGCCTGCCCAACCTGCTGCGCCGCTATGGCCTCGAAGACGAGGAAGACCTTGGCCAACAGCCGATCATGTAACGGCGATTGAGAGCAAGTAACCGAGGGCGCTTCCATCCAGGAAGCGCCCCTCAGTTTTCTGTGCCGAGGAATCTCTATCCCGGAGGCCAAGCCATCGCGCGACCACCCAGCAGGTGCACGTGGAGATGATCGACAGACTGGCCGCCGTCAGGACCTGTATTGACCACCACGCGGTATCCCTTGTCGAGGTTGTTGGCGCGGGCAATCCGGGCCGCAGCCCACATCAGGTGGCCCAGCAGCGCGCTGTCGGTCCGGCCGGCCTCGGCCATCGAGGCGATGTGTTCGCGCGGAGCGATGAGGATGTGCACCGGCGCCTTCGGATCGATGTCCGCGAAGGCGTAGCACAACTCGTCCTGGTAGAGAGTCGTCGAGGGAATCGTGCCCTCAATGATCTTGCAAAAGAGACAACTCATAGCGCGTTCAGTTTACTAGAACGGTGAGCCTTTGGCGTAGCAGGATAAAACTCATTCGTGGTTATCGGAGCTACAAGGGACTGCAAAGTTGCGAGGATGTATGACACGGTGGGTCGAAGTTGTGTTTGCAGTGATCGTTGTCTGTAACTGCGGATACCGTCTTCAGCGCAGTGTGGCTTTGCCATTGTGCCTGCCGCGGACTACCGCGCTGCGGGGTGGCAAATTCCTGGCGTGGCAGATGCAGAATTGATCTCGATGTGCGCATCGCGGGCGAATTCAACTCCGGCCATCTTCCAAACGCGATCAACCTGCCGCAGGGATGAGATTGAATCGACGCTGCCGCGCAGAGTGAGGGACAAGAATAAGGTATTGCTGCTCTACTGCCCGGCTGGCAGGCGCGGTGCCGAGGCGAGGAGGAAGATGATCGGGCTGGGCTACGTGAATGCCTTCAACTTCGGCTCGTATCGCCGCGCCGCGCAGATCGTCTGCGGCAAGTAAACGGCCTCGAATGCCGAAAGAAAGTGCGGGCCGAGCCTGAGTCTGCGCTGATAGAATCTTCCGCATGGACACAATTCAATACAACCTGCCGTCGAATAGGATTCCCCTCGCCTGGTATAACATCGCCGCCGACTTGCCCTCGCCGATGGCGCCGCCGCTGCATCCCGGAACGCTCCAGCCGCTCGGTCCGGCCGATCTTGCGCCGCTCTTTCCCATGAGCCTCATTTTGCAAGAAGTCAGCCAGGAGCGGGAGATCGAGATCCCTGCCGAAGTGCGGCAGCTCTACGCGCAGTGGCGTCCCTCGCCGCTCTTCCGCGCGCGCCGCCTGGAGAAGGCACTCGACACGCCGGCGCACATCTACTACAAATACGAGGGCGTGAGCCCGGCCGGTTCGCACAAGCTCAACACCGCGCTGCCGCAGGCTTATTACAACAAGATGGAAGGCACCAAGCATCTTTCGACCGAGACGGGCGCGGGCCAGTGGGGCTCGGCGCTGTCGATGGCCTGCTCGTTCTTCGGTCTCGACTGCAAGGTTTACATGGTGCGCGTGAGTTATGACCAGAAGCCCTATCGCCGCGCGCTCATGGAGGCCTTTGGCGCTTCGGTCACCGCCAGCCCGAGCATCGAGACCGAGTCGGGCCGCGCGATTCTCGCCCAGCATCCCGATTCCAACGGATCACTTGGCATTGCGATCTCAGAGGCCGTGGAAGTAGCCGCGAAAGATCCCAACACCAAATACGCGCTGGGCAGCGTGCTCAATCATGTCTTGCTGCACCAGACCGTGATTGGCCTCGAAGCAATCGAGCAGATGGCCCTCGCCGACGACGATCCCGATGTGGTCATCGCCTGCGCGGGCGGTGGTTCCAACTTTGCCGGCCTCGGAATGCCCTACATCGGCCGCAAGCTCAAGGGCCAGAGCAGGGCGCGCGTCGTGGGAGTGGAACCTGCCGCCTGCCCTAGCATGACCAAAGGCAAGTTCGTTTATGACTTCGGCGATACCGGCCATCTGACGCCTCTGGTCAAGATGCATACGCTCGGCTCGACCTTTGTTCCTCCGGGCATTCACGCCGGCGGACTGCGCTACCACGGCATGGCGCCGCTGGTTTCGCACGTGCTCGCTCTGGGATTGGCCGAAGCCGTCACCGTGCAGCAGCTGGACGCATTTGCTGCTGGCGTCCGCTTTGCCCGAGCCGAGGGAATCGTTCCCGCGCCGGAGTCAAACCATGCCGTAGCCGCGGCCATCACCGAAGCCTTGCAAGCCAAGCAGGAAGGCAAACAGAAGACCATCCTTTTCAACCTCAGCGGACATGGCCACTTCGACATGGCATCATACATCGCCTATCAGGCCGGCAAGCTGGAAAACTACGAGTACCCGGCAGAAGAGATCGCGATGGCGCTGGCAGGCCTACCGGCAGTCGGATAAGTCGTGGTCAGCGGTGTTAGCGAGTTTAGCAGCGATTCGAGTGATCGCGAGTTGGCGGGCTTCTAGAGTCTCCTGTCCCTATGAAAGTCCCGTGGCGGGTGGCGCATCCTTGATCCGCCCAACCACTGAGGGTGCCCCATCCTTTCGCGCACTTTGCGAAAGGGTGGGCGACCGCGAACCCAAACCCGGAGGCCTTGTATCAGGGCATGACTTTAGTCGTGTCGAATGAAGGCCAAGAGAATGCCGGGCTTTAGCCCCTGACGGATGTTTTCTCGGCCTTTTCGACTTTCACCGCGGGCTGTTAAGTCGCGGGCGTGACTTCGATGTAGTCGAGGGAAGCGGGATCGGCTCCATCGGGTACGCCTTCAACTCGCAGAACATCGCCGGATTTCAACTCCATATTTTGAACAGTGCGCCGAGTGGAGTTATCGCCATGAGGGCGGCGCGAGGGTAGAGTTGCATCCGCGGCCCATGTGGCGGCGGGTTTGCCGTTGACCTTTAGCGTGAAGTGCGCCGCGCCACCTTGCAGATCAAAGTATTGGACGGCAATGTCGTACCGGCCCGCGGTGCCTGCAAAAGTCCACTCGGCTGCGCAGTTTTTTTCTGCGCACGAGACCGCCTTCCCGCCCGACGCGTCCTCCCATGGATTCACATCGATAGTCTTATAGCCGGTGAGCTTGGCGTCTTCGGCTTCGAGCCGTCCAGGATAATGCCCGGCGCGGCCCTTTTCGTCGGGAATTCCGCTCAGCTTCAGAAGATATTGCACAATGGCATCGCGCCAGACGATGGCGTGGCCGGCCTGATAGACGAGGCGGTCGCGGATCTTCTCATAAAACGGTTGGTCGATGCGGCCTTCGAGCGTGGCCCACTCGCGCGCTAGTTCGGCGGCCTGCTCAGCGCCCTCGTAATGGCTATCGTAGATGTACTGAATAACCGTCTTGCCGGAGTGCAGCTTATAGGTGTACGGCACATGGTGGAAAAAGAGCAGCAGCTCATCGGGAGTGGTGGCAACCGACTCGTAGAGCTTCGCCACCTCGGGCGGATACTGGCCCGCGAAGCCGGTTCCCGTCGCCACGCTGCGGTCCATGCCGACGCCGTCTTTATCTGCGCGGTGCCACTGGCCCCAGCCGTTGTTTTCGCTCGACTCGATGTTGGGGCCGTAATGCGAACCGGTGATATCGGTGAGTGTCTGCATGCCCAGCGGGCCGGTATAGTTCACATAGGCCGGCCACGACTGCATCAGCATCTTTGTGACGGTGGCGACGACATCGGGGTCGTTATTGATGGTCTGTCGCGTCCACTCCGCGGCGATCTCGTCCGGCGAGAGGTTGGGATCCCACGCCAGCCGGCCAAAGGCGTAGAGATTGGCGAGCGCAAGCGGCGAGCCAAGCCAGCCGTCGCGGCCGACGCAGGCAACACCGACGATTCCACCGAGGGAGCGATGAAAGCTCTTGCCGGCGATGATCTCCTTGACGGGCGTGGAGCGGCCCCCCGCGCGCAGATTGAAGTCGAGGACCTGCTTCCACATCGGCGCAAGGTAGACAAGATGCCGCTGCTGGCCGGTGTACTCCTGCGTGATCTGGAGTTCCATTGCCGCGCTGCTCTTCTCCAGGCCCGCGAATAGCGGCGAAACCGGTTCGCGCGCCTGAAAGTCGATAGGGCCTTCCTTGATTTGAACAATGACGTTCGCGGCAAACTTGCCGTCGAGCGGATGGAAGATGTCGTAGGCGGCGCGCGCGCGGTCAGCCTTTGGGTCGCGCCAGTCGAGATGATGGTTATAGACGAAGGCGCGGTAGAGCACCACGCCACCATGTGATTCAAGCGCGGCAGCCAGCAGGTTGGCAGCGTCTGCCGGGGTGCGTCCGTAACTCGCAGGGCCGGGCTGGCCCTCGGAGTCTGCCTTGACGGTGAAGCCGCCGAAGTCGGGAATGAGCGTGTAGATCTCGTTGGCCTTGGCCATCCACCATGCGCGGACCGCCGGGTCGAGTGGATCGTATGTCACAAGGCCGCCGATCTTCTGTGGGCTGGCAATATCGACGCTGAGGGCCAGCCGCACGCCCCACGGACGCATGGCATCGGCGATGCGAGCCAATTGCTTGAGATGATCGGCATCGAGCAGTTGAGGCGCGGCATTCACGTTGTTGACGTTGACGCCGTTGATGCCGACCGAGGCCAGCAGGCGCGCATATTCAGCTACCGGCGCAAGATCCTCCCGGACATTGCCGCCTTCAAAGAATATCGACCGTCCAGCATAGCCGCGCTCGATTGAGCCGTCGGGATTATCCCATTCATCCACCCAGCGGATGGGCATCGCGGGGTGCGAACGCAGACCGGAGAAATGCAGGTCCTTGTCCTCAGCAAGCGTGCGCAAAACGGCGAAAGCACCATAGAGAACGCCACGCTCATCGGCGCCAACAATAACCAGAAATGGATGGCCGTTGTGTTGAGCCCACTGAAGCCAGTATTCCTCCGGCTCCAGGTCACCGGGGATGGCAAGGTCTGGAAAGGCGCGTTGCAACTCTTTGGGAGTACCTAAGATGATCCTGCCATTTATTGACCCAAAGGAATCGCCTGACGATGCCAGACTTAAATTGCGAATTTCGCGATAGATTTCATTCTCAGCCGCTTTTTCAACGATGCCGGTGCCAAAGGCTTTGGCAAAGAGCGGAATATCGCTGGGTCCGTGATATCCTGAGCGGCCCAACCAAGCCTGATCCGCAGTCTGCGCGCAGGCAGCCAATCCACCTGCCAGCACAAGCGCCAACACAACCCACTCATGACAGATGATTCTTACGTGCCCCACACCCGCCCTCCAATCCACACTTCAGCCGCAACCCCGTTTTATCATCTCGGGGCGGCTGTCGATTGGACGCGGCTCTTGCGCTCTGCTTTTTCCTGGGCCTACTTCACCGTCAGCGAAAAGGAGGTGCTGTTCGTGAGGGCAGTGACGCCGTTAGTAGACTGACCCGTGACCGTGATGGTGTACGTTCCAGCCGGAGTCGCCGGGTTGGGCACCGGGCCATGGTGTTCATAGTTGTAGCGCGGATTGCAGCCGGTCGCGCCAAGCGCAGTGACCACAGCCACCAGCGCTACCAGCGAAAGGCGGCGGAGCCACTCGCGTCGGCGCATTCCCCACGCCATGCCGCCGAGGCCGACGACGCCGGGCAACAGAAAAGCCCATGCAATAGGCGAGGAGTTACGGCCAGGTCGGCTTACCGGCGAGATCGACGTGGTGGAAGCAGCACTGGTCAGAATCGCCATCGTGGAACTCACACCTGCATCCTGGCCGGGCAGAATCTCCACATTCTCAGGCGTAAAGGTGCACGAGGCCTCATCGGGAAGCCCCGAGCACGACAGCACGACAAAGGCCGGCCCGCCTCCCAACGATGCAACGAACTCCTCCGACGGGACCACTGTGACCTGCGCCGTTCCCGTCTGTCCAGGCGTAAGCGTATTCGCTGGTGTCGTGGCTGGCGTGAGATTCGACACCGTCACCGCATACTCTGAGTCGCACTGTGAACTGATCGTCACCGAAGCGGGCGAGGATGTGGAGCCTGCGAAGGTCGCATTCGCGCTATACACGGCGCTCAGCGAATGCGGTCCGTCTGGCAGATAGAAAACAAGACTTGCCTGGCCGGTCGAATCGAGAACTGCGCTGGCCAACGGGACCGTGCTGCTCCCATCCATGATGGCGACGGTTCCGGCCGGAACGCCTGCGGCGCTGGTCACGGCCACAGAAAGCGTTGTCAACGTCAACGTCAGGTTGGCCGTCGCACAGCTTCCAGCGGCGGCCGACTGCGCGGCGAGCGTAGTTGTCGTGGCCGCAGCCACTGCGAATGCGGGCGTTGCCAGTGCGACTCCGAGTCCTGCAACCAACTTGAGCCGCAGACCGCGGCAAAGAATACCTCTCACGTGCACCTGCTTCACAATCGAAAATCGTCTGCCGCATGCCTGCCGCGGCCGGGAACCCAATCCACTATCCATTGTATCTGGCGGGGGCTGGCCAGAGCTATCGCCGAGACCATTCCTGAGCCCCATTGTTGGACGCGATTGCCGGGGGTTGGTGTCCTTGAGGCCGGTCAGGATTCTACAATGGGTCACCATGATCGCTCACTTGCGCGGAAAGCTCATCTACAAGCAGCCCGGCCAGGCCATCGTCGAGGCCGCCGGAGTGGGATACGACGTCACCATCTCCATTCCGACCTTTACAGCTCTGCCCTCAGTGGGCCAGGAGGCCGCGCTCCACATCCACACCCAGGTCAGCGAAGACCAGATCGCCCTCTTCGGTTTTCTCGAACGCGAAGAAAAGCGCCTCTTCGAGCGGCTGATCACCGTCAGCGGCGTCGGACCCAAGCTGGCGGTCAAGATGCTCAGCGGCCTCTCGCCCGAGCGTACGGTACAAGCCATTCGCGGCCAGGACCACGCGCAACTGACGCGCATCCCCGGAGTAGGCAAGAAGCTGGCCGAGCGGCTGGTCGTCGAACTCAAAGACAAGCTCGATGACTTCGCCGTCGCGCCCACACAAACATCGGTCCGCGGAGCCGCGGTCGACGATGTGCTCTCAGCTTTGGTGAATCTCGGCTATCAGCGGCCCGCCGCCGAGAAGGCCATCGAGCAGGCCGTAGCGAAAGAAGCCGCCCTCGCCGCCGACTTTGACGGGCTCTTCCGGGGCGCGCTTAAGGTGATCCGGTAATTACCTGCGGTGGGGGCCAGCGGCCTTCGGCGCGCAGTGCATGGCTTCTGATGCGTCGGCTGCCGGGGGCAGATCAGTGGCCGCCGCACCCCGGCATGATAATCCCGATGCTCCGGAACATTTCCGTAGGGTTGTTGTCGATCATCGCCGGGTGGTAGCTATTGAAGCCTCGATAGATACCCATGATGACCGTTGCTTTCGAAGGATCATCGGTATCGATCAGTTCCAGCTCCCTCGTTTTGCCCTGTCGGGTAAAGACTTGGTCAAACGTTAGGTATCGAGGTCCAGACCCAAGGCCGACCCCTTGACCATCTGCCCATGGTGCCCTCGCCTCCCCCAGGTGGAGCGGACGCAGGGTCATTCCAGGCTCTGCGGGGTCGCCGGGCAGATCGAAGAGACCTGCGGCTGGATCGCCCACAGCCTCGACGGTGACCTCTGCTGAGAGCAACTCGCGGCCTGCTGCTTGTACTGAGATATGCCGCCCCACAATCTTGTCTCCGTAGCTCATCTGGTCCTGCCATCCGTAGGCCAGCCCTTGATCATTTCGCTGCACCAGCATTCCGTCCGGAAGAAAAAGATATGAGAAGCTGATTGCGCACCCCTCTGCGGACTCGGATCTCGAAAGCTGCACGAAGTCGATCATGCTCGCATGATCGGTAGAGGAGACCGAGCCTCGCTTCATCTTCCAGATCAGCCTGGGGTCCCTCGGCTCAGGCCAGGCCACATTCTTGGGTACAGGGAAAAGAAGAGCCTCGAGCAGCATCAAGACGCGCACAGGCTCGTAGTCGGAGCTGGCCTGCATCTTGCGCGCCAAACCGGAGTCGGTTTCCACGGCATGATAAGCGCCAAAGTTCACTTCGCGACGCCACCGATGCGGCTCCAGCCATGTCTCCTCATATGTGCCATCTCCTGTGATGATCTGTTGCTTGTTCTTCGGCAGAAACTCCACCCCTGCATTAGCATGAAATGTCACTCGCAGATGAAATGGCTTTGCGCCCAGCGAGCGAAGATTTGTCTGCTCTTGAGCGCGCTGGAGCCACCTTTGCGCTTCGGCTTGCTCGTCGGTGCCCTTGTCTTTGGCGTAGAGTGCTGAGGCAGAAAGAATAATCGAGAGAACGAGAAAGCTAATCCAGGTCTTCATAACTTGCTCCAATAACCTGGCGCGGGAAGAGACGACTTCTCTGCGCCAGGTTTGTGGAAAGAACGGCAGGTCATTCGTAAAAGCAGTACTGTTGAGTACATGCACTAAACGCCGGTTGATTCGCGTATAAGCAAGACTGCACACAACTCGGGTTTACTGCTTGTACCGTGCTGCAATCAGTGTAGTCTGAACACGGTCCAGACACGCCGGTCGTGGGATCAGTAGAACAGACTGTGAAGGTAGCGCAAAATGAGACGGGGGTTGAGGTTTGTTGGCTACCATACGGAATACAAGTGGCGACGCATGAGTACATGCTTGACATCGCCCTACCCTCACATTCATTGATTTGCGGTGACTCGCAGTACATCTGGCTCGCATGTGCTTTTCTCGGAAAATACAACGCCGCACAGATCATCAGCGCCGCAAAGACGAGCTTCACAGTAGGCTTCATGGCTTTCCTTTCATTCTTGCTTGTTAGGGTTGTAGTTGACCTGCCGGGGAAGGCAGACTGCATCCTAGCCCTGTGGCAGAACGGTGGAGAGCAGTTGTTTCTGTCCCGCCTCATCGAGATGTCCCACCCAGACATTCTTGATCTTTCCCTTGTCGTCAACGAGCAGCACCGTGGGTGTGCCCCGGACGCCAAGGGAGTTGGGGACAGCTTTGACAACATGTTCGGTTTGAACGCCGGCATCCGCGGTGCGGTCAAGCCATTTCATGGTTGTTGGGTACCTAAGTGCGAACTATAGTTCCCCCCCCCTTTTTTTATAGGACGTCAACTCTTTTGTGATGAAAATTCTTGCCAGGAAAATCTTGGCCAGCCCAAGCTTGCCGAAAGAACGGCGCAGAGATGAATTCATAGCGAGGTATATCTGCCCCTGAGCGCCTCTTCGGCACCAGCATTAAACTTGTTTTGTGATGAATTCCAAAGTGAAAGCACCCATTGCATCCGCTCACCTTCGCCCCGAGGGCCTCGCCTTCCTGCGCAATCTCGCGCGCAACAACGACCGCGAATGGTTCACGCCGCGCAAGGCCATCTTCGAGGCTGAGCTGAAAGAGCCGATGCTGGCCATCATTCGCAAGGTCAACGAGGCGATGGAGAGCTTCGCCCCCGCCTACGTTCGCCCCGCCGAAAAGTGCCTCTTCCGCATCTATCGCGATACCCGCTTCAGCGCCGACAAGAAGCCTTACAAAACGCATGTCGCCGCATGGTGGATGCTCGAAGGCCTCAAGAAGACCTCCGGCGCGGGCTTCTACTTTCACGTCAGCGCCAAGGAGACCGTGATCGCCGCCGGTGCATGGATGCCCGAGAAGGAGCAGCTCGCCGCCATTCGCCACTGGCTGCTCGACCATCACGTCGAGTTCCGCAAGGTCTTGCAGACGGCAGCCATTCGGAAGGCCTTCAGCGAGTTTGAAGGCAACGCGCTCACCCGCCCGCCCAAGGGCTTTCCGTGCGAGCATCCCGCGATGGATCTGATTCGATGCAAGCAATGGGGACTCTCCACCACGCTGCCAGCCTCTGTCGCGCTTGAACCCAACTTCGCCGCGACGCTGGCACGCTACTTCAAGCTGGCTGCGCCGGTCGTCGATGCGCTCAACACACCGATTCTCGCCTCTCTCGCGCCAAAGAAAAAGGTGCTCTTCGGGCTGGACTGACGCAGAGTGTGAAGCCTCTTCGCAGGTCGATTTTTCCCCCGTAAAACCGCGACAAAACCAGCAAAAGCAGGCTAAAATCGATAAAAATAGTGAAAACACCCACAAAATCCTAAGAAATTTGTGGAAATCGCTGTTTTTCCATTGACTTTGCCCAGCCAAAAGTCGCATTGTAACGAACGACGGGGTTTCTGAACCCGCATGAATCAAGGGTTTTGTGCATGTTGCCAGAGTGGCACTCCCTCCATGCGGTATCTGCCTCGCAATGGAAACTTGACGAAACTCAGGCAACACCGGCGCGCCCAAGGGTTCGCCTCAAAAGGAGAAGAGAACAATGGCAACAGGATTGACCAAGACCGCCCTGATTCGGCTATTGGCCGAGAAGCTCGAACTGACCAACAAGCAAGTTGCTGCCTTCCTTGACCTGCAGGCAGAGACCGCCGTGAAGGAAACCAAGAAGAACGGCGTATTCGTGATCCCCGGCATCGGCCGCTTGGTAAAGGCAGAGCGCAAGGCCCGCATCGGCCGCAACCCCCAGACCGGCGCCGCCATCAAGATCAAGGCGAAGACCGTGGTGAAGTTCCGCGTGGCCAAGGCCGCCAAGGACGTCATCGCCCCACCGAAGAAGTAGCTTTTCCGGACTGCGGACAAAAAATGGGGAGGAGCCAACGGGCTCTTCCCCGTTTTTGTTCGCAAAGAAGGAACACCTGATTCAACAGAAGACCGAGCTAATCCTATCCCTGTCCAGCGGTGCGCGGAAGGCCAGGCAGCAGTGCCCGCGCTACCAGCGAGACGCCAAAGCTGACGAGAATGACTCGCGCCATGAGCCGCAGGTCGTAGCTCCAGGCAAAGACGGCGAATGCTAGGAAGAGGCCGATTTGAGTGCACTCCGAGAGGGCGGCGCGAAGCCACTGCGGCTTGCCGGGAGCGTGCGGTAACGTGCTTTTGAGGCGAGGGATCAGGCGCGGAACAGTGCGCAGATACTCCTGATAGGGCTCACCGAGCTGTGCGGTGAGGAAGGCCTCTTCGCCAAGCGTGAGCCGCAGCAGAAAGACCGGCACCGCGAGCAGGACAAAGAGTGCGCCAGTGGCAGGCATAAGAAAGGCTAGAGCCGAAACCATGGCGCAGAGGCCGATGTAGAGCGGATTGCGGACGTGGCAATAGGGCCCGCTGGCGACCAGCGCGTCGCCTCTCATGCTGCTATGGGTCACCGTGGCGGGCCCGAGATACGCCGCGCCCCAGATCCGAAAGACCATGGCCTTGGCGGCAATCAGCGCGGCCACGACGATGATCAGGCGCGTGGCGACAGCGAATGAGAACACGCCGTGACGGCTGAATTCGATCGGTAGCCATTCCAGCAGCGGGCGGCGCGTACCGATCCGCCATGCCTCGATCCACGGCGCCCAGAAGCCGATCACTATCAGGCTCGCCATGATCACCATCCGAAGGCGGAATTCAATCTTTGTTGCCTGCATCGTTCTCTCCCTGATGCCGGAGTGTACCATTCTAGCTAGCCTCCATTCGCAGCAGGACAGGAGATAGCAATGACGAAATTGCGACGGGTGATTGTTCTCGCAGTGATCGTTTTGTCATTGTGCGGGATGGCCGCGGCGCAGACCGGAAGCGGCAATCAGCAAGCACAGCCTGATCAGGAGCAGCAGCAGAGCCCGGCGGGCCAGCTGATGGCTGCAGCCCAAAAAGGAGATGCGGCAACGGTGGAACGGCTGCTCGCGACGGGCTTGAGCGTAGACAGCAGGAGCAAGGATGGCATTACGGCGCTGATGGTTGCCGCGGCTTCGAACAAACCGGAGGTCCTGCAGTTGCTGCTCAACAAAGGCGCCAGCCTTGACCTCCAGGACCAACGCGGCGATGCGGCGTTGCACTTTGCAGCTATGAACGGCAATGTCGTCGAAACGAAACTGCTGCTCGATCATGGCGCCAACATCGATCTTCAGGAGAATAACGGGCTCTCGCCACTGATGATGTCGGTCGTCTCCGGTTCGCCCGAGCTTATGAAGCTGCTGCTCGACCGCGGCGCCAACACCGAAGCCGGAGACAGAAACGGATTTACCGCGCTCATGGCAGCTTCGGGCGGGGGACTGCTGGATGCGATGAAGCTGCTGATCGACAAGGGCGCGAAGATCGACGCCAAGGGCAATGACGGTTCAACGGCGCTCAGCCTGGCAATCCACAACGGCAAGCCCGAGGCCGAGAAGCTGCTGAGAGAACACGGCGCCCTTCAACAGAATTGAGTGCTTCTGCCTCCGCTCAACCAGCGAGTGCTTCTACACTAGCTATGGATGGCTGGCCTAGATAAAACTGCCGAAGCGATTACCGAGACCATCGCGGCTATCTCTACGCCGCCGGGTCGCGGTGGCATCGGGATCGTGCGGCTGAGCGGCCCCCAGGCTGCATTGATTGCCGCGCAACTGGTGCGTCTCCGCCAGCCGCTCGCACACGGCCGCGCCCGGCTCGCCGAGGTGCTCGACGACGATTCCGCCATCGATGGAGCGCGCATCGACGAGGCGGTCGTTACATTCTTTGCCGCGCCCAACTCCTACACCTCAGAAGATCTCGTCGAGATCGCCGCGCATGGTTCGCCGGTAGTTCTTGAGATGCTGCTTAGCCGCGGGCTGCGCATGGGCGCTCGCCTTGCCGAGCCAGGCGAGTTCACGCAGCGGGCCTTCCTCTCCGGCAAGCTCGATCTCACCCAGGCCGAGGCCGTGCGAGATCTGATCGCGGCTCAGACGCTCACTCAGGCGCGTCTCGCTGCCAGTCAGATGGGTGGCGCGCTCAGTCATCGTGTTGAGCCGGTGAAGCGCGCTCTGGTCGAACTCATCGCTATGCTCGAAGCCGGCATCGATTTCGCCGAAGACGATGTGGAGGTCGCTCCTCAGGCCGAGATCGCCCGCCGCATCGCCGAACTCACGCCGCCGCTCTCGGTCCTCGAAGCTTCCTTCGCTCGCGGCCGCATCATTCACGACGGGCTGACACTGGCCATCGTAGGAAGACCCAACGCAGGCAAGAGCTCGCTCTTCAATCGGCTCGTGGAGCGCGATCGCGCGATCGTGACAGCAACCCCTGGCACCACGCGCGATACCGTCGCCGAGCGCATCTCTCTCAACGGTATTCCTCTGGAGTTGGTCGACACAGCCGGTCTGCGCGAGGCCGCTGAAGAGGCGGAACAGTTGGGAGTCGCCCGCAGCCGCGAGGCCCTCGCCGACGCCGCATTGGTTGTCGTGGTGCTCGACGCCACCCAACAGCTCAACGACGAGGAGCGCCGTCTCCTGGCTGCTGTTCAAGGCCGCCTCGCTGTGGTAGCGGTGAACAAGAGCGACCTGCTCGGAGCCTGCGGCCCGCTTGCCGATTACGCGGAATTACTGAGCTCCGCATCCATTCCGGGTTTTGTGCCGAATGGGCGGGAATCGATTCCCTCGTTGGCTACCTCGGCGCTCACTGGCGAGGGCATTCCCGCTCTGCGCGAGCAAATCGTCTCTCTGGCCACCGGCGGAGCCGCAGCCGAGCCTGGAATGTTGACGAGTCTGCGCCACCACCAGGCCATCGCCGGCGCAATGGAGGCTTTGGCCGACGCCGCGCGCGCCAGCTCCGCCTCCATCCCGCACGAGATGATCCTGCTCGACCTCTACCGAGCACTGGCAGCTCTGGATTCACTCACCGGTCAAACCACTCCAGATGACATTCTCAGCCTGATCTTCTCCACCTTCTGCATCGGAAAATAAATAGCCTGATCAAGGAAGAACCTTCTTCTAAATCGTCCGGGAAGTGACGAATCGCGCCGATTGTCTCGTCTGCCGGATCGCTTCGTTACCCAAGACGCTGATCTTCGCCAAGGATGACAGCGACGCCGAAGAGATCGTAATGATCGTGTGCGACGAATTCGGCCGCGGAACGAGCTTGCCCAGAAAATGACTTATCGTACCGGCGTTGCCAAGCTCCCAGCGAAGAGGATGGATGAGGATACCAACGAATACTCGGTTTAGTAATGAATGGCCGGGTCTTTGTATGGGTGGTGGAAAATCCGAAAAGAGAATGCTGCCGGCTCTCGCCCGCGTACTGCACGGCGAGTCCGCGTTTCCGGAGCTGGTGAGTTATCCTCTCTGCGCCTCTGCCTCTTCCAGCCATCCGCGACGCAGCTTCTCCAGAGGGATATTCGATAGATACGGCTTGATGTCGAGAATCGGCGTTCCGTCGAGCATATCCACGCCGCGCACATGCAGCGACCCGCCTTCGCGGCGCAATAGCTCGACCACGGTTAATGCGATCGGGTTTGGCCGGCGTGGCGACCGCGTCGTGAAGACACCATGCGGCCGATCGTCGGTCGGTGGCGTCACCAGCAGATCGAAGCCCTCTGAGCGATCAAAGGCCCAGAGAACGATCAGATGAGAGTAGCCTTCGATGTCTGTCAGGCCATCTTCAAACTCCGGCAAAATCCGCAGCACTCCCTCTTCGTCGTGCTTGGCGCCCGGACCCTTTGGAATCGCGGCGGTCACTTTGAATGGGCTCGTGACAAATCCAATCGGCTGCAGCGTCAATGGCGGCATGCTTCCCACATCTCAAATTATCGCGCAGTGCTCGGCAGGCTGAAGTCGACACCGGCGTCCTGATTGACCTTGGCTGTTGCCGCCAGATCCAGCTGCTCCGTCGGAATCTCACGCCGTTGACTGTCTCCAATGATCAATGTTGAGCGGGTCAGAATGTAGTTATGAATCTGTTCGGGCTGCCGGCCATCCTTGAAGATGATCGTCACAGCCTGCTCATTCTGCGGCGAGGGTTGTGGCTGCGAGTAATCCGCGCTCGGCGGATACGGGATGCCCGGTCCCATCGAATTCAGCGCATCAGGTTGCGAGTCGTATCCTGCCGCGCCGCCCTGATTCGACGAGACCGCCGATGGGTCCGTATCGCTCGAGTCCGGATAGCCAAGCGGATAGGGATTGATCCAACCGAAGGCGCCGTAGCCGGGAGCATACAAACCTCCAAACGGCGAGACATATGGCCTTCGATGGCGCCTGCGCTCAGGATCGTCGCGGTGATCAGCGGAACTTCCACCGCTTCGCGGTTGCGAGCCATGCGCAATGGTGAGAGGCCTCGTGCCGGCAAATCGCGCCGGGCCAGCCGGCCTGCTCATGTGGAATCCGCTATTTGCTCTGGGAGCCGAAGTGCTGAAGCCGCCGTGAGATGGCGGCGCAGCGTGGCCTGAAACGCCGCCGTGTGTTGCGCTCCGCTGCGCGCAGAGCGGGATCGCGAGTCCAGCAACCGTCAACGCCACTGCGCCTAGAGCCTTCATGAAGACATAGTACGCCTGTTTTTGCTTTGCGTGTACACACCGACCGGGATACTCCCGGCGCTTTGGAGGCTCCTCAACCGATCGCCTGCTCGACCGCGGCGGCGCAGACCTCGGCCAGCCGCCCGATGCCGTCGCGAATCTGATTCGCGGTTGCATTGGAGAAATTCAGCCTCATGAAGCGCACACCCGGCGCATCCGAAAAAAAGTCCTGTCCCGGCACGAAGAGCACCTTGCGCGCAAAGGCCTCGCGCATCAGCTCGTTGGTATTGATGCCCTCGGGGCAGGTGACCCACAGAAACATTCCTCCCTCGGGGTGCGTCCAGGTAAAGCCCGCCGGCATCGTCTCGCGCAGACACGCGTCCATGATCGAGAAGCGCTCTCCATACGCCTGCCTGATCTTTTCAATGTGTCCCTCGCTATCGCAATCCGTCAGGTAGCGATGAACGATCCTCTGGTCGAGGCTCGACGTATGCAGATCCGCCGCCTGCTTGGCGATCGTCAGCTTGCTGCGAATCTCGTTCGAGGCGACGACCCAGCCCACTCTCAGCCCCGGCGCGATCGTCTTCGAGATCGTGCTTTGGTAAATCACAATCCCTTCCGTATCCAGCGCCTTGATCGGCGCAATCGTCTTTCCCGCATAACGCAGCGCGCCGTAAGGATCGTCCTCAAGCACAATCAAGCCATACCGCGCCGCAATCGAATAGAGCCTCTTCCGCCGCTCCTCAGTTAGCGTCACTCCCGTCGGATTCTGAAAGTTCGGAATCGTATAAAGAAACTTCGGCCGTTCGCGCTCAATCAACGCCGGCAGCTCGTCCGGATTCAGCCCCTCTTCATCCGTGGGCACTGCGGCAAAGCGCGCCCCATAAGATTGAAAGGCCTGCAGCGCAGCCATATAAGTCGGGCTCTCGGTCAGAACGCAATCTCCCGCATCGAGAAAGATCTTGCCGGCCAGATCGAGCGGCTGCTGCGATCCCGTCACGATCAGAACATCCTCGGCTCGACAGTCAATCCCCCGTTTGCGCGACTCCTCCGCAAAGACCTCGCGCAAAGGCGCAAAACCTTCGCTGGGGCTGTACTGCAGCGACGAGGCGCCCATCTCTGTGAGGACCCGCTCGGTTGCGCGCAGCACGTCGTCGACCGGGAAGAGCTCAGGCGCGGGAAGTCCCCCTGCAAAGGAGATAATCTCCGGCTGCTCGGTGACCTTGAGAATCTCGCGTATCGTCGAGGCGCGCACCGTGTCCATCCTGCGCGCAAACCTGATTGTCATACTCTCCTCCCAGCCGGCGCATTCCGGCCTTAGCGCATCCACGCCGATCACAATCGAATAAGCAAGTTTAACAAAAGTGTTGCGGACCGATTCTAATGGTGACTCTTCCGCTTACTGTCGATCTTGGGCCAATATTGAAACTCATCGGAGTAGAGTTCGCCATCGAGATCGGCCGCTCGCTGCTGCATTCTTGCTTGCGCGTCTCGGATCGCACCGTTGTAAATTGCGGGTCCGATCTCTTCCAGGAAGAAGTTGAGCAACAGGCCCGCCGGCAGATCGCCGATCGGCTCCGTCATATTCTCCTCAAAATAGCGTTGAATCGAACTTATGGCTTCCAGACGCGCTTGTTTCGAGATTTCAATCGTAGGCACTCATTCGGCTCCTCCCAGTTCACTATTCCCGCTGCATTCCCGCGGGAGTATCATGTGAATCGTCCCCTGAGTGACGGAAGAGATCGCGATCTACCATGAAAGACCCGAACGTTCGTCCCGCGCTTGAGCCCTTCCCCAACTGTCCCGCCCTCGACGGCTGTCACTGCGTCACTAACTCCCTGGCCAAAATCTATCATCACGCCGGCCACCCACTCTCTGAAGAGATGCTCCTCGGCCTCGGCGCCGGAATGGGGTTCATCTATTGGCAGATGAAGATGGGCGCGGGCACATTTGTCTTTGTCGGCGGCAGGGGAAACGTCAAAAACTTCTACCAGGACCTCAGCACAAGGACCGGAGTCGCGATTCGCGAGATCACGACCTCCAGCGCAAAGCGAGCCGAGACCGAGCTGATCGGCGAACTGGCGCAGAAGCGCCCCGTGATGCTCGGCGGCGACATGGGCTTTCTTCCTTGGTTTCATCTGCCCGCGGACTACCACTTTGGCGGTCATACCTTTGTGATCTGCGGCTACGATGGCAGCCGCACGGTTCTGGCCTCAGACATGGACCCGCAGATGGGCGGCCTCAAAAAGGGCCTCTATGCGCCGGCTACGCTCGAACAGCTCGCCAAGGCCAGAAGCTCGACCTTCAAGCCCTTTCCGCCCAAAAATCTCCGCCTCGAATTCGACTTCGCGCGCTTTCGTCCTCCGCAAGGCCGCGAGATTCTCGCCTCTATCGCGCAAACCGTCGATGCCCTGCTCAACCCTCCGATCAAGAACTTTGGCATTCCAGGATTGCGCCATACCGCCCGCCAGATACTGAAGTGGCCGTCGATCTTCAAAGACAAAGATCTGCGCATGAACCTTTTCAATCTCTATGTCTTCATCGAAATAGGCGGCACGGGCGGTGGATGTTTCCGGCCCATGTACGCCCACTTTCTTACCGAAGCTACAGGGATTGCTAACCGGCCGTCTCTGGCAACCGCCGCTGAGATCTTCCATCAATCGGGCGGCAAGTTCACTGAGATTGCGATGCTCTTCAAGGATGCCGAAAAGATGAGCGGAATCGAAGAACGCCTGCACTCCGCATCTCGTCTCTTTGAAGAGATCGCCAGCCTCGAAGAGAAGGCCTGTCACCTTCTCGCCTAAGCCGGCGGGAAGCCCTCTCGACGAAACTTGTTCGCCTGCTCGAACTCGTCGCGGAGCCCCGTCGTGCGCAAGTTTTCGCGCAAGTGAGCCAAGCGCTGTTCGAGAGCAAAGAGCGTCGCCTGCACTGCCTCAGTATTCGTCAGCGCAATGTCGCGCCACATCGAATAGGGGCTAGCTCCCAGCCGCGTCATCTCGCGCAGTGCCCGCCCGCCGATATCGCGCAGCTCTGGCGCGTCGCCGACTTCATCCTGCAACAGCGCGCTTAGAGCCGTCGCGACAAACTGCGGCAGATGACTTACCCATGCCACCATCTCGTCGTGGCGCGCTGGATCGAGATCGAGAGTCTTCGAGCCCATGGCGGCGACTAACTCACGCCAGTCTTTGACTAACTCTGCCGACTTCGCCGAACGCTGCCAGTTGGCATCGTCTGTAAACAACCACACCGCTCCGCGAAAGATCTCCGCATCGCCCAGCGCCGCGCCGCCTCGCTCCTTTCCCGCCATGGGATGGCCGGGAAGAAAGGCCGCGCGGTCAGGAGTATTGAAGAGCCGTCCCGCCGCCCTCGTGATCTCGCCTTTGGTGCTGCCCACGTCGGTGACCAGATGCTCAGGCCCAAGCACGCTTGAGAGTTTCTCCATGAAATCAAGCGTCGAGTAGATCGGCACAGCCAGCACAACAACCTGACTCTCCCGCGCCGTCTGCAATGGGTCCACTGCAATTGAATCGATAGCCCCGGCCTTGAGCGCGGTCTCTGCCCCTGCGGCGCTACGATTCCATCCAGTAATCGAGCCACGAATGCCAGCCGCACGCAGCGCCAACCCTACCGACGTGCCCAGCAACCCCGTACCCAGAATGGCAATGCGCTCGATCATAAAAAATCCACACGACACAGACTAAGGTTCCGCAAATCGAATCAGCTCCTGCAGAAGCGGACCGATCCCGTTCCCAGTGAAATCCACTTCAATTCTCTTTGAGAGTTCATGTCCCCCGATTGACAGATGCCCCTTATCGAATCCATCACTCATTTCTGCAATGAACTTCTTCCAAGCAAGTTTCTCCGCAGCGGTCAGTACGACATTTGTATCAAAGACTTCAACTCCATTCGGCACCATCGGTGGGAACGGAGTACCATCCCTGCAAACTTTGTTGGCGACCGTAAGTAT
>JBEKKL010000034.1:0-47451 GCA_050010735.1 Occallatibacter sp. | reverse complement strand
AAACGAGGCGAGCGGCGCAGCGTGAAGCCGGAAAAATCGCGTCCGTAGCGCAAGAAACCATCGCCGCAATCAGATTTTTCCTTGTGCGCGAGAAAATGATGAGTTGATCAGAGGTTCCCTAAGCGATGGCCAGCAGGTTTTTATCCCTGCACGGTTTTTCAAGTTTTGACAGTTTTCGGCCCCAGGGTTGAAGGCTGAAATGGAGGTTCTTAATGAAGATAAGTCCAGGAAATACTTGGGTTTATCGATTTAATGGTAGGCGAGTTGGGACTTGAACCCAAAACCCCCGGCTTAGAAGGCCGGTGCTCTATCCAATTGAGCTACTCGCCCGCACCACCTCTATTCTAACGTCGAGTGGCGCTCAGCGCATCCGATCGCATCGGTGAGCGCCGTGAGCGCCGCCTGGAGCGCCTGTCTGGCTGCTGCGGCACACTCGCCGCAGGAAGTCAGATAGGCAGTGACTCCGAGGCATTCATGTTGCTCGCCGCAGCCATCTGCAGCGACGATCGCGCGGCGGATCACCAGATCTGCGCGGCAGCACCGGAGAGAAATGGCGCGCAGAAGTCCGCATATCTCCCTGCATTCGGCTGCGGTTTTCTTCGGATCGACCCAGCGCCGCTCGTCTCTCGGCACCAGATCGATGTAGCAGCCCATTGCATGAACGCGGCAGCCGGGCGGCGCATCGAGTTCGTCGGGATCGAATTCATCGGCTGCCAGGTCTGGCCATACGTCACACTTCGATGTCCAAAAAGCCGAGTCAGGCGAATTCAGCTTGATGAGTGCCTCACCCAGTCCAGGCAACAGACGGGTCTCGGGCAGATCCCAGGCGCGCTCCGGCGAGCCTGGGAGATCGACGAATCCAGCCGACGACGCGTCAATCACGGGTGCATCGCCGCCCACTTCAAACTCCCAGTCAGTTTCCATTGCAGTTCCCGGCCTCGGCCAGCAAAAACCGCATCACCATGGCTTCCGCCCAATGCACCTCGTTGCCGCGCTCGCGCGAGAGGAACGCGCAGTGTCCGCCGTGACGCGTCTCGATAAAGCGGATATGCGGATTGGCCAGCAGCTTCGCGCGGGTCTCGGGAAGCAGGCGAATGAATGGATCATCCTGCGCGTGGAGAACGAGGGTGGGCACGGCGATCTTGTCGACGACTCGGGCGCTGGCCGCCCGGTGATAGTAGTCGTCGGCGTCGCGAAAACTCCAGTAGCGGGCAACAATCTTGTCGTCGAATTCGCGAATGGAGCGCACCGGCCCGATGGATCTCCTGGTCGCATAGATCGTGGGAAACAGCTTTGATTTGCGTCCGTAACGCGCCATCAAGCTGACCAGGAAGCGCCACTCGTAGGCGCGGTTCAGCGGCTCGTGCAGCGCGTCTGCGCCGGGGGCGAGGTCGATTGCCGGACAGACCGCCGCCACGCAACACAGCGGCGGCCTCGCGCCCCACTCCCCCGCCAGTTTGAGCACAAGGTTACCACCCATCGAGTAGCCGGCCATGGCAACACGCTTCAGGCCAAAGCGCTCGGCATAGTGGCGCATCACCACTCCCACGTCGCCCGAGAGTCCGGAGTGGTAGAGCGTTGGCGTCAGCGTCTCTGTGCCGCCGCAGGTGCGCATGTTCATCCGAATGATGTTGCAGCCCGCCGCCCAGGCGCGTACGGTGATGCCCTGGATATAGCGGGAGTCCGACGAGCCCTCGAGACCGTGCACCAGCACCAGCGTCAGCCTTGCCGCTCGCACATCCTCAGGTTGCCAATGGCAGTGGCAGAGCACGCGGCTGCCATCGAGCGGGTCCACCTCGACCGTCTCCGAGACGGAATCCAGCCGAAAGGCCGGTCGCGGAAGAAAGTTCCCGACAATGGTCTGCAGATGGCCGCTGGCCAGGCCGCGGCAAGGCTCAAAAGGAGTGAACCAAGCCGGAGCTCGCTGAGCCTGCTCTTGAATCGCTTCGTTGTCGGGGATCTTAAGGTTCACGGGAACTCCGAAACAAGTGGATTGCTGCCTGTACGGTCCGTGAGAGGTTTGGGGCGGCGGGCGGGGATCGGACTTTCTAAGCCGCTTTGCCGTCAGTAAGTTACAGATTCTGTGTTGCCACAGATGCCATGAATGCCACGGTTGCTGTCGACCCTTGCACGCTATTGCACACTGGAGAGGCCTGATGAAGTCCGTCGAGCAGGATTTGGCAGCCGCACAACCAGTTTATCTCAGAACCATAATGGATCTTGGAGTGCCGCGAAAGAGACATTCCGGCCGACGCCGATCCGGCGGGGTGACGGATCTTGGCTGGCTATTGCTCAAGAAGTAAGTGACGAACAGCTGACAAGAACCAAACCCATCCTCTTCCCGCACTGACGTGATCGAGTCGGTTCCGATGTAGGCTAGCGACAACACGCCTGCAAAGCTGTCAGTAATTGCGTTGGCACAAGTCGGCACGCTGTGCTAGAAGTTTATGCATGAACCGAACATCACTATTACTGGGGACAGCCCTGATGTCTGCCGCTCTTGTCGGGACCACTTCAATCCTGGCACAAGATGGCGGCTCAACCGCGCAATCGGCGGCCCCTAAAGTGGACTTCGTATATCGGCTGGGCCACACCACGTTGGATGAGGCGCGGGCTTACTGGTCGCAGAACGGCATGAAGATCGTGGGGGCGGGACACCTGGCGCTCGGCGGCGGCAGCGGGATGGACGGCGCCGGCAGGGTATCGGCTGAGAAGGTGTTGCTGGTCGATGTTTCGGGCGTCGACTTTGAGGGCATTTCCAACGCGCGGTTCGGTTTCTACGACAACACGCTCTACAGAATACAAGCGACGTTGACGCCGATCTCCCTGAAAGGCTCAACCGCCAAGAGCTACACCGACGAGCAGATGAAGTCTTTGGGTATTGCGCTCAGAAAGAAATACGGCGCCCCGAGCCGGGAGCAGCGCACCCTGTTGGCCGATAAGAAGTCGGGTAATGACGTGCTGATTTGGAACTTGTCGACAGGCAAGCTGACACTGACGGCCATCGCCATCAATGGCAGCCTAATCCTATCGGACGAGAAGATGGAGACCGATGTCAGGACCTACATCAAAGACTACTGCAAGTCGATCAATACTCCCGGTCACATCGTCTGCTGGTAGGTAGCGCGAGACGATAGCCGAGGATCGCCTGTCTTCGGCGGGACGGCAATGTCCGTATTGCGAGCGAATCACCGGCAATTCGGAAGTAATTCTCAGTTGACGGCTACAGTGAGATAACCGGCCAATATTCTGATTCGCGCCCTACGGCCTGTAGGTAAGAAGCTATATTTTCTTTCAGTTGAATTGTCTTCAGGAGCCGGGGCTCCGCTGCTTCGCGCCGGCGTGGATTTGCAGCCGCGATGAAACTGCTCGGTCACACCAGTCCTCGCATTACCATGCGCTATGTGGATGTCACATTGACCGATCTGCAGCGGGAGTTTGAACTGGCTCGCTCCAAACCCAGGCATCTCGCTCCCCAGCCCAAAACCTCGCCTGCGCCCCTGCGCACAGGACTCGATGGCCTCATCGACTCCTTACATGGGGCGCAGCAGAAGGCTAGCGCAGAAATACATCGCACATCCAACTGTGTTATAGCTCAAGATCGCCGGCTCTCTGAGATGGGGAAGAGCGGCAACGATCAGCAGAACATACAAAACCGTCCATGCTGCAGACAGTATCTGCCAGAAGGACAGAAACCACGGTGTTCTGGTACGCGTCATGCCTCCGATTGTAGCTGCTCAGAGGTGATTGCCCCGGGCGCCCCGTCGCAGCATTCCCTCGTTTCAACGCATTTTTCAGTGCGCTCACCGATTCTCAAGGTGACGCGGCTCAATTGAGAGATAGTGTCAAAACTGCAATGTAGGTGCAAGCCGCCTCTCTGAGGCACCGCGCATGAAGCTGGGGAGCATTCCGTGCCCCTTGAAATCGAAAGGATCTCAAATGAATAGTTCGAAGGTTTGCCAATTTCTTAACCGCGCGGTTGCTTACTTGCCGATGGCGATTTGCGTTGTATGCGGCGCAACGGCATTGACGCAAACCGGCGTTGTTGTGCCTGATCCTATCAGGCAACGCCTCGACGATGTGGCGAGTTCGTTTACCAAGGATGATGCATTCATGGGTGCTGTCCTGGTCGCGAAAGGCCCTGACATGCTTCTCGACAAGGGTTACGGAAGAGCAGTTGTGGAATGGAATATTCCCGATTCTCCAGACGTGAAGTTCAAGATCGGTTCCATGACAAAGCAGTTTACCGCTGCCATGGTTCTCCTGGAACAAGAGGAAGGCAGGCTTTCGGTGGACGATCCTATCCGCAAATACCTGCCGGATTCTCCGGCTACATGGGACAAGATCACTATTGCCGATCTATTGCATCACACGTCGGGCACTCCAAACTTCATCTTCGACAAACGATATTTTGAATGGCGGATGGTTTCTCGTACACCAGCCGAAGAAATCGACCTTTTCAAGGACAAACCTCTGAACTTCGCGCCGGGAACCCAGTGGGAGTACAGCAATTCCAATTACACGCTCCTTGGGATGATCTTGGAGAAAGTCTCGGGCCGACGCTATGTGGATCTCTTACAAGAGCGCATTCTGACACCACTCGGGATGAAGAGTTCGGGGCTCGACGATGACGACCTGATTTTGCCCGAAAGAGCTGAAGGCTACCAACCGGGCTCGACAGGCATTGTTCCAGTGCGTTCTTTATCAATGTCGGTGGGCTGGTCCACTGGCTCCATGTACTCGACAACCGGGGATCTGCTGCGGTGGGAACGGGGCCTGTTTGGCGGGAAGGTGCTGTCTGCTTCATCGCTGAAGCAAATGACAACGGCCACGAAAGGGAACTATGGCTGCGGTGTTTTTGTTAGCAGGAAGGATGACATTGAGGTCGTTGAACATGGCGGCAGCATCGACGGCTTCAACAGCTACATGATTTACGTCCCGGCGCGGGGCCTCGCTGTGATTGTCTTGTCCAATGTAAGCGGCGATGCGCCGGATAAGATGGCCGCCAAACTACTCGACGTGACACTTGGAAAAGCGGTCACACTTGCCAAACAGAGAGTCGCAGCGCCAATCGCGAAACGAGAGCTCGCAAACTTTGTCGGAGACTACCAAATCTCGGCGCAGCTATCGCTCAACATAACAGCATCCGACGAGGGCCTAGTCGTGCTGGCAACAGGACAGGCGCCGTTGCAATTCTCTTATGAAGGAATCATCAACGGTCATCCTCAATTCTTCACGCGCGCAATGGACGCCCAGATCGAATTCATACCGGATGCGACCGGTCACGTTTCGACAGTGGTTCTCCACCTGGGCGGAAGCACAATGCCAGGGAAAAGACAATGAGTTCATAGGAACATAGATCTGGCGGGAGAAGAATGCGCGCCCGCCGAGGAGTTAAAGGCGTGATCAAGTGTCTGCTGTGGCGCATTCTGCTGGTGCGTCGAAGCGGATCGACGCCCGCGCCGGTCGTGACTTTGTTCATCAATACGTAGCCGTCACGCGAAATCAAGCTTAGCGCGAGACAACGAATGTCTGGAATTCCTCTCGTTTTTGGGACCGTGGGTGACGCTGCAAGGGCACAAGTCTGCCGGCATTAGGTCGCCTTCACGCTCGCTCTCATTCGCGCGTTCGCTCTCGCATTGACGGCTAGAGGTTCTTTTGTGTCTTATCGAGTTAAGACAGGCGGCAAAGGCCTGGGTGTTCCCGCACATAAAACAAGCGTCCACTGGAGGATCCAATGCAAATGAATCGCTTCAAGCTTATCGCTTTGGTCTTTCTTTTTCAGCTTGACCTGCCTGGGACAATCCGTCCGGCAGCGGCGCAGGCACAGAAGGCTTCCTATCCGGCCATGGCTCCATTAGATGAGTATTTGATCGCCGACCAGAATACTGAAATCGCGCTGGCCCGCAGTGCTGCTCCGGCATCCATTTCAGACGGAGCCGAGGTGATCGTCCTGGGACGGAGGGGATTCACGACCGCGGTAAAAGGCACGAATGGCTTTCTCTGCGTTGTGGAGCGGTCATGGGGCGCCGCCACCGATGCCCCCGAATTCTGGAATCCCAGGATCCGCGCCCCCATTTGCTTTAATCCCCAGGCCGCACGAACGTTTGCGCGCATCTTCCTCATGAAGACCGGACTGGTGCTGGAAGGAAAATCGAAAGCCGAGATCGTGGCGGCGACAGCTTCGGCGCTGGACAAGAAGGAACTGCCCGCGTTGGAGCCGGGAGCGATGTGCTACATGATGTCAAAGCAGCAGTACCTCAACGACCAGGGAGCCAGCTGGCACCCGCATCTGATGTTTCTTGTCTCGGGCGACGGGGCGAAAAGCTGGGGAGCCGATCTGCCGGGTTCGCCAATTATGGCTGCGGCTGACCCGGAGGAGCGGGCCACAATCCTCATGGTCTGGGTCGGCAATTGGTCCGATGGATCGCCTGCTCCGCCGATGGAGCACTGAGGCTACGGCAATCGTTGCGGAAGGCGCGGCGCATCGGTACAGCTCAATTTCTGCAGGAGTTACCGCAGGCTTGGTTTTTCTCTTGACACTGCTGGAGCCACGTGGCGATAATCTCCACGTTCTGAGGTCAGACCACTTCCCCCTTCCGTTGATTTAATTCCCTGTCCGGCACAGCAAGTTTCCGTGGGATTTTCTGGAGGTCGTTGCAATGCGCCGCGTCGCCGTCGCCATCTTACCCGTAGTGTGCCTGGTTTCCCGCCTGTCCCTTCCGGCTCAGAGTCCCATCGCTCTCCCTTACAGCATCACCACGCTAGCAGGGACTTCGCCCATGGCGGCCGTTTCAGGAGTGCAATGTCCCAATTTGCCTTCAGGAACTCTGTCTACAGATGCCCTTGGCGATGGATGCCTCGCTATCAATGGCATCTTCGGCAACAATCCGTTTAGCGGGGCCGTAGTGGACGCGTTCGGCAACGTCTTTCTGAACGACGATATCAAAGGCGTGCTGCACATGATCAACCCGAGTTCTGGGATCATGACGCTGGTTGCCGGCGGAGGTACGGCCTGCTCGAACAAGATTGATTCCTCAGGTGATGGCTGTGCGGCCGCGACGGGAACGCCGGCGACGCCGATTGCCGATGCTCGGGGAGTGGGAATCGACCCCTATGGCAATATCTTTCTGGCAGGCTTCAACGATCATTTTGTGCATGTGGTTTGCCGGGCTGCGTCACCCCTCTGCGACAGCGGAACTCCCGCGCCATCCGCCGCTGCGCCGATTCAAGTTGCGATCGGTAACATGGGTCTGGTGGCGGGATGCGCTTTCTCGGGTGGTTCGAGCGGCGTCACAGGCGTCGGCGTCGACAATACTCCCGGCTTTTCAACGCCAACCGCGGGCTTCAGCGGCTCGCCGTTCGTGAATGCCGGAGGAAGCTCGTCAGCGTGCTCGACATCCCTGGGAGAAGCGGATCAACCGCGCGGTGTGTCGGCTGACGCCTACGGCAATGTCTACTATGCAGACACTGCAAGCGAACGCTGGCGCGTGGTGCTAGGACCGCAGACCTACAACGGAGTCACGAATCCGCTTTGGGCAGTTCTCGAATCGAATCCGGCGTGGACCACACCGCAGGCCGGCTACGTATATACCATTGCGGGCCTCTCGAAGACGGCGACCACAAAGAGTGCCTCATGCTCTGGCGGGGGAACCGCGACTGACACCTTCGGCGATGGGTGCCTGTTTACAGCGGCAAGCGTGAGCGGGAGTTCCGGCGGAGCACAGGGCATTGGCGTAGACGGTGCCGGAAATGTGATCTTTACCGATGCCGGAAATGGATTGCTACGCGTACTGTTTGTCAGCGGCGCCGGAGCAGCAGGTGCTGCCATGACGAACGCCATTGAGGTAAACAACGCCGGCATGAGTCCCGCAACGCCGCAGCCCGGATTTGTCTATTCTCTTGCGGGTGGCGGCACAACTGGCGGCGTGTCGACCACTCCCGCGCTTGGCAATAGCAGAACCGCCTTGGATTCTTCTACGACAAAACTCACTGTCAGTCCGCAGGGCAACATCTTCATCGGCGATAAAACGCGGGTGCTGTTCTTCGACATCAACACCGGATTTATCCGTACTTTGATCAGCACCGCATCGGCCAATATTGCCAAGGGTTCCTTCTGCGGCGGAACGTCCGGACCAGTATCGTTGAGCGCGTTCAGCGATGGCTGCCCGGCTGCAAACGCAGAATTCGGAAACAGCAACGGCCTTAGCGTGGCAGTGGACGGCGCGGGCAATCTGTATTTCGACGATGGCAACAGCAACACTTCGCAGGAACTGTTGCGCAAGATCGCGGCGCAGGGCTTTGCCCAGCAGACACTGGCCGCGGCGCAGCAACAGATATTCGAGGTGCATCTGTATGGCGCTACATCGGCAGCGTCGTCAACGTTGCTAAGCGCAGCGCCGGACATCGTCGCGGGCTCGCCGGCTTGCACGCTGAACGGAGATCAAACCGTCGATTGCACAGTGGCAGTCGCCAGCACGCCATCGGCGGCCGGTTTGCGCTCCGCCATATTGACGGTGTCAAACGCTTCTGCGAGCGCAGAGGCCAACGTGGCACTTGCTGGAACTGTGGCGGGTTCAGCCCTGGCCTTTGACAACGTCTCGACGACGACGAACAACTCAACCACGCCCGTCGCGCCCACCACCAATGCGCTCTTGAGCGGCATTGCTCCGGGCGCCGTTGCCCTTGACAGCTCTGGAAATGTATATGCGGCCAGCGGCATATCGATTGTCGAGTCGATAGGTGGAACAGCGTTTGCACTTACGACCGCGTCGAAGGCGCCCATCGCGCTGCCCTCGGCGCCGAGCCAGATTGCAGTTGATCCGTTCGGCAATGTATATGCCGTGAATCCCGCCGCCGCAAGCATCGATGAACTGGCGCTCGTGTCGGCGGGATCGCCGGGCGCGTACACGCTGACGTCAGTTCCCTATATCCCTTGTTCCGGTTGCACGGCGGCGCCGCAAGCTGTCGCTTCCGATGCGGCGGGAAACGTGTACATTGCAGACGTGCAGAGCTCGGCGGCAAACACCGCAATTTACAAGCTGTCTCTTCCTGGCAACAGTGGGCGCCAGCAGTTCATGATCGCGGCAGGGTTCGTGAATCCAGTGTCCCTGGCCGTTGATCCAGAAGGAGATGTATATGTAGCCGATAAAGGTGCCGGCGCTGTGTACAAGTTGGCGCCGACAACGGCGGGGCGATATACACAGTCCACGCTGCTCTCGGGCCACACACCAGTTTCTGTCGCGACGGACGCAGCCGGCGACATCTATGTGCAGGACACGAGCAGCGCCACCGTCATCGAAGTGCCATTGACTGGGACCGAGACTCCGGTGCTGACAGGACTGAAGAATCCGGTGAGCCTCGCGGTTGACGGACTCGGCAATCTCTATAGCGCCGATGCAAAGAATACCAGCATTACAGAGGTTGTTCGCAACGCCGGTTCTTACGGCTCAACCAGTGCGCCGTTGAGCGCCATAGCAGGAACCCTGACGAACGTGGGCAATCTTGCGGCGACGGGAGTTTCGCAGACTGAAGCCGGAGCCTTTACATTTACGGCGACGGGCTGCACCATCGCCAGCAACAGCATAATCGCCGCGGGCCAGGGCTGCCAGGTCTCCGCCGCGCTCTCATCGGCATCTCTCGCAAATCCGGGCACCGTCTACACAGATGCCCTTTCGTTTCTCGCCGCGCCGGCCATAGGCGCCGTCACATTCAATGACATCGTCCCTGCCGGGCCCACATCGACCAGCATCAATGGTCCTTCGACGGTGCTCTTCGCATCCAATGGCACCGAAGCAACATTTATCATTGCCGTGACAGGAATTGCATCGCCAACCGGGAGTCCGGTCTCCATTGCGGTCAGTGCGATAACGGTCTCGGGAAACTCAGTTGTCTACACCGCTACTCCGGCGCTCAATGCATCGGGCCAGGCGACGGTAAGCTTGTCAGGCCTCGCAGCGGGGAACTACGCAATCGCAGCCAATTACGCGGGTGTGCCTAACACCTATTCGGAGTCGAGCGCGTCTGCGGCATTTACGATCCAGCAGTTTGTGGCAACCGGCGATGCGCGCACGGTGACCGAGCCCTCTTTCCCGGCAGCCTGCACCGTGCTCAACGCCGACATCGCGATGGTGAACAACGACATTCCTACCTCAGTGGATGCTACGGTGACCAATCCCGGCGGCGCGCGCATCCAGGCTGCATTGAATAGTTGCGCTGGTACGGGCCAATCGGTCGAACTTTCAGCAGACGGTTTAGGAAATAATGCCTTCTTGAGCGGTCCGCTCAGTATGCCGTCGGGTGTCACGCTGCTGATTGACCCAGGCGTGGTGCTATTTTTCTCGCGCAATGTGCAGGACTACGATAAAACACCCGGTACGCACACCTGCGGCACCGTCAACAGCAGCAGCGCGACGTCAAGCTGCCTGCCCCTGATCGATATTCCGCGTAACGCAACTAACGTCGGCATCATGGGATTCGGCAAACTCGATGGCCGCGGCGGCGACGCATTGATCAACGCATTCCCGGCGAGCTTTTCGGGCCAGAGCTGGTGGGGTCTGTCCTCCATCGCCAACGGCGGCGGCAATCAGCAGAATCCGCGGTTCATCCAGATGGATACTGGGTCAAGCAACATCACGCTTTACAAGATAACGATCCGTAACTCGCCACTCTTCCATGTTTCCACCACCGGCGCGGTGAGCAATTTTACCGCGTGGGATGTGAAAATCATTACGCCCACGAGTTCGCGCAATACTGACGGCATCGATCCCGGGAACGCAACCAATTTCACAATTACTCGCTCGTGGATCTCCGATGGCGATGACAACGTTGCGGTGGGCGGTTCGGGAACCACTTCTCCGGCAGCGAACATCTCCGTGACAAACAACCGCTTCTTTGCGGGCCATGGCGAGTCGATCGGCAGCTCTACTCAAGCGGGAATCAGCAACGTGCTCTTCGACGGCAACATGCTTTCGGGCAACGGCAATGCTGGTGCAGGCAGTTCCATCGACAACACGGCCGATAGCAACTCCACCGGAATTCGAATCAAGTCTGGATACGACCGCGGTGGCGTAGTGACCGATATCCAGTATTCAAATTCCTGTTTCCAGGATCACAAGGCCGAGATCGTCTTTAACCCGAACTACGAAAACACGACCGGCAATGTCAATCCTGATTTCGCAAATATCCTGATGCAAAACCTGACCTTCCTCACGGCGGGAACTGCTCAGTTCACCGGAACGAACAACAATGGCGCCATCTTTCCGCTCGGCATCACTCTCGACAACGTCAGCTTCCCGAGTACCTATCCGGCATCGGAGTTCAGCCCGGCGCCGACAAACGTATCGATGAGCTACGGTCCCGGACAAGTGTCGAGTGACTTCATCAGCGACTACGCGACATTTGTCGGATCCAATGGCAATACGCTCACGAGCAACATTACCGAGACCAGCCTGAACCCTCCCCAATGCAGCTTCACCTACATTGCACCGGAGCTGACGGGACCAAATGGCCTGCCGCAGACGATCACCGAAGGCCAGAATGCAACCGCTGTCGTGATTCTCACACCGGCGGTTGGCGGCGCAGCGTATCCCACCGGCACGGTTACGCTGACAGATGCGCTAACCAGCGGCACCACAACCGTGCCGCTGCCCGGCGGCACCGACACCGTCTTTGTTCCACTCACAGGCCTCGCGCCCGGAGTGCATACCTTCACGGTGGCCTATTCCGGCGATTCAAACTACAAGCTCACCGCGGGCCAGACCGTCTACTCGACGACAGAGCCATATGTCATCACGGTGAATGCCGGTACCCTGGCCGCCACAACGACCACACTCTCAGGTGTGCCGGCTTCGATTCCATTCGGAACGTCGTTTATCGCCACAGCCACCGTGACTGGAAGCAGTCCGACAGGCGCGGTCGAGTTCATAGTGAACGGCTCGGTTTTCGCGACGGCTGCTCTGATCACCGGGACGGCATCGGCTAACATCACCCTGCCCTTCAGCACCACCGCGTACAGCATTTATGCCTTGTATAGCGGCGACGCGGCAAACGATGGATCGACGTCCGCAACGTCAACTGTAGTAATCACACCTGCGCTGACGACCACAACGTTGTCGGCTAACGCGACAACAACGTCGCTCGGACATCCAGTGGTTCTCACTGCAACGGTGAGTTCTTCAGTTGGCGCGCCGACCGGAACCGTCACATTCACCTACACCACCACAGGAAGCGCAACACAGCAGGCAACAACGGCGACGTTAGTCCCGAGCGTCAGTCCAAATGCATCAGTTGCCACGACTGGCATCAACCTTCCCATCGGCACCGACAATGTGACTGCGACCTTTGCGTCAAGCGGCAGCTTTGCCGGCTCAGCGTCCGCTCCAATGCAATTCACGGTGAGCCAGGGAACGATTCTCACGTTGCCCAACAATCCCATTCCGCTCGCTTACACCATGACCACGCTCGCTGGAGGCGCAAGTGCCAATTGCTCCGCAGCGACAGACAGCTTTGGCGATGGCTGCCCAGCAACGTCGATCGTCTTTGGTGGCTCAGCTGATTTGCGGAGCGTCGCCGCCGATCCATTCGGCAATGTGTATCTCACCGATGCGGTTGCAAGCATTGTGCGCCGCATCGCGCCCAACGGCGTCATTACCGACTTTGCCGGCAGGGTTAGCGGAACAACGTGCGCTCCCACGGCCACGGTCGGTTGCGTTCCAACACAGGTCAGTCTGAACAAGTCACGCGGCGTGTCATCTGATGTGCAAGGCAACATCTACATCGCCGGCTACAACACGCAGGAAGTATTGAAGGTGAGTGTGAAAGACGGCTTGCTTTACCTGGTTGCGGGCACCGGTACCGCAGGGGCGGCGGGCGATGGCGGATCTGCATCGCTTGCCCAGGTGAACGCGCCACGCGGAGTGTGGGCCGATACGATTGGCAATATCTATATCGCCGACACGACCAACAACAAGATCCGCATCATCGACATTACGGGTACTATTCACACCTTCGCCGGCACGGGCACAGCATCGTCGACGGGAGACGGTGGACTGGCGACATCGGCTACCATTAACAATCCGCAAGGCGTGATGACCGATGCGAATCTAAATGTCTATATCGCCGACTCGGCGAAGATTCGCGTAATTTGCGTTACCTGCGGAACCAGTTCGCCACTCGACGCGCTATTGGGGACGCTGGGCATTACCTCGCCGCAAAACGGATTCATCTACACCATCGCTGGTGGCGGCAGCTCGTCAGGTCCCTATCCCACCTTGGCCACGAATGTAACTCTAAGCCCACAAAAACTCGCCATCGACACCGGCGGCAACATCTACATCTCCGATGGCAATGGCGCGATCTGGTTCCTTGATAGCCACACCGCCTATATCCGGCCCATTGCCGGCAAAACGAGTACCAACTGCTCCACCGCGACTGACAAGTTCGGTGACGGATGCCCAGCGACGCAGGCAGTGATTGGTACCGGCGGCAACGGAATCGGTGTGGGGACAGATCCGCTGGGCAACGTCTACATTTCAGATACTCTCAACGCGCGTATTCGCAAGGTCACTACCGGACTGGCTTCGTCGGCCGCTGCGACAGGAAACACTACGACTCAGCCCATCGAATTGCACTTTTCCGCGGGCGACACTTTGGCCGGCAGCAACGGAGTTGCGTTCAATTCCACCGAGTGGTCTCTGACTACGCCGTCATGCACCATAAACGCCGACACTACCTCCGATTGTCTCATCACATTGAGCTTTACTCCTGCAATGCCGGGTGCGCGCTCAACGGCGCTTACGGTCAGTAGTGCAGAAACCAACACGGCCTTCCTCGGCCTCACCGGATTCGGGGTCGGCGCGGGCGCAACGGTTGACCCCGCAACCCAAATCAGATTCGGCTCAGGCCTCGCGGTCGCAGGGCTCGCAACAGATAATGCGGGCAACGTGTACGTGTCCGACTCAAACAGCAAACAATTATTGCTGTTTGGATCGGCCTCTCAGTCGCAGGGCAGCTCAGCTGCTGGTGCATCTCTGGCGACGCTGCAAGCGCCGGGCGCGATCGCTGTCGATCCGCGCGGCTACGTATACGTGGCTGACACCGCTGCGGGCACGGTAACCGCAATCTCACCCGCCGGGGTGACGAACTTGTTACCATTCGCGTTCACTACGCCTGCGGGTCTTGCGGTGGATGCATTGAACAATCTCTACGTCTCGGACTCGTCGGCGAAGCTCGTATACGAGATTGATCCGATCACAAACTCTGAGCGCACACTAGCTCTGGGAACTCTCGCCGCGCCGTCAGGCCTTTCCATCGACCCCAACGGCAACCTGCTCGTGGCCGATCCTGGCGGCCCCGCGATCTACCGCTACAGCCAACAAACCAACTCAGCGACAACAATAAACACACCTGCTGTTGCACCGTCGGCGGCACTGACCGATGCCGCGGACAACCTCCTCATCGCTGATAGCGCCGAAATTCTTGCGGTGCCGGCCAGCAGCAACAGCGCGCCGTTCACCGTGGCTAGCGTCGCTCCTTGGACACTCGCTATCGACTCCGCTGGAGATCTCTACACCGGTTCTGCGGGTGGCGTGCTCAAGCTGATGAGGACGCAGGGCTATGTGCAATTCAGCGCCTCCGAGGCTCCGCAAACGGCAAATCTGCTCGAATCGGGCAACCAAGGCTTTGCCAGCACGTCGCTCACTCAGACCGATACAAACGATTACAGCCTGACGCCAACCACCTCCACCGATTGCACGTTGAATCCAATCGGAGCTGGAACGCTCTCCATCGGTGGAGTGTGCGCGTTCACGGCCGCATACACGCCAACAACTTTCGCAGCCACAACCGACACAGTCACGTTCAATGGCAACCTGACGAACGCCACGCTCTCGAATCCTTCTTCGGTGCAGCTGACCCTTACCGGTCCTTCCGCACCGCCGGCCTCGACGATCACTCTCGGCGCCTTCTCACCGCTATCGCCCGTCTTCGGTCAGGCGATTACGCTGAGTGCAACGGTCACAGGCACGTCGGTGACACCGGCAGGCACAGTGGAGTTTACTGTGGACACATCGACCTACAATGCCACGCTGGTGACCGGACAAGCAACGGCGCTGGTGACAGGACTGACCGCGGGATCTCACACCGTCTCGGCCGCATACACAAGCACCAACGGCTACGCTCCGGCAACTTCTTCCATCGCGGCGCTTATCGTCGGTCAGGCAACGCCGGTCATCACCTGGCCCACCCCTGCAGCGATCACCTACGGTACTCCATTGAGCGGCACACAGTTGGATTCCAGCGCGAACGTCGGCGGCACGCTGGTGTATTCGCCGGCGGCAGGAGCCGTCCTCGGCGCAGGAGTGCAGACGCTCTCTGTATCCTTCACGCCCAGCGATACCACCGACTACAGACCCGTGACGCAAACTGTGCAGTTGATCGTAAATCCGGCATCCAGCGCCATCGCGCTTTCGGCAAACCCCAACCCCGCCGTGCAAGGCAAGCCAGACGTGCTGACAGCGACCGTCACCGGCGCGGTGCAGCCAACAGGCACGGTTGTCTTCCTCTCCGGTTCAACCACGCTGTGTACCTCAACTCTCAACAATGCCAGCGTGGCGACGTGTATATTCACACCGCCAGCTTCGGGCACGCTCACCATCTCTGCGCAGTACCTGGGTGATGCAAATCATCTCGGCTCTTCTACCAGCTTGGCTCTGAATGTTTACGACACAGCGATCTCGGTTCAGTTCGCCAGCACGCAACTCACCTATCCCGGTGCCACCAACGTCACAACCTGTGTCTCGGGAGCAACTAAGGCAACGCCAATGGGTACGGTACGGATTGTGGATGGCACAACGACACTGACAACCCTGACCCTTGGCAGCAACGGCTGCGCCTACTGGTACATCTCCCCCGGTCTAAATGCTGGCGCTCATTCGATCAGCACCGTTTACTCGGGAGACACTAATAACCCACCAGGAACCTCGAGTCCGACGGTACTTACAGTCAACCCCGTCTCAGTAAAGATGTCTGCCTCGTGCTGGAACTCATCGTTCCTGTATGGCGGCAACTACCAGTGCACGGTAAATGTGAGTTCCACCGCCGGGCCGGCGCAGGGCAACATCAGTTATAGCTACGACGGCGGAGCGTCAGTCGCTGTTCCGCTCAGCGGGGGAACCGCTCAGTTCACTGTTACTACTCCCGTCGCCGGAAGCCATAGCGTTGCGATCGGCTACGCGCAACAAACGAATTATGCTGCCGCTACGCCGCAGGTCGAGAACTTCACGGTCGCGTTGGCGCCCGTGACTGTCTCGCTCACTCCATCGACGTACTATGCCAAGGCTGGAACCACCATCACGTTCTCGGTGTCGGTCGCATCGTGGAGCGCAGGCGCGCCCAACAATAATGGAGCGGTGTCGTTCTACGACGGCTCCACGTTGCTCGCAAACGTACCGGTGAACGCTAGCGGACAGGCCGGCTACGCGACCTCAGCGCTTCCCGTCGGAAAGCAAACCATCACCGCCACCTACGCGGGAGGAACAGATTACGCATCCGGGTCAAGCAGCGCCACCATAACGCTGACACAGTAGCGCGTCTTACGTCGGTCATGGATGACTAGGTCATCCGAGGGGCGTGGGGTGTTGGTCTCCGAAGATTGGTGGAAGATGAAGGGTTGCACTACCCAACCTAATCCGATCGGAATGGCTTAACTCCCAGATGGTCCACTAGTTCTCTGACCGCATGATTCTGTATCTGTAGCGCTGGTCTTCTGACCGGCGGCCGTGTGGGTCTCCAGACCCGCACTTGGTACGAATTCATTCGGTCTGAGACCTGTTTTACCTTCTCTTGAAAGAGAAGCCACGCGTCATGTCAGCAGCCCGACCACCGAAAAAAGATCGCCGATGGGCGGAAATGTGAATAGCAGGCTAACAACAGAGAGCGTGATAGCAATCCAACCGATCGTTGCGAAAGGCAAATCGCGTTCTCTCCGGAGCCGATCGAGAACAACCGATTTCGGCTGACGAGAGACTTGGAGCCCGGCCGGAAGCGGGGAGTGCCGCCGGCCAGGCCTGTCACGACAGCGGCTATTGATTCTCGCCGCTCTTAGTCACATCCCTCACGGCTTCGGCGAATGACTTCGAGCCGGGAGTCCGGTGAATACGGCCGTTGAATACATCGTCCCAGGTGATGAGCGGATAAAGATGATGAGCCTGGGCCTGCGCCTCGAATTCGCCTTTCAGCTCCGCTAGTTTCTCCGGATACTTCTTTGCGAGGTCGATACGCTCGGTAGGATCGTCGCTCAGGTTGTAAAGCTCCCAGGCATTTTCATCGAATTGCTGGCTGCTGGCCGCGTTTCCCGTAATAAAGCTGCTCGGGTAAGCAAGCTCGGCCTTCCAGCCATCCTTGTAGATGGAGCGCGCACCGAAGATGTAGTAGTACTGCTCGGTGTGATGCCACGGCGCGTTGGCGTTATTGAGTGAGTCGGCAAACGAGAAACCCTCGATGGGCTGCTGACGAACGCTGCGAATCTCATCGGGAGCCTTGATGCCAATCAGGTCGAGCGTGGTGGGAAGAAGATCGATCACATGGCCGTACTGTGCGCGGATTCCGCCCTTGTCCTTGATGCCTTTCGGCCAATAGACAATGAGCGGATTGTGCGTGCCGCCTTCCGAGTTCGCGTCCTGCTTCCAGAACTTGAAAGGCGTGTCGGCGGCCTGCGCCCAGCCCAGCGGATAGTTTCCGTTGGTGGCTTCGGGCGTGCCGATTTCTCCGATCTTATTCAAGTTGTAATCGATATTTTCTTTTTCGCCGAGCGGCTTTTGCAACAAGCCCCGATCGACAGTTCCATTCAACGTGCCTTCTTTGCTGGCGCCGTTATCGCCGATGGAGATGAAGATCAGAGTGTTGTCAAGCTGGCCGGTTTCCTTGAGGTGATTGACCAGACGGCCAATCTCGAAGTCGGTGTACGTGAGATACCCCGCATAGACTTCCATGAAGCGCGCATAGAGCTTCTGCTCCTCCGGCGTTAGACCGTCCCAAGCCTTGATGTTGGGGTTGCGGTCGGGCAGCACCGCGTTGGCGGGAATGACGCCGAGTTTCTTCTGCCGCTCGAACGCCTCTTCGCGATAGGCGTCCCACCCTTTGTCGAACCTGCCCTTGTACTGGTCGCTCCAGTATTTATCCACTTGGTGCGGCGCGTGTGTCGCGCCCGGCGCATAGTAGAGGAAGAACGGCTTGTTCGGCGCGACCTTCTTCTGGCGATCGATATAGAAGATCGCCTTGTCGGTGATCTGGTCGCTCAAATGGCGGCCGTCGGGACGCACGTGCGCCTGATCCTCAACGAGGTCGGGTTTGTACTGGTCGGTCTGCGAGCCGAGGAAGCCGAAGAAGTGATCGAAGCCTTTTCCTGTCGGCCAATGATCGAATGGGCCTGCGTCGGTTGCCTCTTCGTCGGGAGTGATGCCATATTTGCCAACGGCAAATGTGTTATACCCGTTGTCGCGAAGAATCTCCGCAATGGTTCCGGCGGTCGCGGGAACGCGTCCGTCCCAGCCGGGGAATCCGGCGGACATGATCGTGTGCGAGAAGCCGGACTCGTGTACCGAGGCGCTGTTGCGGCCCGTCAGAAGAGCCGAGCGCGTGGGCGCGCAGATAGCCGTGGTATGGAAGTTCGTGTAGCGCAGCCCGTTGTTGGCAAGCTCGTCAAAGGTGGGTGTTTTGATCAACCCGCCAAAGGTCTCGGAGGCCCCATAGCCCACATCGTCGATCAGAATCCAGACGACATTGGGAGCGCCGGCCGGAGCTTTGACGGGCTCAGGCCACCATTCCTTCGATTCGGCGAGTGTTCTGCCGACAGCGCCATGGTAGGGCTGTGTTTGCTGCGCATGCAGCGTAAGTTTCGCAGTCGTCGCCATCAGAAGTGCCGACGTAAACGCCTTCAGTATGCTCTTCTCGTTCATAAGAATCCTTTCGTCTCCGGTTAGGGAATGCTGACGGTTTGGGTTGTCGTCGGTATCGCGCGCGCCCAGACTAAACAGCTCATTGAAGTTGCGGCCGTTGAGCGGAAGATCTCTTACCCGCCTCTTCCGTTCGCAGGTTCTCAACAGCAGAGGTCTCGGTTTGCAAAACCTGAGCGGAGTTGTCCTGCACTTCGACGGTTTGCGCCTCGCTGCCGAGAGAAAGCGAGGCACTTGTTGTTTGCTGACATCATTGCCTCCGAAGTGCGATCGCCTGACGATCGCGCGATTGACGGCGAACGACCGCGGCCGTGCGCCATGTGATTGTGCTCAATGCAGGCCGATTTGAAGGGCCGATTCCGCTTATCGAGAGGTGAGGGTCAGCTACAACACAATCTGCTATCCGATAAATACACTTTGCATACTCCTCGGGGAATGCGTGGAGAATTGTCTCTTGCAGGCGCCTGGAGCAGCGTTGCGCGGCAAATCGAAGGATTCAGGCAGCGAATGCCGGAGCAGGCCGAGCGCTTCTCAGTTTGTCGTTGGGGAGATTCGATGCGTGGGGATCAACAACAGCCATGCGCCCGGCGGAGGGCCGGTGCGTTGGAGAGAACAACTGCGTCGATAAGCATCCAATCTTGCATGAAGCTTATGACGCCATAGAATCTGGAATCTGTCAACACCATCTCACAATGCGCGACAACATTGACACAATTAACAATTCCATGCAATATCGGAACAACTTACGGAAGTTCGCCAGAACTACCGTCGATGTCAGCTCATGAAAGTCATCTTTCATCTCCGCGGTTGTTGTTGTCGCCCTGTCTTCCGCTAAGACAGCCGAGCGATCTGGCGGTACTACGCTGACCTGCTGGAATCCTGAACAAGGTTATGCCTACCCAAGAATCTGACTCGTGATTTGGTTCTCCGGGCCAACAGGCCCTTTTGCCGCATTCTGGAATCGCCGCATGAAGCCGTTTCACATCATGGCCAAGCCGCATGGGCCAATCTGCAATTTGGATTGCACTTATTGCTACTACCTCGAGAAGGAAAACCTCTATCGCGGCAAAGGCCGAGAGTTCCGCATGAGTGCCGAGGTGCTTGAGAGCTACGTGCGCCAAGTCATCGAGAGCCATCCGCTCGATTCTGTTCAATTCGCCTGGCAGGGCGGCGAGCCGACGTTGCTCGGCGTCGAGTATTTCGAACAGGTTGTGGAGTTTCAAAAAAAATACGCCCGAGGGAAAAAGATCGAGAACGCCTTCCAGACGAATGGCACGCTTCTCGACGACAAGTGGGGCGAATTCCTTGCCCGCAACCGGTTTCTTGTCGGATTGTCCATCGATGGCCCAGAAGAGTTACACGACGCCTATCGCAAGGACAAGGGCGGCCAACCAACATTTGCCCGCGTCATGCGCGGACTCGAAGTTTTGAAAAAGCACGGCGTGGAATTCAACACGCTCACGGTCATCAATCGCAAGAACTCCTATCGCGCGCACGACGTTTACCGCTTCCTGAAGCAGATCGGAAGCAAGTACATGCAATTCATTCCGATCGTCGAGCAAGTCGCCGATGAGCCCGACCCGAACGGCCTTGTGTTGCTCAAGCCGTACGCGCGGCAGAAAACGCAGGTATCCGAGTGGTCTGTCGAGCCCTTGCAGTTCGGGCGGTTTCTGCAACAGGTCTTCGACGCATGGGTCGTCCAGGATGTAGGGCGCATCTTCGTGCAGATCTTCGACGTGGCTCTGGAATCCTGGTACGGCATGCCGCAGTCGCTCTGCGTCTTCGCTTCCGAATGCGGCCGGGCGCTGGCCGTCGAGCACAACGGCGACCTCTACTCCTGCGATCACTTCGTCTATCCCGAGAACCGGCTGGGCAACATCATGGATCGGCATCTGAGCACGTTGCTTGAACTGCCGCAGCAGGCGCGCTTTGGCAAAGCAAAGTCCACATCGCTTCCTTCCGATTGCCAAAGTTGCGATGTGCGCTTTGCCTGCAACGGCGAGTGCCCCAAGCATCGCTTCACGACGACGGCGTCGGGTGAGTATGGGCTCAACTATCTGTGCGCAGGCTACAAGCACTTCTTCCATCACATCGACCCCTATATGCGCTTCATGGCCAACGAACTGAGGAATAATGGAGCGCCGGCGCGAGTGATGGAGTGGGCGCGGTCGCGCAGAGGCGCCGCCGGTTCTGCCGCCGTACACACCTATGCGCGGGTCTAGCTTCTTCGATCGCCGCCGGCTTCCCTGTGCGCTGAAAGCCGCCGTCAATGCGCCAGTTCCCAGGCTGGCAAAACAACCACGTTTTTCTGAATTCACTTGCTCGAATGGAGACTGTTCGATGAATCTTACGCAAAGAGTTGGACTCATGCTGAGCGGAACCGTGGCGTTCAGTTCCTGGCAATCCGCCGGGGCTCAGGAGAACCAGGCAAAACCGAATTGGCCAACGGCGCCGACCCTTTGATCGTCAACTGGCCCGGCCACATCAAGCCCGGCGTGCGCAGCCAGTTCTCCCACGTCAACGACATTGCCCCAACCATCTATGACATCGCTGGGATTAAGCTCCCTGACGAGATCGACGGTGTCAAACAGATCCCCCTCGAAGGCAAGAGCCTGACCTATACGTTCGACAACCCCAACGCTCCCACGCGCCACACGCTCCAGTACTTCACCACCAGCGGCAACCGCGGCGTCTACAAAGACGGATGGTGGGCCGGCAATCGCTTCCACTCCACATGGGAGCCGAACTTCTTTGCTCCCAAGTCCGACAAGGACATTGACGTTCACCCATGGGAACTCTATAACCTGAGCGATGACCCGGCCCAAGCTCACAACCTCGCCGACAAGTATCCGGAGAAACTCAAGGAGCTCATCAAGGTCTTTGACGAAGAGGCAACGCGCAATCACGCGTACCCAATTCTGCCTGCCCGCTCCTCGCCTCTCGACGCTACCCAGCGCGACAAGACCCAGTTTGTCTACCGCTCCGGCGACGAGCACGTGCCTCTGCGCTATGCGCCGGGATTCTTCGGCCACGCCTACACCATCTCGGCCGACGTGATCATTCCACCGGACGGCGCCGAGGGCGTCATTCTCGCGGACGGCGGCGAGCTCGGCGGCCTGAGCCTGTTTGTAAAAAACAACCGCGTTTACTATGAAGTAAACGTCGCCAACGACCACAGCGATCAATTCGTCGCCGTCCAGACACTGCGTCCCGGACTGCAGCACATCGAGTTGGTAGTCAAGCCCGATCCAGCGGCTGTAGCCGCATCGCAGCCGGTCGGTTCTCCCGGCTTCTCCAACCGCGGCCCTGTCTCCGGATCGGTCCGACTCTCGATCAACGGCGCTCCGGCCGGTCAGGCGCAGTTCTCCAGTGTTTACGCCGCCGGGGAAACCCTCGACGTAGGCAGCGATCTTGGTTCGCCCGTCAGTCTGGAGTACAGATCGCCCTACCGCTTCACCGGAATAATCGACAAGGTTTCGGTTACCCTTCAGTAGCGTACGTAATTCCTTTTCGGCGCCGGCAGACCCGTTCAATCTGTCGGCGCGCTTTACCGGATCGATGAATCAACAGCGGCCCCGGATCCGAGTCAATGCGCCGATCCGCTGCAGAGTTGCGTTTTGCAAGTGCGGAAAATGACAGCAATTCTATTGACAAGGGAAACAGGCCCGTTTACATTGAAGTTACTCTGTAAGGAACCGTAATGGTCCGTTACTGTGAAAGAGAGATGAAATTGAAGCTCGCACCTAACACCCGCGCCACATGTTGCTGCTGCTGTCTTATCGGCATCAGGCGGGTGTGTAGCGAGGGATAGCTTCGGAAGTCGGTTCTGATCCCATACGACCCACCCGCCGAACGGCTGGTGGGTTTTTCATTTCTGCAACGAACAGTTCTGATTGCTCAACTTCATTCGAGCGGTCGCAAATGAGCACCGGTGGCGAAGTGGCTAACGCGCTGGTCTGCAAAACCAGTACTCGCGGGTTCAATTCCCGCCCGGTGCTCCAAACACTTTCTCGAGGATTGTTTTGGTGGCCTCTGCCAAACGGAAGGCAGCCGGTTCCAACGCATCATCACATTGAATTCCAACAAGTAAAGAATGGAGTCAAAAATCGTGTTGAACCTTCTCCGCCGCGCCGCCATCATCCCTTCTCTCTTCTTGGCGCTTCTTGTGCTCGCTCGCCCGGCTTCGGCGCAGGCGCAGGTCCATATTTTGAATGTGTCGTTCGATCCCACACGCGAGTTCTACGAGGAATATAACCAGCTCTTTGCAGCGCATTGGAAGGCCACAGCAGGCCAAGATGTGGTTATTCAGCAGTCGCACGGCGGCAGTGGCAAGCAGGCCCGCGCGGTGATTGACGGCCTTGAGGCCGATGTCGTGACGCTGGCTCTCGGCTATGACATCGACGCCATCGCAAACGCAGACCTGCTCGCCAAAGACTGGGCCTCGAAGTTCCCCGATCAGAGCACGCCATTCACCTCGACGGTTGTGTTTCTGGTCCGCGCGGGCAATCCCAAGGGTATTCACGACTGGAGCGACCTGATCAAGCCGGGCATTCAGGTGATCACGCCCAATCCCAAGACCTCTGGCGGCGCGCGCTGGAACTATCTCGCCGCGTGGGGTTATGCATTGCGCACCTCCGGCAACGACGAAGCCAAGGCCCGCGAATATATGAAGAAGCTCTACGGCAACGTGCCTGTGCTCGACACCGGCGCGCGCGGCTCCACAACCACTTTTGTCCAGCGCGGCATCGGCGACGTGCTCATTGCCTGGGAGAGCGAGGCGCTGCTTACACTTAAGAACGAGGGGCCGGATAAGTTCCAGTTGATCGTGCCCTCGCAGACCATCGTTGCCGAAACCCCTGTGGCCGTGGTCGACAAATTTGCCGGGAAGCACGGCACCGAGAAGTTGGCGCGCGCTTATCTTGAGTATCTCTACTCGCCCGAGGCGCAAGAACTGGCGGCAAGATATTTCTATCGTCCAGAGCTCAAGAGCGTGGCGGCAAAGTATGCATGGCAGTTCCCCAAGGTGAACTCCTTCACCATCCAGCAAGGCACTGGAGGATGGGCAAATGCTCAGTCAAAGCACTTTGCCGATGGCGCGTACTTCGATCAGATTATCTCCAAGTAGGCCGCCCAGATGACGCATCGCGCACGCAAGCTGGCGAGGCCATTCCGGCAGGCCTCGCCGCTGCCCGGCTTTGGCTTGAGCCTCGGCTACACGCTCATTTATCTCACGCTTATCGTGCTGCTGCCTCTAGTGGCCATTCTGCTGCACAGCCTGCGCGGCGGCTTGGCGATGTTTCTCCATGCCATTGCAACGCCGCGCGTCTTCGCGGCCTGCCGTGTAACTCTGGAGTCCGCGCTGCTTGCCGCGCTGGCCGCCGCGGCATTTGGATTTCTCGTGGCTTGGGTGCTGGCGCGTTACGACTTCCCGGGCCGGCGCATCGTCGACGCCCTCATCGATCTTCCCTTCGCGCTGCCCACCGCCGTCGCAGGCATCTCACTGACGACGCTCTACGCACGATCTGGCTGGCTCGGCCGGTACCTCGAGCCGCATGGAGTGCACATCATTTTTACGCAACTAGGCATCTCGCTGGCCATGGCCTTTGTTGGTCTTCCCTTTGTGGTTCGGAGTGTTCAGCCGGTCCTCGAAGATATCGATGTCGCCATGGAGGAGGCCGCTGCAAGCCTCGGCGCCGGCAACTGGCAGCTTTTCTCGCGCATCCTCGCGCCGGTCTGTCTCCCTTCCTTGGTGACGGGAACGGCACTGGCTTTTGCGCGCGCCGCCGGCGAATATGGCTCAGTGATCTTCATAGCCGGCAACATGCCCATGAAGACGGAGATCGCCGCCCTGCTCGTCGTCACCAAGCTTGAAGAGTTTGACTATGTTGGCGCCTCGGCCATCGCCGTCGCCATGCTGGCGCTTTCTTTCGCGATCATGCTGGCCTTGAATCTGTTCCAGTGGCGGCTTCAGGCCCGCAGAGGAGAGAGAATTTGAGCGCCATCGTTCGACTTCGCTCGAAGGACGAGAGCAACCCTCATGCCTCTACTATCCTCGCGCGGGTATTGCTGGTCTTCGCTGCGCTGGTTTTCGTAGCCGTCTTTCTGGTGCTGCCACTGGTCAGCGTCTTCGCGCAGGCCTTCGCGCAGGGATGGCGAGTTTACGTAGCAGCCATTCGCACGAAGGAGATTGCCTCGGCGCTCAAGCTGACGGTTTGGGTCGCCGCCATCGCCGTGCCTCTGAACGTGACCTTCGGTATCGCCGCAAGCTGGACTATCACTCGCTTCGATTTCATCGGCAGAAAACTGCTGGTCTCACTCATCGATATTCCGCTCGCCGTCTCCCCTGTCGTCGCGGGCATGATGTACGTCGAAGTCTTCGGCCTGCATGGCTGGTTCGGTCACTGGCTCAGCGACCACAACCTGCACGTCATCTTCGCGGTTCCCGGCATCGTCCTGGCCACGGTCTTCGTCACCTTTCCCTTCGTCGCGCGTGAGCTCATACCTTTCATGCAGGCCCAAGGCAGCGACGAGGAGCAAGCCGCAGTAGTGCTGGGCGCCGGCCCGGCAAGTATCTTCTGGCGCGTTACACTGCCAAACATCAAATGGCCGTTACTGTACGGAGCCGTGCTCGCAGCCTCACGATCGATAGGCGAATTCGGCGCCGTCTCGGTCGTCTCCGGCCACATCCGCGGACTTACAGTGACCATGCCGCTGGTTGTCGAGATGCTCTACAACGAGTTCAACTTCACAGCAGCCTTCGCCGCCGCCTCGTTGCTGTCTCTTGCCGCGGTCGTCACGCTTGTCGTCAAGAAGGCCATGGAACTATCGACTGAAGTCCATCGTTCCAACGCCAAAAAGGAAACTGCAGAATGAGCATAGTCATCGAGCAGATTCACAAATCGTACGGAAGCTTCAAAGCCCTCAACGGCGTCTCGCTCACGATTGAGAACAGTGAACTGGTCGCTCTTCTGGGGCCCTCTGGCTCAGGAAAAACGACCCTGTTGCGCATCGTCGCCGGCCTTGAGTCGCCTGACAGCGGGGCCATCCATCTGCACGATGAAGAAGCCACCAGCCTCAGCCCGGCGCAACGGGGCATCGGCTTCGTTTTTCAGCACTACGCGCTCTTCCGCCACATGACAATTCTCGAGAACGTCGCCTTCGGTCTGCGCGTTCTGCGCGGCCGGCTGCGCCCATCGCGGCGCGAGATTGAGGCGAGGGTCAAAGAACTTCTTTCTCTGGTCCAACTCGATTCCTACGCGCGCATGTACCCAGATCAACTCTCCGGCGGCCAGCGCCAACGCGTCGCCCTGGCCCGCGCCCTGGCCGTACGTCCACGCGTTCTGCTGCTCGACGAGCCTTTCAGCGCGCTGGACGCGAAGATCCGCAAAGACCTTCGTAACTGGCTTCGCCGTGTCCACGACGAACTGCACGTCACCACGATTCTAGTCACGCACGATCAGGAGGAGGCGCTTGAAGTCGCCGACCGAGTCGCCATTCTTAACCACGGCTCTCTCGAACAGTTCGGAACCCCGCAGGATATCTACGACCACCCGGTCTCGCCCTTCGTCTACAACTTCCTCGGCAACGTGAATCTCTTCCACGGTCGGTTACTTGCCGACCTCTCGCCTTCGGCCGGCAACGCACAACCCGGTCACGCCGCATCCAACATCGGTTTCGTCCGCCCCCATGAGTTCGAGGTCTTCCGCACCCCTCCCGAGGGCAGTCGTACGCTTGCGGCAACTATCGAGCGTGTCCATGCCGCCGGACCCCAGGTTCGCCTTGACGTCAAGGTGAGCGAACTCAGCAGCCTCGTTGCGGTCGAGGTCTCCAAGGCGCAATTCCGCGCCCTGGATCTCGCCGAGGGCCAGAGAATCTTCCTCAGTCCACAGGCCATCCGAGTCTTCAAAGATAGTGCGACTGCGGAACAGTTGCTCGAATTGGGCGCGGGAATCTAACAGCAACCTGCGGACGTCAGTTCCGTTGCGCTGGTTGTGAAGTAATACGCACACGTGCTGACGCAATCGATTGGTTGACACGATAAGTCGAGATCGCGAACAGTAGCAAGAGAATGTCCTGTTGCGAGGTTTGGCTCAGGCATGATCTCGAAATTCATCGAAGAATGATCGATCCCGGAATCAGGCCTTGACCGCTCTCGATTGGCGCAACATCAAAAGCATTGCGATACATGCAGTTAGTATCGCAATTGCAGCTAGCGCGCGGAAGGCGCCGCTCCATCCAAAGGTCACCGTAATGCGGGCCACGGTATCTCCTGAGAGATAGCCGGCGAGATAGCCGAATCCATCGATGATTCCCGCCGCGGTAGCGCTGCCGCGTTTGCCTCCGAAATCGAGCGACATAGCGCCGGCCAGATAGGAATAAGGACCTAGGAGCAAAACACCAATAAGAGTTACAAGAAAAATCTGCGTCGATGGTTCGACGCCTTGCGGCAAGCCGGCGAGAACCAGCAAGCTGATCGCGCTCGCGCTCATGCCAAGAACCATTACCAGATTGCGTCCATTGAGCCCCAGCCGGTCACTCACCACGCCTGCCAGCAACACAGCAAATCCGCCGAAGAGAGGAAAGAGCGCGCTGCTCGATGCCGCGTGGCTGGGAGAAAGCCCGGCGGATTGCACGAAGTAAGTCGGAATCCAGAGATTAAAGCTCTCCCGTAATAGGGTCGCGCCGACCGAGAGCAGGCAGACCAGCCAGAACGGAAAACATGTGACCAGCGGCCTGACAATCGCCACCCAGTTCCTGTGATCTTCAGCGTTTTCATCTTTGCCGCCGGCAAAAACATTGAGCGGGTTTTCGATAGGATCGGGCAATCCGCGCTCCCGCGGAGTCTCGCGCAAGAGCAGCAGATTCGCTATAAACAATACTCCCAAAAAAGCTGCGGAGGCGAAAAACACCTCGCGCCATCCGGCTCCATGCGCCAGCAGTCCGCTCATAGCCCATCTGCAGGCAGCGTCTCCAAAGAGAAAGCTCAGGCTCAAAATCGCCATCACGCTACCATAGGCCGAGTACGAGAACCAGCGCGACGAGACCTTAACCAATCCTGGCCATCCCGCTGCCTGGGAAAATCGATTGCAGACCCATGCCAGAGTAAAGAGCGGAATTCCGCCACTTACAGCAAAGACAATTGTGAAGAGAATCGCTCCCGCCATGCCACCGAGAAAGTTTGGGCGGCCACCGGCCACATCGGCCAGCGCGCCAAAGATGAACTTGCCCAAGGCATAGGCCACCGTGCCCACGGATGCGATCAAGCCCAGCCGTACCTGCGCCTGGCTCGCAGAGAGACCGTGCTTTGCGAACTCGCTGATGAGCTCCGGCAACACAACGGCCAGATTTGACCGGCAGAAGTAATACCCGGAGTAACCCAGTGTCAGCAGAGCGATGGTAGCGCCGTGCCAGAAAGTGAACTGAGTTACTCGGGCACGTTCTTGCGGAGAATCTGCGACCCATGGCTCCGCGTTTTCATGAATCACAACGGCAGGCTAGCATGAGCCAGTTAACGCCTATGTTTATGAAAGATGAATACCCTCGATAATTAACCTGCCATTTACCGGGGAATCATCAGACTCTCACTTATTGCCTCTAGCTTGAACGCAGTAAAGGGCCAATCATCTGAGACAAGCCGCGACGGGGAAAGATATGGCATTAGGTAAGTCGCGTGTGTCCATAAGCACACGCGAGCACCTCGTTGCGAGCGCTGCCTAGACAAGAAGCAGGATTCCGGCACAGCCATCCAACTGAACCGGACCGGCGTTCTTTGATCTGCATTCCCAATTCAGGAGGATCCCAAGTGAAAACCAGACTGCAAACATCCATGCAAGCATTTTGGATTAGCCTGCTTGCGCTGAGCTGCCTCACGCTCTCTTCCGGGCTCTCCGCGCAATCGACCTTTGGCGCCATTACGGGCAAAGTAGGCGATCCCAGCGGGGCCATCATCTCCAACGCGAAGGTCGAAGTGATCAATCAGGAGACCAACGAATCGCGGCAGGCGATAACCAGCAACACCGGTGAGTACCTCTTCCTCAACGTTGACCCCGGAGTCTACACGATCAAGGTCACTGCGGATCAGTTTGCGCAGACAGAGGACAAGAACGTAGTGGTCCAGGCGCGCCAAACCACACGCTCCGATATTCTCATGCCCGTCAAGGGCGTGCAGCAGACGGTCGTTGTTGATGGAGGCCAGTCGCTGTTGAGCGAAGATCTGACCTCTTCGACTTCGATGAGCGGTCAGGAGATCGCCACGCTGGCGCTGAACTTCCGCGCCACCAACGCGCCCAGTCCCATCCAGGCAGCAGCCGTAACACCGACGGTCAGCCAGGATCCCGGCGGCAACCTCACCTTCGCAGGCCAGTTGCCGACAGCCACCTCCTTCTCCGTCGATGGCATCTCGGTTCAGAACGTGCGTTATGGCGGTCCCAGCACCAACGCGCTTCCCTCTGTCGAAAGCATCGCTGAATTTCGAGTCAACACCTCGGGCAACAGCGCCGAGTTCGCGCAGCCCACCGACCTCACAGTGGTCACAAAGGGCGGTAGCAATGCATTCCACGGCAGCGGCTTCTGGTACTTCACAAACAAGGACTGGGATGCTACCGACGGCATCGGTCTCTTCAATCCCACGCTGTCGGCGAACACATACGGCACCGCGGTCTCAGGACCTATCTTCAAGAGCAAGACGTTCTTTTATTTCGACTATGAGGGTGTGCGCCTCGATCAGAACACTCTGATCGCTACGCAGACGATGCCCGCCGAGTGGGCGTCGGGAGACTTCTCCGGCGTCCCCGGTCTCCAACTCTACAATCCCAGCACGGGAAAGCCCGTCACAGGCAACAAGGTCACGGTGAACACCGACTCAGCCACCATCATGCAGGACTTCTTCCCCACTCCGGTGGGCTCGAATGCGGCCAGCTCGAACATCGATACGACGGGAAACAACCTGAACGAGACATGGCCCGGCACCTTTTCATCGAACGGCTACGACGGGCGCATCGACCATAACTTCTCCGATCGGCAACACATCTTCGGGCGCGTGACGCAGCGCAACATCACCAGCACAGGCAGCGACGCCACCTCGGCGGGCGCCCTGGGAGCAGTGGGCGATGAGAGCTACAATCCCAATATGGGGCTCTTCTCCACGCTTTATGACACGACGAATGTAGCGATCTCGCATAACTGGATCCTAGAAAACAACCTCGTCAACGAATTGCGCGGAGGCTATACCCGCTACAACCAAAACTATGCCTATCCGCAGGCGCTGCAAGGCAATTCGATTATTCAGCAGCTTGGCATCAAAGGCCTGCCTGGTTCGCCGGTCAACGGCTTGGGAGGCGTCCCGGTCTTCTATGTGGCCAGCCTGATGGGCGGCGCAACTAACATGTACGGCCATCCTCGCGACACCAAAAACGGGATCTGGGAGGTGGGCGATAACCTTTCGTGGACGCACGGGAAGTTCAACTCGAAGTTCGGCGTCGACTGGCGCCGCGTGAATTATCAGGACAACATCACCTTCGAAGTCGGTGATGAATACGGCGACTATTACATCACCGGCGACCAGGTCTGTCCTGCCGCCGAGCTGAAGCTTTACCCCGACGCCTGCGCTGCCGCACAGTTTGTGCAGGGCTACCTTGATGAAGCCGACCAAGCGCAGAACGGGCCAGACGGCAAGCCCTATGGCCACCACCTCGACTGGTTTGCGCAAACCGAATACAAACCCCTCGCCAACCTTACGCTGACCCTGGGAGTGCGTGAAGAGTTAAACTTTGCATTCCAGGATGCCAGTAACCAACTCGGCAACTTCGACTACCTCAAGAGTTCACCCGATTACGGCAAGCTCATCTACGACAAGAACGAGAAACTGAGCACTGCGTGGGTGGCATCTGTAGACAACAATGCGGTGAACTACCAGAACCAGTTCGTGCTGAACTCTGCGGTGGGGCTGCCGACCTCTTTGCGCCAGCTTGACAAGACCAACATCCAGCCGCGGCTCGGCATCTCATGGAGCCCCGCGAAAAAGACGGTGATCCGCGCCAGCGGTGGAATGTACTCGGTCCCGGTGCTGGGCGCAGTCAACTATTCGCTGCTCGGCGTAGACACCAGTAACTTCGGTTCCTACTACCCGACTGGCGGAGCGGGCTCCATGACCTGGGCCAACGCCTATGGCGGCGGCGCCGCAGGCCCTGCGCCTTGCCCGACCTCCTGCCCCGGCTATCGCCGCGCCAATCAGTGGGATCTGAAAGATCCGCGTGTGATCCAGTGGAATGCGGGCTTCGAGCAAAACATCGGCTTCAAAAGCGTGGCCAAGGCTACCTATATCGGTTCGCATACCTACGATCTGATCTACAGCCCCGACTTGAATCAGGTGCCCGCCAACACTCTGGGCTATTGGCAGTATCGCGCCGCAAACGGGGCCAACTTCCCCAACTTTCGCGAAGTGCTGACTCGCGCTAACGGCCCGAGCGACAAATACGACGCTCTGATTCTCGAAGTGAATCGCAACATGGGCCACGCACTGACCTTCAACAACGCCTTCACCTTCACCTATAACAAGACCAACGCACTCGGTGCTGTGCCCAGCGGAGCGATTCCAGTCGGCGGCCAGGGCGACAACGGCGACAACGTGCTCAACCTCTTCGACATCGCCGCGGAAACCGGCAATGCCTTCTACGATCCGAGCAAAAAGTTCCTTTCGACGGTGGTCTACGAGCTGCCCTTCGGCCGCAACAAGGAGATCGCCGGCAATGTGAACCGCTCTACCGACGCGCTGATTGGTGGCTGGAGCATGTCAAGCATCCTGCTCTGGCACTCGGGCAACTGGCTGACCCCCTACTTCAATTCAAGCACCGCCGATCCCTCCGGCACCGGTCCCAGCAACCGTTCGGTGAAGCAGCAGAACCCGGATTGCACCGCGGGCTCAAGCTCGGCCTTCAGCACTTCGATCAACGCGTTCTTCAACGCCAGCAACTATTCGATCCCAGGCAGCGACATTGGCCGCTTTGGCAACTGCGGAGTGGGCGTCCTCGAAGGTCCTCAAACGACCACTCTGTCGACCTCCCTCGGAAAGACCTTCCATCTCACCGAGCGGCTGGGCGTTCACTATGAGGCGCAATTTGCAAATCTCTTTAATGTGAACAATTGGGGCATCCCGAATATGAATGTGGGCAGTTCTCACTTCGGTCAGATCACCTCGCAGCAGGATGGAACGCCCGGTTCACAGGCCGGCCCGCGTTCGATTCAGATGTCGCTGCGCGTGACCTATTGACACCCCACTGCAAGTCCATGAGAAGAGCGCGCGAAGCTGCGCGCTCTTCCCCTTTCTGATGGCGAAACGCATGCGTCCAAAAATCTGGAGACCTGAATGAACTGTTCCGATTCCTCGATTCCATCGCAACTCTCCGGCGCCCACTGTCTAAAAGCCGTTGTACTCGACTGGGCCGGAACAACTGTCGACTTTGGCAGCGTCGCGCCTGCGCGCACGATGCAGCGCCTCTTCTCCTCTTGCGGCATCGAGCTCAGTGAGCAGGAGACGCGCCGCCACATGGGACTGCCCAAGAAAGAACATATCCGCGGCATTCTCTCCATGCCGCGAATTCGCGAGGTGTGGGCCGAAAAGCAAGGCTTCGCTCCTACCGACGCCGATGTAGACGCGATGTACGAGGCTTTCATTCCACTTCAGTTCTCCTGCCTGATGGATTACTCTGCCGTGATCCCCGGCGTGACCGAGGCAGTTGCCGGCCTGCGCGCTCGCGGCCTCAAGATCGGCTCTACCACCGGCTACACGCGCGAGATGCTCGACATGCTTCTCGAGTCCTCCGCGCATCAGGGATACGCTCCCGATTGCAGCCTCACGCCTGGCGAAGCAGGCGGCGGACGGCCGTATCCCTTCATGATGTATGAGTGCGCTGTGCGCCTGGGTGTCTATCCGATGGCTGCCATCGCCAAGATCGGCGATACGCCTGCCGACATTCAAGAGGGCCTGAACGCCGGCTCGTGGGCAATCGGTGTCGCTGGCACAGGCAATGCGATCGGACTGACTCCGGCCGAGTTCGACAACCTCTCTGCGGAGGAAAAGAAAGAACGCCTCCTTCGCGCGCGCCGCGAGCTTAGCGACGCCGGAGCGCATTACGTTATCGATGACCTTTCCCAGCTCGCACCGGTCCTGGATGAGATCGATGCGAGCCTCAAGGCAGCTCAGCGAGCCGCGGTCCCCGGCAAGTTGCTCTTTACACCCGGTCCTCTGACCACCAGCGCCACCGTCAAGTCTGCGATGCTTCACGATGTTGGCTCGCGCGATCGCGCATTCATTCAGGCCGTCCGCTCCATCCGGGCGCGTTTGGTCGCGATCGGCAACGCCACGGCCAAACAAGTGGATTACGAATGCGTCCTCATGCAGGGCAGCGGCACCTTCGCCATCGAATCCGTCATCTCTTCCGCAATTCCTCGCGACGGCAAGCTCCTCGTTCTCGTCAATGGAGCCTATGGCCGCCGCATCGCGCAGATGGCCCGCGTCCACGGCATTGCGACCGAGATACTTGAGATCGCCGAGAACAAGACCATCTCGCCTGCCGCGGTGGCCCAGCGCCTTGCCTCGTCGCAGGGAGTCACTCATGTCGCGGTCGTCCACTGTGAGACGACAACGGGTATTCTCAACCCCATCGAAGAGATCGGTGCCGCCGTGCGCGAGGCGGGCGCCGTCTACATCGTCGACGCCATGAGCAGCTTCGGCGCCATTCCAATCGATCTCGCTTCGGCCGAGATCGACTTCCTCATCTCGTCGGCCAATAAGTGCATCGAGGGTGTTCCCGGATTTGGCTTTGTGCTGGCGCGTCGCGAACGCCTGCTTGAGGCCAAAGACAACGCGCGCACACTCAGCCTCGACCTTCATGCGCAATGGGCCGGACTCGAATCCGATGGCCAGTTCCGCTTCACTCCTCCCACTCATGTGCTGCTTGCCTTCAATCAGGCGCTTGACGAATTAGACGCTGAGGGCGGTCCAGCGGGCCGGCTCGCGCGCTATCGGGCTAACCATGAGCTGCTGCTGAAAGGCACAGCGAAGTTAGGTCTCCAGGCATACCTCGCGCCAATGGACCAAAGCCCCATCATCACCACCTTCCGCTACCCCGATAGCAGCGAATTCCATTTTGAACGGCTCTACGAGCAGCTCAGCGAGCGCGGCTTTGTGATTTATCCGGGCAAGCTCACCACTGAACCCTGTTTCCGCATCGGAACCATCGGCCGCCTGAAGCCCGCGGACATAGCAGCCTTGCTCGATGCTTTGCGTAGCGTGCTTCCTGCCATGGTCGAAATCCCACAGCCGGTTGCTTGACACCGTGCAAGCTTCTTCGATCTTCGAGCCGCTGGCGCAAAGCCGGCAGGCTCGAAGACCGAAGACAAATTGCATCCGGTATGAATGATGAAAAGTTCTCCGTCTGGGTTGAGGGGGACGAACTGCGCCGGGTTCCAATCCGCGCCCCATCATCGAAGCACAAGGCCATGGCCAGTGCGCTGTTCACTGGCAGGTTGTTCCTCGGGCCGGAGTGCAACATTGTCCTGTGGATCTTTGGCACATCTGAACGTAATTCCCACCCGCTGAGCTCGCGTCGCAATCCTGCGCTGTGCGGAAAAAGTTCCCGCCTGAGACGCTCTGGCAGGTCTGCGCAAGGTTGCCCACACAGCGTTTTTCCACTCCCGGTGAGACACACGGAGTGTTGGTCAGCACATCGTTCGATGCGCCGCGCTCGTCCAGCGGAGAGAGATAAGTGTAACTCGGAGTGAAAAACTGCGCCGCGTTCGCGTTGAGGCTCGCTGGAATGCCCGGAAAGTTGGCGACAAAGACGTTGATCATGCCGCACTGTGCCAGATGATTTGGCGAGGCGTAGGGAGGCGGCGGCGTGCTGGTCTGCGTAATATCGTCCTCCCAGCCGGGCGCGGGAGTCATGAAGGCCTTCAGCTCAAACCACTTTCGTCCTTGTCCATCGTCGAATGTCTGCTCGCAATCCATATCCACGTCGAGCATCCAGTAGTTGGCTCCAAAGGTGTTTTCGTCGGCAATACCCGTTCCAGCCGTCGAAACATACGGCTGATTCTGGCCCTCTGCGAGGCTCGTCGTCCAATCCAATGGTGATCCGCCGCCATAACGGCCCTCGGGTTGCGTCTGCCCAAACTCGCCGCCGACCCAGTCAAGATAGGCATCGCCCCATCGGTATGTGTCGGTGTGTGCGTTCAGCCAGTTGCGGTGACGAATGCGAATCGTCCCGCCGCCCTTGGAGCCGCCGCGCAGAAACATCTCCTGGCCTTGAGTTGGCGGTGCGTAAATAAAGACCACGGTTCTCCGCACATCGCGAGTCGGAGTCGCCGACGGAGCGCCGAGGCCATAGACAACGATCTGGTTGTCGTAAGTTGCCTGATAGACCTTGCCATTGGCCACCAGCGGCGGCGCGAACTTCGTTGACTCTCCCACTCGATCGTTCGGCTCCGTTTCGCTGTCCCAGATCGATTGCAACGTGCCGCTCGTGGCCGTCGAGACGTCATACGCACGCAGAATGTTGGGCGAGGGGTGCTGGTTGGAATCTGGATCGCCTGGCAGATTTCCAAAGTTTTCGTTGGCCCACAAAATCGCGTTTGAACTTCCGTTGGCCGAGAGCGAGAGAATGCCTCCCGGCATGCCTCCGGGCGACGACGTGCCCCACGACGCAGTCTTTGTGCCGCGAGCAATCGGAGTCGCGCCGAAGTGTCCGTTCGTCTTCGAGAAGACTCTGACCTTATTGTTTTCGCCTTGTACGAAGAGCAGATTGTTGAAGTAAACGCCCGTTCCGTGGATGTGCGCTGTGCGTCCGCCCGAGGCGTGCCCGATGGTGAACGGATCGGTCGAGGTCACTTGATTCAAATCGTCGAAGAGCGATGTGTGCCCATTGGTAGGCTGATAGTCGAAGGATGCGACGAAGGGAGGGTCGATCAGCTTGGTAAAATCACGCTCGCCCATATTGGCGCGGCTGACGTGGTAATACGCTCCATCCTTGCCGCCGACGATAAGGCCCGCTTCGTCAGGCAGCGCGATCACGCCGCCTGATGCAAGATCCTCGTCTCGATGTTCATCGTCGCGATCGGCATCGCGAAACGGTGTGAACCAATCCGCGAGCGTCAGCGATCCTGGATTCCCTGGGGTCCACACAAGATGCACCGCGCTCTCGCCTACCTGGTCGAGGCCTGTCTGCGGATTGTACGGGCCGTTCCCTGTCACCGCAAAGATGTCGCCGTTGTCGTCGATCGCCGGCGCTGCATTGGCCATCCACACGCCGCCGCCTCCACCCGTTCCGGCGTTATTCGTCGGAGTGCTACACCACGCGTTCGCCACCGCATTGCCCTGCGCCAGCTTTGTTGCATCGTATGCAATGATCCAGCCGGGCGCGGTTCCTTGCCCTTCTCCACCGCCGAATGCAATGATGACCGCCTTTGAGCCGTCAGGCTTCGTCGCAATCGCAAGGCCCGCCCGCTGCAATTGCCTGAAGCGGTCAAAGCTGGAGCTGCCGGCGCTGAACCCGTCCATCAGCACAGACTGAAACTTGTCTTTGCTCAGGTCGGTGATGTCGAGACCAAAGAGACGGAAGGTCGGGCCGGTCACTCCGTCTTCATAACCCCATCGAACAACATAGAGGGTCCCTGTCGCGAGATCAATGACTGGTGTGCTGAGAATTCCCCATTCAGCATGAATGGAACTTGGCTTGAGGTTATGCAGATCGCTGCCCGTGACTGGGATTCCCAGCCATCGAACTGAGAGTTGCGCTCCGGTGTCGGCGTCAAACGCGAAGACAGTATTGTGCATCGTCGCCGCATAGATGACGTTGTGTGTTCCTCCCGCAATCTGGACGCTCAATAGATAAAGCGGCGAGCCCTCGATCTTTCCGTCCACTCTCATCACAAATCGCTTGTGAAATTGGTTGGCGGTCGAACTCACATTTGCGGGTGTGAGGATCGTTTCCGAAGGGTTCACGCCTGTGCGAAGCCGGTTGTAGCTCCGCTCCGGAACATTCAGCGTTTGCGCAAAACTCGCGCCTGAAATCGCCAATGCAATCGAGAGCGCTGCCTGGCTGTATCGGATGCGGCTCGCCACCATCTCCTGGTAAGCTTTCATCGGGCTTCTCCTTTGGCTCATCGCTGACAGTCGAAGGATCTGTGTCAAGTTGCTCGAAGGTCGCAGCACCTCAACGCGTCATTTTTCTTGTGCCAATACCGCGGCTCAGCACACCGCGCGCACAGGCGTGAGTGGAGAGACGCGAAGAATTCTCTGCGACCCCAGCTCCTGGCCGAGCGGATCGTTGATCACTTGAGCGTTCTGCCGCAACTGCGGCGCAACTTGCGTGGAGCTGCCGGCCCCAACTGCGACCGGCGCCGCGGTCTGAGCAGGTAATGCCGTCGCATTTCCTGGCAGCGCTTGAATCTCCGCAGCAATATCACCCTCGCGAATGACCAATGATTCGCTATTGAAGAGCTCCACCGCAAGCACGCTGAGCGGAGTGCTGGCGGGAAGCCTCAGCAGAGTCAAAATATCGTCGATCAGCGCCTGCGAAAATGCCGCGCTTACGGGAATCGATTGTTGCTGAACGCCCGGCGCGGCGCCAAAAGCGGAAGTCGGCGACGGGGGCAATCCCTGCAGCTTGCTGAGCAGCAGGTTGCGATAAGCCTCGCCATCGGCGCGGCGAAGCTGCGCGTAGAGCAGGAACCATATCTGCGTCTGCGGAGCCGACGCTGATGTGAGCGACTGGCCGTTGAGTACGGTCTGAGCCAGGTCGGCTGTGCAAGAGATGCAAGGCTGATTCGGTCCTCCTGTCGAGGGAACGGTATAGACCCGCTCAACGTTGGCCGTAAGCGGCGGGCATGGATGCTGAACTCCCGCGACGCGGAAAGACCGGCCGAAGCGCCCTTGCGCAGTGGACCATTGCAGATGGCCGCAGCGCAGCTCATACGTCCAGAATCCAAAGAGCTGAAGATCCGATGGCGAGACCGAGCCGGGCAACGGCACGAGGAAGTGCACGTTGGAAGATCCGGATGCCACTAGCTGAGTCATGGCCGCCAGACCCGCGTCATCGTTGACGGAATCAGGCGTGATCGTGCGGATCGGCTCGGGATCGAGCGGAATCGGTGTGTCCGCTGCCGAGGCCAGATCGGTCGGATTGCTGATCAGCAGCGGGTCAGGACCATAGTTGATGACGCGGATGAAGTACGAGTCGTTGGGATCTTGCGGTGGTTGATCGAACTCGAGCCAGAGAGCGCGCTGCCGCTGCGTTGTTGAGGAGTAGTCAGCCGCTGCAATGTACGGGCTCTCGGCGATGCCCGCGGAGACAAGCTGCGGAATCTGTTGCGGATTCGACGTGATTGGAACCATGATGTTGCCGCTCCAGAGCTCGACCGCAGTGGTCGGCGCGCCGGTCAGTGTGGCCTGGAGTTGATAGAAGGCCTCAGTCGGCGTGGGGTAGACCGGTGGCGTGGCGCTCGAATCCACAGTCGAGTCGATCGTCGCGAAGAAGATGATCGTCGTCGTGTCCCGCTGTCCCGGCGCGCCCTGCTGCGTGGCGTGCGAGGAGACGACAGTAGGCAGAGTGATTTGGCCCTGCACGCCCAGTGCGGGCTGAGGCGGAACAACCTCATTCGGAGCCGGCGCTGTGGCGCCCATGAAGGTGAACCCGATCTGTCCAGCGCCGCTCTGCGCGAGACCGCTCCAGCTCCAGTCGCGATCGAGCGTAAGTGTTTGCACGACGATCCAGTGGTTGATCAAATCCTTGTTGCTTGAGAAGGTGATCGATGACTTGTCCTGCGGCACCGTGCAGCGAAGAGAATTCTGTGCGCCAAAGAGAATGCGCTTGCCTGGAGGCGCTGAGAGCGTTAATCCGTTGACCTGAAGTTCAAGAGCCGAAGCGAGCAATTGAATCGGTGTGGTGGCCGGCTGATTGAGTGTGCTCTGCAGGTTCTTGTAACTCTGAACGGTCGAGCTGCCGCACTTGACGAGTGCCCCGATCACCGCGCCCGAGACGATCTGCTGCTGCGCTGTCTGGTCGAGGTTGCGCAGATAGTAAGCCTGCAACTGCTGGTCGAGGCTGCCGCTGGCGATGACCTCCGTCTCGCTAGCCGCCTCGTAGCGGACACGTAGATCCGCGATCAGGCCCGTGCGCGCGATCGAGTTGCCAAAGTAAAGATTGTTGGGGTCAGGCGCGCCAAGGCCGCGCAGCCGCAGACGCACATTGCGTCCCGTGGGAATCGGCAGCACCGTCGGCTCTGCGGAAGAAGGCAGGACCGGGTTATCGATCTGGTTCATGATCGTGGGTTCGAGCGTGAGCTCAATCGGCGTGGAGGCATCGAGCGGGACGGGAGTGGCGATATCGGGAAAGGGAATCTGCCACGTGTAGACAACACGGAAATTGCCATCCAGATCGCCCGGCGCTGGCGGCGTATTCGCGTCGGCGAGTGACGAAGCTGGCCCGGTGTCATAAGTAGGGGCCTGCGCTTCGACGATGATTTCCAGCGTCTCGACGTCAGTATCGAGAACCGCGGCCTGAAAACGAGCAGGATTGGTGGCTGGCTTTGTCCCGACCGGTGGCTGCGGCGGAGTGATCGCCAGCAGCGCGTCGAGAGTGCTTTGATCCGCCGCTCCGCAAAAAACCATCTCGGGATAGTTGATCAGCGGACGGTCCACGGTGAGCGTCTGAGTGCCGCCCGCGCCGGCCGTCGGTGCCGTGAATTGAACCTTCTTCGGCGGAATATAGCGCCGGAAATTGAGCGTAGCCTCGCCGGCATCGCTTGGGCTCGGGTCGGTCGCCTCCGGGCCGCCGCCGGTCAGGTCGGCAAGACGCGCGCGGAACTGATAACTCTCGCCGTAACGAAGATTCACGCCCGATAGCGACTCGGTCGTCGTTCCTGTGAATTCGGAATCCGCGGGCGGAGTTGTCGCCGGTGGCTGCCCGCCACTGAAGGCGTAAGCGTACGGATCGTTGACGACCAGGGTGCGTCCGCGCCACTGCGCGAAATACTGTGGCAGCCAGTAGTCTCCGCTTCCGTTCTGTACCGGCGTCGGCTCGACACAAAGATCCTGTGCGGTAAATGTGGTCGAGAAGGCGCTCGCTGCATTGAGCGTTCCCGAGGCGGCGCAGAGCGAGGCCCACGGATCGGCGCTCGTCTGGCGAACATCGACGCGATAGCCGAGCACAGTAAATGGCAACTGCGGATTCACCGGCGTCGAAGGCGGTGGCGGCAAAGCGGCCAGACCCTGCGCGATCTGCACCTGCCGGTTGATCCAATTCGTGACCTGCACATCATCCCAACCGATTTGAATACCCGCATCGGTTCCGGGGACGATGTTCGTCGGATCGCCAGTGACGGCGTCGGAACTGGTGGGCTGGTTGGCGTGCACCACCTTGGCAAAGCCGTCGAGATAGAGGTCGGCCTCACCCTGAGCCGGGTCGAGTATCCCCGCAACATAGTTACCCGGAACGGTCGGGAAGAGCACAGCGGCAAAGACATCCTGCGCCGCGGTCAGTGCGGGCAATCGCGCAGCATAAGTCGAAACCGCTCCCGGCGTTTCGGTGACCAGCTTGGCGTACCAGTTCGTCAGGTTCGAGTTATCGATCTCGATCCAGATCCATCCACCGGCATTGACCTGCGAAGGAGTCAGCGGAACGGAGACCTGCATATAGATCAGCCCCATCGCCTGCGCAATCAGCGGCTGGCGCAGCGCATACGAGATGATCTCGCCCCATTGAATCATGGTGGTTGGAACGGGCGTCGTGCTCGGCGTCGAGGCTGCGCTTCCTAGCGAACAAAGAAAGCCATCGCCGGTGCTGAAGTAATCGGTGGCCGGCGATTGAAATGCCGTCGCTTCAAGATAGCTCGGTGGTAGGTCCTTGAAGATGGCTCCTCCAGCCTGCACCAGCGTTGGATGTATCACAGGTGTGTATTCAGCCAGAAGTGCAGCAAAGATTGCTGCCTGCGCAGAGCTGTAAGGCAGCGTGAGAGGAATATACGTCAGCTTGGCCGGCGTGATCGACGGATCCCAAGCAGGCGGCGAAATCCCCGGCAACAGCGCCGCACGCAACACAGGCTGCGCGGCGGCAAAGGGCAGCTCCGTCCCCGAAATCAGCGGCACAGACACGGTAGGATCTCCATTCGGCAACAGCAGCAGATTGGCGATCAGGTTAGCGCCGTCCCAGCGTTGCGGCAGCAGCATGAGGCTCAGATTGCACGTTGTACCTGGCATAGCGATTCTCCGTCTGCCCTATGGAAGGAGCGGATTGAAGGGCAGCTGCTTCTGGAAGGTCCATGAGCCGGACCAGCTGATGTTGATGACCCAGCAGATACTGATGTGAATGCCGACCGACGCTGTTCCGATCAGGTTGATATCGGGCGGCGGCGCGGTGTCGATGCTGAAGCCGAGTCCGGCAGTTAGCGTAATTGCGGCCGAGGCCAACCCTCCGAGCACATCCACCTGGGCCTGGCCGGTGAGCAACAGCAGAACGGTGATCACAGCGCCGCCGGTCACGCCATTGATCTGCAACTGCACCGCAATCACGATCGAGGCGGACCCCGAGGCAATACCCAGGTCAATCGAAAGACCCAGACCGATGCCCGCCTGTACGAGCACGTCCATGCCGTTGTTCTGAATGCCGGCTTGCACGCACAATGTTCCAGTCAGCGGATCGACGATCCATTGGCACGGCGCGTCGGGCGATCCTATGCCAACCAGGAAATCGATGTTCAGGCCGAGAATATCCAGCGTCGCGTTGATGTCGAGCGAGATGTTTTCGATCGTTCCCAGGCCGAGAGGAATGCTGGGTAGCGTGAAATCGTCCGACACCGACAGCTTGCCATCGGAAAAGCTCACGTTGAGGCCGGGATTGTCTGTGCCGCTGTCATGCGCGTGCAGCACCTCGGGCGATGAGCCGCCGCCAGGGCTGAGAACGCTGGCAATATCGTTCAGCACCGTGAACAAAGTCTCCAATGCATTCAGCGGATCGTCGAATGCCGTTGAAAGATTCGGAAAGGCGGGTAGGCTGTCGGCGTCGGCGTGAAACGATCCTTGGAACCAGATCACCGGTTTGCTGCTCAATGCCGGTATTACTAGCCCGATGGCGAGATGGTTCACGTCGAGCGACCACGACGGCGAGGTCGGCGAACCCAGCGTGATCTGCACGTTCGCCGGATCCACATTCGACGGACCGGGCGTAATGCCCAGCGTGTCGCCCTGCTGGTAGAAGTAAAGATTCACACTCGCAATCGAAGTCGTGATCAGTGGAACTGGCGTCTCGCGGACCGACTGGCTGAGATAGAGGTTTTGCTCCGTCGAGAGTGTGGCATTCTCAAGCTGGTTGACGATCGGTGTGAAGTAAGGATCGGTTGAAAGGAACTGAAGGCACTGCGCGATGCCGGGAAAGCTGCTGATCGCTCCCAACAGCGCGCCGGCGTGAGCCACATTGAGCGCATCGCCCAGCGTGAGGTCTTGCGAGCCGACGGTGAGCATCGGCCGAGAGAGCAGGTTGCTTTGCGTCCCCGTCGCTTGCAAGAAGCCATAGAGTGTTTCCGGCGGAGTCGTGGAACTAGGATCGAGGCGAAAGATGTCGGCAGGGTTAGCGTAGTGAATCAGATTGCCGGGAGTCGTACCTCCGCCAGTATTCGGTTGCACCACCGGCGCAGCAGCCGTCGGCGGAAGAGCAATCGGCGCGGCCTGCGATTGTGTGCGCGCGGCCACGCCCCATGATCCGTCAGAGGAGAGCTTAGGCATGCCTCGAACAGCGCATGCGATGCCGATTCCGCTGGTGGCCGTGTCATGCACCGGCGTCGCGTCAAACTCCGTCGCACGCAGCAGGTGGTCAGCGCCGCCCACATTCAGCGTCGCGTTGATGGCGCCGCCTGCCCCGCTCTTCAACGCTCCAAAGTTCGCCATGTCCAGCACAGACAAATGGAAGCCCGATTCCAGATTGATGAATCCGGTGATGCCCGTCGAGGGCACGCAGACGCGTACCACACCGTTGAGATCGGCCTTCTTCACCCCGCCCTGCAGAACCTGGTGCTGCGGCTGGATCGCGACATCGGCATCAAATGTCACCGGCTGCACAGAGCAAGTGCCGTTAATCGGCGTAGGGTTCTTCGTCCCCAATCCAGTGCCGTCCTCCGTCCCTTGCGTGTTCACCGGCAAGCCGAGCTGTTGAATGTTCTTGACGTTGATGACGCCGGAGATCACTCCGGCATGGACCTGATCGGGCGTAATGCCCGTGCTTGCAGGAAAGGCGAAGAGTCCATCGCTCGCCGGTTGCCAGCCGCTGTCGTAGCGCTGCACAACACCCGAAGCCTGACGGTCAATGGTGATCGTTCTCACCACCTTGATGGCCCACGGATCGATGATGCTCTGCACCTGAATGACCTCGTGGCTCGTTCGCCCGATGAGTGTATGGAAGAAGACCTTGGTGACATCGGTGCTGTCCGGCGTCGTGTTCGTCCACTCGCTGAAGGTGCTGGCGCCGTAGCCTGTCAGATCGTAGCGCCGCAGCGGGACGCCGGGACTGAAAGCGCCCTTCATCGGATTGTTGAAGTGAGAGTTAAAGATCCCCGAAGCATCGGTGCCCAGTACCATCTCTCCATAAGAGAGCGCAGGCCACGTCGGATTATCTGTTGGCGTGCAGAGATACGAACGTCCTGCCATCACCGGGTCGGGATCGGTCGGGTCGGGTGCAGCAAAGCTCAGTTGCCATGCGCCCGTGTAGATCGTTCCCGACGGAGTCGACGCGGCCGGGAATGTCGGCTGCACCAGCGTCAGCTCTGGAAGAATCGTCCCCGCGTCCGCCGTCGCAGACAATCCTCCCACCATTCCGAAAGGCAACGTGAGCTGCGCGGTGAATCCGCCCGTGCCCGCGTCCAAAACCGCTTGCAGCGATTGCAGCGGTGAGATCGGAATCAGTGTCGCCGAAGCCGCAACCACCTGCGTGAAAGGCCCGTCTCCCGGCGGGTGAAGCAACTCGAAGTTATTGACGCCCGCATCTGGTGTCGTCGACAGGTTATACATCGGCTCCCATGCAATCGCGGGCAGAGTGCTGAGCGGAAGCAGAAACGCTGGTCCGCGCACCGACAAGCCATCAATCGTGTACTCCAGATCCTGGCGCTCACCGGTCTTCACCTCGACGCCAAGCTGGCTCGCGCGCGTCGAGAGATCCAGCAGCATCGCTCCGGCAGTGGGCTCCGGCAGCGGAATCGGTGTCGGACCAGGCGGCGGAGGCGCAACCGCATGTTCCTCAATCTCACCCATCCCCGTTGCGGGCGCGAGCACAGTGGGGCTGGCGCTGTGCTCAATGGGCTGGAAGTGAATGGGACCGATGATCGGAACTTCGGGCGGTGGCACCGTGGTGGAACTCGCCTCAGTGCTTGGCGGAATGGCAGGATGCGTATGAGCAGTATCCTCCAGACGCAGCGTTGCGTTGGCCGGCTTGGTCCAGCCCACCTCGGCCAGCAGGTATCCTGCGGCAACGCTCCCGCCGGCTGTGGGCGCGGCAAACGTCGCGGGAGTTTGGTCTGTCCTTCCCGGCGCAAGTCCTCCAGTGTAAGGATCAGGCAGATAAAGCTCGACCAAAAGATAACCGAAGAGAAGCAGGAAGCCGCCATCGATCGCATTGAAATCGGCGTCCGCCTTGGCTGAAAGCAGCAGGGCCAGCGGTTCGCTCACCTCAAGCAGAGCGTTGTCGAGCGCCATGGGATAGGCTGCCGGAGCTCCGGTTGGGCCGGGCGGCTCAGGGAAAGGTGTGGCCGAATACGCGGCGAGCCGATTGCCTGCGCCATTGTGGATCAAAGCAACGATCCCTTCCAGGAAAAGCGCCGGCACTCGCGCCCCGCTCGCGAGCAGAGGCCGGTCGACGAGAGCGTCAAGCCCCGCGCCCAGTTCGAGCACCTCATCGCTCCCCGCCAGCGCATATCTCAGAATCTGGCCGGCTCCGCGCGCGGCAAGCAACTGGCAGCGGCGTCCGTTGGTCGATTCCTGATCGACCCAGAGCTGGAATCTCTGCTCGATCAATACGCCGGGCGCGGAGCCCGAGATGAGATAGAGTGCCAAGGCCGCATTCTGTGCGATCAGTACGCCTCCGGCTTCAAACTCGGCACGCGTGAGCTCGGTCCATCGGGAAGAGAGTCCGGCTCCGAAGGCGATTGCGAACTCGCCTGAGTCGACAGCCGTCCCAAGCGCTAAAGGAGTTGTCGACGCGCTCACGCTCAACGCCCAGCCCACGCTCTCAATCGGCGCCATGCCCGTCAAATCAATCAGCTTTCCCGAGACAGATGCCGGTGTGAATGTGCTTCTAGTAGAAATGCCCGGGACATAAAGGAACTGGAGCGCGGCATTGTAGGCCGCCGGATGATTGGACGCCGAACAGTGAATGTGTTCGCCATAGAGAGTCGCCGAGCAATGATCGAAGGAGATTGACGGCGATCCGCCGGACGGAAAGCGCGCCGAAATCTTGCCGGGGGCCGCAATGTTCGTTGGAAATCCCGAGGGCCCCGCAGGCGATGGCGCGGGAACCAACGTCAAATCGATGGTCGCGCTCGCTGGAAGATTGACCACGCCCGATATGACCGAAAATGGCTGGTCGCAGGTGATCTCGCCACTCTGAATCGTGATACCCGCAAAGCTGCCCGCAGGAGCGCTCGAATCGAATGGGTTGACCGCGATCCATGCCGAGCCACTGGCGATCGATGCCTGCGTCGGCGTGCCAAAGAGAACGATGTCGAGTGGAACGACGCACAGGACGGTGCCCGCGCGAACAAACTCAACCGTCTCGGTGAAGTGAAAGACATGAATCCATGCCGATGAGCTCGCCTTGAGGTCGGCGCTCACAACCGCGATAGGACCGTAAGTGGCCGCCGGGCTCAGTGCGCGCGCCCACGAGGGCCTCTCGAGTCCGCCAAGGGCCGTCGGTTCATGATCCAGAACGACAATTCGAGTGACAGTGTCTTTGGCCAGAGCTAAAGGGACGATCTCAGCGATCCAGGCAGGTGGCGTAGCCAGAGGAGTTGTCTGCGGCGCCGATTCGACGATAGAAGCCGTCGCAGGAGTTGTGTTGCTTACTGCCGAGCCGAGAGCAATCACAGGCGGCTTCGAGAGATCGATTCCCTGCCATCCAGCCGGGAGATTGAGAGCCGTCGTCAGCTCGTCGGCGCTTTGCCCCGATGCGACAGCTCGGGCGATCGCGATGCGCACCGCGGTCAAAGTGGATGGCGTGGCTGCGTTCAACAACGGAAGCTTCGACAACTCAGATGCGAGCGCATCCGCACTGAGGCGTTGAGGCGTGGCCATGGGGACCTCCTCGGCCGCTTTACGAACCTATAGCTCAGAAGTGATGACGATCCGGCTTCGCCGAATGACTTCAACTGAAGTTAAGGGCAACAAAAATCGCAAAACAACAAAGCAGGATCGAACCGGAAGTTGGTGTCGATTCGATAGGCGGACGTATGCGCAAACAGGCTTGATTCAGGGAAGAAAGCCGCTATCGAGATGAAAGTCTCACATGCGCAGGCAAAAGTGTCAAATGAAATCTTGACCGAAGGCGAGCGGGCCAGGTCGAAAAAAGCCCTATGTCTGGCCATCTCACGCGCCACTGTCGTCACGGACTGGCGCCACTGTAGAGTGCAAAGACAGCCCAGTAGTAAGGATCGGGATAGAGGCGGCGCATCGCATCGCGCCCTGACTGAAGCGCATCGACCTTACTGTTCCCCAGCTTGAGCTCCTGGTAAAAAGCGCGCATAAAAGGCAGCGTGGCTTCCGAGGGCAGTTCCCAAAGTGAGAGAACCACGCTTTCAGCGCCGGCGAATTGAAAGGCGCTCGCCAGGCTTGCGACGCCGTCGCCCTCGAGCACATCGCCAACGCCGGTGTCGCAAGCGCCCAGCACGACCAGCTCGGAGCTCAGCTTGAGGCCCATAATCTCGCTCATCGTGAGCAGCCCGTTGTCGCCTGGTTGATTGCCGGTCTGATTGAGAACGAGAAAAGGCTCATTGACTCGGCCAGGCTGTCCAAGTGCGGCAGCGTGCGTTGCGAAGTGAAGATATCGATAGGCGCTGAGGTCGGTCTTCTGCAACGTTGCTTTCGTAGCGGATGTGCCCACGAGGACATCGGGCGGCCGCGCCTCGACGCCGAGAATGGCGGCTAGAGTCTCGACTTCGGTCTCTGTTTCGGGCAGCCGGCGGAACGCGAGTCCGGTTGGCGTCGAAGCCCGCGGAGCATCCTGGCTTGTGGCGTCAGTCTTTGCGGTGGCAACTAAGCGAGGATCGTTCGCCGAGAAGATCGGGTCGGCGAGCGCGAAGAGAGTCTTTTTCGCAGGCGCCCGGCTGAATTTGCGCGTCCATGTGAGAACGGACGCGGACTGTGTGTAAGTGATGGAATGCGCATCGGTGAGGTAAGCGGGATCCCCGGTCTCAGCGGTGTTCAAGGCTTCGAAGGGAAGCATGGCGAGGAATCCGTCAGGTACGATCACCA
>JBEKKL010000033.1:0-48032 GCA_050010735.1 Occallatibacter sp. | reverse complement strand
CCTGTGCAGATGAATCTTGAGCGGGCAATGTTGAGCCATAGAAGGTCGTCGCAAGAATCAGCGCGGTAAGGCCAGTACGAATCATTCGATCCCCTCGAAGGCAAATGCCCGCCGGAGCCACATCGTGGACGTAGCCCATGGATTCTGTGGGTTCAGTTCCTATTAGTTTAGACACCGCAGGCAGGAACTCGGGGCGACTATGACTCATCAATTCGTCAAATTCTGATTGACGGCGACCACATGCGCACTTCTTCAATGAGCGCTTACGTCGGGAATCATGCGGGGTTACGAGGGCTGGCGCCTCCGCCATTGCGTTCATCGAATGGAACTGCGGTCGTGCGCCCGAAGGCGGGACATTGAGAATGACATTCCCCGGATATTTGGATTGTTTGCCGAGGCGGAGAGGGCGGTGTCAAGGGTCTCGACCGCGAAGCGGCGGCGCAGCCGCCCTTGACACCGCCCGCGCCGCGGCTAAGCTCTGTCTATCCGGGGAATATCTGTTCTTTTTAGCGAAACGCAAAATTCTCTTTTCATAAAATCAAAAAATACGGCTATTCCCATGAATGCCTAAGAATACCTTCCGTTACGCTCCATTTCTCTAAACGTCGCTCTATTACCTTCGCTCCAAGTGCAGACTTTGATAAGGCGGAAGTGCCTCAATTTACAGGGGCTAGACAAGAAATAGAATTCGTCGCATCGTGAGTTCAAGGAGCGTGCGAACTATGTTCGATTCCCCCTATTCATTCGAACCTTTATTGAACAGCGAGCAGGCTGCGGCCCTCGTGAAGGTCCATCCCAAAACCCTTCAGCGGTACGCCCGCAACGGCCTAGTTGCCGGATTGCGAGTGGGCAAGCTCTGGCGCTTTCGTGCTTCCGATCTGAATGGCCAGACGCTGGGCGCGGAACTGGGCGAAATCGACTCTGAGGCCGAACAGAGGTACCCTGTTCTTAACCACTCGTGCCCTCAACCAAGAGAGGAATGAGTTGATGGTTGGGACACGGTATCAATTTGGAAGTTTGCGGTTGAGGGAGAGGCTGCGCGGTCCTGCCATTTGGGAGATCCGGTACTACGACACGGAACCAAGTGGAGGACGAAAACGGCACGCCGTCATTGTCGGGGACACGGAACAATACCCGACGATCACGGAAGCTCGCAGGGCAGTGCAAACACTCCTTCTCAGAGTTAACGCAGAGTCTCCGCGCGCGGAGATGCGAATTCCCACCTTCGGCGTTCTGCTCGACCGTTTTGTCGAGCATGAACTGCCGGATCGGTATTCAACCCGGATGGCCTACAAGTCCATCATCCGGGTGCATCTCAGACCGCGCTGGGGCGAATACCCTTTGGACCGGTTCAGACCGATGGTGATCGAACAATGGTTTCGAGAACTGGAGTTTGCGCCGAAGACAAAGGCCCATATCCGGAGCCTGATGCACCTGATCTTCAAATGCGCTGAGCGGTGGTGCCTGATCGAGATGGGCAAGAATCCCATCGCGCTGGTGCGGGTGAAGAACAGCTCGAAACGCCAGCGGCGTCCGCGAGTTCTTACGGTCGAGGAGTTTTGTCGGCTCCTCGCCCAATTCGTGGAGCCGTACCGCACGATGGTGCTGATCGCGCAATGTCTGGGACTTCGCGTAAGCGAGATCATGGGTCTCCAGTGGGGAGACTTCGATTTCAAAAAACGCACAGTCCTGATTCAGCGCAGCGTTGTGCAAGGCCGCGTGGATGAGGTCAAAACGGAATACTCGAAGGACCACGTTCCGCTTGACGCTCGCCTCGCTGAGGCGGTGCTGGCTTGGCGCGCTCAGACGATCTTTCCGAGAGACGAGGATTGGCTCTTCGCCAATCCCGCCACGGCGAGACCGTATCACCAGGACGGCTTACAGCAGCGCATTCTGAAACCGGCTGGAACAGCCGCCGGGATCGGCGATGAGATCGGCTGGCACACGTTCCGCCACACGTATCGCTCGTGGCTGGACGAGACCGGAGCGCCAATGAAGGTGCAGCAGGAACTGATGCGTCATGCCTCCATCCAGACCACGATGAACGTCTATGGACAGGCCATGACAGACAGCAAACGTCGCGCCAACAGCCAGGTCGTGAGTCTGGTTTTTGGCGTGCCAACGCAGACCGTCGAAGGGTCTGCCGTTATCCAGTAAGTTTGGGGAGTTTTGGGGCCGTTTCCGAATGGGGTCAAACGGGGTCTTGCAGGAGAAAGCTGTACAACCGTAACTTATTGATTATTTTGGTTGCGGGGGCTGGATTTGAACCAGCGACCTTTGGGTTATGAGCCCAACGAGCTACCGGGCTGCTCCACCCCGCAGATACAGTCTACCAACTGGCCAGACAGGGGTCAAATTGTGCGCGGCGCACACTGACGGCTGCGTCCGGTAAACTGCTGAGAACCACGGATTGCCGCTAGGAAGTCCGTAAATGTCTCTGCTATATGTTGTTGCGTTGGCGGTCAGACGAGCTGAGAGGCGGCGCATCGCGAGGTGTATTCAGACGCTAAACAGGGGTGTCAACGTCACCAAGCTCAGGAGCCAGTTTGATCTTCTCGGAACGTCTCCACGAAATTCGCACCGGGTTTGAGCGGCCCTTCTGGGTTGCAAACGTCAGCGAGCTCTTCGAGCGGCTGTCGTACTATGCGGCGTTTGCCTCACTGCCCCGATATCTGCATGAGAGCTTGAACTTCGGCGTCGAGCGGGCCAGTAGTCTGGCGGGATTGTTTGGCGGGTTGGTGTGGTTCCTGGCAGCCTTTGGCGGAGCTCTCGCGGACCGGATGGGCTTTCGCCGGGCGCTGTCCATGGCCTACCTGATTCTGACCGTCTCATACTTCCTGCTGGGCTCGATCGGTTCGCCATGGCTTGCTCCGGTTCGCGATGCGATGCCTCTGGTCGTCCTGGTGACACTAATCCTGATGCTTCCGGCCCTTGGCATCTCGCTCGTGAAGCCGGCGGTCGTCGGGACCACGGCTCGCGCTTCCAATGAAAATGTGCGCTCCATCGGCTACTCCATCTACTACACCCTGGTGAACATTGGCGGGGCTGCGGGGCCTCTGTTGGCGGGGTGGGTGCACCAGCATCTCAGCGTGGAAAAAGTCTTCGGCATGGCGGCATTGAGCGTCTTTGTCATGTTCTTCGCCGTATTGCTCCTGTTCAACGAGCCCCGCCGCTCCGGCGAGATACGGACGGAAAGCCTCGGTCAGGTTGCCCGGAACTTTCTCACCGTCGTGTCGAACTGGCGATTCATGATGTTTTTGATCATCTTCTCGGGCTATTACATTGCCTTCTGGCAGCAATTCATTATTCTTCCCCTCTATATCCATGAGTATGTGAACCCGGCAAGCAATACTGAAATGCTGCTGATGTGTGACTCATTGACGGTGATCGCTCTGCAGTTGGCGGTCAGTATTCTCACCCAGAAAATGCCTTCGTTTTGCGGCATTACGCTGGGCACACTTATCTCGGGACTGGCGTGGTTGCTGCTGATTTTGCATCCCAGCGTGACGATGGCTGTGGCGACACTGATCGTAGTGGCGATTGGCGAAATCACACAGCAGCCGCGCTATTACGAATACATCTCGCGTCTCGCACCATCTGGGCAGCAGGGAACCTATATGGGCTTTGCTTTCCTGCCTATTGGGATTGGCTCGCTAGTGGGAGGGTGGTTTGGCGGGCTCCTGATTCATCACTTCGGCGAGGTTCTGCATCAGCCGGGACTCATCTGGTTGGCGGTATCTGGAGTGGGCGTAGCGACGGCTGGTCTACTCTGGATTTATGACCGCCTGGTACGGCGGGACGCGGGAGAAACGAGATAAATTATTGGATTGAACCAGAAGAAAAAGTCCTTGCGGTTGAGGCGTTTGGCCTTACACTGTCGGTGTAATCCGTCGTGACGCAATGCCCGTCGCTCAATTGACGCTAGAAATCCGCATTGAGCATGCCCAGTCGCTCAAGGACCGGCGGCAGGTGGTGCGCTCTCTTAAAGACCAGCTTCGCCAGGGCTTCAACATCTCGGTGGCGGAGATGGACGAGGCGGTAACTTGGCAGTCGGCCACCATCGGCGTGGTCGCCATCTCGCGTTCGCGAGATTATCTGCACGGACTCATTGAAGAGGTCGAGCGAAACGCCCGCCGCATCTTGAACGAACACGGCGCGGAGCTGGCCGATGCCTTTTGGGAGTACGTCGAGAGCTGAGCCGTCGTTGCTGCGCAGAACGCGAAAAATGTGGAGTGTAATCTTTTGCAAATTCGATATCGTCGCGAGCAGCATTTTTCCGGGAGCGAGCATCGGAGTCGCTTCCGCTCCATGCAAATGGGACTCCAGTGATCGATCTCTCAGGCTGACAATCATCAGACAATCTTCTGACAAGTTCAAGAAACTCCCTTCACATAGGCCAGCGTAGAATCCCCTTCGGAGCTCAAACTCCCCTGTAGGTACCTATCTGCGCGAGGATCCCCCACCTCTTTGCGGTAACGCCGGGCAGAGGCCCCCAAAGAACAGAGAGACCCCCATGCACAGGTGGAGCTTACTCCATCCAGGAGGTCTTTCATGAAGAAATTACTCCACCTTGCGGCCGGGATAGCAGTGCTATCTCTGTCAGGAGCTGTTGCATCTGGACAGCACTACACACAAACCAATCTGGTCTCGAACGTGTCAGGAGTCGCGCCTGTTACCGATCCTGACCTGATCAATCCGTGGGGAGTCAGCCGCGGTTCCGGGACTCCCTGGTGGGTCTCGGACAACGGAACAGGGCTGAGCACTCTCTACAATGGAGCCGGAGCCAAGCAGGGACTGATCGTCACAGTTCCGGCCGCCGTTGCCGGCAACACCGGAAGCCCTACCGGAACGATCTTCAACGGCAGCGCGACAGACTTTCTGCTTGCAGCGAGCACTCCGGCAAGATTCCTGTTTTCCACGCTCGATGGGACCATCGCGGGATGGAACTCCGGCGCAACCGCAGTCACCGAGGTCAAGACGACCGACGGCTCTGTGTATACGGGACTGACCAGCGCCTACATTGGGTCGGCCGTCTACCTTTACGCCGCCAACTTCGGCAAGGGCCGTGTCGATGTCTACGACACCACCTTTCATCGCGTCCCCTTCGACGAAGAGAGGTTCGACGACGACCGGCTTCCGCGCGATTATGTTCCTTTCAACGTGCAGGCCATCGGCAACGATATTGTCGTCACCTACGCCCTTCATGAAAAAGGACAGGCTCACGAAACGGATGGTCCGGGACTGGGGTTTGTGGACATCTACTCTTCGTCGGGCGAGTTGCTGCGCCGGCTGGAGCACGGGAGCTGGTTGAACGCCCCCTGGGGAGTGGCTCTGGCTCCGCTCGACTTCGGCCGATTCAGCCACAACCTGCTGATTGCGCAGTTTGCCGGCGGCGGGACGACCGAGTCCAGCGGCTTTATCGCTGCCTACGACCTGGCCACAGGCCGCTTTGAGGGGCTTCTCGAAGACGCGAGCGGCGCGCCTATCGCGATCAATGGAATCTGGGCAATCAGTCCAGGAAATGCTAGCCCCAGCAACTACGATGCAGCGTCGGCGCCTGCGGCTGAGCTCTATTTCACAGCCGGCCCCAACGGCGGTACCGGCGGCCTCTTCGGCTATCTGAGCCCGGTCTCAACCGACCTGACGAAAGGCAACGATCAATAACCGAACGACGGGGGGCGGGAGAGCTTGCGCGGCGAGTTCCCGCTTCCTGCCGCGCCAGTCCTAAGCCATCGCCTGAGGCGAGGCGGCCTCTTCGGCCTCCAGCCTGCTGCCCACCTCGGCCGCGGCTGCGGCCAGCACACGGTGGTGAATGGTAAAGAGAGCCAGCTCAAGCCGGTCGCTGACTCCGGTCTTGTCATAAACCGAGCGCAGATAGTTCTTAATAACCTGTTCTGTGGTCTTCAGGCGCAGGGCGATCTCGCGATTCTTGCATCCCTGAACGATGAGCGCGACGATGCGCATCTCCTTGGGAGTGAGCCGGTCGCGGACTCGCGTGCCCACCATGTCATCCTCGGGCGAGTCGGCCACCATGAGCTGCGGTGGCAGCCAGGTCTCGCCGCCGGCCACCGTGCGCACGCACTCCGACAGCGCAGCTCCGGTGACGTTGCGGAAGACGACGCCACGGAAGCCCTGCTGCAGGTAGACGCTGGCAATCTCGTTATTCTCGGCAATCACGATGCCGCGGCTGCCCACGGTCTCGAGCATGGTGCGCAATCGCTCCATGTCCGGCCGCAGGGAGGCGGCAAACAGCACGATCGATCCGGGAAAGGTTGTGATGGCATGGTTCATCCGATCAAGGTCGGTGCACTGAGCAATGATGCGTACGTCCTCGTCCATCGCAAGCACCTTGGCGGTGCCCGCCCTGAAAATCGCCTGCGAATCGGCCAGGATGATCTTATTCATGATTCGCTTTTCATCCTTTGCTTAGCTTCAGAAGCCTGTCTGTACCCGTACTACCCGCAGCACCGGCTATGCCGGAACCGGGTAATTCCAGGCAGGAGCTCCTGTTCATTGCAATACTATCGGCAGATTACTGCAAGTGTCTCAAAGTGTCTCATTCTGCAACGCTAAGCTTCGGGCCGCACTCTTCCCGTGTCAGGTCCCGGTACACAAATCCACTTTCCCGCAGATTTCCCATCAACGAGATTACAGCCAATTCGCACTCCGGTCACGAACTTTCGTAGCACCTTCCGGCGGCTTCTGTTTACTGATGAGGGTCGCCGGCAGGATCGGGAACCATGGTTCCCAGCTTTCTCGAGCTGGCTTATTCCGCGCCTTCCTTCCCCTCGCCCCATCTAAGCCGTTTCTCCACAACCCAAGCCGGTCAAGTTGGCCCGTACCGCGCCGATGAAGGAGGTGGAGAGGCACGGATGCCTGATCGCACGGAACTGCTTGAGGCCGCGCTCGATAGTCTTCCCGAGGGCGTCGCCCTGATCGACGCCGAGGGCCTGGTTGCCTTCTGGAACCGCTCCGCGGAAGCCATTACCGGGTATGCCGCCGTAAACCTGGTGGCACACCCGGCGTCGGGGGTGCTGAAGCCGCTGCTCATCAGTCAACACCCTGGCGAAGAGGAGCCTTGCCTGGGAGCACAGCCCGGGAGCGGCGCCCTGGTGCACCTGAAGCATAAGCTGGGCCATGACGTGCCGGCGATGATGCGTGCCCTGGTGCTGCGCGATGGGCTGGGCGGGCGCATCGGCCTGGCTGCGGTCTTTCATCCCGCCCAGAGCCTCGATGAGCTGCCGCACGGCGAGTGCAGCGAGGGTTCAACCATCGAGGCGAGCCAGGCCGAGTTTGAGGACCGGTTGCTGGCGGCCTTCGACGACTTTCGCCATGGCGGCGAGAGCTTTGGTGTCCTGTGGCTCACCGTCGATCAGGCACATGACCTGCGCAAGACCCACGGAATGCAAGCTTGTAACGGCATGCTCGAAAAAGTGGAACACGTTCTCGCCAATGGTCTGCGTCCGGCAGAGAGAATGGGGCGCTGGGGCGACGATGAATACCTCATTCTTTCCCACGAGCGCACGCCCGAGATGCTCGCGGCTCATGCCCAGGTGCTCGCCGGGCTGGCAAGAACGGCGGACTTCCACTGGTGGGGCGATCGAGTGTCGATCACGGTGAGCATCGGCGCGGCGCAAGCCGAGCGGGAGGGGAGTTTGAGCGGCCTGCTGGAGAGAGCCAAGGCCGCGATGTGCTCCAGTTTTCATGGGGGCGGAAACCAGATCATCTTAGCGCCGGGGGGAAACAAATGTTCGCCATCATAGGCATCGTCGTGGTCTTCGGGTCGATCATCTCCGGGTTTCTGATGGAGAAGGGTCACATCATGGTGCTCGTCCAGCCGGCTGAGCTGCTGATCATCGCCGGTTCGGCCACGGGCACTCTGCTGGTGGCCAACCCGGTCCACGTGATCAAGGCAATCGCCGCCGGATTGACCGGCGTGGTGAAACCCTCGCCCTTTGGCAAGGCGCGCTATCTCAATACGCTCAAGATGATGTACCTGTTCCTCAACAAGGTGCGCAAAGAGGGCTTGCTGAGCGTCGAGATGGACGTCGAAAAGCCCAAGGAAAGCTCGATCTTCAAGGGTTTTCCCGACTTTCTCGCCGACCATCATGCCCTGGACTTCGTCTGCGACACGTTGCGGATGGCCATCACCGGCGGTGTGGACCCCTTCGACATGGACCAGATGATGGAGCTGGACATGGAGGTCAATCACCATGGAGCGACGCAGCCGGTAGCTTCTCTTTCTACAGTGGCCGATTCCCTGCCCGGCCTGGGCATTGTGGCCGCCGTGCTCGGCGTCGTGATCACGATGGGTTCGCTCGGTGGACCGCCGGAGGAGATCGGCGAAAAGGTGGCGGCGGCGCTGGTGGGAACCTTCCTCGGCATCCTGCTTTGCTACGGCGCGGTCGGTCCGCTGGCCGCAAACATGTCCAAGACGGCCGACGCGCACAACGAATACCTGCATGTGCTGCGGGTGCTGATCCTCTCATTCTTAAAGGGCTCGGCTCCCATGATCGCCATCGAGATGGGACGGAGGGCGATTCCCGCGCATGTCAGGCCCACTTTCGACGAAATGGAGAAAAACTGCAAGAGCCATATCGCCGCCGTTGAACCGGCGGCAGCGGCGGCATAGAGCCTGGAAACCATCCTCTGGAGAGATACGAGATCATGGCTGCCAAGACGCAACCGGTCATCATCAAAAAAAAGGGCGGTCACGGCGGTCATCACGGCGGCGCCTGGAAGGTAGCCTACGCCGACTTTGTCACCGCCATGATGTCGCTGTTCATTGTGCTGTGGTTGATGAACTCCAGCGAAAAGGTGAAGCAGGCCGTGGCCGGTTACTTCAACGATCCCAAGGGAACCGGCAAGCTGCTCGGGACGTTGATGAGCGGCACCGGCTCCGGCACAACCATCGCGCAGGTCAGCACCGGCGAGCTCCAAAAACTCAAAGAAAAGCTCGAACAGGAGATCAAAGCGCGCAAGGATCTGGAGAAACTCTCCAAGCAGATTGAGATCACCATCACTCCTGAAGGACTGCGCATCGAGCTGATCGAGGGCAAAGATGGAACCTTTTACGAACTTGGAAGTGCTAAGCTGAGCGCCAGCGGACAGGAGCTGCTTTCGCTCCTTGCCAAAGAGCTGAAGACCTTGCCCAATTCCCTGCTCATCGAGGGCCACACCGACGCGACGCCTTACTCCAGCGACACCGGCTACAGCAACTGGGACCTCTCGGCCGACCGCGCCAACGCGGCCCGCCGCCTGCTGCAGCAGGACGGTGTGCGCACCAACCAGGTGACCCAGGTGCGCGGTTACGCCGACCAGATGCTGCGCGTCAAGGACAACCCCAGCGATCCCTCCAACCGCAGAATTTCGATCCTCGTGAAGAACGATAGTGAATCGGTTCCAACGCTTGAGGCAGCCAACGTCGTCAATGGATCGACACCGTTGCCTGGAACCGCGTCAGCGCCGGCGCCCACTGCCAATGAAACCAAGGCGCAGACCGCGGCTCCCTCCACACAGCCGGCCGCGCGGCCCGCGACGCAAAGCCCGGCGCCGAAGCCCGCTGCCGGAACGCCTGCCACCAAACCCGGCCTGATGGACAAGCTGAAAGCCATGCTGCCGGGAGGGAAGAAATAGCTCTTCTCTCGCGTCATCGTCTCGCTGCGGTTCAAGTGCGCGCTAGCTGGCGTCTGCTCGGCACTCCTTTTGAAGGCCTCAACGCCTATAATCAGCCTGTTGTGAATATGTCTTCTTCATCTCGCCTTCGCGGAGCCCTTCTGGCTTTCTCGCTTTCGCTTTTCTTCTTGGTAGCGGTTCGCGCGCGCTCCCAGGCGCCCACCGTCACCGACTCCACGGCGGCAGGCCATAGCCGCATCCTGCTGGTTCTGCCCTTCGACAACCGCACCGGCCAGCCGAGCCTTGAGTGGATCCGCGAGGCCTCGGCCGACATTATGAGCCGCCGCCTGGCCTCTGCCGGTTTCGCTCCCATGAGCCGCACCGACCGCATGTATGCTCTCGATCACCTCGGACTGCCGCAGGCCTTTCATCCCTCTCGCGCCAGTTCGCTCAAGCTGGCCGAGACCCTCGACGCTGATTCGATTATTGTCGGCAGTTACGTGACTGACGGAACTGGAATCGTCGCCGAGGCGCAACTGGTCGACGTGCCTCATCTGCGTATGAGTCCACCGGTCACCGCGCACGGTGAGATGCGCGATCTGATCTCAGTCTTCAGTTCGCTGGCCTGGAAGCTCACCCGTCAGCTCGACCCGGCGTTCAACGTCTCCGAGGAGACATTCGTAGCCACGGGCTCCAATCTGCGCCTCGACGCCTTTGAGCAGTACATTCGAGGAATCTCCGAACCCGACCAGGCGGAGCGCCTCCGGCATCTCAATCAGTCGGTCCTTCTCAGCCCCGAATTCTCTCCTGCGTGGATGGCGCTCGGCCGCGAGGACTACGCGGGCCAGCGGTATGAACAGGCGGCGGAGGCCTTCGCCAAGGTCAAAGACCCCGGCGATGCATTGGAAGCCGGCTTCCTGCGCGGTCTTTCGCTCCTCTTCTCCGGCAGCTACTCCGGCGCCGAGGAGGCCTTTGCCGGCGTCGCGCGCCAACTGCCGCTGGCCGAGGTTCTCTCGAACGAGGGCGTCTCTCTCTCCCGCGGCGGCAAAGATGGCACAGCGCTCTTTCGCCAGGCTGTAGCTGCCGACCCCAATGGCGCGGATTACCACTTTAATCTGGCTGTCAGTCTCAAGCGTCAGGGCGGCAACGACGCCGAAGCGCTAACCGAACTGGCACAGTATCTCCGCCTGCACAGCAACGATAACGAGGCCCTGGCGCTCCAGAGAGCTTGGACAAAAACAGACAAGACTCCAGGCGCGACACCGGCCGCGGGCCCGAGCCAGCCCGAGGCAGAGACCGATCCAAAGCCCGATCCGCTGGAACGCATCGAGCGCGGCTTTGATGCCGCGGCCTTTCATCAGGCCGCTCTCATGCTCGATCAGGTCGAGGCCTCCAGGCAGGCGACGCTTCCTCCGCCAGAGCGCGCGCAAAAGCTCTCCGCGCAGGCCCATGACTACCTCGAACGCGGCCTGTTGCTTGAGGCCGAGCGCCTTTACCAGTCCGCTCTTGCCGCCGATCCAAAGTCCTCCGAGGTTCACGCCGGGCTCGCCCAGTTGCGCGAACGCACAGGCGACGTGCAGGCTGCCCGCAAAGAGGCCGTCACCTCGCTGGAGCTGTTGCCATCGGTGGACGCGTACCTTGTCATGGCCCGGCTCGATCTTGCCGCCGGCCATATGGATCAGGTCGCCTACGAGATGGCCGAAGCCCTGAAGATCGACCCCAAGAACAAGCCGGCTCTCGAGCTGCAGCAACAGATCGAGGGCCGGCAGAAACAGGAAAAGTAGTTTGCATCCGGCCTTCTTCGCGCGAATAAACGAAAGGGACGGGATGAGGAACAATGATTCTCGAAACGATGCTCTGAAGGGAGCAAGCGATGGTTCAGCGCATATACGGGTTTGCATTGATCTTGGTTGCAGTCTTTGGACTGGCAGTCGCGTCCTCTGCCCAATCACCGGCGCAGCAGTCCCTGCCCGCCGCCCAGCAGTCCTTAGTCGATAAGTTCGTCCTCTCCGACACCATCCAGCCGATCACGCAGAGTGAGCTCGAGCGAGCCATCGCCCGCGCCAACTCCGATGGCGCCCACGCCCTGCTCATCGAACTCGACACGCCAGGCGGGCTGCTGGATTCGACCCGTACCATGGTCGGTGCCATTCTCTCTTCAAAGGTTCCCATCATTGTTTATGTGAGCCCGGCGGGTGCGCGCGCCGGTTCGGCAGGATTTTTCCTGTTAGAGGCGGCCGATATCGCGGCCATGGATCCGGGAACCAACGCCGGAGCCGCGCATCCGGTGATCGAGATTGGCCCTCAGCCCGACTCCGTGATGAATCAGAAGATTGAGAATGACACCGAAGCCTTCCTGCGCTCTTACGTTACGAAACGGAACAGGAACGCCGAAGCCGCCGAGGCCGCGGTCCACTCGTCCCACTCCTACACCGCCCAGGAGGCCCTGGACCAGCATCTCATCGATCTGACTGCTCCCAATGAGTGGGAGTTGCTCCGCGAACTCGATGGCCGCGCGATCACCCGCATGGACGGAACGAAGATGACCCTCCATCTCGCCAACCCGAGCATCGTGACCCTTCGACCTACTCTGCGCGAAGAGCTGCTCGGCTGGCTGGTCAATCCCAACATCGCTCTGTTGTTTCTCGTCGGCGGCGCTCTCCTGATCTATTTCGAATTCAACGCACCAGGCACGATCGTTCCCGGCGCTCTGGGCACGCTGATGGTGCTGCTGGCCATCTTCGCGCTCGACCTGCTGCCCATTCGATTCACGTCGGTTCTGCTGCTCGTCGCCGCGCTGATCCTGATCTTGCTCGAGGCCAAAGTTGGCGGTCACGGCGCGCTGGCCATCGCCGGCATCATCTGCCTCACCTTCGGAACACTCACGCTGGTCGCCGCGCCTATACCGGAGCTGGCTATCAGCCCCTTGGTGGCCTTCTCTGTCAGCGCGGCGTTTGCACTCATTACCCTCTATCTTGTCCGAATAGCCATGCGTGCCCGCCACCAGAAATCCCGCCTTGGCCCATCCGCGCTCGTCGGTTGCCGCGCCTCGGCGATGGAGTCGCTGAATCCCGAAGGCCACGTTCTCGTCGAGGGCGAGATCTGGCGCGCCGTCTCCAGCCAGCCTGTCTCAGCAGGCACTCCCCTGCGCGTTGTTGGCCTGGAACAGTACCTGCTTCACGTCGAGCCGGCCCATCCCACGATTCCGCCGCAGTCCACCGCCTAACCCGGCAGGAGTACAATCCGTCGTAAGTGAGGAAAGCCCAATGTTTGATTCTCTGCTGACTACCGGCGGCATCATCTTCGCGATCGTCGCTCTCTATGTGCTCAACTGCATCAAGATCCTCCGCGAGTACGAGCGGGGTGTGATCTTCACTCTCGGCCGCGTCTCACCCCAGCCCTACGGGCCCGGTATCATATTTGTCTTCCGGCCATTTCAACAGATAGTTCGCATCTCGCTGCGCCAGGATGTGCTCGAAGTTCCGGCCCAGGATGTGATCACTCGCGACAACGTCACTATTAAGGTCAACGCCGTGGTCACGCTTTACGTGGTCAGCCCCAACGATGCCGCCATCAAGGTAGCTAACTACGTCTATCAGACCTCGCAATTGGCGCAGACAACTCTCCGTACCGTGCTCGGCGAGGTGGAGCTGGATGAATTGCTGAGCCATCGCGACAAGCTCAACGTGCGAATCCAATCCATCATGGACCAGCGCACCGAGCCTTTTGGCGTCAAAGTCGTCTCGGTCGAAGTCAAGCAAGTCGACCTCCCCGATCAGATGCAGCGCGCCATGGCCAAGCAGGCCGAGGCGGAGCGCGAGAAGCGTTCCAAGATCATCCATGCCGAGGGCGAGTACAACGCAGCGCAGAAACTGGTGGACGCGGCCCATCTGCTGGCCACCGAGCCCATGACCCTCCAGTTGCGCTATCTGCAAACGCTGACCGAGATTGGTGTCGAGAAAAACACAACGATCGTCTTCCCGCTGCCGATGGAGTTGATGACGCTCTTGAACAGGCTCAACATCGCCCTCCCGGCAAAGGCTGCGCAGGAGAAGCAGTAGGTGGTGGCTCTGAGCCGCCAATTCCGATCTAAGACTGTTCCCCCGAAGCTTCGAGGACGGAAATGGACGACGACTTTAATCCTGATGACCTAAGGCCCATCCCCTATCGGCCCGATACCGAGCTGATGCTGGGGCCATGGCAGCTCGGGATCGTCTTCTTTGTCCTCTTTCTCTTCTGCGGTATCTTCTACTTGATTGGCTACTCCGTTGGCAGGCGTAGCACTCACTACACCACGGCCAGCAGCCAGTCGCAGCTCTCTCCAAGCTCTTCGCTTGGCGCCGCGCCTGGCGCCAAGCCTTCAGCCGGCCCTCAGTCCGTCTCCCGTCCGCGTTCCACCGCGCAAGCCGTGTCGCCGGCTAGAAGTAACGGCACTCCCGCCTCCGAAGCTCCGCCAGCACAGGCCTCCGGGCAGCGCCTCATGGTCCAGATCGCCGCTGTCTCCCACCAGGAGGATGCCGACGTACTCGTAAGCGCTCTGCGCAAGCGCGGCTACGCAGTCACCATGCGCCGCGATCCCACCGACAGTTTGTTTCATGTAAGGATCGGCCCCTTCGCCAGCCGCGATGACGCCAATGCGGCACGCCAAAAGCTGCTCAACGACGGCTACAATGCCAGCGTAGAACCATAGAGCGTCAGCCGCGCATCCACTCCGGCAGCCCCGAAGCGATCGCCGCCCGCACAGCCTCTGAAAGCTCCTCGCGTGTTGCATAGTCCGCCGGATCGACCGGCGAGTGAAAGACGATGTGCGCCGTCCCGGGCTTGATGCGCAGGCTGCCCTTGGCCATCATCGTCTCGGTTCCGTAGATCGAAACCGGAATACACAGCGCGCCGGTCTGCATGGCGAGATAAAACGGTCCCTTCTTGAAGGGCAACAGCCGCCCATCCTTCGAGCGCGTCCCTTCGACGAAGGTCGTGATGTGAATACCCTTGTCCAGCAGGCGTTGGGCCGCCGCCACACTCTCTTGTGCGCTGGCCGCCGAGCCTTTCCGCTCCACCGGAATGAACTCACCCAGCCGGAAGCCGTAACCAACAATGGGAATCCTCATCAGCGAGCGCTTGAGGAATGCCGAAGTGCGACCCGGAATCTCCGGGATCAGCGCCTGCGGATCGAGATTCGAGACATGGTTGGCCATGAAGATGCACGCTGTGTTAGCGGGCACGCATTCCCTACCCCCGACCGCGATGCGAATTCCGGCCACCCAATAGGCGGCCCGAACCAGCCAATTCGTAGCGCGATAGAGTGGCCCTACGTTGCCCGTAATCAGCGTCCATGGAATAAAGACCGCTCCGACAATAGGGATCAGGACGACCAGCGTGGCCAGCAATAGGAGAGAAGAAATCATTCGATTCTTTCTGCGCGAAATTGTTTACGTTCACGAATTCAGCTGTGGTGCCCTGCCAGATCAATCAATAATGATGGGTGCCCCATCCTTTCGCCTTCTTTCTGGCGAAACGGTGGGATACGACGGACCTGAATCGGCCGTCTACCTCAGAATTCACCCATGAGTTTCCTTCAGCCGCGCAGGTAGCTTCTCGTAGATTCCATCGAAGCCGCCATTGGAGAGGATCGCCACCACGTCGCCCGAGCGAAGTTGCGGCGCGACTCCATTCACAATGGCATCCACATCCGGGCTGAGCTCGGCCGGCGTTCCTCGAGCGTTCAGTGCGCGAACGACCTCTTCCGGGTGCAGACGCTCGTCCTCGGGAATACGCTGCTGCTGGTAGACCCCCGTCATCACAACGCGGTCAGCCATCTGCAGACTTGCAACCAGATCCGCCTCGAGCACTTTGCGCCGCAGCGTGTTCGAGCGCGGCTCCAGGATTGCCCACAAGCGCGACTTGGGATACACCGAACGCAGCGCCCTGAGCGTCTCTCGGATCGCGGTCGGATGATGAGCAAAGTCGTCGATGATGGTCACGCCGCCGATCTGCGCGCGAACCTCCAGCCTTCGTTTCACACTCTTGAAGCTGGTCAATGCCTCGCAGATCGCCTCCTTGCTCACGCCCCGGCCAAAAGCCAAAGCAGCGGCGGCGGTAGCATTCAGCGCGTTGTGCTCGCCTGCGAGGCTCATCTCAAGCTCGGCCCACAGCGCGCCTGCCCGCCACACTTCCCAGCGTGTCAGGCCATCCTCATGGCGCAGGTTTTGGATGCGCCACTCTGAAGATTCGGCAAAGCCATAACGCTCGACGCGGCAGAGCGCGCGGCTCACGCACTCATCGACATTCGTGCTGCCATCGAAGGCGACAATCAGCCCACGCCGCGGGACCAGATTGACAAGCCGTTTGAAGGCTGTCTTAACAGCTTCGAGATCCGCGTAGATATCCGCGTGGTCAAATTCGACGTGCGTCAGAATCAGCGCATCGGGAAAGTAATGCAGAAACTTCGGCCCCTTGTCGAAAAATGCCGTGTCATACTCGTCGCCCTCCACGATGAAGGTGCGCGTTGGGCGCAGTTGAAAGCTCGTTCCAAAGTTCTCCGCCACGCCGCCGATCAGAAACGACGGCTCCAGCGGCGGGATTTCGCGAGCGCCCACCTGATAGATCCAGGCCAGCATGCTCGTCGTCGTAGTCTTGCCGTGCGTTCCCGCCACGACCAGCGACTCGCGCCCTTTGAGGAACTCCTCGCGCAACAGCGCCGCCATCGAAGTGAAAGGAATGCGCTCGTCGAGCACGCGTTCGATCTCAGGGTTGCCGCGCGAGAGCGCATTGCCGATGACAACAAGATCCGGCACTGGGTCGAGATTCTTTTCGCTGTAGGGCTCCATCACCGGAACTCCCAGCGAGGCGAGCAGATCGCTCATCGGCGGATAGGCCGCCTTGTCGGAGCCCGTGATGCGATGTCCCCGCAATTGCAAAAGTCCGGCGAGCGAAGCCATCGCCGTCCCGCAGATACCGCTCAGATGAATGTGTTTGGAAGATGGGTTCATTCCTCCACCGTCCGATCGATCTTACAAGCACGCATTCTTATTCCCTGTTCCCTAGTCCCTAGTCCCTGTTCCCTAGTCCCTAGTCCCTGTCTTCATCACCGCCGGCTCAATCAGCTCCAACATAGCCTCTTCATCAACGCTCAACTCGGCCTCAACCCCGAAAGTGAGCGTGACATTCCCGTGCGACACATGCCCACTGCGCAGGCCGATGGCGATCGGTCCATCGAAGTCCTCGAAGAACCGCAGAATCACCTCGTCAAGCAGCTTGGCCGACGCTCCTGGCGAAGTGCAGTTGAGCATCTCGCCAAAGATAATGCCGCGTACGCCGTCGAGCTTGCCCGCCCGCCTCAACTGCCACAGCATGCGGTCGATCTGAAAGGGCTTTGCGTTCACATCTTCGAGAAAAAGCAACTTACCCTCGGTTCGCGGCTCAAAAGGTGTGCCAATGAGCGAAACCAGGATGCTCAGGCACCCGCCATACAAGATGCCGCGGGCAGAACGCAGCGCGGGACCGTTCTTCAACGGACGCATCCCTTCCGCGGATCCCAAGCAATAGGTCGCGCCTTCAATCGCCGCGCGAAAGCTCGGCAGGTGGACACCTCTCTCGATTGCAAAATCGGCCGCCACCATCGGCCCGTGGAAGGCCGGCAGGCCAAGCCGGTCGAGTAGTTGCAGTTGCACACCCGTCAGATCGCTGTAGGCAAAGAATGGCTTGGGATGGTCGCGGATCAGATCGAGATCGAGCCCATCGAGCAGGTAGTTCGAGCCATATCCGCCCCTCAGGCACGCGACAAGGCCGACGTGCGAATCGGCAAAACCGGCGTGTAGATCTTCGAGGCGCTGCGCTTCGGTCCCGGCAAAATAAAGCGGTCCCTTCTCGAATGCGTGACGGCCAAGCCTCGGCGCAAAACTCAGATCGCGCAACCGCTCCATCCCCCGCGTCGCGAGCTCTACCTTCGCGGATGCCGCGGGCGCCACCACGCTCACACCCGCGCCAGCGACCACTGGAGCAAGTTTCAACCGCGGAACGCCGCCGCTGCCGGCTTTGGATTCGAAGCGCGCGTGCATCGCTTACCAGGCCTCTCCGCGCGCAATCAGCGCAGCCGGTCCAGTGAGCATCAACTCCGTGCCCGGACCTTCCCACTCGACCGTTTGCGCCCCGCCTGGAGCAACGACACGCAAGGGAGACTTCGCCAGTCCCAGAGCGATCACCGCAGTGGCCGAAGCCGAGCTGCCCGTGCCCGAAGAGGTCGTCGGACCAACGCCCCGCTCGAAGATGCGAATCTCAATCTCGCGCTCGCTCGCGACGCGCACAAACTCCACATTGGTCTGCTGCGGAAAATCCGAATGCAGGCAGATCTCCGCGCCAACCTGTTGCCAGGGCTGGCCCGCAACTGCGAAGAAGCTGTTGTTGGCTGCGATCACAAAGTGCGGATTCCCTGTCGATACCTCGATGCCCTCGACTGTCTGCTCGTTTGCAAGTATGACCGCTCTGAGTGCGAAGCTGGGCATGCCCATTCCGGCAGTGATCTCCGCCGTGAATTCGCGGCCCGCTCGCAGCGCATTCACGCGGCAGATGCGCAACCCCGCATCGGTCAGGATCTCCACCTCGTCGCCCGCCTGCAACTCGCGCTCCTGCGCCATCCACGCGGCCACGCAGCGTGTGCCGTTACCGCTGATCTCGGCGACCGAGCCATCTGCGTTGTGCAGTCGAATGCGGCCCGAGTGCGGGCCCGTCCAGGCGAAGAACTCGATGCCATCGGCGCCCACGCCCGTATTGCGCGTGCAGAGCCGCCTCGTCAACTCCGCGCGATCTGAGTCCATGACTGCATCTTCGTTCACAATCAGGAAATCGTTGCCGCAGGCATGAGCTTTTGTAAAGGGAATCAATCTTCCTCCGGAGTTTTGAAGAAACCGCTGGCTGCTAAGCCCGATGCTAACACCGGTGCGCCACTCGTGGTGAGGCCCGATTTGCCGCCTGCACCAGAGACATAAATCGTCCCCGCCGGCTCACCCTGGGTGACAAAGCGGCGCACCATCGTCAGCCCCTCGGGGTGCGCCTTCACGGCGCGGTCGATCTCGTCGCCGTCAAAGGCCACCACAATCGCCGCATGAGCCGCGGGCGCACTGAGAGCTTCGTCGTAGATCTGCAGATCGCCTTCGTTGATCGTCTGGCGCAACGGAATCCCGGTGAATGCGACAAGGTTCGGAAGCGTCGAAGTATCCATCAATATCGCACACCCAGGCCGCTCGGCGATGAGAGCGCGCAGCACGGGAGGAAGCTCGGCTTCGATCGCCTGGCGCGCGTGGATATTCTTCGTGCCCTCGACATATACCAATGGCCGTTCGCGAATCATCTCGACCGCATTCAAAACCAGCACGGCAAATAGCGCAGCCATCGCGCCTCGCAGCCAGCGCAGATTGTTTTCGTGCGTCTTGAACTCCTTTATCGCGCCCAGCATCATCTGCGCTACAAATCCCATTCCCAGCGTGAATGCCGGCAGCATCTCCAATCCGTAACGTGTGTTGTACCACGAGTGCGGCCACCACGGCGGCAGAAAGATCGGCACCGAACCATAGGCCACCGAATAGGCATAAAACGGAATCGGAAACCAGAGCAGCATCGCCCACGAAAACGCCCGCCGCCGTGCGGTCATCCAGCCCCAGGCCGTCCCGATGAGAGCCAGAACGAGCAACAGATTGCCCCATGCCTCCGCGGCCGCATCCATCTCCGAGACCTTCACAAAAAACAGCAGCGAGACCCATGGATCATGCCAGCCTGGATGCGGCGGCCCCGCGCCATGCGACATGGTCCGCAATTCAATAACCTTGGCCGAGTAAGGGCCGCGCGCAAAGTAGAGCCAATCGCCGAAGCCGACTGCGTTATAGACAAACCACGCAATCGGCGCGGCGAGCAGCGCAACGCTCGCCAGCCAGAAACTCCACGACCGCAGTCCGCCTCGACGCAGCAACGTGAGGCCCATCAACGTCCACGCCGCCAGCGCCATCACCCATCCGTCGTAACGCGTATAGATCGAAGCGACCAGCGCGGCCGCGATCAGAAGCTGCAGACGGCCGGTTCTTGCGCCGTCCGCATCGAGGCTCGCCCGCCACTCCACCATCCATACCGCAACCCACACCATCTCGCAGACAAAGAGCGGCTCGGTCATCGCCGTCGTCTGCAGATACAGCAGATTCGGATTCAGCGCAAAAAAGGCAAGCGCCAGCGCGGCAGAGGAGGGAGGTAGCCAGTGCCGTGCTAGCCGATAGATGCCCGCACACCCGGCAAGATAAGCCAGCGCCGACGGAATCACGCCGGCCCATCCAGTGGCCCACCAACTATAGATCTGCACAAAAGGCAGCATCAGCAGATGCGGCAGCGGAAGCCACACCGAGCCAAGTTCTGTCAGCCGCGGCAGGCGCGCATCAAAGACCCGCCGCGCAATGTGCAGATGAGCCACCGCATCGCCGTAGTTGAGCAGCGCGCCGTTGCGCCAGCTCCACACGACTGCCGCGATCGAAGCAGCAGCGCAACCGGCCACAACCGCCTGCCACTCACCTCGCGCAGGATAGCTTTGAGACTTCTTAATCAAGATGCGTCAACTCGCGGAAGAGCGCAAAGCGCTCGTCGATCTCTTTGCGCGTGAGCTGCTGCAGCCGTTCGGTGCCAAAGCGCTCGCAAGCGAAGGAGCCCATCACGCTACCGTAAAACATCGCCCGGCGAAATGCGGCCGGAGTCTGCTCGGGCTGCGAAGCCAGGTAGCCGAAGAAACCGCCGGCAAAGCTGTCGCCCGCGCCGGTCGGGTCCACGACCTCTTCAAGCGGCAGCGCGGGAGCGCGAAAGATCTTCGTGCCCTCGACCTCCGGTTCACCCGCTAACTCGCCGAGCTGCTGACTCGCTGACCTGCTAAACAAGGTCGCGCCATACTCGCCATGCTTCACCACCAGCACCTTTGGCCCGAACTCAAGCACCGCATGTACAGCCTTCACCAGGTTATTGCTCCCAGCCAGCATCTTCACCTCGGTGTCGTTGATGAGCAGAATATTGAGCCCCTTCAAGACCTCGAGCAGCGCCGGGCGATGATCCTTGATCCAGTAGTTCATCGTGTCGCCGGCCACCAGCTTCACATCTGGCATCGCCTCGCGCACGCGCCGCTGCAGCACGGGGTCGATATTCGCCAGAAAGAGAAACTCCGAGTCGCGATAGCTCTCGGGGATCTTCGGCTGGAAGGCGGCAAAAACATTTAACTCCGTGTTGTGCGTCTTGGCCTCGTTCAGGTTTTCAAGGTACGAGCCTTCCCAGAAGAAGCTCTTGCCGGCCGTGTGTTCGATGCCGCGTGTGTCGATCTTGTGCGAATCGAAGACCGCCTGCTGCCGCGGCCCAAAGTCCTCGCCAACGACCGCGATCACGCGCACATCGGTGAAGTAACTCGCAGAGAGCGAAAAATAAGTCGCCGCTCCGCCCAGACAGCGCTCGCGCTTTCCAGCCGGCGTTTCAATGGTGTCGTAGGCTACGCTGCCGACTACGGTAATTGCCAATTCAGTAACCTTTCTCGATTCGAACTTACCTTAGAATTTTCGAGCTGCGTCCAGTAGCCTGTACTCCCTGAAACAGAGTTCGCCATCCGGATCTTCCTCCGCCCAAGAAGCATGCACGGCTCGCATATAGTCGAGCCACTGCTCGAGACCGTCGAAAATCCAGGTCAGGGGGAGCTTCGGACTCTTCTCTCTTGTCATTCCAAACGTCAGATGAACGAGTGCGAAGCGACCAGATCCGTCATTCAGCGCGTACACAGCTTCGTCGCAGGCTGGTTTGCATGCGACTGGAGAGAGTTCAATGGCCTCAAGAACGTGCCCCAGCGCCATTTCGCGCCGGAGTTCATCAATGAGTCGCGAATCTGAGCTCGCAGTCCAGGGCTCAAGAATCTCCATAACATTACCACCCATAGTTCTTGCCGAAGAGCAGCTTGAGCTTCTCCTTCGCTGCCGCCGGAATCGCGTCGGGCTGCGTCAGCACGGCATACTTCGCCGCGGAGACACAGGCGCAAGTCCGTTCATGCGGCATCGCTGCCACCGCCGCCTTCACCACCAGAGCTGCATTCGCGGCATTCTTATGCAATACGGCTACGATCTCCTCGATCGTTACCGCATCGTGGCCCTCGCGCCAGCAATCGTAGTCGGTGACCATGGCCACGGTCGCATAGCAGATCTCAGCCTCGCGAGCGAGCTTGGCCTCCTGCAGGTTCGTCATGCCGATCACATCCGCACCCCAGCTGCGATAGAGATTCGACTCCGCGCGCGTCGAGAACTGCGGGCCCTCCATGCAGACATAGGTTCCGCCCAGCTTACCCACCACACCCACCGTCGCGCAGGCCTCGGCCGCTGCCTTGGCCACCGTCGAGCAGACCGGATCGCCAAAGGCGACGTGGCCCACAATGCCTTCGCCAAAGAAGGTCGAGGCGCGATGAAAGGTCCGGTCGATAAACTGGTCGGGCATCACAAAGTCGGTCGGCTTGTGCTCCTCTTTGAGCGAGCCTACAGCCGAGACGGAAACAATCCGCTCAACTCCCAGCTTCTTGAACGCATAAATATTCGCCCTGAAATTCAGCTCCGAGGGCAGAATGCGGTGTCCCCGCCCATGCCTCGCCAGAAAGGCTACCTTCCGCCCCTCCAACTCGCCCAATACGAAGGCGTCAGACGGCGCGCCAAAGGGTGTCTCCACCGTCTCTTCATGCACGTTAGTAAATCCCGGCATCGAGTAAAGCCCGCTGCCGCCGATGATGCCAATCTCCGCCTGAGCCAATCCCCGCTCCTTTGCTCCCCTGCATTTTAGATTCCTCGCCCGAAACATCCGATCAAACATGACGCGACCTCTTCAGACCGTCATCTTCAACTCTCGGCTCGGAATACCTTAAAGTATAAAGGTTGTCGATCCACTCTTCAGCCGTATCTCTGCGACCGAATGCGGCGGGCTCCGGGAAGGGAAACGGCGTCAACCGCTGAATGCTGAGCGATCACCAATTCAAAGCCGCGACTCTGAGCCTTTGCCGAGAAAACGCAGGCGGCTACGGCAGAAGGTGTGCTTGGAAGAGCGTAGGACACGAGATGGTACAGCCAGAGATCCCCTCACACAACGGCCGAGGCAAGGGATGCGGCAAACAACCGTTTTCCGTGTTACGATAAACGTTAAGCATGATTCGCTCGTTTGCCGACGAAGATACGAAGCGGGTTTTTGAACGCCGCCACGGCAGGCGGTTTGCGGCATTTGAGCGGGTAGCGTTATGCAAACTGCGGCAAATCCACAGCGTTTCAAGGGTGGAGGAATTGTTCGAGCCCCCGGGCAATCGGCTGGAGAAGCTAAAGGGGGATCGAGAAGGGGTGTGGAGTCTGCGTGTGAATGATCAATGGCGAATTTGCCTTGAGTGGAGGGACGGTGATGCCTATGAGGTCCAGATTGTCGACTACCACTGAACCGGCGCGCGTCAAATTGGAAGAAGGCGTGCGAATGCCGCCATTGCATCCCGGCGAGATGCTGCGTGAGGAGTTCATGAAGCCGCTCGGGCTTTCATCCAACGCGTTGGCGATGGAGTTGCGCGTGCCGGTGACTCGCATCTCCGAGATTGTGCGGGAGCGGCGCGGGATTACGGCGGATACGGCGCTCAGACTGGCGCGCTATTTCAATATGTCGCCTGAGTTCTGGATGCGCTTGCAGATGGACTTCGATCTGGAATTGGCGGCAGATGCCGAAGAGACTGCGATTCACGAGATGATCCGGCCGCGCGCGCCGCGCACCCTTGGCGCAGTTGGTGTGCAAAGGGTGGTTGCCTGATCGGCGGATGATGCTTAAGGAATTCCAGGTCCCGGAAGCTGGACCTGGCGTACCCAGACGATACGACAGAAGTAGTAACGTGTAACAAGGAAACGACTCCAAAGGCGACCATGCCCACGACCACAAACAAGGACTATTACGCCATCCTCGGAGTAAAGAAGACGGCTACCCCTGAGGAGATTCGCAAAGCCTTCCGCAAGGCGGCGCGGCGCTACCACCCCGACGTCAATCCCGGCGACAAGCGCGCCGAGGAGAAGTTCAAGGAGATCTCCGAGGCCAATGATGTCTTGAGCGACGAGAAGAAGCGCAAGATCTACGACCAGGTCGGCTTCTACTCCGACCAGATCGACCCAGCAACAGCAGAGGCCTATGCGCGGCAGGCGGGCTCGAGGCAGGGCGCGCCCGTCGACTTCGGCGGTTTCGACTTCTCCGGCTTCCAGGGCGGCCCAGGCCAGCATCCAGGCCAGCAGGCGGGAACGGGTTCGGCGAGCTGGGGCAGCTTCAAAGACATCTTCTCCGGCATGTTCTCCGGCGCGCAGCAGCCCCAGCGGCCGCGCGGCCCGCAGCAGGGCACCGATCTCGAATACCAGGCCACGGTCGACTTCTGGACGGCCATCCGCGGCGGTCAGGCACGCCTCGAAGTGCACCGCCAGGAGATCTGTCCCACCTGCCACGGCCAGGCTTCCACCGGCGGGTCTGTGCAGTGCCCCGAGTGCAACGGCACCGGCCAGGTCACGCAGATGGGCGGTCGCATGAAGTTCAACATCACCTGCCCCGGCTGCAACGGCACGGGCCGCACCACGAACGCCTGCCCGACATGCCAGGGCGAGGGAGTAGTCACCCGCACCGAAACAGTCGAGTTCCGCATCAAGCCAGGCACGCGTGACGGCCAGCGCATCCGCCTGCAGGGCAAGGGCAACGCAGGCTTGAACGGAGGCCCTCCCGGCGACCTCTTTCTCATCGTCCGCACCGGCACGCATCCCGTCTTCACGCGGCAGGGCGACGACATTCACATCACAGTCCCGGTGACCGTGCCCGAGGCCTCGCTGGGCGCCAAGGTCGACGTGCCCACCATCGACGGCCGCGCACAGTTGAAGATTCCTCCCGGCACACAGAGCGGCCAGAAGCTGCGTATGCGCGAGCGCGGCGTCGAGAGCGCGCAGCGTCCCGGCCAACGCGGCGACGAGATCGTGACCATCGAAGTCGTTGTGCCGAATTTAGCCGACGAGCGCAGCCGCGAGATCATGCGCGAGCTGGCTAAGCTCAACAACCAGGACCCGCGCGTCGCGCTCTTTGACAAGCTGTAAGAAAGTGCAGGGCAAGTGTGCGATCGGACATTTTTGAATGGGACGATGACAAAGCTTCACGCAATCTTCGAGTTCGCGGGGTAGATTTCCAGGAGGCACGAACCGTCTTCGAGGATCCATTTGCCATCACAATTCCGGATGTGTCCCATTCTGAAGATGAACCACGGTCGATCATCCTTGGCCTATAGCTCTTGGCGATAGTATTGTTAGTGGTTCATACTGAGCGTAACGAGCGCATTCGGATCATAAGTGCGAGAAAGGCTACACCCTCAGAGAGGTTCCAATATGAGTCAGAACGCTGAGAAGGAAATGGGGGCTAACGGCGATGACATGAGGCCGGAATACGACTTCAGCCGTGGTCTGCGCGGGGTTCACGCATACCGGTTCTCCAAGCTCTCCTCCGATGAAGCGCTCATCCTTCGCTATTGGCAGGGGAAAGGGTTCGAGGTTGGTTCTTTCGCCAAGAATGAGATGCGTGATTTCAAGACTCCAGATTTTCGTCTTTCGCTCGGCGGAGTGGAAGTAGCTCTATGTGAGGTCAAGTCGTTTCAAAGGGACTTATGGCTTGAGGATCAACTCAAAAACGCACCCGACGGTGAACTGGCTGGAGGGCTACGCCCCGATCCGATATTCAATCGAATCTGCAATGCCGTCCATACCGCGTTTAAGCAATTCGATAGCGTGAATTCCGATCATCGGCTGTTGAACTTTTTGTTTCTGGTGAATCACGATACCTGTGCGAAGCCGGATGACTTAGACCGAGTTCTAACGGGCTATGAAAATCCCCGGATGGGGCCCTTCGAACCTACATGCGCTCAGTTTGCCCAGGGCCGGATTCGGGAAGAGAAGCACAAAATCGATCTGTATGTGTGGTTTGATAGTCGGATCAAATCACGAGAGTATTTTGTTTTGGGGAGTCCTAAGACGCAGGAACGAGTTTGTGAACTTCTGAAGTTTGATTTAGCCCGAGTCAAGAAGCTTTCTTCAGCAACTTAGATCGAAAGAGCCCATGGCCGCAAAACGAAAGTCAAAAGGCGCATACATGATCTCGGCCGTCGCCGAGATGTACGAGATTCATCCGCAGACCCTTCGCCTCTATGAGCGCGAGGGCCTGCTCAAGCCCTCGCGCACCGACGGCAACACCCGCTTTTACACCGACGAGGATCTCGAACGTCTCGAGTTCATCCTCAATCTCGCACGCGACCTCGGCGTCAACATCGCCGGCATCGCCATCATCCTGCAGATGCGCGAGCGCATGGAAGAGATGAACCGCCAGATGCAGAACTTTGTCGAGTATGTTCGCTCCGAGATGCTCTCGCGCTTTCAGCAGGCCGCCCCCGGCTCGGCCAGCGCGATCGTGCCCCTGCGCAAACAAACAGCGATCAAGCCGGCGTCGGTTGCCAAATCTGACCCTCGCAAGGAGTGACGGAACCGCCGTTCTTCCTCAATGAAGTCACACCGGCGATCGCAAGCGAGTCACCGTCAAGCCAACCATGCTCCTAGCGGGCCATCGCAGTCTCCCGCGCCTCTTCGATGATCCTGCGCAGCCTTCCCTGGGGAAGCAGCTCGTACGGGTACCCCCGATAGCGCAGCCGGCTCGAACCAAGGTAGCTCCCCACCCAGAAACAGAATCCCATCAGGTCGCGCACAGGATAAAGCCATGACCGGCGCAATGCGGCTCCGTCGCGGACCACCGAAGCTGCCACCAGCGCGCAGAGCAGCATCCGGTTCATCAAGGTGAAGGCAAAGAGCTCCAGGCCGAGGGCTAGGTGGCCCGCAAGCGCCAGCGCTCCCACTCCCAGCAGTCCATAAGGAACCGCGTACGTCAGCACCTCTCCAAGATGCCCCAATGGCCGCGAAAATCGCGTGCTGGTTGCCCAGTCCTGCTGATGCTGCATAGTGCTCTTAAAGGAGGTATTGAGGACATGGTGCTCGATGATGCACTGAGAAAGCTCCACTCTCTCCCCGGCCTTTGCCGTCCAGTTACCGAGCACAAAGTCATCGGCGTAATACTCGGCAACCTTCTCCAGGCCGCCGATCTTTTCAATAGTGCTCTGGCGAATTGTCATCGAGGGGCCCAGGGCAAACTTCATTCCCTCGAGCATATTGGCGACCAAAACGCCGCAGCTCATCTCGACCGACATGCCCATGGCCTCAAGCTGTGCCCAAAGGCCGCGCCGTGCTACACCCCGGTAAAGACAGGTCACCAGGCCCACCTTCGGGTCACTGAACGGTTCCACCACCGAGGCCAGGTACTCGCGTCCCACACGCACATCGCTGTCCGAGGCGACCAGAATGGGATATCTGGCTTCCCGGCGCATCACCTCCAGCGAAAAGGTTCGCGCATTCGGCCAACGCGGTGTGCCGCAAACAAGAATGCGCGTTTTCACCTGAGGAAAGCGCATCGCCACGCGGCGTGCAACATCGAGGCCGGCATCGGAGCGCTCTCGCGCGCAAAAAAGAATCTCGTATTCGGGATAATCCTGCTCAAAAAAGCTAGCCAGATTCTCTTCCAGATCCGGCTCGTTGCCGTGGATCGCCTTCAAGACACTCACCGGAGGCCGGAAGTCGCTCGCCCCGGTTCGCTGATCCGCCTCCACTACACGCCTACGGAACTGCGCTACAGCGACGGCCACCATCAGGCTGTAGACGGTCGATGTCGTCACCCCAATAGCTGCGGTGGCGCAGAGCGCGATGAAAGAAACGTGCCCGAGTGTCATGCGCGAATCCTGGACTGTTTTATATGGCAATCGAGAGAGGGTCTTATTTTGGTGCCTTCGTTTGAGATGGACGTGAATACAGGAAAAGAGAGTACAAGCTTCCCGGTTTTGCGCTGGCACAATCGAGGGAGTGCACCGGGGACCCGGCGCACTCAAGTAGAGGCGCCCAACTGAGAACGAGCTGCGCTCCACGAAGCGATTCAGCCAATCGGGTCACGGGATCTGCCCCTAGACAGCGAGTTTTCTATCCGATAGAGTTAAAAGCGGTTCTCAGTCATATTGCCCTTACCGATGCGTGGGAAGTGGCTCTTTTCTCGATGAATGAGCCACTTGAGGCGGATGGAGCCGAGACGCAAGAATTGAAGAAGCCCCTATATTATCAGCGATTTCGTCAAAGTAGCAGAGCGGCAAAGGAGCCGTTGTCGTGGGATATTTGATATTCTCTGTGGGCATCGCCGGAATCGCAACCTCAACGATTTTCACCGTACTGGTCTTCATCGCGGCTGCGAAGTATCTGATCGCGAGACGCCGTAATCGCCGCCAGATCTTCGACTTCGCGCCTCCGGTCAGCATCCTCAAGCCGCTCCATGGCTCGCCGGCTCACCTTGAAGAGTGCCTCGAAGGTTACTTCAAACTCGATTATCCGCAGTATGAGCTGCTCTTTTGTGCCCGCCAGCCCGGTGACGCCGGCCTGGCCGTAGCCGCAAAAATCGCTAAACGCTATCCGCGGATTCCGGTAAAGATCCTCCATTCGGGCGAGCCTCCATGGATGAACGCGCGCTGCTATTCCATGCACCTGATGGCCGAGGCCGCGCGCCACGAGCTCCTGGTGGCGACCGATGCCGATATTCCGGTCGGACCGGAGTATCTTCGTGAAATGATCGCTCCCTTTCGCGATCCAGCCGTTGGAGCGGCATTTTGCATCTACCGCGGCGACCCCATCGATGGCGGCTTTGGCGAAGGTCTCGAAGCTCTGGGCATGTCGGTTGAGATGACCTCCGGCGTCCTGGTGGCCGAGATGCTGGAAGGTATTCGCTTCACCCTTGGCCCCTCCTCGGCGGTGCGCAAGTCGTCTCTCCAGCGCCTCGGCGGATTCGCACGGCTGGGCGGCTATGCGGCCGACGACTACATGCTGGGCAACCTGGTGGCTGAGTCGGGCGAGACCGTGGCCCTCTCCGATCACGTCGTCAACCATCTCATTCTCCGGTCAGGCTTTTGGAAGTCGATCGAGCACCAGCTAAGCTGGATGCGCAGCACGCGCTTCTCGCGGCCTAAGGGGCACTTCGGCACCGCGCTGACCTTTTCCGTTCCCTTCGGCTTGCTGGCACTTCTGGGGGGCATCATCGCGCACCATGCTCTTTGGGGTGCCGGGCTGCTGGGATTCACTTTGCTGCTCAAGTTCGCTCAATCGATCTTGGTTGGTGGTCTGGTGGTTCGCAGCAGGCAAGCTGTGCTGCTGGCCTCTCTCTTCCCGCTCCGCGACCTGATCGGCTTCTTCCTCTGGGCAGCCAGCTATGCCGACAATACGCTCCACTGGCATGGCAAGGTCTTTGAGCTGGAGCCCGGCGGCATCATGCGCTGGCCCGCTTCTCAGACAACGGTGCCCAAAGCTCCTCAGTCGCTCAACGGGTAAACCTGATTCAACCGCCAACAATCTCCGCCGCTGCCTTCAGCGCCGCCGCCGCCGCCTGGTCCATGTTGTAGTAGCGATACTGAGCGAGCCGCCCCAGAAAGACCACATTCTTCTCGCTCGCGGCCAGCTCCTGATAACGGCGGTAGAGCTCCTGATTCACCGGCCGTGGCACCGGATAATAAGGCTCGCCCTCATCGGTCGGAAACTCCTTCACGATCGATGTCCCCGAGTGCTGCTGGCCGGTGATGTGCTTGAACTCGGTGATCCGCGTGTACTCGTTTTCGTTGGGATAGTTGATTGTGGCCACGGGCTGAAAACGCTCGACTCCGGCCAGATGCTCGTGCACAAAGCGAATCGAGCGATAAGGAAGCCGGCCCAGCCGGTAGCCGAAGTACTCGTCGATGCAACCGGTAAAAACCGTGAGCTGAGGACGAACTCTCTCACGAATATCCGCGAACTCCGCGCCCGTCTCCACGCAAATGCGCGGATGCCTCAGCATTTTTTCAAACATGCGCGCAAAGCCCTCCGCGGGCATCGCCTGATGCTTGTCGGTAAAGTAGCGGTCGTCGCGGTTGGTGCGCGTCGGAATGCGAGCCAGAACGCTTGGGCTCAACTCGGCCAGGTCCAGACTCCACTGTTTTCGTGTATAGCCGCGAAAGATCTTCTCGCAGAGCTCGCGCCCCACCGCATTCAGCACCACATCTTCGCTGGTCATCACCGGCTCGCGACGCTCACGAACACCGGCCAAGAATCGCTCGACCCCAGCCTCATCCAGATTCAGTCCGTAGAGCTGATTGATCGTCTCCTGGTTGATCGGCAGTGGATAAAGCCTGCCCTCAAGCGAGACCAGAACCCGGTGTTCATACGGCCGCCACTCCGTAAAGCGCGAGAGATACTCAAAGACCGCGTCGGAGTTGGTGTGGAAGAGATGCGGTCCGAACCGATGCACCAAAATGCCGTGGCTGTCCAGGTGATCGTAGGCGTTGCCCGCGATGTGATCGCGCCTGTCGATCACCAGAACCTCGCGTCCGGCGCTCGCCAGCCGCTCCGCGGCCACTGCGCCCGCAAAGCCGGCTCCCACAACCAGCACATCCTGATTCGCCGGCTTGGGGCTCACGGACGCGCACTCTCTCTGAGCCGCGCCGCCAACGGACGGCTTGCCTCGCTCTGCTGCAGCGGACGGTCGGTCCACAGCGCCTTGTCAGCGATCGACTGCACAGGATAGAGCCGGCCCGAGAGCAGTTGCTCTGCCTTGGACTGGTTGACGTCCTGGGCAAAGAGCCATTTCCGCTCCCCGGCGCCCCAGATCTCTGCCAGTTCCTCCTCGCTCACGAAGATCTTCGGCGCATCTGTATAGCACGATCCCCACAGCATCGACGACCCTTCTCCATGCGGCGAACAGGCCTCGCCCACCAGCAGCGCCGGCTTGCCGTGAAAGAAGCTGTGCGCATAGAAGATCACCGAAGAGGCATCCGACTGGTCGCCGAAGATGATGAACGTGTCCGCCGGCGTTCCCTTCTCGATGATCGTCTCCGCCAGTTGCTTCGAACTGAGCATCGGCTCGAATCGGGCAAAGGCGATGTGCGCGGCAATCAGGAAGACCGCCGACGTAAACGCCACGCTAATGGTGGCGGCAATGTGCTTTTTCTTCAGCCGCAGCAGCCAGCCGATCGCCGGTCCAACCAGCAGCGCAAGGGCAGCAACAATGGCCGGCATGCGCAGCGCGGCAAACGAAGGGCCGGTAAGGTCGAAAAGATGCGACATCGAGAGCGTGTAGTCGCCTACGCCGCGGTGCGCCAGCAGGGTTCCCACGTCGCTCACAAAGGGCAGCTTGCGCGACTCCCACAAACCCCAGCCGAGAACCGCGGCCACCAACACGCCGACCACCGCGAAGACCCCGTGCACTCCGGTCAGCCAGCCTGTCGAAAGCAGTGGTCTTCCGCCGCTCAACCTGCCGAGGTGGTCGCGATGCTCCTCGATCCCCGCCACCATTCCGCCAATCAGGATCAACAGTGGCGTCCAGGCTGGAAAGGTGTAGTACTCCTGATTCGTCGATATCGAAAAGAAGAGCAGAATGAAGCCGGAATAGAGGCTAAGCAGCCAGATGGTGTGCGCCCTGAATCTGTGCGCGAGAAAAGTATCGTCCGCATCGCTGCTCTCGGAGCTGTGCTCATCCAATTCCGCGGCTCGAGCTGAGTCCTCGCGCAGGTGCCGGATCCAGTTGCGGCGAGTCTTCCAGGCAGCCACGGCCATGGCCGGCAGGAAGAGGCTCCAGGGAAAGAGCCAGACCAGGTGCAGCAACCAGTAGGCGGCAAAGGGCAGCTTGTTGTAGTCGTGCGGGAAGCGCTGCCCCAGAAACCGGAAGACATGCTCGTTCACGAAGTAGAAGTACCAGAAACCGTGCACATTGCCCGGAGTGGGGTGGTTGCCGATCGGATGGCCCTGCCCAGGATTCGCCAAACCAGCCAGGATGTGCCACGGCGCGGCGATCACCAGAAACAGTAGAAATCCCGAGAATGGCTTCAACCGCCGCCAATGCCGCCATTGGCCGCTCAGAAAAAGAAACGGCCCGGCCGCCGCGCCAAAGAAGACGGGTGCAATCAGGCCCTTGGTTAGAATCGCCAGTCCCAGAGCCGCCCACATCGCATAGATGTAAAGCACTCGTTTCGACTCCAGGCCGATCAGCAGGCAGTAGAGGGCCGCAAGCAGCAGAAAGCTCAACAGCGCCTCGGGAATCGCAAAGCGCGTATAGAGAAAAGGCCCAACCGACGTCAGCACACCGAGCGCGGCATAGAGGCCGGCCCTGGGACTCCACGCCCGGCAAGCCCACAGCCAGGCCAGCCAGGCGCACCCGAGCAGGGCAAGCGCATTCGGCAGATGGGTTGCAAAGACGTTCTCGCCAAAGACGCGATAGAGCGCAGCGTCAAGCCAATAGGGCAGCGGCGCCTTCTCCAGGTAGCGCATGCCGTTCACGTGCAGCGTCACCCAGTCGCCGCTCTCTGCCATGTGCTGCGCGGCCTGGGCATGGCTTGCGTCCACGTCATCCAGGAGCGGCGGCGTGAACAGCGAGGCCAGCATGACGGCGGCAAAGATCGCCGCCAAAAGCACCCAGCTTGCCAATGTGAATGTCGATTTCGGCGTGCCCGCGGAGGTTTGAGTCTGGCTTGTCATCTGAGCTATAGCGACCAAACTCAAGAATAGCAGCCGGTCTCGACAGGCGTTTCAGAGACTTCTCCCGGCCGTCGAAGCTGGCTTCCTCTACGCCTGTGCGAAGTATGGCGTCGATTTTGAACAGGCCTCGCCGGAGAACGCAGTCGCCGCAAGCCGCGTTCCAGTGCTGCTGATTCACGGCCTCAAAGACACCAACCTTCCACCTCGTCATTCGCGGAGATTGTGCGGCACAGTTCTTCGTGCAGCCCTTCAAATCCCTCGGTTCCACTGTGGCAGCCCGCGAAAGCCGGTCACTGCGGCGCGGCAGACGCGGAACCGCAGGAGTTCGAACACCGCATTATTGGCTGGTTTCAGAGCCATGATTCTGCCGCCGCCACTCAAGCAGAATGCTGAACGTTGAGCCGGTCCCACGCCCACCCGCCCCCGTCGTGTATCTTGACCCCAGAGCCAGATTCTTCTTCGACGGAGCGCCTTCAGCACCAATGCCTACCTTTGCCGCCATCGATATCGGTTCCAACTCCTGCAGACTCAAGATTGCCCGGCTCGTCTCGCACCACCTGAAGACCCTCTACGAAGACCGCGAAGTCACCCGCCTCGGCGCAAGCGTCTTCGAGACCGGCCTCGTCTCGCCCGAGGCTATGAACGCCACGCTGCAGGCCCTCAAACGTTTCCAGCGGGCCGTCCAGTCCCACGGCGCGCAGAAGATTCGCGTCGTCGCCACCTCGGCCATGCGCGACGCCCGCAATGCGGCTGTCTTTCACGCCCGCGTCAAAGAGGAGACAGGCTGGACTCTTGAGGTCATCTCAGGTCTCGAAGAGGGCCGACTGATTCATCTCGGCGTTTTAGGCCTAGATGGCGTCGGGCAAGAAACCCCGCGCAAAGCAGCCGGCCGCGTGTTGCTTGTCGATCTCGGAGGCGGAAGCTGCGAGATTACCCTCTCCGAGCGCAAACGCATCCGCGAAACCGTCAGCCTGCCGTTGGGCGCGGTTCGCCTCACCGAGCAGTTCCTTCCCTCCGATCCGGCGCCCTCCGATGGACTCGCCCGGATGCACCAGCTCATCGCTCGCGAACTGCGCCGGGCTCATCGCAGAATTCAGCCGGGGAAGCTCTCACAGGTCATCGCGACCTCGGGCACCGCCGCCGCGCTCAGAGATGCCATTGCTGCCACAGCCAAGAACGGCAAGGCCGGCAAGAGCGCGCTCAAGCGCTCTGGGCTCGTCCCAACGCGCGAAGTGCGCAAGCTGGCCCACAAGCTGGCTCAGCTTCCGCTCGCGAGCCGGGCTGCGATTCCAGGCATCGGCCCGCGCCGCGCTGAGATCATCGTTCCCGGCGCCATGGTCTTCGCCGAACTGCTCGAGAGCTTCGGGCTGCCAGGCTTTCACTACTCGCCTCTCGGCCTGCGCGATGGCATCCTCACCCAGATGCTCGCCGAGCAGGATGCTCACGCCACAGCCCACCGCGAGCTGGAACACGAACGCTGGAAGAGTGTATTGGCGACGGCAAAGCGCTATGGCGTCGATTCCCACCAGGCCGAGCCCGTGCGCCTTCATGCCATGCAGCTTTACCGCGAGCTGCAACCGCTGCACGAGCTGCCGCCGGAGTACGAAAGCTGGCTGGCCGCCGCCGCCCTCCTGAGCGATACCGGCAAGTTCATCAACCACCAGGGACATCACCGGCACACGCAATACATCATTTCGAGTTCTGAAATCTACGGCTGCACGCAGTTGCAGCGAACCATCATCTCGGCCATCGCCCGCTACCTGGGCAAGAGCCGTCCCCAGCCCGGCGACCGTGCCTTGCGCAACATTCCCGCCTGCGAACACCAGCATGTACACCGCGCTGTGGTCCTGCTCAGGCTCGCTGTCGCGCTCAACCAGGACCGCGCCTCCGACGTCTTGAGGTTCGCGGCCCGCGTCTATCCCAAGAGGGTCCACATCGAGGTTCAGCCCGGCCGCACCGGTGCGGAACTTGAGCTGTGGTCGCTGCGTAAGGAAGCCGATTACTTCCGCGAGGTCTTCGGGCGCGATCTCTTCTGCGCGCTGGCGTAGATCGACCGGGCCGAACGCGGATCGATCAGCCACTGCAGCAGCGGGGGATGCTTGTCCAGGTCCACTCGCGCCACTGAGCCTTTTCTCATCCTGATCGCCGCGCCCCCATTCCCCGTGATCAGCCGGCCCAGAAACTGAAAGACGTTCGGATTGTGGCCCACGGCCAGCAATCCCTCGCAGCCGGCATACTTGGCCAGCATCTCCTGGAAGTCGGCGTAGTCGGCGCCCGGCTCAAGCGCCTCGCTGATCTCCACCTTGACGTCGTAACCCAGCTCAGTGCCCACAAACTGCGCGGTCTGTAGCGCCCGTTTCAGTGGACTCGACACGATCGCATCCACCTGCACATTAAGCGCGCTCAGCACGCGCGCCATCAGAATGCACTGCTCCTTTCCCTCCTTGATGAGGGAACGTTTGGCATCGAGGACTATATTTCCTCGTGACAATCCAGCATTGGCGTGGCGCATCAGGTAGAGGTTCATGAGGGGAACGATCCGGGAGGGGAAGAGTAGAGGTCTACCAACTCCTAGATCATCGATATTAACACAACTGTAACAATCCTGAAGAAATCGGGGTCTGTCGGCTCAGGGCAATCGCATGACCGGATCTGTTGATGCCTGTGGTCCCGGCCTCCTCGATTGGTTGATGCTTCCGGTCCCGGTCTTCTCGATTGGTTGATGCTTCTGGTCCCGGTCTCCTCGATTTGTTGATGGTTCCGGTCCGGGTTTTCTCGATTTGTTGATGCTTCCGGTTTGTTGATGCTTCTGGTCCGGGTCTCCTCGATTGGTTGATGCTTCTGGCCCGGGTTTTCTCGCGCCGGAGGCGCAGCGGTTGTTAGCCCAGCGCTTCAGCGCTGGGAAACGTACCCCAATTGACCAGGAAGTCCCGTAGGGACGGCGCAAACTCGCTGCCAATCTTCCAATCCGTGTTCCTGCGAATGCCCTGAATCACCAGGCTACTCCGGCGGTCCAACCGCCAGGACGTAATAAGACGCCGGTTCGGTCTTGCTGGCATTGGTGATGTAGTGGTCGTCGCCCGCAATCACCAAGCCCATATCTCCGGCTTTGAGCGTGTGCACAACGCCATTCGCCATCAGGCTAACCGTGCCTTCGCGAATAAACCAGATCTCGGAGTGCTTGTGATGCTCGATCGCTTCGGCTGGCGCGCCTGGAGCAAGGAAGGTCACGTGTGACTCGACCCGGATATTGTCCGGCAGCATCCCAAGCAGGAAGCGATGCGAGGTGCGCGCCGGCTGCTGCGCTCCGTAGGCTTCGCCCCAGACATATTGACCCGATGCCAATTTGGGCAGCGCAACTGGTGCCGCTGCAGCAGGGGCCGATTGCCCCTCCGCCGCAGGCGCAAGCGCCGGCGCAGCCAGAAGCATGGGAAGCAGTGCGGAAAAATCACGCCGATTCATAGATCCTCCATTCGTGCGATACGAATTCTATTCATCGTCAAGGATAACCGGCAAATGCGCTAGCCTGGGTTCTGCAAGCACTCCGCTCAATCAATCGGCGGCATTCGCCGGGGGCCCTGATCTCAAGAGGAGTTTCATCCTATTGAGGGTGCCCCAGGTCCCTCACCCTCGCATTTGGGAACCTGGGATACCACGAACCCCAAAGTGCGAAACTCCACGGTCAGAGATCTAATCGGCGGCATTCGCCTTCTTGCCCTGCGGCTTGGCAGCCGTGAGCCTCGGAATGGCGTCGAGATCCGCTTTGCCCTCCGCCAGTAGCATGAGAAACTCCTGGCTCGAGAAGGGCTTTGCATCCTTCATCACCTTGCTGGCGCGAACGTAGCTTCCATCGGGCTGCTGCATTCGAGCCTTGATCGTGTCGGCCATGTACGCGGGCAAAATCTCGTCGTGGATGCGCGCTTTCACCGCCAGATCGCGAACCGGAAAGACCACCTCGCAGCGCTCGAAGAGATTGCGCGGCATCCAGTCGGCCGAGCCCATGTAGATCTCGTCGTTGCCGCCGTTGGCAAAGTGGAAGATGCGCGAGTGCTCCAGAAACCGTCCAACAATCGACCGGACGCGAATCCTCTCCGACAACCCTTTCACGCCAGGACGCAAAATCGAAAGGCCGCGGATAATCAGGTCAACCTCTACGCCGGCCTGCGAAGCCGCATAGAGCGCCTCGATCACCGACGGCTCGAGCAGCGCATTCATCTTGGCCACGATGTGTGCGGGCCGCCCCGCCTTGGCGTGTTCCTGCTCGCGGCGGATCAGGCCCAGAAAGCTCTCGGCCATCGTCAGCGGCGCCACCAGCAACGGCCGATAGTCGTCGATCTCCGCGTGCGCGGTCAGATAGTTGAAGACCATGTGCACCCGCTCGGTAATCTGCGCGTCGCAAGTCAGCAAACTCAGGTCGGTGTAGAATCGCGCCGTCACGGGGTTGTAGTTGCCGGTGCCCAAGTGGCAGTAGCGGCGGGTCTGCCCGTCCTCATCGCGGCGAACCAGCATCGCCAGCTTGCAGTGCGTCTTCAGGCCGACCACGCCATGGAAGACTTGTACTCCGGCATCCTCCATGCTGCGCGCCCAGCGGATATTCGAGGCCTCATCGAAGCGGGCCATCAACTCCACCACCAGCGTGGCCTCCTTGCTGGCCGCGGCCTCGATCAGCGCCCCAAAGACCGGCGAATCGCTGCTGGTCCGGTAGAGCGTCTGTTTCATGCTTACGACCGCGGGATCTTCGGCGCCCTGCTGGATAAAATCCACCACCGGGTCATATGAATCGAAGGGGTGATGAAGCACTACATCGTGCAGCCGCAGCTCGTCGAAGATGCTCGTGGACTTGCGGCTCAGGTGCAGCGGACGTGGCGTGAACGGGGGGAACTTCAGATCCGGCCGCTGCACGTCGCCATAAAAGAACATCAGCCGCGAGAGATTCACCGGTCCGTCGCAGCGGTAGATCTGGTCCTCTTCGAGTTCGAAGTTCACCCGCAGCCGTTCGACGATCTCTTGATCGGCGCCGGTCTCGATCTCCAGGCGCACCGCGTCGCCCTTGCGGCGATTGTGCAGCTCCACGCGAATCGACTCCAGCAGCGAACGGGCCTCCTCCTCCTCGATGTATAGATTCGAATTGCGCGTAACTCTGAAGGCGGTGCGAGCTTGCACCTCGTACCCGCGATACATGCCGGCCAGATTCTGCGCGATCAGGTCCTGCAAGAGCAAATAATCATGAGCCCCGTCGACTGCCGGCAGCCGCACAAAGCGCGGCAGCGCGCGCGGCACCGTGACCACGCCAAGCACCGGCGGGCCCGAGCTGCGCCTCTTGAGCCGCAGCAGCAGCGCCAGGCAGAGAGCCTTGTTCAGCACGCGCGGAAAAGGATGAGCCGGATCGATGGCAATCGGGGTCAGCAGCGGATCGACCTCGCGCTGGAAGTACCCTTGCGCAAAGCCGCGGGCTTTCTCGTCCAGCTCCTCCCACTCCAGCAGCCTCACACCCTGCTTCCGCAGCTCGGGCAGCAGTTGTTCGTTCCAGCACTTGTACTGGGCGTCCACAAAGTTGTGGATATCGGCCGTCAGCACCGCCAGCGATTCGTCGGGTCGCAGGCCGTCGAAGCCCGGTTCGCTGTAGCCGTCTTCAATGCGCTGCATCAGGCCTGCCTGGCGAACCTCAACGTATTCGTCGAGGTTGTTGCCGGTGATCGACAGGAACTTTACCCGCTCCAGTAGCGGGTTCGCCGCGTCCTCCGCCTCTTCAAGCACACGCCTGTTGAACTCCATCCAGGAGTGGTCCCGGCCGTTGAAGAGCTTTTGTTTCTGTGTATTCCGTGCCATCGAATTCGTTCGGAGCGCCGTGTTGGCAGTCTAAACCCTTTGGGGAGAAAACTGAAGATCAATCGCTTAGCTGGAACACTCTCCTCAATCAATCCATACAGGATCGCCCGTCGCGGCAATGTTAAAGGCCGGCGAATAACGGCAATTCACCGCAATAAGGAGTCCTTGCGTCTGCTCTGACACGCTCTCGCTGTTGCCCATCATTGGACCCCCCGATGTACCGGCTCAAACCGATTGCGTTCCCGATTGCGTACCATGGATCAATGAACCGTGGAGCCTTAGGACTGGCGCTCTGTCTCGCCATCGATGCCGGAGGCGTGTCGCTGGCCCAGCGCCCCGCACCCGCGCCGAGCTCCGCGCAGGCGCTCGGCCCCACGCAGGCCCTCGACTCTCGAGTGCCTTCGATTCCAGAGCCCCTGCGCCTCTCCGACTTCCCTGCCATGGCGCCTCGTCCAGAGCTGAAAGACAAGCTCCTCCACATCTCCGGCTTCATTCAGAACTCACCGCGCGACGGCCAGCCGGCGACCGAAGAGACCGAAGTCTGGCTGGGATACACCAAAGGCGCCCTCTATCTCGTCTTTATCTGCCACGACCGTCACCCAGAGCAGATTCGCGGACACCTCGCCCGGCGCGAGAATGTGCTCAACGACGATAACGTCTCGGTGCTCCTCGATCCCTTTCAGGACCGGCGCAAGGGTGTGCTCTTCACTGTGAATCCCGCCGGAGTACAGGCGGACGCAGCCTGGTCCGAAAACAGCTCCAATCCCGATTACAGCTACGATCAGGTCTGGGACTCCGAGGGCCAGGTGACGCCCCGCGGCTGGATGGCGCTCGTGGCGATTCCCTTTCGCAGCCTGCGCTTCCGTCCCGGCGGCTCCGACTGGGGTGTAGTCTTCTCCCGCAACTTCCCCCGCAACAGCGAGGTCGACTACTGGCCTCGCGTCTCGACCAACATCTCCGGCGTGCTCACCCAGGAGGCGACCCTCACGGGCATCGAGGGCGTAACCGGTTCGCACAATCTCCAGATCAATCCCTATGCCCTGGCGCAAAATGAACGCACTCTCGAAACCATAGACCCCACCCATCCCTACTGGAGTTCGCGCCACTTCGAAGGCACCGGGGGCGGAGAGCTCAAGGCGATCCTCAAAGACCGCATAGTATTCGACGCAACCATCAACCCCGACTTCAGCAACATCGAGTCTGACCAGCCGCAGTTTACCGTCAACGTGCGCTACCCGGTTTACTATCTTGAGCTGCGTCCCTTCTTTCTCGAGAATGCAAACTACTTCGCCACGCCGATCTTTCTCGTCTATACGCGCAACATTGTGCATCCCGAGTATGGCCTGCGCGTCACCGGGAAGATCCACCACACCAACATCGGTCTCTTTGGCATCGACGATCGTGAACCCGGACAGACCGTAACGCCCGGCGATCCACTCTACAATCGGCGCGCAAAAGTCATGGTTGGACGTGTCTCGCAAGATCTGGGAAAAGGATCGAGCCTCGGCGCGATCTACACCGGCGAGGAGTTCGGCGGAGGATGGAATCGCGTTGGCGGCGTCGATTTCACCTGGCGGATCACCGACAAATGGACGGCCCTCGGACAGATGGTCGAGAGCTCGACCAAAGGCACCGTCGATAGCGGTTCGCCGCCAAGTTACGCCGCCGGGCCTGCAAGCAACCTCCAGTTGCTGCGCTCCGGCCACGCCTTCACCCTCAACTCCTCCTACCTTGACTACAGTACCGGTTTCCAGACACAGGTTGGCTTTATCGTGGCGTCGAACTTTCGCAATGACACGACCTACATGAGCTACGCTTGGTATCCGAAGCACAGAACCATCCAGCGCATTGGCCTGGAGACCAACCAGAATGTAGCCTTCAATCATCAGGGTGATCGCGTCTATCGCTACTCCAACGCCGACCCCTTCATTCTTCTCCCGCGCAACATCGTGCTTGCGCCGATCGCCGGCAGCAATTCCGACACGGTCGGTCCTCGCAACTATCCGGGGGTGCTCACCGGGTTCAGGAACTTCTCGGAGAACTTCGCCGGCTTCATCGCCAAAGGCGCACCGTTTCCTCAGCTCAATTTCAATATTCAGGCCTACCGCAGCGGCAACGTGAATTACAACCCGGTCGCGGGAGCAGCACCGTCGTTGCTCAAACAAGACTGGGTGCAGGCTCTCTTCACCGTGCAGCCTCTTCGCCAACTCACTGCCGACAATATCTATCTGCTGGATCGCGATCACTCGGCGTCAGACGGTGCATTCGTTTATGAGAGCCAGACCTTGCGCACCAAGATCAACTATCAGTTCACGCGGGCGATCTCCGCGCGCGTCATTGTCGAGTACGACTCGACACTTGTCAATCCCGCGGAGACCTCATTGTTACGGACCAAACAGGTTGGCACCGAGGCGCTCCTCACCTGGCTTCCGCACCCGGGCACAGCCGTCTACATCGGCTACAACAACGACCTGCAAAATCTCTGTAATCGTTTAAATGATGGGGCGTGCGACCCCAATCTTCCACCGCGCTCGCTGCACTTCCTCAACGATGGCCGCCAGATCTTCATCAAGGCCTCGTACTTAATTCGCTTTTAGAGCACCAGGTAACGCTGGCGTCCCGGCCGGCTGTCGCGGGGACCTCCCGGTTCGCGCCCGCTCCAGGCATTAGAAGAGTCGCACCAGGAAATCGGTGAGAGCACACTGACAGCTCCTGCCCACTCAGCTCTCCTTGCGATACAGCATGTCGCGAATGGTTCGCCGGCGCACTTCGTTCAGCTCGCTCTCAGCCCGGCGCGTCGAGGCATCCACGTGGCGATTCTCGGAAGACGACTCCGATTCCGGTGCGCTGCACGCCGGGCAGCGATTGGCAAAGCCCGGCTTGTCCGGTCTCAGCTCGAACTCCTCCGAGCAAATGACACAGGTTTTGATAGGAAAGGACATACCGATCCCTCGACTCTCCATGATAACCCGCACAGAAGCTCTCCGAAAGTGCTGCCCCGCTACGTCGGTCCAGCGCATTTTACTTGGATCGCAGCCGGTGAAGGAGGGTTGCCAAGATGAGAAGCACACACCATGGAGAACGGTGCCGTCTGGCGCTTCCCGGCTCTCCCTCAGGCTGCCAATTCCTGCCAGGCTCTCGAACTGGTTTGACCCACGCGGGCTGGCGGGTTGAGGATAATGATTGAGGCCGCTTGCTTTGTTCAAGAGAGGAGCTCTCCGTATGCCCCAGGATTTCGACCACCGGATTCACAATGGCTCCGCCGCTAGCGACTGCTCGGAAGAGAGTCTTTCGGGCGCATCGGAGGGTCTAAAGGAGATCGTCGAATCGATTGCCGCCGGACTCTACAGCCTGGCCTCAATGCTGGTGGGCCAGGGCGAAGACAGCGAGCGGCTGGTGGAAGCGGCCATCGCCAATGCGGAGATCTCGGTGTGCCAGGACCCGCGCGAGGCGCGTCAGAGCAGCGAACGAGCCCTCTCGGCCGCCGCTCTTGAGGTGCTCTCCGCGCGTAATCCCGCAGAACTGGCGGCGCCAGCCGGATTTGCACCCGCCTCCACCTGCATCGACGACGATGACCTGGCCGCGGCTGGCATCTCGTCTGAAGAGCTGGGCAACATGATCTCTGGACCGGAACGAGACCGCGTGCGCAATTGGCTTGCCAGCCTCCCCATGTGGATGCGTACCGTCTTCGTTCTCCGCGCGGTGGCGGGCTTCAGTGCCGCCGAAACGGCCTCGCTGCTCAACGCCCATGGTGGTCCGCAAGCTGCTGCGTGGACCCCGGAAGCAACCCGCGAGGTCTTTCGCCAGGGTCTCTGCTCACTCGCATCGCAACTCCTCCACGCCTCTGCCGAGCGCTAATGCAGAAAGTCGGAGGTCAGGATTAGAGAACAGTAAACCAACCTCCGTGCCCCATCCTTTCCGCTTCCCTCCGCGGAAAGGGTGGGAAACCTCGAACCCCAAAGGGTCTTCCAACGCTCACGCCCGGATCCTTCGATACACTAGATCCAAGGAGCTTTCCAACCGCTCAGAGCATCCCTTGAGTATGGGTTTTTTCGGGCCATTAGCCTCATCGTGAGAGTCGAACGATCTTGATGGATTCCATTCCTTCCCAGCCGAACTCGATCCGCCACTGTGCTCGCACGCTGGCGCTCGCTCTGGCCGCACTCGCGTCCTGTGCAACCGGCGCCCAGACTCCGGTGCCGGCCCAGAGCGCGTCGCCCTTTCAGGGCAGCATTGTCGAGGGCGAGCCCTCGGCACAGCTCCTCTCGCTCACCCTTGACGACGCCATCCAGCGCGGCCTCAAGGCCAACCTCGGTGTCATTCTCAGCAGCGCCCAGACAGTCGCCGCCCGAGGCCAGCGCCTCAGCCAGTTGCAGGCCCTGCTGCCCTCGGTCGACTTCAATGCCACCGAAGCCGTATTGCAGACCGACCTGCCCGCAGAGGGCCTGCGGATTCCAGGCTTCCCCAAGATCATCGGACCCTTCGGCTACACCGACCTGCGCGCAAACCTCAGCTGGTCGCTCATCGACGTGGCTTCGCTGCGCAACTATCTGGCCACGCGCCACAACTTCGCTGCCGCCACGCTCTCCGCTCAGGACGCTCGCGAGATGGTGGTCCTTGTGGTCGGCAACGCCTACCTCATCGTCTTGGCCGATGAGAGCCGCGTTGCCAGCTTCGAAGCCCAGGCAGCCACGGCGAAGATCTCGCTCGACCAGGCCGTCGCCAGCCACCAGGCCGGAACCGCGCCCCTGCTCGATGAGTTGCGCGCCCGCGTCGATTCGCAATCTCTCGGCCAGCAGCTGATCGTGGCCCGCAATGCACTTGAAAAAGACAAGCTGGCCCTCGCCCGCACCATCGGCCTGCCACTGGAGCAAAGCTTCACGCTCGCCGACCGGCAGCCCTACGCGGCCTTCGACCAGATCGATGTCAACACCGCGATTCGCCAGGCCCACGCAAATCGCAAAGATCTGGCCGCGATGGTCGAGCAGACAAAAGCAGCCCAGGAGCAGCGCAAGGCAGCCACCGCTGCCCGTTATCCCACACTCAAATTCAACGGCGACTATGGCGACATCGGCGTCAACGTCAACTCTTCGCACGGCACAGGCGACGCAACCGGCAAGTTGAGCGTCCCGGTCTTCGACGAATATGCCCTGCGCGGCCAGGCCCAGCAGGCTCAGGCACAGCTCGACACAGCGCAAGCCCAACTCAGCGACAAAAACGCGCAGGTCGACGCAGACGTTCGCGATGCTCTGCTCGACATCGCCTCATCTCAGCAGCAGGTTGAGGTCGCCAAATCCAGCGTTGCGCTGGCCAATGAAGCCCTCGGCGATGCGCAGCAACGCTACGCCGACGGCGTCAGCGACAATCTCGCCGTCAGCCAGGCTCAACAATCGGTGGCGCAGGCCAACGATCAGTATGTGACCAGCCTTTACCAGCACAACATGGCCAAGCTCAGTCTGGCCCGAGCCCTGGGAGCGGCCGAAAACTACAGGAATTATCTGGGAGGAAAATAGAAGTGGCGGATCCAGTTCCAACACAGCTTCACAGCGACCCGAACGAAGAGATCCAGAACGCGCAGCCGCCGTCCCGCCGCAGAGCTATCATTCTCGTCGTGGTTGTGGTCCTCGTCGTGGTTGCCGTCGGCATCTGGTGGCGCTCCACCTACTCAGAAGACACCGATGATGCCCAGGTCAACGGCCATCTTATCCAGATCAGCTCGCGCATCGCAGGCCAGGTTGCCAAGGTCTACGTCGACGAGAATCAAGTGGTCAAGGCAGGCGATCTGATCGCCGAGCTCGATCCCAGCGACTATGAGGTCGCGGTCGAGAACGCCCAGGCTGCCCTGGCCAGTGCCCAGGCCAACGCCGCCGCCGCCGATGTGAATGTGCCGATTACCACCATCAACACAGGAAGCAACCTCACAACCGCCGATGCCAACGTGAGCGGCTCGCACGCCGGCGTGGGACAGGCCGAGAGAGAGCTGGACGCCGCGCACGCTCGCGTAGCGCAAGCACAGGCCAACTACATCAAAGCGCAGGCCGATTTGGAGCGCTACAAGCCTCTGGTCGCGAAAGACGTCATCAGCAAGCAGCAGTTCGACGCCGCGGTCGCCGCCGCTGACGCCAGCAAAGCCGCCGTGGCCGACGCAAACGCCAGCGAGCAGGCGGCCGTTGACGGCGTCAAGGTGGCCCTCGAGCGCCAGGCTCAAGCTCAGGCCGGTTTGAAGTACGCCCAGACCGGTCCGCAGCAGGTGGCCGCGCAGAGCGCCCGCGCAAAGCAGGCGCAGGCCCAGGTGGCTCAGGCCCAGGCCCAGCTCGACCAGGCCAAGCTCAATCTGGGTTACACAAAGATCGTCGCGCCTACCGCCGGCATCATCACCCGCAAGAGCGTCGAGGTCAACCAGAACCTCGCCCCTGGCCAGAACCTGCTGACGCTCGTCTCGCTCGAAGGCCTCTGGGTCACTGCCAACTTCAAGGAGACGCAGCTCAAGCACATGGCCGCCGGCCAGGAGGTCGAGATCGCCGTTGACTCAACCGGCAAAGACTATCACGGCAAGGTCACACAGATCGGCGGCGCCACCGGCTCGGTACTCTCGCTCTTCCCGCCCGAGAACGCCACCGGAAACTACGTCAAGGTGGTCCAGCGCGTCCCCGTCCGCATCGACTTCACCGATTTAGCAAAGGAAGATCCAAACCACGAACTAAGGCCCGGCCTCTCAGTCGAGCCCAAAGTCCGCGTGAAGTAGAGCACAAAAACCTCCCAACAAAATGCCCCCGGCTCTATAAACCGGGGGCTTTCGTTTGGGATCGTATGAGCCACCGAGCCTAGGGCGATACTTTGATCGGATTAACCTCGGTCCCGCTCTGCTTGAACTTGAATTGCAGCAGCCATACGCTCGAGACAGCTTCGCCATTCACCACCACAGGATCGAACTTCCATCTTGGCGCAGCATCGAGTGCCGCCTTCGCAAAATACTTGCTCGGTCCAGGAGAGTCGAGCTCCGCATTCGACACATTGCCCGCGCGGTCAACCGTCACCCGTACGCTCACATGGACCTGCCCGCGAATCGAAGCTATAGCCTTCGGAGTCACATCCGGCATCGCCTGCTCGGCCACCTCGCCCTTCACCGCACTCCCCTTCGAGGCATGGGGTTTCGTCGCTGCGGGCGGAGGCTCTTGTGGCGCTGCTGCAACAGGCTCAGGCGTAACGGGAGCCGGCTTCTGCGCTTCGGTGGCCGCCGGGGCTGGCTCACTCGGCGAGACTTCGGGCCGATGCGATCGCGACAATGCAATCGCGATCACCGCAATTACAACAACCACCGCGCCGATGATCACCGGCAGCCGAAATTTCGCCGGAATCACTGCATCAGCGGCGTCCTCCGGCTTCGCCGGACCTGCCTTGCCATCGAGTCGCGCCCGAACATCGCCGAGAGTGCACCGCTGCCCCGGATCAACGCGCAAGCACTCGCGCGCGATTCCTGCAAGAGGCTGCGGTATCGACTCCGGCACAATCGGATCGGCTCCCGACGCTCTATCGAAGACCGGCGGACGCTGCGTCAACGCCTCCACCAGCGTCACTCCTAGTGACCAGAGATCCGACGCCGGCGAAACATGCCCTTCCGCGCACTCCGGAGCCTCATGCGCGTCCGGCCGTCCCATCTGCTTGCTCACCTTGCCTGCACTCTGAATATCTTCGGAAGAGAGCTTCAAGTGATCGTTGACCACCAGCAGATTCGATGGCTTCAAACGCCCATGCACCAGGCCCTTTCCGTGAAGATAGGCAAGCGCGTCGAGTATCGGGCCAAGCATCTCTCCGGTCTCGGCAGCCGTCAGCGCCCGCTCGGGAAGCACCTCCGAGAGCACCTCCTCGGCATATTCCGTCACGGCATAAAAGTAGCGATCGCCGCCGATGTGGCAGCTTCCCGTCTGCAGAATCCGCATCACATGCGGATGTGAGAGCGCAGCCGCCGCCCTCCACTGGGAGATCTGCGCATCGGCGTCGACACCATCGGCCGGAATCAGCCGGATCGCCACCTGCTGCGTCCGATCTCCCTGCATCTCCGAGAGGAAGACAACGCTCGCATCGTCGCCACCCAGCCATTTGAGCAGCGTGAATCTTCCGTCGATGACCTGTCCTGCCGCATCGCCGCGAATCGCCATTGTTTTCATGACGGTTATCATTCTATATCCCGGCATGCCGCAAGCCTTCGGAAAGATTTGGGCTTCCAGCCGCCCATTTCCGCCAGTCAATCAAAACCGCCCCGGTCGTTTCCTCTGGCGTATAGACTGGTTTTGAGCCGCGCCATGAAAGACACAATCCACGCCTCGAAGGAGAACTACCTCAAGGCCATCCTCGAAGCCGAGGCCGAGGGCCGCGAGGTCATCCCCGCCGTCCTGGCCCATTGGCTGGAGGTCTCAGCGCCGGCCGTGACCATGGCGCTCAAGCGCCTCAAGCGCGACGGCGATGTCGAGGTCGGTCCCGACGGCATCGTTCGCCTCACCGCGACCGGCCGCGAAACCGCCTACCGCACCGCCCTCCGCCATCACCTCATCGAACGCATGCTGAGCGAGATCTTCGGCATGGAGTGGCACGAAATCCACGAAGAGGCCGAGCGCCTCGAGCATGCCGTCTCCGCTGCCTTCGAAGCCAAGCTCAAAGAAAAACTCGGCGAGTCCGGCGCCTGTCCACACGGCAACTTCGTCGTCCCCGAAAGCCCCGCTCAACGCCATCAGCGCGGCGAAACCCCGCTCTCAGAGGCCGCCGCCGGTCACCGCTACATCGTCACCAGCCTCCACGAACGTGACCCGAAGCTCCTGCTCTTCCTCCACGGCAACGGCATTGGCCCCGGTCAAGGCCTTCGCGTCGTCAGCCAGAACTACGACCAGACCGTCTCCGTCGAGCTGCCCCGTGGAATATCCATCCTTGGCCGCCCGGCGGCCGAAGCAGTCTGGCTCCGCCCGGAATCCTCCGTGTAATTAAATTTAAACAATAGTATTAACCATGGTTAAGTAGTTGTGGCATACTGGCATCTATGAGCCCCATGGCCCAACTCCCGTTGCCCGTCATCCCCGGCCTCGCTCCGGGCTCGGAGCACCAGGTCCCCTCGCTGCCCGAGGTACACGCCTCAGTCCGGCTCTCCCGCTCGCCAAATTTCTGGCGCCGCCTCCTCGGCTTCCTCGGCCCAGGATTCCTCATCTCCGTCGGTTACATGGACCCCGGCAACTGGGCCACTGACATCGCCGGAGGCTCGCGCTTCGGCTACACGCTTCTCTTCGTCATCATGGCCTCAAACCTGATGGCCGTCCTGCTGCAAAGCCTCTCGCTCAAGCTCGGCGTCGCCACCGAACGCGACCTCGCGCAGCTCTGCCACCAGGCCTACGGCCCCCGTGTAAGCTATGCCCTCTGGATCTTCGCCGAGATCGCCATCGCCGCCTGTGACTTGGCCGAAGTCATCGGCTCCGCCATCGCCCTGGAACTGCTCTTCCACATTCCGCTCTTTTATGGCGTACTCATCACCGGCGTCGACGTGCTCTTGATTCTTCTCCTGCAGCGCTGGGGCTTCCGCGCTCTCGAGGCGCTCGTCATCGCCCTCATCGGCACCATCACCGCGCTCTTCGTCGTGCAAGTCCTGCTCTCCCATGCAGAGAACTGGATCGCGCTGAAGAGCTTCTTCATCCCCTCGGCATCCATCGTCAGCAACCCCGAAATGCTCTACATCGCCATCGGCATCCTCGGCGCGACCGTCATGCCGCACAATCTCTACCTGCACTCATCGATCGTGCAGAGCCGCAAATACGAGCGTACCTCCAAGGGCAAGCGCGAAGCCATCAAGATGGCCAACATCGACTCCTTCCTCGCGCTCACCGTGGCTCTCTTCGTCAATGCGGCCATCCTCATCGTTGCCGCCGCGGTCTTCCATAGCCGCGGTCTCTTCAATGT
>JBEKKL010000032.1:0-48122 GCA_050010735.1 Occallatibacter sp. | reverse complement strand
TACGCCGGAATGTGCTCCGGCGCTGCTTCGAACCTCTTCCCTGCGCTTTCGCACGCGTGAAATCCCTGTTAACATTAACCTCGATCATCCCATCTGCGGGAATCCCAGAAATAACTGCAGCGAAAGAGGAACCAAGTGCCAGATACCACCAAGATCGAAGATAAGCAGGAACGAAAGAAGCTGAAGCGCACAGCCCGCAAAAAGGCCGCTCCCAAGGCAAAGCGCACCGAGCCGCGCGGATCGAAGAAGAAGAAGGTCAAGAAGATGACGCGCGGGCAGTCGAAGCGCTAAAGCCAGCTTCTATCAATTTCCTAGGGTTCCGAGTCTCTCCGCGAGAGCGTGCCAGACTCGGAACCCGGCCGCGCCTCTGCTTCTACAGCACTCTCGTCCGCGTCATGCGCGGGCCTGCCAACGAGCGTTGGTTTCAGCCTGAAAACTCCGCACCGGGCATCGAGGGCAGCAGCTCCCCGAAGGCAGTTTATTCTGGATAGATAAGCTCCCGCCACTACGGGGAGGAGGAGAACGGCCCTGCTCAAACAACTTGGCGCACGCAAGTCGATCGACAAGCTAATTCGGGACTCGGAAGAGCCCGAGCATGCGCTCAGGAAGACCCTGGGGCCGTGGTCGCTGACCGCTCTCGGCATAGGCGCGGTGATCGGCTCGGGCATCTTCACGGTCATCGGCACGGCGATCTCCGGCGAGCAGTTTGACACCTCAAGCATCGTGAACACGCCCCTGGCGGACTTCATCATCCACCACACCGCCATGTCCGGGAGGCCCGGCGCCGGTCCGGCTATCGCTGTTTCGCTGTTTCTGGTGGCCGTCGTCTGTGCGCTCACCGGCCTCTGCTACGCCGAACTCGCCTCCATGATTCCCATCGCCGGCTCGGCCTATACTTACACCTACGCCACCCTGGGCGAGCTGATTGCCTGGATCATCGGCTGGGATTTGATCCTCGAATACGCCGGCTCCAATATGACGGTAAGTGTGGGCTTTGCGGCCCATGTTGTGGATCTTCTGGACTGGTTTGGCCTGCACCCCTCGCCCCTATGGCTTTCTCCCGCTTATTTGCCTGGAGGCTTGCAGGATCTGGCCGGCAACTGGCTTTACCACCCCGGCTGGCACTTCGGATTCAACATTCCCGCCTTTCTTATCGTGCTGGTGCTCACTGTGATTCTGGTGCGCGGCATTCGCGAGTCGGCCAGCACCAACAATATGATGGTGGGGCTCAAGCTCATCGCCATCCTGATCTTTGTCTTTGCGGTGATTGGCTACCTTCATCCCGCCAACTGGCGCCCCTTCATGCCCAACGGCTGGTCGGGAGTTCTCACCGGCGGGTCCATTATCTTCTTCACCTATATTGGCTTCGATTCGGTCTCCACCGCGGCCGAGGAGTGCCGCAACCCCCAGCGCGATCTGCCCATCGGCATCATCGCCACGCTGGCTGTCTGCACATTGCTCTACGTGGCCGTGGCCGTCTGCCTCACCGGCCTGGTGCCATGGCAATCGATGGTGGGCGACGCTGCGCCGGTGGTCAATGCGCTCAAAAAGCTCTCCATCCTTCCAGGCGGACGCCCTCTCCACTGGATCAGGCTCGTCGTGCTTTTCGGAGCCATCATGGGAATGCTTTCGTCGATCCTGGTCTACCAGCTTGGCCAATCGCGCGTCTGGTTCTCGATGTCCAGGGACGGCCTGCTGCCCAAGGTCTTCGGCAATGTGCATCCGGTCTTTCGTACACCGGCATTTTCCACCTGGGTGGCGGGCTTCGTGGTGGCCATCCCTTCCGGCCTATTCGACATCGGCACCCTCGCCGACCTCTCCAACATCGGAACGCTCTTTGCCTTTGTCCTGGTATCCATCGGGGTAATTGTGTTGCGCATCCGCGAGCCGGAACGGCGGCGTGGCTTTCGCGTTCCCGGCGGGCCGGTCATACCGGCTCTTAGCGTGATTTTTTGTTTTCTGCTCATGGCAGGATTGCCCATCATTACATGGTTGCGCTTCATCATCTGGCTGGTGATCGGCCTGGTCATCTACTTCCTTTACAGCCGCCATCGCTCGGAGTTCGCCGGGCTGCGCTAAAATCGGAGAAGTGCCGGACATCGCCAGCTTTATTCGTCGTCTCCCCAAGGCAGAACTTCATCTGCACCTCGAGGGCAGCATACTTCCCTCCACTCTGGTCGAGCTGAGTGCGCGTCACGACGAACATCCTCTCACGCTGCCCGAGGCGCGAGACCTCTACCACTTCACAGACTTCACCGGCTTTCTCGAGGCCTTCAAGGCCGTCACTCGCCGTCTGATTACACCTGAGGACTATGAGCTGGCAGCATGGCGCATGATGGAGCAGCTCGCCGCGCAGGGTGTCGTCCACGCCGAAGTCTTCATCGCCGTTGGTGTCATCTATCTCTGGCGCAACCACGATCCCGCGGCCTTCGAACCGATCTTTGCCGGTCTGGAACGTGCCCGAGAGCGCGCCGACCGCGATCTGGGTCTCTCGATTTACTGGATCTTCGATGCCGTGCGCCACTTCAGCGTCGAGGAGGCCGAGCGGGTCTTCTTCAAGGCCATCGAACTCAAGGCCACGCATCCCTCCGTCATCGGCATCGGCCTGGGTGGCGACGAGCGCCAGGCTGGCTCCGAGCCCTTCCGCGCTCTCTATGCTCAGGCCGCTCGGGCCGGGCTGCGCCTCACCAACCACGCAGGCGAGACCACTGGACCTGAGGCCATTCGCGAGGCGCTCGCCATCGGCTCCGAACGCATCGGTCACGCCCTCTCCGCCGTTCGGGATTTCTACCTCATGGAGGAGCTGAAAGAGCGGCGCATCCCCCTCGAACTCAACCTGACCTCCAATATCCGTACGGGTGTCTGCACCTCGTATGCCGACCATCCGCTGAAGAAGTACTTCCGAGCAGGTCTGCTGGTGACGTTGAACTCCGACGACCCGGCCTTCTTCGGTTCCGATCTGGCCAATGAGTATCTCGTGGCGCACCAGGAGTACGGCTTTACCCGCGACGACCTGCGCCATCTGGCTGCCAACTCGATCCATGCCAGTTTCCTTCCAACCCCGGCCAAGGTTGACCTGCTCTTCCGCATCGACTCGACCAAGTGAAAAGAATTGTGTGAACCACTCTTCGCACTGGCTGCAAAATCCGGGGATCACCGTCCATTCCGTTCAAATTGCGGTATTATAGTCCCAAGACAAAACCGAGCTATCGTAATTGCGTAGCAGGAGGTGAGCCCATGTCGACTGATCCCGAAGTATTGTCTGCCGAAGAAGAGAATGCGGAAGACGAAAAGAAACTCGGCGCGCTGCGGGTGATAGGCTGGCTCTCGCTGGGGATGGCGGTGGCCGCGATCAGCATCTTTGTGGGCCACGAGATGCGCAGCCGCTACAAGTTCAAGCGCCGCACTCCCTACGATTTTTACGATCATGTGGGCGAGAGTGAATTCGGCGTCGGCATCTAGGAAATCGCGCAATCCGCAAACAAGCACTCACGGTGCCGCCTCTCCGGGCGGCATCTTACATTTGAGACATCTTGAATGCCTCACCCGCAGCCGCAATCGTCACGGCGACCTCAGCTTCCCCATGCGCCGTGCTCAGAAAAGCGGCTTCAAATTGCGAGGGCGGCAGCCAGACGCCCTGGCTCAGCATGGCATTGTGAAAGCGGCCGAATGCAGCCGTGTCAGACCTTGCGGCCTGCTCGTAATCGGTGACTTCATCGGCGGTAAAGAACCAGGTCCACATCGAACCGACGCGATTGGTGGTGACCGCAACGCCGGCCTTGGCGGCTTCGGCGGCGACACCCTCGGCGACAGCTTTTGAAGTGGCCTCTAGCTGTGGATACACCTCGCCTGCGTGCTCCCGCAAATAGTTCAAGGTTGCGATACCGGCGGCCATGGCCAGTGGATTGCCGCTCAGCGTTCCGGCCTGGTAGACCGGCCCGAGAGGCGCGAGCAGATCCATGAACCGGCACTTGCCGCCGAAGACGCCGACCGGAAGCCCGCCGCCGACGATTTTGCCCAGCGTGACGAGATCGGCGTCGATGCCATAAAGCTCAAGCGCTCCGCCAAGAGCCACGCGAAAGCCGGTCATCACTTCGTCGATGATCAGCAGCGCGCCTTCGCGATTGGTGAGGGTGCGCAGCGCGGCGAGATAACCGGGCGCGGGTGGGATGCAGCCTGCGTTGCCGACAACAGGCTCCAGAATCACGGCAGCGATCTGGTCGGGGTGGGCGTCGAATGCGGCTTCGACGGCGGCAACGTCGTTGTAGGGCAGGGCATGGGTGAGGCGCGCAATCTCTTCGGGCACGCCGGCCGAGCCGGGGATTCCAAAGGTCGCCACGCCGGAGCCGGCCTTGACCAGCAGCCCGTCGGCGTGACCGTGGTAGCAGCCCTCGAACTTGACGATGATCTTGCGGCCGGTCGCGGCGCGCGCCAGCCGGATCGCCGACATCGTAGCCTCGGTGCCGGAGCTGACAAAGCGCAGCTTTTCAATTGCAGGAAAGCAGGTGACAATGCGCTCGGCCAGATCGGCCTCGGCCTCCGTCGATGCGCCAAAGCTGGTCGAGTTGCGTGCGGCACTCCGGATGGCTTCAACAATTGGCGGAAAGGCGTGGCCCAGGATCATCGGCCCCCACGAGCCGAAGTAGTCGATATAGCGGTTGCCATCGGCGTCGGTGAGCCACGCGCCCTGAGCGCTCGCGATAAACGGCGGTGCCCCGCCCACCGCGCGGAAGGCCCGCACCGGCGAATTTACCCCGCCGGGGAAGAAGCGCTCGGCGCGCTTTTGCAAGTCTTGAGATCGGGAGCGGGCGGGTGCGGGAGGCCGTGAACTCATGGTGGGTTCAGTATAGAGGGCCGAGTCGTCGCGGATCAGGCGATTTGAATCTCGATGCCTTCAGTCCGCATCCCCTTCATGGTGAGCGGACTTGCTGAACTCGGCGACCGGCTCGTAGTCCTCTTCGATGGCCAATGCGTGCTGTGCAATCGCACCATGCGCTGGTTTCTGCGCCGCGATCGGCGGGACCGGCTGCGCTTTGCGGCCTTCGAGGCTGCGGGTTGGGGCCAAGTGCTGGCGCGGCGCGGGATCAGCCTGGAAAATGTTGAGGCTGGTCCAAGCACAATCTTTGTGGTACGGGGGCTCGGTGGCGGGTCGGAAGAGATTCTAGTTCGCTCAGATGCGGCGCTGGCGATCTTGCGCGAGCTGCCGCGGCCCTGGCCAGCGGTTGCCGCGGCGGTACGGCTCATTCCGCGGCCCATCCGCGACCTCGTCTACCGGGTCGTGGCCCGCTTGCGCAACCGCATCTGGGGGCGGCTGAAGATCTGTCCGCTGCCCACGGCCGAGGAACGGGATCGGTTTCTATAGCTTCCCGGATTCGGTGACACCGCAGCGGCGTGCGGACCATAGGCCGAAGAGGTTGACCGTGATCGAGAGGCCAAGCAGGAAGCCGCAGATTGCGTGAAGCCAATTCCGCTCGATCTGGCCGGCGGGGTGAACGAAGAACCAAAGCAGCAGGCCGATGACCAACGAAATGTTGGCAAGGGCCATCCTGCCGCGGGCCCTAGGGCCGAGTTGACGATGGCCGAGACACATATTGATTTCTCCCTTACGGTAGAGCTGTCGCGAAGTGGTCTCAATCGCGACGTGGTTGCATTGCACGTTTGACAAAGATCCGGGCGAGTTGGAAGACCACCAATACATCGATCGATGTGCCTATTCCGGCGCAAACACCCCGGCAAAGATCGTCGTGCGCCGCCGTGAGATGTAACAGCGACAAGAGTGTTTGCGGCCAGCCAGCGGCACTGGCGAGATCGACTTGAGCCACGACGAGCAGTGCAAAGAGGACCGGCAGAGCTCTTTTCAAACTGCAAGTATCAAGCAGAGACATGGGTGGATTCCTCAGAAAAATCTAGTTTTTGAAGCGATACCAGAGCATGAGCGCGATCTTTGTCGCGCCCATCGCATAGATCACGGCAATTAGATCCCACGGGACGCTGTGCTCGATGAGCAGACGATATTCGAGCAGGACAAAGGTGAAGAGTATTCCGGCGATAGCCGCGGCGCTGGTCGAGCGGCGTTGATGCTCGAGAAAACGCTCGTCGGCAATATGGTCGAGCATGAGAATGCGGCTGAGAACAGGATGGATCATGATTCCTTCTCCAATTGAAAGATCTCATCGGTGGAGCATTCGAAAAGCCGTGCAAAGGTCAGCGCCAACTCCAGGCTCGGAACATAGCGGTTGCGCTCGATCGAGTTGATGCTTTGGCGCGAGACGCCGGCCGCCTGCGCCAACTGCTCCTGGGTCCACTCCTGGGCAGTTCGCAGTTCCTTCACCCGGTTTACGATCTTGAAGGTCATGTAAAGTTGGCTTTCCAATTCAGAGTACCGCGAGCACGATTCTTTGTCAAGCCGACTTTCCATTTCTCCCGCCTGTCGATTCCTGGCCTCCCCTGGCCCCACTCCACGATGCACAGCCTTGGCGCTGAAATCCTGATAAAATCGACCTTTCGGCCCGCAGCGTAACTCAACAATCCTATCCGCAGAAAGACCGCACCGTGCCTGACGAATCCAAGACCAAGTCCGTGACCTACGCCGATGCAGGCGTCGACATCAGCACCGGCGACCGCGCCAAAGAACGCATCAAGTATCTGGCGCAGAAGACCTTCAACCGCAATGTTTTGGGCGGCATCGGCGGCTTTGGCGCGCTCTACCGGCTCGACATGCAGCGCTGGAAGAATCCCATCCTGGTCAGCTCCGCCGACGGCGTCGGCACCAAGCTCAAGGTGGCCTTTGAGCTTGGTCTGCATCAGACGGTCGGCCAGGATCTGGTGAACCACTGCGTGAACGACATCGCTGTCCAGGGCGCGACGCCGCTTTTCTTCCTCGACTACTTTGCCAGCGGCAAGCTCGATCCTGAAGTGACTGAGAACGTAGTCTCCGGTCTGGCCGAGGCCTGCAAGGCCAACGGCTGCGCACTGATCGGCGGCGAGACGGCTCAGATGCCCGGCTTCTACACCGACGGGGAATACGATCTGGCCGGCTTTATCGTCGGCGCGGTCGATCGCGACAAGATGATTACAGGCGCGGGCATCAAGGCCAGCGACGTCCTCATCGGCCTGCCCTCCACCGGGCTGCACACCAACGGTTACTCGCTGGCCCGCAAGCTCTTCTTCGAGGTGGCCGGATACAAGCACACGCAGTATGTCACTGCGATCCGCGAGAAGGCCGGCGCCGCTCTGATGCGCATCCATCGCAGTTATCTGCACGTGATTCAAAAGCTGGTCTCGGCGGGGCTGACCACCGGCATGGCGCACATCACCGGTGGCGGCATCACCGAGAATCTGCCGCGCATTCTGCCCAAGAACATCGGAGCGCAGATCGAGATCGGCTCCTGGCCCGTGCTGCCCATCTTCGAACATCTGCGCGAACTCGGCCAGATCCAGCAGGACGAGATGATGCGCACCTTCAATATGGGTATCGGCTTGATCGCAGCGATTCCGGCGGCCAAGTTCACGCGTGCGAAGACACTGCTTGACCGCGCCGAAGAGAAGTTCTATGTGATCGGACGCGTCGTCAAAGGCGATCACCGAGTGCAGTACACATGAGTCCTGCGCCTCAGGAAGCAGGACTAGCTCCGCTTCGGCTTGGCATTCTTCTCTCGGGCCGCGGCTCCAACTTCCTCGCCATTGCTGAGTCGATCCGCGCCGGTCGTTTGCCCAGCGTCGAGATCGCCGTCGTCATCTCCAACGTCGCCGAGGCCGCGGGGCTGGCCAAGGCCCGCGAAATGGGCCTCCCCACGGCTCTTTTCATCTCCAAGGGCCGCAAGCGCGCCGACCACGATGCCGACGCGATCGCCTGCCTGCGTGAGCACCGCGTCGATCTTGTCTGCCTGGCCGGATACATGCGCCTGCTCTCCCCCGAGTTCATTGCAGCCTTTCCCAATCGCATCCTCAATATTCATCCTTCGCTGCTCCCGGCCTTTCCAGGCCTCGATGCGCAAACACAGGCTTTTGATTTCGGCGTCAAGATCGCCGGCTGCACCGTTCACTTTGTCGATGAGCATCTCGATCACGGCGCCATCATTCTTCAGCGCGCAGTCCCTGTCCTTGACCGCGATGATGCACACACTCTTGCCGAGCGCATTCTCGCCGAGGAGCACATCGCCTACACCGAGGCGATAGCCCGCGTTGCCAGCGGAGAGTACGAGCTTTGCGGCCGTCAGTTTCTGCGACGCAATCCGGCCTTGCACTGATCCTCGTCCAGGGCTCCGTCGTCGGATTTTCACCGAAAAAGATCCGCTCCCTGGCTGAGCCGAGAGTTTCCAAAATCCCTGTCAAGAGAGCATCCTCTTTTGTTTGTTAATAAGTCTTTGCAAACTAAGCAACTAAACTTATTTTGACTTTTGCCGATCATTCCAGTAGCAGCACGTAGGCTTAAATGTAGCCGGATCAGAGACGGAAGTGCCGCACCGGGAGAAGGTGTTCGCCCTCCCAAGCGGATGGGCTCCGGGGTGCGGGACCGTCTCAAATCTGTGGAACAGCGGCTCTCCGCTGCGGGCTTGAGCCGCAACCACGGCATCGCTCGAATCCGGAGAGATGTGACCATTCGAGACCAGCAGCAGGCCCGGAGGGGGTGCCTGCCGCTGGTCTCGATTTTCTTTTTGCGCGAAAAGCAGGCGACAGCATTCCGGCTTTGCTCCAAGCCTCTCTCGCGCCAAATCCTATGAGAACCGCGGCGGCGAAGGCCGCCTTTTTCTTTGCAAGGAGCTCTCTGCATGAATTCCATCTCTAATATCTGGAATCACCCCAAGACTTCGGCGACCGGCCTGCTGATTGCGATTGTCACCATCGCCGGCACGCTTTCGCAGCAGGGCATCAAGCTGGGCGCAGCCGGCAACGGCAGCGTCGTTACCCTCATCAGCGGCCTGGCCACCGCCCTGCTCGGGCTGCTCGCCCGCGATCCGGCCAACTCCGCCAACAGCACAGACTCGGCCAACAACGCAAGCTCAACGGCTAAGCTCGGTGTCTGGGCGCTCATCGCCCTGCTCGTTCCTTTGCCCTTCATGGGCGGCTGTTCGGCAAAAACGGTGGCGCAGGAGATTGTGAACTGGACGCCATCTCTCGAAACTGCGGTCGCGACCGTCGACTCGACCGCGGCTCTGCTCGCCCCGGCCGATGCCCAGGTCTTTGCGGCGGCAACCGCGGGCTTCGATGCTGCTTCTGACATGCTTGTCGCGCAGGCCAAGTCCTACCTGGCCAATCCCTCGGCTTCGGTGCTGGCGCAGTTGCAGACAGCCATAGCTGTCTTTCAGCAGCAGGTCAACGCTTCGCTGCTCTCGGTTGCAAAGATCGCCAATCCCAACAGCCAGACGCATGTATTGAATGCCATCAATGCAGTGGCCACAGTCGTCGTTGCCATGCTCGCCTTGATTAGTTCCATCTCCAGCAAGACTGCCGTCGCGCACATGGCGGCTCAATCGACGGTCAAGCTCGCCGAGGTACACCCGTATCTCGATGAAGGCAATGCCGCCTCCATCGTGGCCAACCACTACGGCGAACCGGCCGTGCTGGCGCGGGTCGAAGTGGTCGAGACGGAGGTTAGCTTGGAGCAGGCTGGGTTCTGACCCTGCCCCGATACAGCCCGGGAGAATGCATTGGGACGGAGACAAGGGTAGTAGCAAGACACCCGACCCGTCCCATAAGAGCACATCGTTTTTCGACGCCAGAGTCTTACGATGCATATGCGCGGGTTTACGCGGCAGAGACTGTTGGATTCTCAAGGACCCCAGAGAACCATGAGCATATGCCAGTAATCTGCTTCATATCCTATGACTTATGTTGCATTCACGAAACGCGGCGAGCTGCGGCAGCAATGAAAGCAAGAATCCAGGATCACATCTGGGGCGTCGAAAAGAAAGCGAAACTTCTTCAGCCCCGATCGATATTGGCGGGCTGATGCTCACGGCCTAGAGTGTCGATAGACACAACTGTCTGGAACTTTTTGGGTATACACCGATCAGTGTATGGTGATAGGCTGCGAGAAGACAGGAAATCTCAGGTATCGAAGCAAAACCCGGCGCCGGAGTTGCATCAAACGGGTTAATGCCGAAGAACAGGCATCAACCCGTGAAGCGAGTTCTGGAGCTCCAACCCTTTCCTACGAAGGGGGATTGTATGACTCAAGCCACCATTGAAAAAGTCCGCACTCTCATAAAGATCACCAGATCTAACATGACTCGTGCCGGAAATGTTCGCGACGACAAGAGACCGGGCCGCTCCCCATTCGTGGGGTCCGCAGCCAAATACTACCCCGCTCTGAAGAGACTTGCGGAAAAATAAGCGTCCTGTTTACCGAATCTATGCCGCTCTAATCGAAGAGGCGCATGATATCGGAATCGCAATGAACTGGCCCGGCATTGAGCCAGTTGGACGGGGCACTTGCCTTAACTTCAATCTTCTCCGATCTGCAGCCGAACAGCCTTATCAGGAATGTTTTGGCCGTGAGCTCTATCCGACGCTTGCGGCCAAGGCTTCCTACCTGTTTGTCCACATTGCCACAGCGCATATTTTTAGTAACGGAAACAAACGTACTGCGGCCCTCTGTTTGGATGCTTTCCTGTTAATGAACTCTCAATTCTTGACACTCTCAAACGACGAAGTTCATGATCTGGCGCAACGAGTCGCGTCAGGAGGAGAAAACGGCGAAAAGTTCTCCGATTTACTCGCCTATTCGGAGTCTCTGATAGCTAAGAATATGCTTCCCCTTTCCGCATTCAGGACGTTGGGGGATATGGCGATGTATCGCTTTCTCCATCGTCGCAAACGAGCATTTCGTGAAAGCGAGTTGAATAAAGCAGACGCCACACTTTCGCAATCGAATTCTGTGGATTCGAATTGAACCAATACCCCCAATTTCCTGTGGAACTGCGATGGATAGCCGAGGAAGCTGGGATGGCTCTCCCGGCGCGTCCCATCATCAGAAATGCTCGCCCTAAGTGTGATCCGAGTCACGGAGCTGGACGGCAGAAACTCGATAGCCTGAGTGAGTTGGCGCAGGCGCCTGGAGCGCTTTTGCGACCCAGGAGTTCCATCATGGCTTATGTGATTACCGATGCCTGCACCAAGGACTACGTCTGTGCGTCAGAGTGCGCTACTGCTGCCATTGCACCCGCCTCGGCCCATGACCCCGCCGCTGCCGGCGTCTCCCAGCTGTTCATCAATCCCGACGAGTGCATCGACTGCGGGAACTGCGCATCGGTCTGCCCCTCTAACGCAATCTTCTCTCTCGACGACCTGCCGGCCGACAAGGCCCACTTTGCCGACAAGAACAAGGCCTATTTCAACTAGAAGCAGCTCTTTTAAAGGTCTGGAATACGGGCGCTCCACCCTCGCCGGGTCTTTGTTTTTCCGGCCGGGGCGGGGTGCTGTATCTTGCCGATCGCGCCATCCATCCCACAAGCTCTCACCGTTCGGTCCTTACCGGCTGAGCCGCCTGCGCCTGCGCCTGTGAAGCCGCAGAGGCGCCGAACGGCATCACCGGCAGAGTCAGCGTCTGCACAGTCTCCGGATCGTCGCGCAGCTTCAGATAGAGCACGCCATTTGCCGGATGCGGAACACTCAACTGCGTCCCGGTAAACTCCTCCGACACATCGGTCGCGTTTTCAAAGTCAGCGGTAGCGCCGATCGACGTGGCGAGAAAAAGATTCGTTCCGGTGAGCGTACAGGGCTTGGCCATGGAGTGCGGACAATGCAGTTCCTTGAAGCCGGGCAGCCGCACCAGTGTCCCCAGTGGCAGCCAGCCGCCGGCAACCCCATCGGCAGAAAGAGCGCGGGCCCGCAATGCCCCAAACGCCGAAGAGCCGAATCGCGCCAGCGGCTCCAGAGTGCCCACGGCCGTCCTCGCATCCTCCAGCATCAGGCTCCCATCCGCCACCCCGAGCACAGTGTGGAAGCTGCCGTCGGCCGCCGCCACCTCGACCCTTTCATCGCGGGGAAAGTTCTCGGGTACGCCGGAACGAAGAAAGAAGACGAGCCGCCGGTCCACCGGCAGATCGTCGGGGCTGCCCAGGTGCACAGGAGATGGCCCCTCGGAGCTCTCATCCTGCGTTCCTTTGCTGAGCAGCGTGACCTGCGGACGGCGCGGCTCGATGGTGACACGAACCAGCAACACGCGGCCGTCCTGCAACTGCACGCTGGCAAAGGGAGTCGTGCCGGGCTCGATGGTAGAGGTCGAGCCGCCGGCAGTCAGCGTCAGGAGGTCATAATCCTGCACGCGGCTGAGCGTGGCCGGCGTCCAGGCGATCTCTCCGAGGCTGACCTTGGCAACCTCGTCCAGCCGGTTGCCTTTGAGCTGCGCCTCCATGTCGCCAGCGCTGAGCGTAAGGCTCTCCAACGATGCGGCTTCGGCGTAGGCCCTCAGAGTCAGCTCGTCAGGCTGCTCCAATCCAGACTGATAGATCCGAAGGTTGACAGCTCCGGGGGGCGCATCCTTCAGTGGCACCTCTGCCTCCAGCGTCTCCGGCTTGGGCGACTTCCACGCCAGGTTGACTGGGCTGCCCGCGGCCGCCTGAGCCTCGATCCGGTCGACGCATAACGAGTTCTCGCCTTCGATGTGGAGCGTGTCCTCGCGTCCCACCACCAGCGCCGACTGGTCTGCCGTCGCCACCTTCCACTTGCCTGCCAGAGCCGCGCGCAGGTGATACCGTGGGCCCTCCCAGTCATCGAAGCCCCACTTGCCGTGAACCACGCCGGTCAATTCACCGGCGGGCAGCGGAGGAACGGCCTCCGTCAGCACCAGCCCGCCCTGCGAGGAATCGGCTTTGACCGCCAGCTCCACTGGCTTGCTCGTCGTCTTCTTGTCGCTCACGGCCTCGGTGATGCGCAGCCGGAGATCGTGGGCCAGTTCCGTGGCAAAGAGCATCGGAGCGCCCTCGGCCGGTAACACGAGGCCGGGCTTCTCCGCGCAGAAGCTCTGCGCCGGGTCGACCGGATGCAGCGGCGGCAGCTTGGCTGCTTCCACTGGCGGCAGGGCCACCACTACAACGGACTTGGGATCGCGGAACGACGGCGCCACATTGAGCCGCAGATTGAGAGTATCCTTCGCCGGCAGGGCCAGCGCCGGCAGGTACTGGAAGTGCGCCGTCCGCAACGACGCGAGGATCTTGGCCGTATCCACGATCGCGCCGACATAGGCGCTATACACGCCGCTTCCGCCCATCGGCGAGGAACTCAGCTGGTTCATCAGGTTTCCCGTCGACCCGTTAGCGAGCTGTTCCACTCTGGATTGCGCGTTGGCGTCGTCGAGAAGCAATCCCTCTGTGTGCTGCACCAGGCAGGGCGCCTGCTGTTCGGTGGGCTTGTCGAAACACTGCTGATCGAGCTTCACGCCCAGGCTGCGGGCCGCCCGCTCGGCGCGTTGCTTGAGCAGTGCGGGATCGGTCTGAGAGGTGACTTTAACCTCGGCCAGATAGGCGTCGAGGCGCATGCGGTCCAGACTGGCGGCCTGCAGGTCCTGAACCGCACGGACAAAGACACCGGGCCGGCCGCGGACGGCATTGCGCAGCGTGTTGAAGCCGCCGCTGGTCTCGGGAGCCAGAAAGATCAGCGCCTGTTGGGCCTCTTCCGGCACAGTGACAAAGACGCCTTCCTCGCGCGCATCGCGCACCCACGTGTCGACGCGAGTGAACCACTCTGGAGGCGGCGGGTTGGTGGCTCCGCGCAAAAATGCCACAATCAACTCAAAGCGGGCCGACTGGCTCTCGGGAAAATCGGGGTGAATCCACAACCGGTCTCCAGGCAGCAGGTTGGGCGTCTCGCCAATCGGCAGCGTCGCATCTCCCCGTTTGACGTGAACGTCCACCTTCGGTCCGCTAAGGTCAAAAGCCGGGTCGGCATGACTCGCAGTCGAAATCAGGCTCCAAAACAGGAGCAAACGAAAACAGCACCGCATATCTTCTATTGTAAGGAGGAACCCATCCGGTTAGAATTGTCGCGAAGCATAATACTCCCCCAGAGTAGAATTGCAAGAGCCGGTATTTCGGGTACACTGGGCGTGTATAGCTTCAGGCAAAGCTGTTAGCTAGAGTATTTCTCGAAGTTACCCTGGGTCGAAGAAACAACAGGAAGACTGCCTTGAGTCCGGCACGAAGGCCCTTTGAGAGCCACGCTTCCTTAGCTTCATCGGGAAATGCTGGGGCGGCATCCAACAGTCCAAATATAGGTAGACGCCCTTCCAATCCAACTCTAGGTATTGTCGAGCGGTGTATCCTGCCGCCCGCAACCGAGGGGGAAGATAATCCTCCCAGCGATGGGTGAAGTATAAAACTAAGGCTGCTCTCCCAACTGCGCGACCTGATATTGGCGCAGGCGGGCGCGAGAAGCAGTATACGGAGAAGAAAGTATGAAATCGACAAAAGCTGTTCAAAGTAGCATAGATGTTGCCAACATAAGCATCCCCGACGCTGAAGAGATCATTGAAGAGGCCTTGAATGAGCTCGGCGAATCCACCGATCCCGGCCTCGCGCGAGCCTTATACTTTCTGGCGCCTCCGGGCTATCAGGCTATTGTCGAACTCTGCGGCGAAAACGGCCGCAGCAAGCGCCGCAACGCTTCGGCCGACACGTGGTCGCCCGAGGAGGATGAGGTGCGCATCTATTTCGAGCGCCTTGATGGCGCCGAGCCCGCTCCCCGTCCCATACGCGCTCCGCGCATTGCCGTCGATCAGGTCGACGACGACGATGACGATAGCCAGGAGGCTGTGATTCCCGCCGATATGGACGCAAGAGTGAAGGAGCTCTGCGCCGCGCTTGCCGAGGCCGAGCGTGGAGGCCACGCCTTCATCGCGCTCAAGTGGTTTCGCGACTCCTTCCTGCCGCGCAAAGCCTTCCGCTGGAATCAGCATCCCGATTCGCGGCAGACCGTGCTGGCCGAGGCCATTCAGCGCGGCGTCGTGCTCACCAGCAAGATCGCCAATCCCAAGACTCCCGCCTATCCCACCACCACCATTCGCCTCAATCGCGCCGAGGCCGGCATTCCCGAGGAGGCCCAGCGCTTCCACCCGGTCGCGGTTCATGGCGACTCCATCGAAGAAGCTCTCGAAGAGGAACGGGGGAACCTGTGAGCTGCTACTTCCTTGAGTCCACGGCATTCGCCAAGCTCTTCGTCCAGGGGCAGGGAACCGACGGCCTGATTCGCCTCATGGAAGCCGTCGAGGACAACCGCAAGCTGATCTCGGCCTCGACGCCCCTTGAGGTCTATGCAGCTATCCGTCGGCGCGAACGCTCCGGCGGCATCTCAGCGGAAGATGCAGTCGCAGCACTCGAAAGTCTGCGCCTTGAAGCGGCCCGCATGGTCCAGGAGCCGCTCAACCCGGCCGTGCTCGAGGCCGCCCGGCAGCTCCTCGACCGAACGGAGTTGCGATGGCCCGATACCCTGCAACTAGCCGCCGCAATGGTCGCCCGCGATATGTTCCAGGGCATGGAGATTGTCTTTGTCTCCGCCTCACAGCAGCTGCTCGAAGCCGCCAAAGCCGAGGGCTTTCGCATCCTCGATCCAGCCAGGGAGTCGGCTGAACCGCTCAAACAGCCGGAAGAGACCGAGGTCGGCCTGTAGCTGATCACTCGTGCGGCTAAGAGACCGCAGACCACCTCCGCTCAGATCCAGAAACAGAAAAGGGCACAGCGGAAGCCGTGCCCTTTGTATTGCATTCTCGCCGAAGCTCCCTGCCTTAGCTGCATCCGCTCGTGGAGCCGCAGCTCATGCAGCGGTAGCAGCTGCCGTTGCGCACCATGATCGCTCCGCAGACCGAGCAGCTCGGTGCGTCGCCCATCTCGAACATGTCTTTCATGGCGTCTGCCGCGTGATAAATACCGCGGTCTGTGAGGCTGGGCTCAGAGGATGCACTGGCGTTGATTGAAAGCCCGCTCTCTGCTTCAGGAGCAATGCCGCCTCCCGCTCCTCCCGGATTTCCGAAACCGGGGCCGGAACTCTGACCGCCGACCTGATGCAATCGCCAGGCCACCTCTTCGGCCAGCTTGGCCCACTGCCCGCGAGGATTGACGACCTCCTCCTCCGGCTCGGACTCGGGAATCATCGTCGGCGGGGCAGGCAGTTGCGAGGCCTGCGGTGCAAGGCCGGCGAAGAGCGACAGTTGCGCTCCGGAGAGGAAGCGCAGGTTGAGCCAGCGGAAGATGTAGTCCATCAGGCTCTTGGCATAGCCGATCTGTTCGTTGCCGGTCCAGCCCGAGGGCTCGAAGCGGGTGTGGGCGAATTTCTCGCAAAGCACCCTGAGAGGCACACCGTGCTGCAGCGCGATCGAGATCGAGGTGGCGATGGAGTCCATCAGACCGGAGACCGTCGAACCCTCCTTGGCCATCTTGATGAAGATCTCTCCCGGCTGCCCGTTAGGGTAGAGGCCCACCGTGATGTAGCCTTCGTGGCCGGCGATGGCGAATTTGTGGGTGATCGAAGCGCGCTCCTCTTGCAGACGATGCCGGACAGCGCGCGGCGGTCCGTTCGGATCCTGCGGAGCGCTCTCTTGCGTCGAGTCGAGTGAGGCCGCGGGTTGCAGCAGCGGTACCGCGGCTGCCTTGGCGATCTCCTCCAGTGTCCGCTGGAACGCGGTGGCGGCCTGCAGGACAGGCTTCGCAGCGATCTCGATCTTTTCGCCGGCGTTGGCCTCCAGAGCCTTCAGGTCTGCAGCCGAGCCGGGCTGCCCGGCGGCCATCTGAGCCAGCACGCGGGTGGCTGCGGCATCGAGCGGAGAAGGCTCGTGCTTCAAGTCCATGCTGGTATTCAGCGGCTGGGTGCCCTTCGAGCCGTCGCGATAGATCGCAACGGCCTTGATGCCCTGACGCCAGCTCTCGGCGTAGGCCTCGGCGATCTCCTCCACGGTGGCCTCTTCCGGCAGGTTGACGGTCTTCGAGATTGCGCCGGAGAGGAAGGGCTGCGTCGCGGCCATCATCTTGATGTGGCCCATGTAGTGGATCGTACGCGTGCCCTTCAGCGGCTTGAAGCTGCAATCGAAGACTGCCAGATGCTCCGGCTTGACGCCCGGCGCGCCTTCAATCGTTCCAGTGGCATCGATGTAGCTGACGATGGCGTTGACCTCATCGTCTGTGTAGCCGAGCTTAAAGAGCGCGGCGGGCACCGTGTTGTTGACGATCTTGATATTGCCGCCGCCCACCAGCTTCTTGAACTTCACCAGCGCCAGATCGGGCTCGATTCCCGTCGTATCGCAGTCCATCATGAAGCCGATCGTGCCGGTAGGAGCCAGAACGGTCGTCTGCGAGTTGCGGTAGCCATGCTTCTCGCCATAGACCAGAGCCATATCCCAGCATTCGCGGCTGGCGTCGATCAACGCGTCGAGCTGCGGCACGTTAAAGGGCTCACCGCCTTGGCGCGATGTTCCGATATTGTTCACCTCGGCGCGATGCATGCGGATCACATCGAGGAAGGGCTCGCGGTTCACGTAGAACCCGGGGCAGGCGCCGCCCTGGCGGTCGACATTCGCCGTTAGTGGCGTGGCCGAGGCAACCGGCGGGCAGTTGGCCGCGACGATCGCCGATTGCAGATAGGCCTGACCCGTGAGGATCGCGGTGAAGGCGGCAGCAAGACTGCGCCCGGCTGCCGAATCATACGGCAGTCCAAAGGCCATCAGCAGCGCTCCCAGGTTGGCATAGCCCAGGCCCAGCGGACGGTAATCGTGAGAGTTCCTGGCAATCGACTCGGTCGGATACCCGGAGTTGTCGACCAGGATCTCCATCGCCGTGATGAGCACGGAGATCGAGTGCCGATAGGCGGGAATATCGAAGCCACCCGACGGAGTAACGTACTTCATCAGGTTGAAGCTCGCCAGGTTGCAGGCCGAGTTGTCCAGGAACATGTACTCCGAGCACGGATTCGATGCATTGATCCGTGCCGAATTCTTTGAGGTGTGCCATTTGTTGATGGTCGTGTCGAACTGCATGCCGGGATCGCCGCAGCGCCAGGTGGCATCTGCGATCTTGCGCATGATCTCGCGAGCCTTGTAGGTCTCGACCGGCTTGTGATCCCTGACGGTGTAGGTGCTGACGTCGCCGTTGCTCTCATAGGCGCGCATGAACTCGTCGCTCACGCGCACCGAGTTGTTGGCGTTCTGGAAGAAGATCGACGAGAAAGCCTCGGAATCCGGGCCCGAGCCATCATAACCAGCCCGGATCAGGGTGTGAGCCTTTTCCTCTTCCTTGGCCTTGCACTCGATGAACTCCACGATATCGGGATGCTCGGAGTTCAGGATCGCCATCTTGGCCGCACGGCGCGTCTTGCCGCCCGACTTGATAACCCCGGCAAAAGCGTCCAATCCACGCATGAAGCTCAAGGGACCGCTGGCCGTGCCGCCGCCCGAGACGGACTCATGGCTCGAACGCAGCGAACTGAAGTTCGTTCCCGTGCCCGAGCCGAACTTGAAGAGCATCGCTTCGGTCCGGGCCAGATCCATGATGCCGCTCATCGAGTCCTCGACGGAGTTGATGAAGCAGGCCGAGCACTGCGGATTGCGGTAGCCAGTCGCCGAGAAGCGCACGCCGCCGGTCGCCGGGTCCCAATGCCAGTTCTGGCCCTCCGCATTCGGCTCCAGGCGGTCACAGCCCACATTGAACCAGACCGGCGAGTTGAAGGCCGCCTTTTGGGTCAGCAGCATATGCGCCAGCTCGTCGTGGAAGATGACCCCGTCCTCGACGGTGGCGAAATAGCCGCCGGCCGTGCCCCAGTCTCTGATCGTCTCAGCCACACGGCTCACCAGCTGGCGCACCCCGGTCTCACGCTCGGGCGAGCCTAGCTTCCCGTGCAGGTACTTCGAGGCCACAATGTTGGTCGCGGTCATCGACCAGTCGGCCGGAACCTCAACATTCTTTTGCTCAAAGATCGTGTTGCCCTTATGGTCGGTGATCGACGCCGTGCGATTCTCCCACTTGATCTCGTCGTAGGGCGAAACGCCTTCGGTCGTGAAGCGGCGCGTGAAGATCAGCCCGCGTTGGGCCTGTGCAGCCTGGGATGTAGTGGTGGAGCTCTGGACCTCGTTCATAAAATCCTCTCAATTTAAACTTCGGAAATCTCTGCCCCTCTCCGGCGCAGATCAGCCGGCAGCAAATGAGGGGAAACCTTTGGCAAAGAACGGGAAAACGGGGAGCCGGAATGTAACGCGAGTTCTTTTTTCCTTCAGCGAACTGATTTGAGACCGTTCACCCCGAAATTCGTTACAGTCTGTTTACAGCCGCAGATGAAAAAATACCGCTGTCTGTGGTGCATGTCAACAGGAAACCACAATATCTAGTATTTTCTTTACATTCCGGGTATCCACTTTCAAAACAAAGGCACTCAGCTGTGGAAAGCTCCGGAGCCCCTTATCGGACGCGGGTTTTCGCCCTCAATTCTGCCCAAATTCCGGTGCAATGCCCGGTCTTTGCTGCTCCCTGCCGGCGCCCCTGCCGTTTTCGCGCGACCTCTCTGCCCTCAATTTCAAGGCTAATCCTCTTAAGATGCGCCAGCAAGGCTCAAAAACGGTGCAGAATGCAGCAAATCTGTGCGAGTTGTGGAGATTCGGGGTCAACCCTTGAAGCCAGCCAATCTCCCGGTTAATCGGTGTCGGCGCGTAGACTAGCCACGATGAAACGAATAGGCTGCATTCTTTTATTCTTTGTTTGGTTGGCAGGAATCGGACAGGCGCAGAACAACCCCGGACATGAGCCGGTCTTCAAGATCCACGGTCCAACGATCATTGCCTTCTATCCGCATGTTTCCCAGAAGGACCTTGATAGCGGCGAGGGGGATGCGGAGGCCATTGATGATTTCGGCTTCTATGCATCCCAGGTCGAAAAGCGCTTGGAAAAGGCCGGAGTAGGGTTTTTTGTCGAAGAAACCCGGTCCTTCAAGGTGCGCGTTCAAGGGAAGGTAAATGCCTTTCGTGTGGGCAAGATTTCTATTGGTTACTATTTCATTACCCCCGGCAAAGAGCCTCACGTCGAATACGGAGTGATGACGGACGAAGACCTCGTGGGCGTCGCTCGGGAGTACTTCGGCAAAAGGATTCCATAAGCCAGCCGGAAGGCTCGAATTGTCGATGCTGCAATGCGCGGGATCGTTGGCCAACTTTGCCACTGACCCCGCCCTGCGGCTGCTCTTTCGCAGAGCTCATCGTCCGCTGAAAGCGCTTGGAATACTCCAAACGCCAAACGGCCCCACGCTTGTCACGTGAGGCCGCAATGTGGTGCACTATCTCCGCCAGTCAGGAGCGGCTTGGTTGATCCAACACGAATCAGTCGTTGCCCTTGGTTTCGATTCTCATGCCATAGAATGATTTGCGCACGAAGAAGACCGACACCAGGAAGAATGCGACAGCCAGCGACTCCGCGAGCACCGGGTTCTTCGCGCTGAGCGAGACGGCCAGTTCGACCGCCAGCAATCCGAACAAGGTCGTGAACTTGATGACCGGGTTCAATGCCACCGACGAGGTGTCCTTGAAGGGATCACCGACGGTATCTCCGACGACGGTAGCATCGTGCAGAGGCGTGCCCTTCTGCTTCAGGTCAACCTCGACGACCTTCTTCGCATTGTCCCAGGCGCCGCCTGCATTGGCCATGAAGATCGCCTGGTAGAGGCCGAAGACAGCTATCGAGATCAGATAGCCGATGAAGAAGAACGGCTCGGCGAAGGCGAAGGCAAGCGTCGCGAAGAAGACGGCGAGGAAGATGTTGAACATTCCATTCTGCGCGTACCTGGTGCAGATCTCCACTACCTTCTTGCTGTCGGTGACCGAAGCCTTCTCCGTGCCTTCCAGTTTGATGTTCGCCTTGATGAACTCCACCGCGCGATAGGCGCCGGTGGTTACCGCCTGCATGGACGCTCCGGTGAACCAATAGATCATGGCCCCGCCGGTGATCAACCCGAGCATGAAAGGCGCGTGCAGCAGAGAGAGGTTCTCTTTGCCAACCGTCAGTCCGTGGGTCAGGGCCATGATGATCGAGAAGATCATCGTGGTGGCGCCGACCACGGCAGTGCCGATCAGCACCGGCTTGGCCGAAGCCTTGAAGGTATTGCCAGCTCCGTCGTTGGCTTCCAGCAGGTACTTTGCGCGTTCGAACTTCGCGTCGATGCTGAAGTCCTTCTTCAACTCGGCCTCGATGCCGGGAATGGTTTCAATCAGCGACAGCTCGTAGACCGATTGCGCATTGTCGGTGACCGGGCCGTAGGAATCGACGGCGATGGTGACCGGTCCCATGCCCAGGAAGCCGAAGGCGACCAGGCCAAAGGCGAAGACGGCGGGAGCGAGCATCAGGGCATCCATGGATGGGCCAGTACTGAAGAAATAGCCCAGACCCATCAGCGCGACCATGCTCAGTCCCAGCCAATAGGCGGAGAAGTTGCCGGCCACGAGTCCCGACAGGATTCCCAGAGAGGCTCCGCCTTCCTTGGCGGACGTGACGACTTCCTGCACGTGGGCCGAGTTGGTTGAAGTGAAGACCTTGACGAGTTCGGGGATGATCGCGCCTGCGAGGGTTCCGCAGGAGATGATGGAAGCCAGCTTCCACCAGAGCGTTCCGTCGCCGAGATCGGGGATCATCTGCTTTGACACGAAGAAGGTCAAGGCGATGGAAACGATGGACGTGATCCAGACCAGCGAGGTCAAGGGCGCCTCAAAGTCCATCTCGTCGGCGTTCGCGTATTTCGCCTTGGCGATTGCGCCATTGAGGAAGTAAGCGGCCGAACTGGAGACCAGCATTGCCACGCGCATGACGAAGATCCAGACCAGCAACTGCACCTGTATCTTGGGATCGTGAACGGCCAGCAGGATGAAGGTGATCAAAGCCACGCCGGTGACGCCGTAGGTCTCGAAGCCGTCGGCCGAGGGGCCAACCGAATCGCCAGCGTTGTCGCCCGTGCAGTCGGCGATGACGCCGGGGTTGCGGGCATCGTCTTCCTTGATCTTGAAGACGATCTTCATCAGGTCGGAGCCGATGTCGGCGATCTTGGTGAAGATGCCGCCGGCGATACGAAGGGCCGCGGCCCCGAGAGACTCGCCAATCGCGAAGCCGATAAAGCAGGGACCGGCATAATCAGCCGGGATGAACAAAAGGATGGCGAGCATGATGAGCAGCTCGACGGAGATCAGCAACATGCCGATGCTCATGCCGGCCTTGAGCGGAATCGCATAACAAGGATACGGCTTGCCGCGCAATCCCGCGAATGCCGTGCGCGAGTTGGCGAAGGTGTTGACGCGGATTCCGAACCAGGCGACGCCGTAACTGCCCGCGATGCCGATCAGGCTGAACGCCAGAATGATGGGCAGGGTAACAGCGACATTTCCTACCGGCGCCAGCCAGCCGAAGTAGAGCGAGATAATCACCGCGATAAAGGCCCAGAGCACAAGAATGAACTTGCCCTGCGTGACCAGGTAGGTCTTGCAGGTCTCATAGATCAGCTCGGAGATCTCGCGCATGGAACGGTGAACCGGCAGGTTCTTCAACTGCACAAAGATCACCAGGCCGAAGAGCAGGCCGGCGGCGCAGAAGAGCAACCCAATCGACAGAAGGTTATGCCCGTTCAAGCCGAAAAAATTCTCGAAACTCACGGACCGCAGATCCGGCAGCTTCAGGCTGGCTTCGCCGCCCGCCGATTCCTGCGCGCCGGCCAACGCCGGAAGCAGCAGAACCGCCAGAGCCGCTACGGTCTTGTATCGATGCGCCAAAACCATTCTGACGCGCGCAAAATTAAAGGCCACGAGCAGCGAAAACGCGCTCAAGGCCAGAGAAATACCCACCCAATACTGTGCAGACACAAATCCTCCTAAGCTGGTCTTACCGATGACTTACAACGAACGGAATCGGAAATTGGAACGAGAGTTTTCCGCAAAAAGAGTCATCCGAAGGCTATCATCCGGTCCGACCAGTGTCGAGTGATTGCAATCACAGTGATTTCCGCGCTTTCCAGAATGAGACCCACGGCCCAAATTGCGACGCTGTAAGGCCTTGCCTCACTATTGGATAGGAATCCCGATCTTGTCGTCGGGCAGTGTGACCTGCAAGTTCTGATCGCCCGCGGAACGCACGTCTCCTCCCGGAAGCGGGTGCAATTTGAAGAGCACCAGAACATTGCGCTCCGGATCGTCGAAGGCCCGGAAGCTGGCCACCTGTTCAAGCGAGAAGTGCGTGTGAATGTCTTCGAGAGTGCCAGGATCGATGTCATTCCATGTCGCCCACCAGCCGGGCTGGTAGCGCGCCAGCTTCGTCACCAGATCCGGGTACGCGCGGCTTGGAGTGCCGAAGTCGTCGCATAACGTGGGCAGATGCGTAACAAGGGTGATCTGGTCGCCGCTGATCGAAACCAGCAGCCGGTTACCATTGGGGTGGGCATCAATATATTGAGTCAGCCGACGGGCGGCATCGACAAAGGTGTACTCCGGATGAGCCGCATAGTGCGCGGTCTGGAGTGCGTTGAATCCGGCGGTCAGGCTGGCCATCGCGACCACGGTCCAACCGAGGGATTCCTGCCATGAACTCCAGGGCTGGCCCTGGCCGGTCTCTGCCGCGTGGCCGATCAGAGCCCCGGAGCCCTGCGCGATGATGAAGAAGCAAAAGAAGGCCACCACTGCAAAGTAACGCGGCTGAGGATGGTTCTGGTAGGTCATGAAGAGGACATAGCCGGCAACCGAGAGAATCGAAGCGCCGAAGACCGGGTCCAGCAGCAGTTCGCGTGCCCAGTTTCGCGTCGGCGCGGGCCCGGGTTTTGACGGCGACCGGAAGAAGGCTCGACTTGCAGCCCCGACCGTGACCAGTGTCACCAGGCCAGCCAGTGGAATCAGGATGCGGCCGACCCATAACCCGCCATGAAAGGACCACCAAAAGCTCAGCAATGGCCAGTAAAACTCACTCGGCTTGATGTATTTGTTGACGAAGAAGAGGTATTTGTAATCGGGATAATAACCAAATCGCACAACCAGCGCCATCCATAGGCCAAAGGAGACGGCAAAGGCTCCACAGGCCGCCATCGTCGCACGCGCAGCCAGACGCCTGTCGCTCGCGAGCGGCCGCAACATCGCCCAGCCCAGCGCCGGAAGCAGAAAGACGGCCGTCGTCTTGGTCAGCATCATCAACGTGAAGAGCAGGCCGATGACCACCGATGCGGCAATTGGCCTGCGCCAGCGCGGCAGGCGGACAGCGAGGTTGAGTGCCGCCAGCGTCAGCGTGGTCAGCATCGGTTCCAATATCGCCAACCGGCTGAAGCAGTAAAGAAATGGGCTCGTCACGATCAGCGTCAGGGCCAGGAGCGCGACCCAGCGTGGCCCTCGACTCCGCAGCAGCAGGTAGCTCAAGAGCAGATTGCAGAAAAAGAACGCCACCGCCAGCCCGCGCGCAGCCTCAACCGTGACTCCCGTGAAGAAGAAGAGAAGCCACTCAAGGAACGGCCACAAAGGCACCGCCGGAGCAGGGTTGAAGTCTCCGGCCAGATACCAGTTTCCGAAGAGATGAGCGCGGATGGCAGCGTTGCCGTACCAGCCTTCATCGGTGTACTTGGCCCAGTCCATATACCACGGCGAGTGGTTGGGAAAATCTGCGCTGAGATGAAGAGCGTGAAGAAGAGCAAAGGCAACGATGAACAGCAGCCAGATTGCGGTTAGCCAGCGCTTATGCGAGATCGTCAGCCTCTGCTTCGTCACCAGTTGAGCATACCTCTCGTCTTGATTATCGATAAGGCGGCTTGAAAGCTCGCTTATTCGAGGCGCGCCCTCGCTAGATCGAGATCGAACGCCTCAAAGGGAGATATCTCAAGTATATAGCTCTGAAATGACGCACTCTTCGGTTACAGCAGGCCGCCGCGCCCGGCCAGACGGCGCGAAAGCAGCCACGAGAGTAGCGAAACACCCAGCGCCAATGCCACCCATCCGGCCGACTCGACGCTATGCACATTGCCCGCGGAGATCTGCGGAAGGCTCAGAGTATACGAATGCAGGGTGGGCAGGCCGAGACGCACCAACTCCACCGCGCCCCAGCCAAAGACTCCCGCAGCAAGCACAATGCCTGGCACGGCACGCTTCCACGGGAACGGGATCGGCGGAGGCACAGCGGCCTCGTCCGCGACGCGCTCCATCACCGAGGCCATAAACCCTGAAGAAGGTATCAGATCCTCCTCCGTCGCCAGAATCCGCTCGATCTCGGCGTCGATCCGCTTATTCTCCGCGGCGTCTTCGGTGCGTGCTCTCTTGGCTGGCTTCAATTCGTGACCTCCTTTCCTCTCTCAATTGCAGCAGCTTCCGTTGAGTCGTTCTCGTCTTTCAGCTGTGGAAAGCGTTGTCGCAGCAGAGCTCGCGCTCTGGAGAGGCGGGCTTTGACGGTTCCTTCAGGCAGATGCATCGTCCGTGCCGCCGCAGCGACGTCCTGCTCATGAAAATAAAACAGAATCACCGGTTCGCGATAGCGCGGCGGCAGCGCCAGCACAGCACGCCGGACCGACTCGTGCCGTTGCCGGTCCTCGGCCTCTCGCTGCTGAGATGCGGAACGAGCGGGTTCGGGCAGCTCTTCCAAAGGAAGGATCTCAGTTGGGAAACGCTTCAATTCCGAGCGATAAACATTGGCTGCCAATGCGAACAGCCAGGTCGAGAAGCTCCCCTCGCGCCGCCACTGTGCCAGCCCGCGCCAGGCGCGAATGAACGCCTCCTGGGCCATCTCTTCTGCGCGTCCGCGGTCGCGGCAATAGCGCCAGGCCATATTGACCAGCGGCCCCTGCCAGCGACGGACGATCCCCTCGAAGGCTCGCACCTCGCCGGCCAGAACCCGCTCAACATCGGCGAGGTCTTCCGTCGCGGTCTTGAGGGACGCTGTCAAATCCATCTCTCCTTGCGCAGTAAGACCCGAAGCCCACTCCTCCGGTTGCATTTTGTTGTAAGCAGGAATCCCCAACAAAATGCAACCGCATTCGGATGCACTCGGTCCTACCGCTTGGAAGCAGAAATTCGCTGCCAATCAATCAGGAGGATTCTATGACATCTCTGGCGTTAATGTTCCTCAGTAGCTTCGTTGACTCGGAAGCAATCGAAGCACAAGGCTTATTTGCGTTCCTTTCCATTGGCGCTGTGTCGCTCTTCGTAGTTTTCCTTCCCCTTGTCACATGGATCGACAAACGACACAAGGAGCGGGTGGCCTTTTATAAGGCGGAGACGCTGCGGCGCATCACCGAGGCCTCAGGCGAGGGGGCCAAGGCGGCCATTGAACTCATGCGCGAGGAGAGCCGCATGGAGCAGATCAAGATATACGAAGGTCTGAAACTCGGCGGCCTCATCTGCATAGGCGTCGGTGCGGCGTTGGTGATCTTTCTACACGCACAGACAGCCTCCGATCCACACGCTCCTTATCTGGTCGGGCTGATCCCCGGGTTCATAGGCGTGGCGCTTCTTGTCTACGTCTACGCGCTGGCGGGAAAGTACGAAGAGGGACCGAAGGCCTGAATCCCACGCCTCTCCGGCGCATCCAATGAGTTAGTTGTTTAAACATATACTTTTCCGGCTCAGCCCAACTGGGCCGTGATGCACGGAGAGCCAAACGATGTCTGCAAAGCCGCAACGCCAGCCCGCAATCTTTCTGCCGCACGGCGGGGGGCCCTGCTTCTTCATGGAGTGGTCCTGGGGCCCAGCCGACACCTGGAATGCTACGCAACGGTTCCTTGAAGGACTCGCGGCCACCTTGCCTGCGCCACCGGCGGCGATCGTGGTCGTGAGCGGCCACTGGGAGGAGCCGGCCTTCACGGTCGGCTCCGCTTCCCATCCCGAGTTGATCTTCGACTACTCCGGTTTTCCTGAGCACACCTACCGGCTCACATGGCCTGCGCCGGGCTCGCCCGAAGTGGCCGGACGCGTAGCGGCTCTGCTCGGACTGGCCGGGCTCCCGTCGGCGGTCAGCGCAACCCGCGGCTTCGACCATGGCGTCTTTGTGCCGCTCAAGGTCGCATTTCCAGAGGCGCGGATTCCGGTGGTTACGCTCTCGCTGGCCGCATCACTCGATCCGGCTCTGCATCTGGCCGCTGGAAGGGCTCTGGCTCCACTTCGCGATGAGGGCGTGCTGATCGTTGGCAGCGGCATGAGCTTTCACAATCTGCGCGGATACTTTCGTCCCGAGACCCCGGAGCGGGCGCGAGCCTTCGACGCCTGGCTCACGCGAGCTGTCGAATCGCCCGGTGTGGGACGAAACTCGCTGCTGACCGGCTGGCGCGAGGCGCCCTTTGCCGCCTACGCTCATCCACGCGAGGAGCACCTGATTCCGCTGATGGCAGCCGCAGGCGCGGGCGGCGAAGCGCCAGGGAGCCGCGTCTTCACCGGCGAACCGATGGGCGCGGTCATCAGCGCCTACCGCTTCGACGGCTGATTGCCCTGGCCGGCTGAAGGGCTAGTGCGCAAACCGGTGCACCAGAATGCCCAGCGCAGCGCCGCCGACGATCAGCCAGGTTGCGTTGACTCTGTAGCGAACCAGCAACACCGCGCTGGCCAGCCCCGCTCCCCAGGTCCATCCATCGACCAGCGTCGCGCGGCCCAGCGAAATCACTACGGAGGCCATCAATGCCACGGCTGCCGCATTCACGCCATCCAGAAAGGCGGCTGCGATCTTCGATTGGCGAATGCGCCCGGCCAGCGCGCCCACAACCCCAGCCATAAAAAACGAAGGCAGAAAGATCCCCGCTGTGGCAACGGCGGCTCCAGACCATCCGCGCATCAGATAACCCAAAAATGTCGCTGTTGCGAAGACCGGCCCTGGCGTCACCTGGCCTGCGGTGATCGCGTCGAGCAGCTGCGCCTGCGTTACCCAGTGCAGCCGGTCTATCAGATCGGCTTTGAGAAAGGCGACCAAAACGTAACCCGATCCGAAGACCACCAGGCCAAGCTTGAGAAAGACGAGGAAGATCGAACTCAGTCCTGCCGCGGTGGCCACACCGCTCCCGGCAGACGCGGGCACGACAGCAAAGCTCATCGCCGAGGCTCGCCGCGACCTTACCCAAGTGGCAAGCAATACCAAAGCTCCAGACGCCAGCAGCACGTCAATCGGAGATGTGCCAGCGATTGCCGCCGCAAAACACACCACTCCGGCCAGAACCAGCGGCCAGCGTCGATAGGCTGTTCGACCCAGATTCCACACGGCCTGCACGATGATGGCGATCATCACCGGCTTGATTCCATAGAGCAGCCCCTGCGCCTGCGGAAGGCTGCCAAAACGCACGTATGCCCACGCCAGCGCGAGCGTGGCCAGCGAAGCAGGCAAGATGAAGCACGCCCCCGCAACCACCAGTCCGATCCATCCGCAGCGGCGATAACCCAGCGCCATCGCCACCTGCGTGGAGCCAGGCCCAGGCAGCAGATTGCAGGCGCCGACAAGGTCGAGGAACTCTTCGCGGCGCATCCATTGCCGGCGTTCGACGGCCTCGCGTTCCATCAGGCCGATGTGCGCGGCAGGTCCGCCAAATGCCGTCAGCCCCAGACGCAGAAAGAGCCGGAGAATCTCACCAATCGTAGATTTGGCTTGAGCCATGGTATTCCAGGAAGCCGTTTCAATTGATCCTGCAGAAAAGTCGTATTGCACGAAGAGTGGCGCGTCAACTGCAACGCCGAGCGGGCCGAACTGACGGTGAGAGCCAGTCTAGCCCCGGCCCTGGTACCAGCGCCGCTTGCGGCCCATGCGTACGCCGGAGTCGATGGTGATCGCCAACAGTCCAAAGATCATGCTCAGGTCGGTGCGCGCCTCGTGGAAAAACGTCAGCCACCCATAGCTCGACAGTTTTGGCAGCGCAAAGTGGCCTAGCGGTCTGCCCAGCAGAATAGGCGCCTTGGTCGTGATCAATGCAGTAACGATGATGACCAGTAAAAACACACCTGCGTCGCCGGCGAAGAAGTTCAGCAGGATCGCCGCTCCGCAGCCGATCTCCACACAGCCCACCAGCGGCGCCAGCAGACGAGGCGCTGGCAGCCCGATCGCGGCAAAGCGCCCGGCGCCGAGGCTTTCGGGTCTTGCAAACTTGAGGATGCCTTCCAGCAGAAACACCAGACCCACAATGACCCGAATCAGAATCATGGGGAGATTCCGCCTCACCGCTGCCTCCATTCGCTGGTCCCTCGCAAGGCCTGATCATTTGCGGCGAGATGCCCTATCGCAGTCCAGACAAGAAAGAGGATACCGCAGGGGCCAAACACAAAGAGAAAAAAGAGGACAATTTACAACGTTACTTCTCACGCATGGTTCGTTTTGGGGAAGATGTTGCTCAAATGCATCTAGGGATTGTCGAGCAGGCCTTCGATGGTCCTGGCCATGGCCTTCGGCCGAGTTATGGGGGCATAACGGCGAACGATGCTGCCATGCCTGTCAATGAGGAACTTTGTGAAGTTCCATTTGATGCGCTCGGTGCCAAAGATCCCGGGTCGAGCCTTTTTTAAGAATTGATAGAGAGGATGAGCTTCGGGGCCGTTAACCTCGATCTTAGAAAAGAGTGGAAAACTGACGCCATAATTCCGTTCGCAGAATGATCTGATCTCGGCTGCCGTCCCAGGCTCTTGAGAGCCAAATTGATTGCAGGGGAAGCCCAGCACCGCGAAGCCGCGCTCCTTGTATGTCCGGTACAACTGCTCCAGAGCTGCGTATTGCGGCGTATACCCGCATTTGCTGGCCGTGTTGACGATCAGCAGAACCTGGCCGCGGAATTGGTCCAGGCTGACCGTGCCCTTGCCCGATTGCAGCAAAGGAGCGGAAAAGCCGTAAACCGTCTCTCGCGCCTCCGTCATCGTTGGGACCTCCGCACACAGAGGATGCCATGACGCCCGGTCCTGCGTCTAAGAGAAATGTCGCCCTGAAACCAGTTGGATCGAAGATCCTGCCAACCCACCTGCGTCCGGTAGACTGTGGATTGAGTCTCAGATGGCTTTGGGGCGGTAGCCCAGCGCGATGAGGGCTCGGCCCGGCTCCGAAGGCGGCAAGCGCGGCAGGGGTCTCTGGGGAGAGATGCGGTTTCGTGAGCCGATCGGCCGGCCGGCGGTTTGGGCCGGGCGGCCACGGTCCAATATAATGAATCTTTCCTGATGCAGGATCAGATTTTTTAGCAATGAGGGTGGCGATATTCTTCCCGTGAAGCCGAACCTGATGGTGAACTATGGACCGCACCAGAACGTGTGCTCAGAACAGGGCTTTGGCCCGGTGAAGATCAAGCACAATTCCGTCACCCGCCGCTTACTGGATACGCGCCTTCTGGGGCGCGTCGTGCTCTCGCTGGCATTAATGCTGGTCGCCGGTCAGGCCGTGGCACAGCAGCCCGATACCATCGAATCGATTCGTGTCATCGGCAACCGGCGCATTCCCAAAGAGACCATTCTGGCGCGCTTGTTTACGCACCCGGGTGAAACCTACGACCCGATTTCGATCGAGCGCGATTTCAACTCGCTCTGGAATACCGGCTACTTCGACAACGTGCGCATTGAGCGCGAGGAGACCGAGAAAGGCATCATTCTTAATGTCTTCGTCGTCGAGAGGCCGACGATCCGCGAGATCAACTACAAAGGGCTCAATGCCGTCTCCCAGTCGGACGTACTCGACCGCTTCAAAAAGGAAAAAGTAGGCCTCACTGTCGAGAGCCAGTACGACCCGACCAAGATCAAGCGGGCCGAGACCGTGCTCAAAGACATTCTCTCTGAGCACGGCCACCAGTTTGCCACCATCAAGACTGAGGTCAAGACGATTCCCCCGGCTTCGGTGCAGGTCAACTTCAACATCAAGGAAGGCCCCACGGTCAAAGTGGGCCAGATCAAGTTCACCGGCAACGAGCACCTCAGCGGCCTGCTGCTTCGCCGCTCGATGAAGAACCTGAAGCCGATCGGCATTCCCTATTCGATCATCTTCGAGAACATCTTCTCGCAGACCTTCGACGCCTCGAAGCTCGAGGAAGATACCGAGCGGGTGCGCTTTGCCTATCGCGACAAGGGCTATTACAACACCGCGATCGAGGAACCCAAGACACAGATTCGCGACCAGGGCGGGCTCAACTTCTTCACCTTCCGGCCTAGGAAGGGCAAACGCATCGATATCCTGATGCCGATTGAAGAGGGTGCGCGTTACAGGTTAGGCACCATCACCTTCACCGGCAACAAGGCAGTCCGCAACGAAAAGGCGTTGCGCTCCACCTTTGCGGTCAAAGACGGTGACTGGTTCAATGCCACGCTTGTTGGCAAGGGCCTGGAGAACCTGAAGAAGGCCTACGGACAGCTCGGCTATATCAATTTTGGCGCCATCCCCAAGCCCACCTTCGATGAGCAGAAGAAGACGGTTTCGCTGGTTGTCGACATCGATGAAGGCAAGCCCTTCTACGTCTCCCGCATCGAGTTCCAGGGCAATACCATCACACGGGACAAGGTGATCCGCCGCGAATTGATGCTCGCCGAGGGACAGGTCTACAACTCGCAGCTCTGGGAGTACAGTCTCCTTCGGTTGAACCAGCTCGAGTACTTCGAACCGCTGAAGGTCGATCAGGACTCCGAGGCCCACCAGGATGCCGAGGCTGGCACCGTGGATCTGCTTCTCAAGGTCAAAGAGAAGGGCAAGAACTCCATCGGCCTCAACGGCGGTCTCAGCGGCATGTCGGGCGCGTTTCTCGGTGTCAACTACCAGACCAACAACTTCCTCGGACTCGGCGAGACGCTCAGCCTGCAGGCCAACCTCGGCAGCATCAGCCGCCAGTTCACCTTCGGTTTCACGCAGCCTTACGTCCGCAACCGCCCGCTCAATCTTGGTTTTCAGCTCTACAACACCAAGCAGGACTTCAACGCGGCCAAGAGCCTCACGACCACAGGCCTCTCGGCCAACTTGACCGCGGCGCAGCAATCGCTCACGCAAAACTACAACCAGGCCTCTACGGGCTTCAACTTCTCGGTCAGCTACCCGCTCAAGCGGCACGCCTTCCAGCGCGTGGGCTTTACCTATTCGCTCAGCAGGTCGTCGATTACCGCATTTTCGACTGCTTCCCAGACCTTCTTTCAGACCATTAGCTTCCGGTCGGGCATTCAGGGCTCCAATGCGCTCAACGGCATCGTCAACAGCTTTGCCTCTTTCAGCTACGCCTATAACACCATCAACAACCCGATGCGCCCGCGCACTGGCAAGGAATACACCGCGGTCTTCCAGACCTCCGGCATCTGGGGCAACGTTCGCTATATTGAGCCGCTGGTGGCTTACAAGCAGTTCATTCCGATGCACTATCTGATTCCCAATGCCACGGGACGGAATGTTCTGGGCCTGCGCGCGCAGTTGAGCTATGTGCAGGGCTATGGCGGCGCTGTGGCTCCGCCTAACAACCGCTTCTACTCGGGCGGCGAGGCCGAGATGAGAGGCTTCGACATTCGCGGCGCCACGCCCTACGGGTACGTTCCCAATCGGGTCACCGTACAGCTGACCAATCCCGACGGCACCTGCGTTCCGCGCGATTCGAACAACCCCGAATTGGGCCAGTGCATTCAGGTGCCTCTGCCGGTCTACGGCATCTCCTCGATCGGCGGCGACACCAACCTCGTCACGAATGCCGAGTACAGGATCCCGATCGCCGGACCTGTGACCTTCTCCTTCTTCGACGACTTCGGAATCGATACCGCTCTCAACAAGGGGCAGTTGAAGCAGAGTCCGCAGGGCTTCGATTCGCTGCTGGCGCCGCTCTATGGCTGCCAGACGATCAATAACGGTACCTGCGTGAGTGACATTCACGGCTCCGACGTTGGATTCCAGAGAAACATCCGGCCCATCTCCGGCACCAACTTCGTGCCTCGCATGTCCACCGGAGCCGAGCTTTCCGTCATCATGCCGGTGATCAATGCGCCCTTCCGTTTCTACTTCGCCTATAATCCGCTGAGACTCGATGAGAGCCCCTTCTGCAATACCGTAAACATCGCAGGCAACAAGGCGAGCTGTTCGGCGCAGTTGATTACTCGCGATCTCTTCCCGCCGGGCGGCGCTGGCGACTACACCTATCAGGAGGCGCTCCAGGCATACGGAGCGAGAGACATCTTCCGCGAGCCGCGCAAGACCTTCCGCCTGACCGTCTCAACAACCTTCTAGACGCAAAACCCACTCGGCAACGCCCAAGGGCCGCTCGCGATGAGCGGCCCTTTCCACGGCGCAATGATGGCGATCTGTCCACGAAGACTTGACACCAGCCCGAGGCTCGGGCATTCTGACAGCCATGCAAACACTTGGGCTGTCGGGAAGGGACGATCGCTCCGACGGTCGCCTGAAGAGCATCTTCTGGCCTAAAGTCGAGAATGCCTGGGACGTGGATTACCTCGGTCAGCAGGGCTTTTGGATCTGCTTCCTGATTGCGGCCTTTCAGCTCTTGTTCTCGCTTTTCACGGGCAATCCTTTACTCATCGTTGTTGGTGTTGCGGGCGGCTCGATCTACTTTACAGGTGGCATGGGGGTGCGCGAGAAGAGCTGGCCGGCGGCGGCTGTGATCTTTGCCTGCTATTTTGTGGATACGCTCTACACGTTGCTTTCTGGATCGTTCCTCAACCCTGGTGGAGTGCTGCGAGTTCTCTTTCTCGGCCTGTTGCTCACCAATTTGCGCGCGACCTTTATTGCCTCGGAATGGCGGCCGGCCGCCGAGGGCGAAGATACTCCCCAGCGCTTCGATGAATCCCTGCGCGATAAGCTCGTCGATTGCTGGCCTCGCGCGCTTTGGCCCCGGTTGCAGATTCCCTTCTTCGTCCTTGGGGCGCTCTGGTTTGTGATGAGCTTACTGGGGCTGGCCGGGGTCCTGCTGATTCGGCTTGGAGTGCTGCCTCTTCGCGGGATTCACTAAGCGAAGATAGCGGCGTTCTGTGCGCAAAAAGCGTGCGGAAATTTACCATCCAGCGGTTTGACGCTCCCACCCCTGGCTCCTATAATCCATCTAGTTCCTGCTGACGTCTCCGTCCGCGTCTTTATCTTGCTTCTGCGCCAGTCGGCGGAGAACCCAAACAGAGAGCGAGGTTTCTCAGGAGGCACAGCCTCGGCCTCGTGCAAGTTGGCGAGAAGACCATCAGGAATTCCGAAGGAGCTTTACACTCACATGAAGCGTTCGCTTGCAGTTATATTTACGCTGGCCTCGGGCCTTGCCCTCAGTGCCGCTGCCCAAACATCGCCTGCTCCAGCCGCCGCCGCCGCGCCTGCCGGCCCAGCCAAGATCGCCGTCATTGCCTTCCAGGTGGCAGTGGCCCAAACCAACGAGGGCCAGCGTAACTTCGCCGACCTGCAAAAGAAGTATGCTCCCAAGGAAGCCCAGCTCAAGTCCCTCGGCGACGAGATCGACACCCTGACCAAGCAACTGCAGGCCCAGGGCGACAAGCTCAGCGATGCAGAGCGTGCAAGCCGCGCCAAGTCCATCGACGATAAGAAGAAGCAGGCCCAGCGCGAGCTCGAGGATGCCCAAAACGATATGAACTCCGAGATGCAGGAGATGTATAACGGCCTGGCATCCAAGGTTTATGACGTCCTCGCCAGCTACGCGCAACAGCAGGGATATACGCTGGTGCTCGATGTCGCTCAGCAGCAGAATCCCGTGCTCTACGCCAGCGACTCTACCAACATCACCAAGGCCGTCATCGACGCTTACAACGTGAAGTCGGGTGTGCCCGCTCCTCCGGCCCAGCCGGCGGCAGCCGCGCCGTCAGCAGCCAAGCCGGCAGCTCCCAAGCCTGTCGCGCCAGCTGCCCACTAGGCCAAGGTCAATCCAAGACTCCCGGAGGCTCCGCAATGCGGAACCTCCGGACTTCTTGAGCTTTTCGGGTCGAGCTGCTTCCTGGCAGCATTTCCAGGAGCCTCAGTTCCGCCTTCGCGCAGGGAGGCAAACATCCCCAGGGAAGTCCATAAGGAGCTTGTCATCCAAATGAAGTGTCTGCATGGAATCGCTTTTCTGCTGGCGTCGGGCTCTATCCTGAGTGCCGCCGCTCAAACGTCGCCTGCCCCGGCCGCTGTGGCGCCTGCCGTTCCCGCCAAGATCGCCGTCATCGCCTTCCAGGTCGCGGTGAGCCAGTCGAATGAATTCCAGCGTGACCTTGCCGATTTGCAAAAGAAGTTTGATCCCAGGCGCCAGCAACTCAAAGCTATGGGCGACGAGATCGGGAGTCTGCAGAAGCAGTTGCAAACGCAAGGCGACAGGTTGAGCCCCGTTGAGCGCGCCGCCCGCGGCAAGACCATCGATGAAAAGAAAAAGAAGGCACAGCGCTCAGTTGACGAAGCCAAGAACGACTTTCAGCAGGAGATGCAAAAGAACTTTTCCGCCATCGCCTCCAAGGTCGGGCCCATGCTCATTGATTATGCGAAGCAGCAGGGCTATACGCTCGTGCTGGATGTGAGTCAACGTCAGCAGACTCCGCCGCTCGTGATCTACGCCGGCAACTCGGACGACATCACCAAGGCTGTCCTCGATGCTTACAACTTGAAGTCCGGGGTTCTGGCTCCTCCAGCCCAACCGGCGGCAGGACAGGCGCCCGCCCAACCGCCGGCCACGCCAGGCATCATGAAAGCTGTGCCTCCAGCTCATTAAATCGCTTCAACCAAAGCCTCCGCGTCGCCCTTTTTTGCTCCTTGCTCGAGCCAGGGCGCACCGCAAAAAGCATTTTCTGGGGGCGTTCACTTTTTAACATCCTCTCTGTGGAAAATTTTGTGGATTTCTTCCGCGAATCGGGTGTAGAAATTCAGTTTTCTCCACTTGCCAAGGCACATTCCTTTCTGGTAGACAAAACAACCCCTTATTTATCAAAGATTATCCCCATACTGCACTCTTCTGCGGGCAGTATGCCGTGAAGCGGCGCACCTCATCAGGGTTGCCAGCGTTATCCACAAATTGGAGTCAACGATTTGTGAATCAGGTCACCAGAAATGCAGTTACTTCTGCGAATCTTCGCCGATCCGCAGCACGGCGAGAAAGGCCTCCTGCGGAATGTCCACTTTGCCGATCCTCTTCATCCGCTTTTTGCCTTCCTTCTGTTTTTCCAACAACTTGCGCTTGCGGGTGATGTCGCCGCCGTAGCACTTGGCCAGCACGTTCTTGCGCAGCGGGCTCACCGTCTCCCGGGAGATGACCTTCGCGCCGATTGCTGCCTGGATGGCAACCTCGAACTGCTGGCGAGGAATTAACTCACGCATCTTGGAAACCAGTGCTCTGCCCCGCTCGTAGGCAAAGTCGCGGTGAACCACCACCGAGAGCGCATCGACCGGCTCACCGCCCACCAGAATGTCGAGCTTCACCATCGGCGACTCCCACTCGCCGGCCAGTTGATAATCCAGTGACGCGTAGCCGCGGGAGATCGACTTGAGCCTGTCGTAGAAGTCGAGCACAATTTCGTTCAGCGGCAGCTCGTAGGTGAGCAGTACGCGCGTGGCTGTGACGTACTCGAAGTTCACCTGCTTGCCCCGCTTCTCTTCCACGAGCTTGAAGATGCCGCCAACGTACTCTTCATTCGTCAGAATCTTGGCTGTGATCACCGGCTCCCGGATCGACTCGATGTTCGTAGGATCCGGCCATCGCGAGGGATTGTCCACCTCGAGCACGCTGCCGTCGGTCAGGGTGACGTGGTAGCGCACGCCAGGAGCGGTCGTGATCAGGTCCAGCTCGTATTCGCGCTCAAGCCTCTCCTGAATGATCTCCATGTGCAGCAGGCCAAGAAAGCCGCAGCGGAAGCCGAAGCCCAGTGCGGCCGAACTCTCCGGCTCGAAGAAAAACGACGCGTCGTTGAGCCGCAGCTTTTCGAGAGCGTCTCGCAGCAGCGTGTGCTCGTGTGAATCGACGGTGTAGAGGCCGGCAAAGACCATCGGTTTGATGTCTTCAAACCCCGGCAACTGCGCGGCTGCGGGCCTCGTCTCCTCGGTCACGGTGTCGCCGATTTTGGTATCGCTGACGGTCTTGATGGTGGCGGCGAAGAACCCAACTTCGCCGGCCTTCAATTCGCCGATCTCGACCGGCTTGGGCATCAGCACTCCCATCGATTCGACCTCAAAAGACTTTCCATTCGACATCAGCCGGATGCGCTGCCCCTTGCGCATCGTGCCCTGCATCACGCGCACCAGCACGATGACGCCCCGATACGCATCGAACCACGAATCGAAGATCAGCGCCTGCAGCGGAGCATCGGGATCGCCGGTCGGCGGCGGCAGACGATGCACGATGGCTTCGAGCACTTCGGCGACGCCCTGGCCCGTCTTTGCGCTTACCGGGATCGCGTCGGTCGCGTCGAGGCCGACGGCTTTTTCGATGGCCTCCTGTGTGCGCACGATGTCGGCCGAGGGCAGATCGATCTTGTTAATGACTGGAATGATCTCAAGGCCGTGGTTGATCGCCAGATATGCATTGGCCAGCGTCTGCGCCTCCACACCCTGGCTGGCATCCACCACCAGCAGCGCGCCTTCGCACGAGGCCAGCGAACGCGAAACCTCGTAGCTGAAATCCACATGGCCCGGCGTGTCGATCAGGTTGAGCTGGTAGGTGTTGCCATCGTGCGCCTTGTACATCATGCGCACGGCGTGAGCTTTGATGGTGATGCCGCGCTCGCGTTCCAGATCCATGTCGTCGAGAATCTGTGCCTGCATCTCGCGGCCGGTCACCGAGCCGGTGAGTTCAAGCAGACGGTCGCTCAGCGTCGACTTGCCGTGGTCGATGTGGGCGATGATCGCAAAATTTCTTAGGAAACGAGCGTCCATGAGAGGCTAGCGCATCTTCGAAAATATTCTGAACTTCATTGCGGCGAAAGAGACAATTCGCGCCGTCGAGCGCACATGCCTCCATGGCATAGCTTATCATTCAGATAGCTTCTTCCGGGAGGAGACTGGGCCTTCCGCGGCCCTTTGGGTGGCTGCGGCAATACCATTGCTCATGCATATTGGCAGGATTCGGTATCGACCTTTCAGCTGCGCCGTGCTGGCATTCTTGCTGGCGGGCTGCGATCCAACCAACCCCAAGGTCGCTTCCATAGCTCCTGCTGCACGGGCCATAGCTCCGGCGATTGCTCCGGTCGCAGCGCCCGCGCAAGTGGCTCCGGAGCCCGCACCGCCAGCTCCTCCGCAGCCGACCATCGAGCAGCAACGGGTGCGCCTGCTCATCCAGCAGGTTGATGCCGCATACGCTCTTGGCGAGGCCGATTATCGCAAGGGACAACTGCCTGAGGCCAAGCAGCAGTTCGATCGCGCCGTCGACCTCATGCTCACGAGCGGCATCGACATTAAGAGCGATCCAGATCTGCAGGAGGAGTTTGAGCGCATCGTCGACGGAGTCAACGCGCTGGAGATGGAGGCGTTGAAAATGGGCAACGGTTTTGTGCCCAAAGAGGAACCCACTCCGGCCGACGTCGCCGAAGAAGCCACCTTCGAGGTCGATCCGAATATCGTGGCCAGGGCCAAGGCGGAACTGGCCACCACTAAATCCGACTTGCCTCTCGTGGTCAATGACTATGTTGGCGTCTACATCAACTTCTTTGCCAACACCAAAAAGGGTCATAACACGCTGACCCACTCCTTTGAGCGCGCCGGGCGCTACAAGGCCATGATCGAGCGCGTGATGGGAGAAGAAGGCGTGCCGCAGGATCTGATCTACCTTGCGGTCGCCGAGTCGGGCTTCAATCCGCGCGCTCTCAATGCGCGCTCCCGCGCCGGCGGCATGTGGCAATTCATGCCCCACGGCAACTATGGGCTCACCCGCAACGCCTATGTCGACGAACGCTTCGATCCGGAAAAATCCACGCGCGCCTATGCCCGCTACATGAAGTTCATCTACGATCAGCTGGGCGACTGGTATCTCTCCATGGCCGGATACGATTGGGGTGCGGGCAACGTGCAGCGCGCCGTCGAAAAGACCGGGTACGCAGATTTCTGGGAGCTGTATAAGCGCAACAATCTTCCCAAAGAGACCAAGAACTACGTCCCAGAGATTCTCGCGGCCATCATCATCGCCAATCATCCCACCCAATACGGATTTGACGAGGTGACACTCGACCCGCCGGTGCTCACCGACACGGCCACCATCAATTATCAGGTGGACCTGAGGCTGGTCTCAGACCTCGTGGGTACGCCGGTCGATGAGTTGATTGCGTTGAATCCCAGTCTGCTTCATCTCGTTACTCCGCCCGACGCCTCCTTCGATCTGCATCTGCCGCCCGGAACCGCGACCTTGTTTGAGCAGCGCATCGCGGCCATTCCCGAAGCCAAGCGCAATGCCTGGCGCTACCATCGCATTGCCGAAGGAGACACCCTGGCCTCGGTGGCCAAGGAGTATCGCGTCACCGAAGCGGAGCTGACATCTGCCAACCAGCTCACCGCCGGCGACAGTCCCGACGCTCTCGCTGGGGTTGAGGCTCTGGTGATTCCCGTTGCGCCGTCCGCGGCCTCTTCTGCGCGTACGTTGCTCTATACCGTTCGCAAAGGCGAGACACTGGTCACCATCTCCGACCGCTTCGGCGTCTCGCTGAGTCAGTTGCGCCGCTGGAACAGAATCGCCGGTATAAAAGTGGAACCGGGCCGCCGCCTGCATGTGGCCGATCCTTCCACTGCTTTGCGCACCGTCGCTCGCAGCAGTCGACATGCCAGTGCCCAGGAAGGCGCTAAGACGCGCGAAGCCGCGCCAGCAGCGGAGAAAACGCCCACGCAAAGTTCCATGGATGCGCCGGCTACCGCGAAAAAGAGCGGCACTGCAACGGCAAGAAAGTCTCGTGCACGGCGGCGCGCGAGACCTTCTGCCGACTCCGCAACGAAATAAAAAATGTCGCATATTGCATCACATAACTTTTATTTGCTGGTCTTTGCGTTCATCCTATTGCTACAATTGCTTGCGTGAGCGGAGTGCAAATGCTCCGCCGCGCGAACAGGGGAACGCAAGAAAGTGCAGCGGTAAGCCGCTGGAGGCAATGGGATGGAAGAAGTGTTCAGGATGTACGCGATGAGCGACGGCGAAGCGAATGCCGAGCCGGGAGCGCTTGATTCGGTTCACGACGACTTTGAAGAGGACGAAGAGGTTGAAACCTCCAGAGTGCTCACCTCCTCGGACGATGACGTAATTGAAGAGGCTCTGATCGTGGCCGTTGAACAACCCGTATCGAAGCCGGCCGTGAAAAAGGCCGCGAAGAAAAAGTCTCCTGCAAAGAAGGCTGCGAAAAAGGCAGTTGCCAAGAAAGCAGCCGTGAAAAAGGTTGTGGCCAAGAAGGCCGCAAAGAAATCCGCCGCAAAGAAAACCAGTCCTGGCGCGAAGGGCGGAAAGGCCAAGGCCAAGAAGGCCGCGGCTAAATCGAGCGCCAGCAAAACCACCAAACGAGGTAAAAAGTTGGCCGTTAAGAAAGCAGCAAAGAAGGCGCCAGCCAAGAAGGCAGCAAAGAAGGCAGTTGCCAAGAAGGCCCCGGCGAAGAAGGCAGTTGCCAAGAAGGCTCCTGCGAAGAAGGCAGCAAAGAAGTCCTCTGCGAAAAAGGCAACCAAGTAGCAGCGGTACTTGAACTGAAAGGCAAGCAAAAGAGCCCGGCTCACGCCGGGCTTTTTTGCGTCTGTACTCCCCCGAATTCTCTATTCGCCGACCGGAGCCACGAGTTGCGCCAGATGCCCGCGCTGATGGGGAAAATAGTCCTCCACCAGAAAACGCAGCGTGACGGACGCGTCCTCGCCGACTTTGCAGATCGCTTCGAACCGCTCTTCGGGAATCCGATCCACCACGGCCGCAAGAATCTCATGCTCCACCTTCCACCAGTCGAGCAGCGTGGCCCATGGCTGGTCGGCATAGCCGTGCGCCGCAACCCATGCGTCCTGCCCGTAATTTGGTCCAACGAAGCAGCCATCGCTGCTCGCGCGTACAAAGCGCTGCCGGTTGTTGGCCGCCGAGTCCAGCATGTGCCCGACTATCTGCTTGCGAGTCCATCCCCCGTCCCGCCATGGCCGACCCGCAAGCTCTGGAGAAAGAGCAAGCAGCGTCGCATAAACCGAATCCAACTCTGCGCGAAAATGCACTGAAATCTGCGTAGGCATTCTTTTCTCCAAAGCTTCATTGAGATTTGCCGCAATCCTACAACGCCCTCGTGCCTACCCCGGACACAATGGACTCTTGGACAAAGATCGGCCAGCGCCAAAAGAGAAGAAGCCCCGCAGTGCGAGGCTTCTTTGCCTTGTCGCTGCCAGGTCTTTACGAGTTATTGGGCGGCTTCACAGAGACAACTTGCCCGGCTGGCGTCAGACCAGGCTGATCCCGCGTGTTGGGCGGCTTGACGGAGACCGGTTCAACCGGCGCCATCACTGAATCCTTTTGGCTGTTGGGCGGCTTTACGGATTGACTCATGGTTGCTCCTTTGCTTTGGGTGAAAGTGCGCATTAGTTTGTAGCGGACGGTTTGACCGGCTGTTGCATTGTGCCAATCGCCGACAGGACCTGGTCGGAGTGAACCGCCGGATCCACTTTGGTCCACACCTTGGCGATCTTGCCCGTGGGGTCAATCAGGAACGTATTGCGGTTGGCAATCGTCATCGGGCCAAAGTGGCCCAGGGAGCCGTAGGCGTCGACCACCTTGTGCTCCGGATCGGCGAGCAAGTGGAAGGTCAGCCCTTCTTTGGTGCAGAACTGCTTGTGACTGTCCGGCGTGTCAACACTCACTCCGAGTATCACCGCGTTGGCGGCGTCAAACTTCGCCTGGTCGCGCTGGAAGTTGTGCGCCTCGATGGTGCAGCCGGGCGTCATGTCTTTGGGATAAAAGTAGAGCACCACCCACTTGCCGCGATAGCTATCCAGCGAGATCTGCGAGCCGTCCTGCGCGGGCAGAGTGAATGTAGGCGCGGCGTCTCCGGCTGCCGGCGGCGTCTGATCTGCCGCGTGAACGGTGACGAGCGCAACCGCCAGCACAATGGCCGCTGCAAGGATAAAGAGAATCCTCTTTCTCACGTGACACCTCCTGATTGTCTTGTACGACTTAGGGGAACGGGGAACAGCAGGAGCTGGACTGGGGAATCCTGCTGGCAATCAGTATACCGGATGAGCGATGGGCTCCCGGTTCTTCACCTCGGCCTCTCACTATGGACGCGAAGTGGCGACGATGGCAATACCCTTCTGATTGGCGCGCTCGATCACTTGCGTCCGGTCAAAGAGCAGAGTGCGCCCTGCCTCGACCGACAGGCAGCTTGCGCCCGCGCCAATCATCGCCTCCACCGTCGCAACGCCGATGACCGGCACATCGAATCGCATATCCTGGTTGGGCTTGGCTACCTTGACCACAGTGAGGCGTCGCTCCAAAGTGGAGGCATCGTCTTCAAGCGACGTCATCAGTCTTCCGGCCCGTTCGATCGCCGCGTCTGTCCCTTCCATCGCTTCGACGGCAACGCATGCCTGCGCGGCGACAATCACTGTCTGCCCAATGTCAAATCCAGCCACGGCGCATGCAACGCCTAGTCCATACTCGATGTTTTTGCGCTCGTCCTCGTCTGGAGCGCGCTCGGTCAGCACGCCCTCCTCGGCCAGCATCGGCTCAAGGAAAGCTGTGGAACTGATCAACTCGATGCCCTCGTCGCCGAGTACTTTGGCCACCGCGCCAAGCAGCATATCGGTATTTCGCGTGCGCAGATTCAAGAGCAGCTTGGCCAGCCGCCAGTCGGGGCGAATGCTCGAAAAAATCTGCTTGTGCTTCACCTGGCCGGCCATCACGGCCTTTGAGACGCCTTCTTTTTGGAAGGTCTCGATCAGCAGTGACAGCTCACCCAGCGAGAGCCAGTGAACGGTGATCCGCTCGTCGCCCGCCGCCCGGTGATCGATCTCCGGGTCGGTCTCCTCGCGAATGGCGGCGACCACAACGGCCAATCCCTGCGCCCGCGCCGCATCCAGCAGCAAAAACGGAAACCGCCCGTTGCCGGCGATCAGGCCGAGCTTCATGGCTACTTGATCACCCCGCGCTCGCTGCGTTCGATAAATGCCGCCAGCAGCGCAGCATCCTCGCCTCCCAGCGCCTTGATCTTTTCGAGAGCCTGCGTCGTGTTCATCTTGGCCGCCAGCAACAGCCGGAAGGCCTTCTGCAATACCTGCAGGCGCTCGGGCGAGAAGCCGCGCCGCGTTAGGCCCACCTTATTAATCCCGAAGGCCTTGTTCTCCCTATGGGACGAGGTGAGCGAAAACGGCAACACGTCCTGAGTGACGATGGTCCCGCCGCCGATGAAAGCGTACTGGCCGATAACACAGTGCTGATGTACCGGGCAGAATGCTCCCAAGGTGACGAAGTCCTCGATGATCACGTGACCGGCCAGCGTGGCGCAGTTCGCCAGAATGCAGTGGCTGCCCACCTGGCTGTCGTGGCCAATATGAGCGCCTGTCATCAGCAGGCAATTCGACCCTAGTCGCGTCACGCCGCCGCCGCCTGTGGTGCCGCGGCTGATCGTCACGCCCTCGCGAATCGTGTTGCCGTCGCCCATCTCAAAGGCGGTCGGCTCGCCCTTATACTTCAGATCCTGCGGCGCAACACCCACCGAGCAAAAGGGATGAAAGGTGTTGCGCGCACCGATCCGTGTCCGTCCGTCGAGCACGACATGGGAGATCAGCGTGCACTCCTCTCCCAGCGCGACCTCAGGCCCGATCGTGCAAAACGGTCCGATGGTGCAAGACTCCGGTACGACAGCGCCGGCGGCAACGATCGCGCTCGGATGGATGCTCACTGCGCCGTCACCGCCTCAGTCGGCTGGCTCTCCGCGGCGGCCTCGCGCGCACGCGGCACGACGGCGCAGCTCAGCGTGGCCTGGCAAGCCAGCTTGCCGTCGACCGTGGCTCTGGCCTCCATGCGTCCCATACGGCTCTTGAAGGCCAACACATCCACCTCGATGCGCAGTTGATCGCCGGGCGTCACCTGGTTGCGGAACTTGGCCTTGTCGATGCCGGTGAAGACGGCCAGCTTCTTATTCCGGTCGGGGATCTCGTTCATCATGATGATGGCCCCGGCCTGAGCCATCGCTTCGATCACCAGCACGCCAGGCATGATGGGAACGTTGGGAAAGTGGCCCTGAAAAAAGGGCTCGTTGACGGTGACGTTTTTGATGGCCACGAGGCGCTTGCCGCGCTCGAACTCAACGACTCTGTCAATCAACAGAAACGGGTAGCGGTGAGGGAGTATACCCAGGATCTCCTGGATGTCGAAGGTCATTCATCTCTCCGGGGCGCTGGTGGGGTAGCTGCTTGGGCGCTCCAAAGAATTATATCGAAGCCCTCGGTCCGCCTGCCTTGAACGCGCTCTCGGCCCGTCGCCTATCTGAGTCAGGGTGAGAGTATTTACAATCGCTCTGATTCTTCTCGCCACCGGTGCACGAAATGAAAAGCATTCTCCCGCTCCTGCTGCTCGCCGCCCTCTGCGCATCGCCCTCTCTTGCTCCCGCACAAGCCGGCGATCCGACACCCTCGGCACCCAAACCGGTCGCCGTCGCCGATCCGTGGGCGCCCACCCACGGGGTCAAATCCGCTGAACAGATCGACAAGGAGTGGCAGGACTCCGTCACCAAATTCGATGCCCGCCGCAATGCCCTCCTCAAAGAGGCGGACCGCCAGGGGTACGGCGGCCCTTACCGCCCCGACTGGGAGACCCTGCGCAACCACGAGATCCCCCAGTGGTTCAAAGACGCAAAGCTCGGCATCTTCATCGGTTGGGGCATCTATGCCGTTCCCGGCGCGGTCAATGAGTGGTATCCGCACAACATGTACAAGCCCGTCGATCCGGCGCACGACGATTTTGTCAAGCGCATGGGTAGCTTTGACAAATTCGGCTACAAGGACTTCATCCCCAGCTTTCGCGCCGAGAAATTCGACCCCAATGATTGGGCGGCGCTCTTCAAGAAGTCAGGCGCAAAGTACGTCATTCCCATCGCCGAGCACCACGACGGATTCGCAATGTATGATTCCGATCTCTCCGATTGGACCGCTGCGAAGATGGGACCGCACCGCGACGTTCTCGCAGAGTTGTCAAAAGCCACCCGCGAGGCCGGGCTTCACTTCGGCTTCTCCTACCATCGCGCCGAGCACAATTACTACTACGGCGAAGGCCGTCACATCCGTTCGGATGTTAACGATCCGAAGTATGCCTCCTTCTACGGGCCGGCGCATGAATGGCTCGTCGATCCGAACTATCTCCCCACCGATGAATGGACCTATGTGAGCGATGCTTGGCTTCGCGACTGGCTGGCGCGCTCGGTTGAGTTAGTGGAGAAATACAAACCCGAGTTAATTTACTTCGACGGCGGCAACGGTCAGCCTGCTTATCGCTCCAGCATGACCGAGTTCACGGCCTTTTACGATAACTACATCTTCCGCAATCACATTGACGGAGTCATTACCCTCAAAGGCTATGCAATGGAGCCGACAGCAGGAGCTCGGGACTTTGAGCGCAGCATGCGCACTGACATCGATCCTCGCCACTGGCAGACTGACACCGCCATCAGCAACCTCTCCTGGGGCTACATGGAGCACGATGACTTCAAAACCCCGGATCTCCTCATTCATCAGTTAGTCGACACCGTCAGCAAAAACGGCAACCTTCTTTTGAGCATCGGGCCCCGTGCAGATGGCACGATTCCCGACGAGGTGCGCTCGATCCTGCTGGAAATCGGCGCATGGCTTGACCGCAACGGCGAGGCCATCTATGCCACCGAGCCGTGGACAATCTCTGGCGAGGGTCCGACAGAGATCAAAACCGGCTTTGGCGCCGACCAGGAGATGAAGCCCTACTCCGCCTCCGACTTTCGCTTTACTCAGAAAGACGGCAATCTCTATGTCATCAGCCTCGCCTGCCCTCAGGATGGAACAGCATCCGTGCGCGCCCTTGGCCTTGCCGGAGAAGCCAAGGGCACGACGATCGAGGAAGTCAGCCTGCTTGGTTCGAGCCAGAGAGTCGAGTGGCTGCGCACCACCGGAGCACTGAACCTGAAGCTGCCCCAGGATGCCGCCTGCAAGTATGGCTTTGCATTGCGGGTCAAGCTTACGCCACTGCACCAATAACTCGATCGTCACGCAGAGAGGCGGACAGCCGAAACTGCGCCTATTTCTTGATCCGCTTCTCCGCCGCGTCCACGCTCCAGAAATCCGCGGGGAGCTCCTGGTTATAGCTCACGCGGTCCAGGAAATACTGTCGCGTCATGTCATCGTTTTTAAAGCGAGTAATAGTAAAGGCCGTCGGGAAGCCGTCGAAGGTGTGGTAGTCGTCGTACTCTTCGGCGTCGAGGTTCTTATCCTTATAAACCGGGTCGCGCCACTCAAAGGTGCGCCGCATCGGCAGATGCGTCTGCGTGTCCATCAGAATGGTGACCGCTTCATTCTCTGAAGAGATCGCCGTCACCTGATCGGCGAGGTGGCGCTCGGCCATTCGCTGCCCCTCGTAGATCAGAATCGTTCTGGGGTCTTTGAGCCACACCTTCGCCACGGTCTCGATCGAGTGGTCGCGGCGGCGCAGGTAGTCGTCGACAACATCCTGCGGTAGCGGCGCTCGGCCTCTGTAGGTCACTTCCGTGCCCGTGCGTCCGACGTATAACTGCACCACGTCCCGGTGTTTGGTGATCTCGATGCGGTCGTGATCCGGCCACATGTGGTACTCCCAATAGTCTGTCGTAAGGCCCGAGGGCTTCCCGTTGTAGAAGGGTGCCGCGTGCCCTTGCCGCATCATGTTTTTCATGTTGAGCCAGGCCGAGCCACCGAGAGCCTGCACCATGGCGTCCAGGGCCGCCCGCGCCTGCTTTGCGTTCTTTTCGCCGGCGTCATCGGCAGGAGCGGTCTGCGTCCGCATGACGAGCGGCGAGGCGAGCATCGCAAAGCTCAGGACCATCGGTAAAACTCTGCGCATGAGTCTTCTCCTCAAACAGTTGGACGTGCTCTGGCAGCCAATGAACCGGTGCATGGACACGTAAGTTCATCTTCAGAATGGACGCCGAAGCAGGCAGAAGGCAAACGCAGCCCGCGCGCCGGCTGGAACTGCAGCAGGATTGGTTCAGCAGAAGAGTGCGCCGGAGGTCAGATGGCGCGAACGACGCGTGCGGGCAGGGTGATAATGGCGCTCACCAGCTCCAGCACGCCTCCCACCGCGATTCCAACCACACGGAAAGGAAGCAGAAGCAGCCATACCAGCGGATAGAGCACCAGGGCCGCCAGCGCTATCGGCCAGCACAGCACGAAGAGAATGCAAAACAGCAAAAACTTCACCATACTTCACCCTCGCGGCGCAGACTTCTCCTCGAACCGCTTCACCCAAGAATACGCCGCTGCGAATGCTTTCGTTCCATCCGTATCTGTTCCCCGGCTCCCAACCCTGGCATCGCCCCATCGGCCGTGATCCTCAGCGAAGCGCCACCGCCAATCCGGGTAGTAGTATGACAAGCCGGCCGCATGCCGACCCGCCCTGCCGTGCCTTCTTTGAGCAAACAGAACAGCATCGGCCAACGCCACCCACAACGGCGGCCTCGGCCATCTCGGGAAGGGAAGCCTGCGCAGGCGTCGCTCTCCGCGCAATCGCAGGTTGAGCCGCGCCCTTGCCTTTCACAAAAATTGTGAAGACGCCTGGCCGGTCCTCAACCGTGGCTAACCCGCAGCGATTCGGCGTGCTGAGCCCGTCCCGGCGCATCAGCTCCACACTGTAGCCGGTGCTGCGGGGATTCTTTTGGCAGAGCGACTTCTTCCCGACCCAGACCTGCAGCCAGGGCAGATTCGCCAGCTGGTTCGAGAGCCGCGCCTGGCCATGCGCATCGGTCAGCACCTCTTCGCGGTAGAGCTGTTCGCGCATGTCGTTCCGGTCATAGCCGGCAATCAAAATCAGGTGCAACCGGCCCAGTGGCCGTCCGTCTTTGCCACCGAGAACGCGGATTGTAATCGGCTCGCTGTGGACGACTGGAAAGCTCTCGCCCGCTGCGCACGCAGCCCCGGCGATAAGCGCCAAGCCCGCAGCGAAGGATACGGCACGAACTGGGGTCGCCGATTGCACCTGAAGAGGGTATCGGCGCAGCGGGCCGTTTCTGGAGACTTCTAATCACTACTGTCCGGTTTAACTCGGTGGCATTGTCTGCAAATAGTTGCAGGGTAATTGTTTAGAGTGTGATTTATCTTGCCGCGATTTGAAATGTGCGTGGACCGTTGGTGGAATGGGCGCCA
>JBEKKL010000031.1:0-48625 GCA_050010735.1 Occallatibacter sp. | reverse complement strand
AAGAAATCCGTGGCTGCGAAGCTCGCCGACGCGCCCGACGCAAGACGAGTCGAGACTGTCTCTTGCAACTGAGAATCGTATTGCCGTAGAAAAGCCTGCTGCGTGGGCAGATCGGCAAGGCCGAGACGCAGGCCGCCGTACTCCGGGCCGCTGTCGCGCCGGACCAGATATGGGTCAACCCAAGCGATGACTCCGCGCTGCAAGTAGACCATCGCAAGCGGCAACAGAGAGTCGGAGATCTGGCTAGGGTTGGCATTCAAGAAGATCTGCCGCGCCAGAGCCGCGCGCAACTGCGAGGCACTCTGCATGGTCGCGCGCGTCCAACTGATGGGGCTTGGGTAAGGCACGAGAGAGATTCCTGTTGCTTCGATGATGTCGCCGTCGTGTGTGGTGCGCGTGCCCTGAATGCTGGTGGGGTAAGAGACCATGGGATTGCCAGTAAAGGTGAGCAGTCTCGCCGCGAGCACGAAGGCGCCTGTGCGGTTGCGCAACGGAGTGTTGGGAATCGACGCCAGGTTAAATTGCACGTCGAGATTCTGCTCGTCGGGCAAATCGGACAACTTTACCGTAATGTCGTTGGGCAGAAGCACGAGTTCGCCGGATGGGGTGAGGCCCTGACCGGCGCGAATGATCACCGTGTCGGGATCGGCGCTCGGGTCGTTCGCCGCCGGCGTATCAACCCATAAGCCATGAATGACGCTGAAGCCAGCGGCCTGGCCCAGATCGGACTGCCGCTGCAGGAAGTAGTCCTGCTCGCGCTGGAGATCGCGGGCCGCGAGAAACCGGCCGTCGAACCAGTAAGGACGGCTGCGCTCGCTGTCGATGACCAGCGAACCGTTGTTCTGCCCGGCAATGACGTCTGCCTGCGAGAGAGTGATGCGCGTGTCGCCTTGCGTGTAGTTGATCATGGCGGGCTCCTAGAGTTAACTTCCTGAACTGAGGCCGATCGAACGAGCGACCAGCGAAGCTGGGTAGAGGAAGAGTCGCGAGAGATTATCGATCGTGATGTTGTTCAAGTTGAAGTTCGGCGGCTCGCCGGAGGCGCCGGCGGTTGCGGGAATAGTGACTCGAGCCAGGAAGACGGAGCTGGCGTCGAAGCCCGGCGGAATCTCGGCGGGTGTGGGACCGGTGGCCGCAAAGGGAGGCGTCGAAGCCGGGCCGGCATTCGCGGCGAGGATGTTCTGCTTGAGGCTCTGCGCAATCGCGGAAGTGATCGCGCCGGTAGGGACCGCTCCCGTGGGATCCCATGGATCTTTGGGAAGCCCAGGGCTCGAGTCGTTGCGCAGAACAAGCTGCATGGCGAAGGAGTCGAGCATCCGGTTGGAGGAAAATGCGTCGGTGGCGGAGTAGTCGTCTTGTGTGGCAAAGCATGGTGTTACTCCACTGCTGCAGGCAACATAGGTAGCGAAGACATCGATAAGAATGTTGCCTGTGCCTCCCGATAGAAAGCTATTGAGGTCGGCGAGCGCCTGATTGGCAAGCCATGGCTGGATGCGGATGCAGACCGTGCTTGGTACTTCAATCAATCGGCCCACGCGATCGACTGCCATTCCCGGAGTCACCTCGATCTGCAATTGCGCGGGGCCGACGCAGGTCCACGCGGGGACGGCCGGATTGCCGTCGAGAGTAGTGCTGCCGATGGCGGTGCTCCAGACCGGCGAGAGAGGACCGGCGGTGAAGGTTGCGGCGCCAATCAGAATCTGAATGTTATTGTTCGAGTCGATAATCGCCGAGGGAGAGGCGAAGGGCGCGTTGGGCCGCCATCCATTCGTGTTCACAGGCCCCTCGTTGGTCCACACGATGCCATTGGCGTCGGTGGCAGTCCCGCCTGGACTCGTGGCAAAGGTTGGCCGCGTGCTGCCGCTGAGCCCCGCCACGCCGGTATTGACCTGGACGTTCTGGCTTGAGTCGTAGACGAATGCCGATGCGGGGTACTGCGTATTCGGTTGCCAGACCTGCGGGATGCTTACGTTCAATCCAGCTACGGTGCCTGTTCCACAGAGTTGCAGCAGCGCGCGGGCAAGGCATCCGCGATGATAGTCCTGGTCGGCCTGGAAGTCATCTACACCCAGCATGCGCCCGAGCGAATAGAAGACGCGGCTCGGCGCCGGAGGCGGATTCAGGTTATCGGTGGGCACTCCCACAGTCGTTGTCGTTGCCATCGTGGTATCTCGTCATTCCATCGGATTCAATTCCGATTTAAGAGTTAGTGGTTAGCCGGCCCCAAGTTACTCACGCCGCCGGTGGAGCCAGGGAAAAGGTATAACTCGTGATGGTGCCTGAAGTGGTGGATGCGTCGCCCGCGAGCTTGACGGCTCCGCCTGCGGCGATCTCTTTCGGCGTTGCTGAGAGAACAGCCACTGGCGTGCCCTGGATCGTAACTGTTACAAATGCCGGCTTGCTTTGCACGCCGAGATTGTCTGTGACGACGAGCGAGAATGTGACCGTTCCTGAAGTGTTTGGAACCGTGACCGAGATGCTGGAATGCGGCGCGGAGGTCGACACGGATGGATTCGCGGGCGTGAGCTGAGTGGGCGGCGTGATCGGCACCGGAGGAATTGGGATTGGGATCGGTTTGGGGATCGGGATCGGCGTTGGCGTTGGCGTCGGCGTTGGCGTGGGCGTAGGTGTGGGCGTGGGTGTGGGCGTTGGCGTCGGAACCGGGATAGGAGTTGGTTTTGGTATTGGTACCGGAATTGGAAGCGGTGTTGGTGTGGGTGCCGGAGTAGGAGCAGGAGTCGGTGTGGGTGTCGGTGTCGGTGTCGGCGCAGGCGTTGGAGCTGGAGCGGGCGTTGGTGCAGGTATTGGCACCGGTGCGGGAACGGGTGTTGGTGTGGGCGTTGGTACCGGAGTGGGCACAGGCGTTGGCGCAGGAGTTGGTATTGGCGTTGGAACTGGTGTTGGTATGGGAGCCGGAGTCGGCGTCGGTATTGGTACCGGTGCGGGAACGGGTGTTGGTATGGGTATCGGTGTCGGCGCAGGAATTGGTGTGGGCGCCGGGATGGGCACAGGCGCAGGCGTTGGAGTGGGAGTTGGCATTGGAACGGGTATTGGCACCGGCGTTGGATGCACAATGGGAGTTACAGGAGCTATCGGTTCGATCGGAGGAGCTACCGGACTGACGACAGGAGTCACCGGCTTTACCGGAGGAGCCACAGGGTCGACGACAGGAGTCACCGGCGTGACGATCGGCTCAACCGGGTCAACGACCGGCTTGACCGGCTCAACGATGGGCGTCGCGGCATCCTTTTGTTTCTTTCCGCTCTTGTCTTTTGGTGTGGCCACTGATCTTCTCCGTGCCGATTTGTTGCGTCAGTTCGAAGGCTTAACGAGAGTCCATTTGTACGAGGTGATGGTTGTGCCCGGCGGAGCTACAGAGGCTGAGCCGTTCAAAGGGATAATGCCTCCTTCGGAGACGACGGCCGGCCCCGTGACGACGGCAACCGGCGGGGTGAACTCCGCTGCAACCTCGCCGTTGTCCATGCGCGGATCGAGCGTTGGCATCTCGGTGACGACGTCGTAGCGGCCGATGTCGCTGACATCCACGGTGATGGGATTGCGCGGCGGCTCCGGCGCGAGATAGGTGTTGATGCCCAACAGCGAGGCGAGGCCGATCATGAATGGCTGAGTGGCCACCCGGACGAAGGCCTGAACATGCGCGGGCTTCTCTGCCTCGACGATGCGCCGCACCAGCCTGAGGTTCACATCTTCAACCTGGTTGTGGACGAAGACGGTCATGCGGTGCGCGAGGCTGTCATAGAGAGCCTGAGCGGCCTGCTCGCCTCCGGGGAGATTCAAGTCATTTGCATAAAGAGCCTGCAACTCGGCCTGAAGACGCGGATCGCCCAAAAAGAGGGTGTCGCCGACGATGGAGTTGCTGGCAGGGGAGTAGCCGGGAAGCAGCGGATCGTTTTTGATGGAGAGATCCGCGCCGAGGATGGTTGCAAAGATGTGGCGCAGGCGGAAGTCCTCGATGACGATGACCGCGCCGCGTGTGCACGCGCCGTTCGTCGCCACATCCAGTGCTTGGGTCACGCCCTTCGCGGTTCCGCGCCATTTATAGAGGCTCGGTGTTGCTTGAATACGCGCCCGCCGGCGGTCGGGTGGATAGCTGTTGGGCTGGATGCCGATCCAGCTGCCGAGCCAGGGGAGGGAATCGTCCGGGGTGCATTCGGAGCGCGTGAGCAGGTATGCGCTGGCGATGCGGTCCTCAATGCGCGTGAACTGCGACTCGAAGAGATCGACGAAGCGCTCGAAGAAATCGCGCCTCGTGCTTGAGCCCTCGGCATCGGCGGCGGGCGGGAATTTTCCCTCGTGATAGATTGCCGGGAGATACTTCTGCACGTAGGAGAAGCGCGAGCCGTACGCTCTCAAGCCCGCGATCTCAGGCGTGTTGAGGCCATCGCCATTGAGCTGGATTCGTACGCCAAGATAGCGGCCAGTCAGGTTTCGGACTGCTTTGTTGGCCCGCTGGACAAGGACCATGAAAAGCCCCCGCCTGCCCTCGATGGAATCTTCGCCGAGCAGCGTCGGCGCAAAGGCGACCTCGGTTGGAATCGACTGCCAGACCGCTGCAGGTGCGCTGGGCAGCATTGCCACAGGGATTGGCGCGGTATCCGCATCGCCGAGAATGTGCGGATACCAGGTGGTTGTGGGATCGACGAGATCGGCCAGCCGATCGGAGGCTGTGAGCCAAAGCAGCGCGCCGCAGCGCGGAGGGACGATGGCCTCGATGAAGAGGCGATGCCAGACCGCTTGCGAGATGCCGCTGTCGACGATCGCCGGACCGGCAGGGTTGGTCGCTCCGGTCGCGGCGAGGCTGTTGAGCGAGAGCGGCAACAACGGTAGCATCAGCGGCAGTGCGCCGGCGAGATTGGAGTAGTTAGGCGGAAGATCGAAGCCGTGAACGAAGGGACCAACGTTGTTTGCGGCGAGGATGTAGGTTTCGCCGGCGGGGACGAGCGTCTCGCCCGCATCGGTCAGATCGTAGATAAGAGCTTCATTCAAATTGGTCGCGATGACGGCAAGCTGCCGATTGCCGAGACCCGCGACGGCATAGGGCAGACGGACACCACCCAGTTGCCACGCGGGGCCAACTTGCAATGAGGCGCTCTGATTGGTTGTTTCACTCGCGATGCGCAGATTTGCAATTTGATTTGAGGCGTCGTTTGCGGCCCAGGAGAGCAGCGCGTACTGCGGCGGCTGCAGGGTCATGTCCATGGGCCCGAGTGCGACGAATGTCTCAGACGAGGGCAAGGCGATGCGAGCGAAGATCCGCGGCGGGTTGGGGTTTGGATTGCACGGGCTCAGGATGCCCGGATTTGGTTGATCCGCAGGCCCAACCTGCAAGGGCTGACCGGAGACCTTACCCAATTGCGGTTTGTTCTTGTCGAGTGCGAGGACTCCGCCTTCGGGCAGCGCCGTCAGCCGCCAGAAGCTGAAGTCGGTCGGGCTCAGCGTGTAATTGGGCCAACGGCCGCGGCGGTCTATCATCACGAGCGAGCCGCCCACCGCAACATAGAGAATGCCGTCATAACCCATCGCGAGATCGGTTACATCGGTGCGGCCGGGAGCGTAGATGATGACTTCGTCAAGCGTCGAAGTGCCGCCCGGACCGCTTCCGCCCGCCATCACCATGCCGCTCGTTGCATCCCAGCGCGCATAGTTGCCAAACTGGTCGAGCGTCATTGGAACCGTGGCCACCATATTGGTCGCGGCGGGGAAGTCTTCAGTCGGAGGCGCTCCTGTGCGGACGCTGCGCAGCTGCAGGCGATTGTTCTTGCTGCAATAGAAGAGGCCAGCCTGAGTGGGTCCGGCGCAGCTCCAAGTCACGTTGCCATCGACGACTGTCTCGCCCATCGCCAAAGGCCAGAGAGGCTGCGTCGCGCCGGTCGTTCCGTTGCTGGCGATTGCGATGGCGCATTGCAAGTTGCCGTTGGAATCGAGGATGTACTGCCCGGCCGAGAATGCAGTGGCTGCCTGCCACGAGCCGGGACCCGAGTTGATCCAACTGATGCCAGCATCGACGGTGGTCTGGCTGAGGGTTGTGCTCCAATTTGGTGGAATCGCGTTGGATGTGCCGGCATTCTGTGCGACCTGAATGTTGCCGCTGGGATCCACGATTCCCTGGCCTGGAATGTAGGCCGTGACGGCGCGCCACGGCGGAAGCCAATCGTTCAATTGGCTCAGCATCCAGAAGCGCAGACCGTTCGAGTCCATAGCGGATTCCTCAGCAGATCGTGGGCACAACAGGCACAGCGACCGTTGTGTCGGTTTCGGGCGGTGGCGTCAGAGTCGTTGGAACTGTGCTCGGAGTGCCATCAGGGCTGGCGATGACGACGACATCCAGCACCTCGGGGAGTTGCCAGCTTTCTAAAACCAGTTCAGGCGAGCCGCTTGAGTCGGCGGCCAACAGTTGATACGCGCCGGATGAGAGCACCCCAAAGAGATTGATCCCGTTCACTTCAATCACTCCCGGCACCTGGCTGACCACGACCTCAAGCTCAAGATTGCGAACATTGCGGCCAAGCGGCCAGCCTGTGTTGTCGACGCCGCCCGGAGCGAGCGGCCAGAGATAGCTGCGCAGAGAGGTTTCGACGGCTTGAGAGACCTGCAGCAGACCAAAGCCGGACTTCACTTCGACGCCGACGGCGATCCCGAGACCGACATATTCGCTGGCGATAACGTACATCTCCGCAGTCACCGGCCTGCTGGGATCGAGGTACCGATAGACCGTTTCCAGTGTTGGCCGATCGGCACGCGGACAGGGATTGAGAACCCCCGACTTGCTGGGGATCACCATGACGGAGACGACACCGGGCACATTGCTGGTGCGGGTCTGCGGCATGAAGAGCGGCAGCACCTCGACGCGCGCTACGTTGGCACTGGGAACATTCTGGGCGAGATTGGAGTAGTCGGCAGCAGTGACGGCGCGGCTTTGATTCTGAAGCAGCGAAGGAATGCGCTGCTGCGCGGAGTCGAGGGTCTCGGGGTCTGCGCCTCCACTGGTTGCGATGGGCTGCTGCACGGTGATGGTCTGCGGCACCTGAACGCCCGAGAGATCGAAGGCCTGTATGGAAGTGAGTGACGATGCAGGCAAATTTCCGGCCGAGCCGCCGCCGGCGCGCATGGTTTGTACGCGTACTCGGCGGCCTGCTGGCACGATCATGCCTTGAAGTTGATTGCCAAAGGTCACGGTGCCGGCCTCGGGGTCGAGCACATAAGCCATCGTCGGCCCTTGCAACACGGAGAGATCGTCAACCTGTTGCCAGGCAAGGAAGCCGTATCCCGGCATGTCCACTTGCAAAACAAAGGTGCCCGGATCGATCTGCGATTGAGGCAGAGCAAACACCTGGTTGGCGCTGCCATCGCTGACTCCAATCACGATGGAGTTGTAAGTGGTGCGTTGATCGATCTGAACCGCATTTGCGCCGAGCCAGCTCACTGAGAGCGAGCTCTGAGCCGTGAGCCGTACCCATGTGAGCAGGCGCGAAGTGATCGAAACGTCGTCGATGCGCGGCGGTTTCATCCCGACGCCAGCTTGTGGATCGGAGCGGACATTGTTTGCCGGAGCACCGATGACACCACTCTGCGGCACGAGCAGTTGAATGACGCCCGGCTGCGTCAGACTCTGAGTTGTATCGCCGAGGACCTTGAGTGGCGTGTAGACAATGGGCTGGCCTGGGGGCGGCGGCGGTTGGCTCATCTGCCAGCCTGCCTGCACCGCGGCTGGGGGACCAACCTCTGAAAACAATCCCGGAACGGAGAGCGAAGGCACAAAGCCGATATTGAGAATGTTTTCTCCCTGGCCGAGGGCGTTGAGCACCGGAGCAAGGTTCTCAGGTTTCGAGACGAGCAAAGCCAGCCAGAGGCTCGAATCGGTCGTTCCGTTGACAACGTCAATTCCGTTGGGATCGCCGAGGTTGTTGGCGAAGACAGGAGTCGTGGTGTAACCGGCGGGCAGCGTCGAGAGGTTGTAGAGCTTCTTCAGCCCTGCGAGCAGCGGCATGGATGCAGCCTGCTGGGCCGCGGTCAGCGGAACCTTGATGTAGGCCTGCGCCGTCACAGGAAGGATGTCGATTTCGCTCAGGGTCTCGAAGTTGACGGCTCCACTGACCTTCGCTCCGCTTGCAATCGCAACTGGTGCTACGGAAGCCGGATCCAGTGAGAGCGACAGGATGCCAGTGGCCGCGGCCGCGGGTTGCATCGTCTCGCCGAGCAGTTTGAGGAAGGCGATTCTCTGCTTCTCGGGGATCAGGTTGGCGCGGTAAAGGATGGTGTCGGCGAGCCATGCGAACAACTCCACCAGCGTGCGGCCGGGATCACCCGGCTGCGGATTGGTCCATTCTGGAGTGTGCGCCGGAATGTTGGCGAGCATCTCCTGTACGAGATCGTCGTAGGAGCGGTCGTCGAGAACGGGCGGTATCAGCGGCATGATGTCAACCCACTTGCATCGTTAGGCCGATCTGCTGAGGAGCGTTGGTGCGCAGCAACCGGTAGTGAATCTGGACCTGGAGCTGAGCGGGCGAGCCAGGCACCGGATCGACATCGACGGCATCGACCGTGATGCGGTTTTCGTAGTTCTGCAGGCTCTGCATGATCGTCGTTTGAATCTGGCTTCGCAGAGTGATGGTGTTTGCCTCATCGAGGAAGGTTTCCAGACCGGCTCCGTAGCGCGGACGCATGAGCTGTTCGCCGGGACGCGTCATCAGGATGACCCGGATGGAGTCGCGAACGCTCTGTTCAAGCGCCGGAAATACGAGCTGTCCATTGGTGGGCACAGGCAAAAAAGGCCAGCCAATGGGGTCTTGATAAGTAACGGTCATGGCGTGCCCCCATCTGGATTGCTGGGTGATGGTTCGGGAAACGGGATGCAAATCTTGATGAACGGGAGCCAGAAAAAGATGATGTTCAGCAGGCTGAGAAAGATATTGAGAACGAAGAATGCGCAGATGGTAATGAGCGGAATGTTGAAGCCGCAGATCCACCCGAGGCCGACTCCGCCACCACCTGTGTTTCCTTGCATGAGTCCGGAGAGAGTGGTGCCTTGCATAGCGCCCATCAGCGTTGCGGGAACATGAAAGGCGCAGTTTGGCCGGGCGCTTTGGATGGCGGTGGCCGGGTCAGGCAGTGAAATGGGCGCATAGGGCCGCTGGCTGCTCTCATACCACGCAGCAATGCGGAATGGGTCGCTCAGCTGGCTCCAGACAAGCTGCGGGTTGGTGCAGGGGCTTTCGGGCTTAAGGCGAAAGAAGATGCGAAGACGATAGAGTCGGGTCGCATCCTGAAAGCGGCCCTGAGGCGCGAGCATGGTCTGCGATTTCGGGGTCAAAGCGGAGGTCAGTGCTGCGAGTAGAGCTGTCTGATCGGCGGAAGTGATTGCGTCCCACGTCGTCGGCATGGTCACCGTGGTCATTGTGGCCGCGGGAGTGGCGAATGCGTCGTAGTCGAGCAGTGCTACCTTAGCCGATGAATAGAAATCGCCCATGGCCATCGTGGGCGGGTTGGCCGATGGGTCGAATTGAACGTTGTACTTATTAAGGATGTTCAGGATCGCTGCGCCTTGAGGGGTGGGATCGAATGCGCCGAAGGTTGTATGGAGCATTCGCAAGGCGAGCGAGAACATCTGAAATTGAGCGATCTGGATCGGCGGTTGCTGAGGAGGTATCGGTGCCGGCGGTGTCGACGAGGATGTCACTACGGGGCTTGGATAAAGAAGATTCAGAAAGTCATCGCTCATCCAGCGCGCGTCCACGGTCACTCCGGGAATAGGCGCGGTGACCGGCATGGGGCTGTAGAGCAATGCGGGGAGGCTGCTGATGAGACCGGCCTGGTTGATATTCGGCGGCGTCAACGGTTGTGTGTCGCTGATATCGCTTGAGGAGGTTGGAACTACCGCATAGACAATCGTGCGATTGAGGCTGGCGTTCGTTGCCGGGGGAGCAGCGAAGGCCGGCGTGGTGCTCTCGGTGAAAGCTACACTTAACGCCATCAGGGCCAACTGGCTGTCGATGTCCGGCTGGCCCGAGGAGAGTTGCGGGCGCTTTGTGGGGTCTGGATCGAGGTCGCACTGTTTAGGCCCCAGAGTCATCCAGCCGAATTTGCCGGTTGAGTCGCGCATCCAGCCTTCGAGGGTGTTCACATCGTCCCAGGCAGGAGAGCCGTTTGCCCCAGGCCAACGGTAGGCGCGGCGAACGACCACTCCGGCAGATAGGATGCGCTTGGGATCGACGCGCGGACAGCCAAGGGTGTCGCAGTTCAGCTTGACCATCGCGACATTGAGCATGCGCTGCACCGGCTGATAAAGCACCGGATAAGGTGGTTGAGAAGAAAGCGCAACGGGGGTGGCGCTGGAGATCTGGGGCTGCTCCTGCGTTGCGAGATCCTTGAGGAAGCGTGCGGGGAAATCGTCGTCGTTCATTTGCAGCAGAACGGGCCGGGTTTGCGCGGTTCCGCTCATATCGACCCCGTGGACGGTGATGTAGTGACTTACCATACGTTGCCTGCTCCCGGCGTATATGTTGTCGCCACCACCGTCGTGGCCATCATCGTCTGGCATTGCACGACGCCGCTGAAGGTTGCCATGGCCGCATCGACGGTCAGCATCGGCGCTGTCATGGTCATACTGGCGGCGGCCGTCACCTGAACCTGAGCGGTCGGCGCGTTGATCGTGACCCCACTGCTGTCGATGCGGACCGAGGTTTGATTTATGTCTGAAAACTCGATGGAACCGTCCGAATCGGTCATCTTGCCGGTAAGCTGGCCGGGGGTCGTGAACTGAATCGTCGGTCCTGTCGAGTCTTCGATGATCGCAATCTTCGTGCGCGCCTTGCCGGTGATCGTCCAGCGGTCGACGCTGTCTCCGGAGCCGCCAAATGAGTCCGGCGCGCTGTCGGCGCCATTCCAGAGCCCGCCGAGAACAACGGGGTAGCGCGAATCGCCGCCGAGATAGACGACAAGCACTTCATCGCCCACGTCGGGGATGAAGAATGCGCCGCGGTTACCGCCGGCAAAGGGCACCACCACGCGCGCCCACACTGCACCGTCCTGATCGGCGATCCCATCCACGTCGAATACGCGCACCTGAATGCGGTTGAGGTTGCCGGGGTCTTTGACGTTGACCACGGTGCCGACAAAAGCGCCCGTGCCGAGCAGCGCGAGACTTTGTTCCTGAAGAAGCCGGCTCATGAACCACCTCCCAGGTAAGCGCACTCGGCGCGGAATCGAGTCTCGTAGCCGCCTTGCGTATCGAAGTGATGGACCGTCGCGGTAGTGTAGTAAGTATTCGAGAAGCGCGGTCCCAAGCCGGCGAGCTGCAGATAGGTTCCGACGCGAAGGTTGGGGTTGCCTTCGGAAACTCCATGCGCGACAACAAATGAGCGGTTGCGCTGGGAGAACTCGCTGTCCGCAAGGGCCTGCGCCTCCGAAGAGGTCAGCGCCGTGTGTTGCGCGATCTGTTCCGAGCGCGTGCCCAATGTCTGTTGCAGCCAGTCTTTGCCGGCCTGCCCCGAGCCTGGACCAAAGGAAGATGTAGAACTGCTCACAGAGATGCGCTGGCCCTGCGTGTAATCCCAGCCGGTGGCTGTTATCTGCGTCACCTGGTGTGAGAGGTCAGCGATGACGCGGACCTCTTTCAGTTGGCTATTTAGATCGATCTCGATTTGGTTGCGCTGTGCCTGGCTGCATGGCGAGGCGTGCAACTCAGTACCGACGACTTGTACGTCGGCGTCATAGCGAGCCAGCAATCGGCGCAGGAAGTGAAGATCGCTCTCATTGAACTGTTGCTGCGTGCCGATGTTGGTGTCGAGGCCGTTGAGCACAGGTGTGAGGCCGAGATTCGTAGCGACCTGTTGCGCAATCGCAGTCAGTGTCGTCGAGTCCCAATTCTTCGTCCGCCGCTTCATGCGCGCGCTCTGCAACGCGTCCTCGGCCAGCACCACAAGATCGGGAGGGCCACCGTCTGGGTAGCGCCCCTCAAGCGCTGTAATCTTGCCGCGAAAGATCTCTGTCGGCGAACTGGCATCGCCCGCATAGACGAGAACAGCAGCCCCCAGCTTGACGATCGCTCCGTCTTCAAAGACCAGATCGGCAAGGCCGGAGGAGAACGATCCGAAGTTACTCAGACGCATCTCGAGCGACGACATGCCGCCCTCCTGCTCGCGCATCTCGATGCTGAGCAGTTGAGCCGTCACCTTGTCGTTCGCCTGACCGTCAATCTGCACGGTCGGAATGGCGGTGTATACGGCGTTCTGAGTGAGTGGCTGTTCCGGCATAGATCAATCCGCTTTCAATCTCAATTTGCGTTCATGAAGCATTGCGAGAGCTTCGTGCAAGTTCACATCTTTCTTTTTGTCATCGGTCGGCGCAGGTGGGCTCGCCGCCTTCGGAGCATCCTGGACCTGCACATGCATCTCGTCGATCGTGACTGCCATTCTGTTGCCTCGCGTGTGTTACTCATCGCTGTTAAAGGTCAAACGGTCGCTGAAGTTGAAGTTGGTCCCAACATCGGTTGAGAGTCCCGACGAGCCGGTGTTGTTTGCCGCGCCGCCGAGACTGAAGCTTGCGCCGCTGTATGAGGCCACATCTGTGCCCGAGGTTGCTGGCAACATTTGCAGTGGATTCAGATTTGCCGTCGTGCTGGTTGACGCGCGTCCCGTCTGCAGGCCGGAGAAGGCGCCGGCTGTTGCCATCACTCCCGCGGAGGACGAGGCTCCAAAGACGGGGCCCAGGCCTCCAATTTGAATGCCTGCCGAAGCGCCGGCAGACACGCCAATCGACACGCCTGCCGAAGCACCGGCCGAGATTCCGATGCCGCCGCCGAGGGAGATTCCACCAGAGGCGCCCGCCGATGCTCCAACCGAAATTCCAAGTCCCATTCCCGCGCCGGCCGCCGAGGAAGCGGTGACGAATGCTGTTGGGGGATTGAGTTGAACACCGCCGCCGCCACCGACTTGCAATGAGGCTCCGCCGGTGAAGCGCAGGCTTTCCAGGCCATTGTCCGCGCCTAGCTGGCGAGCCGCGCTGGGATCTCCGCCGCGCGTCGCCATCGACTGCGCGCTGTCGTCGCTCGAACTGGGAACCAGGCTGCCGGAGTCAGTTGGACCGGAGAGATTTGCGCCCTCGTCGAAGACCTGATCCTGGCGCGAGAGGCCAATGCTGACCAGCGCGCGCAGGGCCACTCCGTCGTTGGAGAAAAAGTCGATGGTCTCCTTGAAGGAGTCCATGATTCCCTGAAACTGATAGGTGCCCCACTGGAACATCAGCACGGGCGGGGCCTTGGGCGGCGGACCCGAGGAATTGCCGTTGGCGCTGGGCGGGGCTGCATTTTGCGCGGCTGCCGAGGCATTGCCCGAGGCCTGCATGAAGAGAGCAACCTGATTGGTTGCCAGACGCACATCGGAGCCGTCGTTGGTGGTGTCGAACTGCAAATCCATGGTCAGCTTGCCCGAGAACTGCGCGACGTATTGGGCCTTCTTCGGATTGCCCGATTGCTGCGCCACCGAGTTTTCAACCGAGTAGACGAGCGACGCTGGGTTGAAGTGCACGGGGACCGGCTTGCCGTTGGGCAGTGCGGTCAGTGTGGCCTTGGCGACGATGGGCGGTTGCTGGGGCATAGGCTTATAGCTGCTGCGTTGTGGGCGTCACCGACCACAGGCCTTCGTGAACGAGATGCAACTCCTCGATGCCGACCTCGCCGTTTTTCGCGTTGAGGTCGGAGAACTTGTACTTGATGGGCATCGCCTTATCCAGTTGCCAGGCGAACTGAATGGCGGTTCCGTCGTTGTCGAAGAGGTTGATGGTGACCTGCATGCGCGGGGCAAAGGTTCCGGTGCTCACCGAGTTGAAGATCTGATAGAGGTTCTGGTTGGTGCTGATGCCGCGTTTTAACACGACAGTTGCAAAGGTCGTGCCTCCGGCCCTCTGCGCCGCGCCGTAGTTGCGTCCGCCTTCCTTGATGACCTTGGGCTCCATCGTCGCTTCGAGGCCGGTGCATTCCGCAAATGCGCCGGAGCAGACCGGGAACTGCTCGTGGCTGCCATCGTCAGAGAGCGAGTCGGTGAAGAAGTCCACCTGGAAGCGGAAGACATGCAGCGGAATTGGAGCGCTTGTGGCCATCAGCCCACCTCCGCCAGATTGGCTGTGATCTCCTGAACGCTGGCCCCGCTAGTCTCCATCGCCAGCTTCACGGTGATCGTCTCGATGGTTGCCGCAGCTGTGAAGGTCACAAGCGCGATGAGCCGCCCGTTATCGAAATCGTTCTGCGTCATTGTCGTGCGGTCACAGCGCACGCTGAATGCGTCGCTCACCGATGTGCCGTCGAGCGCGCCGAGGCTCCACAAGCGCGTTAGCAGGTTTTGCAGGAAGCGCTGCACGCGTCCCCAGAGGGCCGGTCGATTCTGCTGGAAGAGCGCACTCTCGCCCATGCGGCGGGCGGCGCGGCAGATGACGTTGACGAGACGATTGACCGGGGCCGAGCGGTAACTCTCACCCGGATAGGCCGTCACGTCCGAGAGCAGGCGCAAGCCCGACGGCGTGAAGCCGAAGAGACTGATTCGCTCGATCAGTGCTTTGGGCGGCACCGGTGGCGCACTGGGGTTCCAGACAAGCGGTTGCGCAGAGGTGATCATCTCTTGCGCGGGAAGCGCCGGCTCGATGTCGTAGACTTCGGCCGGTACGATCTTCGTTGCGCTCGTGAAGGTTCCGCGAGTGAGCGCGTTGCGCGCCTGCAAGCCCGATAGCACGCCATCGGGAGGCTCAAGCGACTCCAACAGCACGCCGGAGCCGGAGGTCTTCAACCACGGATAGCCGAGCTGCAAAAACGCGCTCGAGATATTGCCGGTGGGAACCATGCCGGGAGGAGGCGCGGCCTCTGGCATCTGCGCGGCGATCATCTCGTGGAGGTCTTGCGCAATCTCTGAGCTCGAAGGATTCTCGGCCGCGGTTGCCGGGTCGAGATCCTGCGGCATGGGAAGAGCTGCGATGAACTGAATCTCGCGGAGATGAAGCTGATTGGTGAGGCTGCCGCTGGCGAGATAATTCAAAATCGTTGCCACGCTCGTTGCCCAGGTCGTATAGTCGCTGGACTTCAAGCGCGGAGCCGGTGACGGGAAGGTTCGGTACTGTTGCGGAGTGATGTCGCCTTGGGAGCACGTAACAAACTCTTCCGGACCGCTGGGAGCTGCGGGAAGCTGCCCGATCGCTCCATCTTGCGAAGAGGCGCAGAGGATTGGCAGATCGGGCGCCGAGAGGAATGAAACATCTTCGAGGGCAGCCAGGCTGCCGATGCCGGTCCAGCTTTGCGCCATGTCGGGCGCAAAGGCGGGATTCGGAAGAAGCGCCTGGAGCTTGGCGGCCTTGCTTTGCGGAGTGTCGGTGGGTGTGACCGGATCGCCGACGCGAACCACATAGCAGCGCCGCCCGCCTTGCGCGAAGAAGCTGCGTATCGCGGTCGCGACGTAGTCGGTGCCATAGGCATTTCCCGCGGAGCCGTCATCGAAGATAGAAGTGAATGCAAGGTAGTTTTCGAGCAGAATTGGAAGGTTCAGGAAAAGCTGGTCGCCGGTGGTGGGGGTAATCTGCGCGTCTTTGTAGCCGAGAGATTTGAGCCACGGTACCAGGCCCGCAGGCACAGTCGCCCCATTGAGAACGCGCACAAGCCCGACGAAGCAGGCGATATCGGCGCGGCCTGGGTTCAACTGCGGAGCAGCGGGCTGGTTGTCGAAGATAACTCGGCTCATGGCACTCTCTCGGAGCGATTGCGCTTCTGTTCTAGCTGGCCGCGGTGATCTCGATCGTCTCGGGAGCCAGCACCAGCTCTTCGATTGCGATGTCGCCCGCGCCCTTGCCGCTCATCGTGGGCCCGGTGTAACCCTTGGGTGTCACGGCATAGAGCTTGAAGATCTGCACGGGGTTGTTGGCCTCGTCGCGTAGTGTGATAGTTACGTCGCGCTGCGCAGAGGAGCCGTTGGTGCGGGCGTCGGTGATCCAATCCCAAAGATCTGAGGTATCGACCAGGCCGCGCTTCAGTGTTACGTCGCCGCTGGTGTGCATGCCGCAGTACTTGTGGACGTAGTTCGCCTTGTCATTGCCATCGCGGTATTCGGAGATGTGCAGTTCGGTCTTGAGGCCGGCGACGTCGGAGAAGCCACCCAGCGGCTTCTCCGGGTCGCGCGGGCCTTTAAGATCGACCAGGTAGTTATAGGATGGGTAGGGTGCGGTACGGTTCGGCATCGAAATCCTCCATAATTTGAGCGAAACTCGATTAACTGCGCGCCGTTGCCGTCATCTGGCCAATACGGAAGATGACGAACTCGGCCGGCTTCAACAGCGCAACACCGATCAGGCAGACGAGGCGCCCGTTGTCGAAATCGTTTTGCGTCATGGTGGTGCGATCGCAACGGACGAAGTAGGCGTCTGACGGGGATGTGCCCAGCAGGTTGCCCTCGGCGAACTCGTTGTTGAGGAAGGAGTCGATCGAATCGGTGACCCGCGCCCAGAGCGAAGGCCCGTTGTTCTCAAAGACCGCCCACTGCGTGCCGTTGTCGATCGAGTGTTCGAGATAGATGAGATAGCGCCGCACGTTGATGTACATCAGCTCGGTGTCGGAGCTGACAGTGCGCGCGCCCCAGACGCGGAAGCCACGGTCGGGGAAGAAGCGCAGACAGTTGATGCCCAGCGGATTGAGGACCGTCTGCTCGGCGAAGTTGATGTGGCGCTCGAAGTCGACAGCGGCCAGCACCACTTCGTTGGCAGGCGCTTTGGCCACACTGTTTTGTGTGTCACTGCGCGCATAGATGCCGGCCATGAAGCCCGAGGGCGGCACGAGAATTTGCGCCGGCGACGAGGTGCCCGCGACGGCCAGCGGATTGGGCGTATAGACCCACGGTACATAGAGCGCAGCGTAGCTGGAGTCGATCTGGGCGCGGACGGTCTCGTAATCGGAGTCGAGCAGATTCGGGCCGGCCTCGAGAATCGCGACGCGATAGGCGCGCTGTGCCTCGACGTGCGGAATGAGGCTGCCGATCATGATGTCCTCGTTGTCTGCGTAGATCGATGAGCCTGGCGTCGCAACGATGGCGATGTCTTCTAGGGCTTGCAGGTACTGGAGCGGTGTGGTGTAATCGGTCGCCATCGGCTCGGCGCCGTCATCGCCCTCTGTCGCGCCGTTCTTACCGGTGCCAAGAGTGAAGATGGTGACCGGATGCCATGGGCCATGATTCGTCCAGGTCACCGACCCGTCTGCAGTGGTCTGGCCGGAGTTGGGATTCCACGAGGGCGCAGTCGCTCCGGAGGTGCCGGCGGTTGTCACAATCTGAATGTTGCCGAGGGAGTCGAGGATGACCTGTCCGGAGGTGAACGCACTCGAGGCCTTCCAAGGTGCGGGTGTGATTGAAGGGTCGATCCATGTGGGGAAGAGAGCGCCGAAGAGAGCTGCGGCGTTCGAAATGGAACTGCCAATATTGAACCATATCTGGTTTTGCAATTGATCGATCGGACGCGGAGGATTTACGCCGAGAGAGTCCCCGATGTAACTGGGATGGTTTGGATCGAGTCCCAGACCGGAGTAGACCATCTCCTGCCCGTTTGCTCCCGGCGCCGTCACTTGCACAGTCAGCAGGAAGAGCTTGGCGGGGAAGTTTGCCGCTGTTAACGCTGCCGGTGTGGTGGCGTTGGACAGGAAGGTGGCGCCGGTCCCGTTGGAGAAGAGAGTTGGTGCACCGTCTCCCGCTCCCGGCTCGCCAAGCAGCGATCCACTCGGCAGATTGGCCAGGTTGTTGAAGTTCAGCAGGCGAGAGGCGGTCAACGCCACCGTCACCGATTGACCGTTGAGGAAGGCGCCGGGGAATCGCGCGGCGACGACTACGTCGCTCGCCGAAGCAGTGCCAGAGGTGGCGATGCCGGGATCGATGGTGCCGGCCGTCGAGCCGGCATTGGGCGAAAAGACACGCGATACATACAACTCCGCGCCCCCGTTGGTGAAGAAGGCCTGGACGGCCATCGCCATGTAGTTGACGTCGACCATCGCGGCCGGATTCACGTTCGTTGACGAGACGGTCAGCGACAGGTCGTCGTAGCCGCCATAGATGTTCTGGAAGTCGCCGAAGCTGGTCAGCAGTTGGGGAACGCCGCCCGCGGGCGCGCCTGCCGTGGGGCTGCCGCTGGCCGGCAGTCCGCCATACGGCATGCCGCCGACCGGGCCGGTCAGGGTCGGTCCGGCAAAGGCGGTGGTGGTGGTCCCCACACCTTCAATTGTCGGCGCGCTGAAACTGGTTTCTTCGACATACACTCCTGGAGCTAGGTAGCTGGGCACGGTGGTGGTCCTCCTTGTTTCAATTCCTGGCTTGTGTCATCTCGCGCTTCGGTTTCAGATTTCTTCGTTTGCTTCAAAGTGAAATTGCAAAACTCATCGCCACCTCCTGCCCGGAGCTAAGCTCGACCGTCTGGCTGGCGGACTTGAACGCGGGGTTGGGGAGAGTGGTCAAAATGTCATCCGGGTTGGGAATCCACCCGGCGGGTTGCGTGAGAACGCTGGGATCGAAGTATGCGTTGATCGTGGCTGCGACCGTCGAGATCGTCACAGGCCCGCCGCCTCCGGTATTGGCCTGCACGGTCAGACCGACAACAGCTAGCAGGGCTTCTCCGTTGAGGCCGGTCAGTCCGGTGGCCAAGACGGTGTTGTTGCTGTTTTGCACGATCTGCAAGACAGCCCAAGGCAAGCCTTGCGGCGGGCTCGACCCTGCAACCGTCACCGACGCGTGGATGGCCGCCCAGTTTGGTCCGATCGCTCCGGCGGGCGACGGGTAGACCGTGATCTGAAGCGGCGCAAAGACCTCGGTGGGCGGACTCGGAACCGGCGGATACGCTGGCACCGGCTGGGGAGCCTTTACGTTGGCTCGCCGGGGAAGATAACGAAGGCTCGGGTCTTGCAACGATACTTCAAAGGTCGCGGGGCTGGGCCACGTTCCAGAGGGAATGAACTCTCCGGTCTGCTGGTCGAATCCTGGTCCGTCGAAGACGACATAGACGCCGTTGCGGTTGGGCTTCACCGTCCACTGCGTCGTGGTGACTGGGATCGCTGGAACCACCGAGCTGCCGGTGATGGCATCCACGCAGACAAACGCTCCCAGAATGCGACGGTCGACGTTTTCGATCTGCTGTGCGATCATGCGCCGCCTCCGTCGTCGAGTTGAATCTCTTGCATCTGAAAGCGGGTGGCCACAACCGGCAGACCCGGAGTGATCGTGCGGTCGACCCGTACCACTCGCGCGACGTAGCCCACCGTCAGGCGATACTTCGGGCCGAGGCCATCCCAGATATCGAGGATGTCTTGAAGGCTCAAGTCGGCGGGGATGATCTGCACAGAATCGGACTTGGTCCATCCCGGCGCCGAAGAGGAGAGCGAGAGCACCGAGGCATCGAGGTTCGGATTGGATTGCAACTGCTGCATCGTCCAAACGAGAATCTTCTGTTCTGCCTCGGCCCCCTCTGCCGATGCGTCCCAATAAGAGATCAGATAATGCAGATCGAGATAGAGGACCGGTTGATCAAAGGGCGCATCGTAGAGTCGCGTCACGTTGCGATAATGCTCGGCGGTCGTCATGCGGTGGAGAAAGAGCGAGACGGTCTTGTCGAGCTTGGTCGTGTCTTCGTTGGCGATCTCTGCGCTCGATACCAGCTTGAAGTTGCAGGGGAACCCGACGACCGTGGGGTCGTAGTTGTTGTTGAGGAACTTGGCGAGCGCGTCCCCCACAGCAAATACGGCTTGATAGTCAGCCACTTGGTTCTCCTCTTGCCTTCACTGCGTTCAGGTCAGTCGCCCTTCTCTTTGCTAAGCAGCGTTTCCGCGTCCTGTGCGCGTGCCGGGTTCAAATGAAAGAGACTCTCCGTTCCGACTCTCTCCTCCCGTTGCACATAGCCTTCCTCGACGAGCCAGGCGAGCGCAGCCTGGGTTTCCTCGATGGTGATCCGGACTCGCTCCTCCATAAGCCGCCAACGCGCAAGCTCGATCAGGCTGTCTGCCCCATCCGGATTGCGTAGGAAATAGCTCAGGATTTGCTTGGCCACAGCCATTTTTTCAGGCATCCTGTCTGTCACAACAAGTTCGCCCTTGACGGAGTGGTATGCACATCGCATGCCACTCCGCGCGAAGAACCCACAGACGAGAAATGAGCGAGTTACAGGATGACAGAGTGGTGGTTCGAGCAGAAGGAGGGATGCTTTTGTCCCGGCGAATGATCGGAGCGGGCGAGGAGAGAGCCGCAGCCGCAGTGAAAATAGCTCAATTCAGGAGGGTGGGACGGAAATGACCCGGATGGGATGGGGATGACCCGTCACTCGGACGCGCCGAGAATGCGATACTTCTGCGCCAGTCGTCCGAAGGCGCGGCGGTCTTTGCAGGCCTCGCGGGCAGCCTGAGTCACATTGCCGTTGTGCTTCTCCATCATCTGCTTCACGTATTCGCGCTCGAAGTGTTGGATGGCGTGAAGCTTGGCGCTGCGAAAGCCCAGGCATGCCGCGTCGCCAATGCCGGGTTCGGCGTCGTCATCGGATAAGTTCAAAGGAAAGACAGCAGCGGCAATCTGTGTGCCTGGTGAGGAGAGCACGGCACGCTGCATCGAGTTATACAGTTCGCGAACGTTACCGGGCCAGGGGTACTGTTCGAGCTTGCTCGCCGCCGCCGGGGAGAGAACTTTTCTGGGCAGGTCATTTGTCTTGCAGATCTCATCGATGAAATGCCGGCAGAGCAGTGCAATATCGGAGCGGCGCTCGCGCAAGGCCGGCAGGTGAATTCGCAGAACATTGATGCGGAAGAAGAGGTCTGAGCGAAAGGTCTTCTGTTTGACCAGGTCCTCGAGATTGCGGTTGGTCGCTGCGATGATCCTTACCTCAGCCTGCTTGAAGACCTCCGAACCCAGCGGGCGATAGACGCGTTCCTGCAGTAGGCGCAGCAGTTTGCTTTGTGCCGGCAAAGACAGGCTATCGATCTCGTCGAGGAATAAGGTGCCGCCGTGAGCCAGCGAGACCAGGCCCTTCTGATCGGAGCGCGCATCGGTGAACGCGCCGCGGGAGTGGCCGAAAAGCTCGTTTTCGAAGAGGTGATCCGGCAGTGCTCCGCAATCGACCGGAATGAATGGGCCGCGGTGGCGCTTGCTGAGCAGATGAGTAACGCGAGCACAGAGCTCTTTGCCTGTCCCCGTCTCGCCGGTGAGCAACACGGGTGCATCGCACGCGCCGAAGATCGAAATCTGTGCGAGAGCGCTCAGAAAGGCAGGATCCCGTCCCACAAGCTGTCCGAGCCCGATTTCGGCGGCCAGGGTCGCCTGGATGTCGGTCAGAGCCTGAGTTCCTGGCCCCAGAAGGCGAGCAACCCGGGTTCTCAGCTCTTCGGGGCGGATTGGCCAAAGCAAAAAGTCGTCGACTGTTTCGGTGGCAAGACGGAGCAAGTCACCATTGTCGGCCGGCAGAATGGCGAAGATCGGAACCGAGACAGGATTACTCCGCAGCCATTGAAAGAAAGCTGCCACCTTGCTGTCGCACGGCACGGCGCATGCAATCAGCAGGCAGTCTTTCATCGCGCGCAGATCCTCTGGAGAGAAAGAATGCCACAGCGCGCGGCGGGCGTTCTTCCACTCTTGGGCGACGACAGCCTGTTCCCCGCCACAGTGGGGAGTGGACTGTGGATGCTCGACAATGAGGATGCGGTTAGACACCGTATTCGTTGAGCGATGAGAGAGTTGTCTTGAGCCGGCGCCAGGGATCGTTCGGGAAGGGCTGCCGCGACTCCGCCACAGCTTAGCACAACCCTGTCAAATGTCACTACGGTATAGTGTCGCGACCAGGGCGATCGTTTCGCCGAAGGGGATTCTGACTCTTGTTGGGTCAGCTGGCCGTGTCACCCTATCCCAGGGAGGAGCGGTCAGTCAGCTCTTTGGATCGTTCTAGTTAGAAGCTTGAAACTGCGGCGCTCTCCTGCGGCGTTAATCGCCGGACTGCTGCCCGTGCGGCCGGACTCCGCGAGCGATGAATCCGAGTCCTCCGACGAAGAGCACCAGGATCACAATCGTATTGAAGAGGCTGGTGGGGCGAAAAAAGATGTGCAGGTTGGCAAGGATACCGGCAAGGATAAACAGCGCGCCGCCGATCGTGAGAACCCAGCCGAGGATGCTTCTACCACGCCAGAAGATCAGCCCAATGCCAAAGAGCATCGGGATAAGCGTGATGCCGAAGGTGCTTTCACCATAGAAGTTCCAGAAGGAGCCCATGACCACCACCTGATTGATCAGCAGGTATCCGCCGATGCAGGTCATGATGAAGCCCAGAACAAAATGACCGAGGCCGCCTGGTGTGCCTCCTGCGTCTCTAAGCGTGCGATTATCCATGGCGGGAAGTATAGCAGAGGAAGTAAGTTTTTCAGGCCATATTCAGTGCCTTGGAGTGATCGTGCTCACATTGCAATCTGTGTGCGGAAATTGCAATTTGCCATGACGATCGATATCTCGGCCTGCCGCATGGTCACAGCCTGAAAACGCGATTATTCCCTTGCCGTCAGCGGTCGCGCCAGTATATTCTTTCCGCGACACCGCACGACGCAAAACACCTCTTTGTAATGATGAGTAACACTCTGGGGGGAGGGTTATGACCGGCAAACATGGATTTCTCGACACACTCAAATCCGTAGCCTTTGAAGAGGATCCGCCGAAACCGGAACAGCATACTCCAGCGCCTCACGCCACGGCGTTTTCAGCGCCTCTGGCTGCGCCAGCCGTTGAGAGCGCAGCTTCGCCGGCATCGTATGCGCTTCCGATCGACGCGGGAGTAGTGCCCGACAGCGACTCGGTATACCAGACGCTGCTCTCGAAGACAGATTTTGAGAGCACACCCACCGCCGCGACGATCCACAAGTTTCTCGATCCTCTCAAGGCGATTCCAGATTCGGTGATGCCTTCGAATGTGAAGTTCAAGACCGCGGTGTTGCAAGCGACGGCGCAAGCGGGATTGACGGAAGACGGGATTCTGGGAGCGTTTGACACGCTGAAGTCAAAGCTTCAGCAGGAACACGATGCTTTTGGCCAGAAGGCGCAGCAATTCGCCGCGCGCGAGGTCTCGGGCAGGCAAGACCAGATTCAAAAGATCACCGAACAGATCACAGAACTTCAGCAGGAGCTGGCTCGGCTCTCAAACGAACTGGTGGAGGCGCAAGGAAAATCGACCCATGCGCAGAGTCAGTTTGAGGCAGCTGTACAGCGCCGTAGCAGCGAACTCGAACAGCAGAAGGCGCTCTACGCCTCGCTGCTGAAAGGATAAGAGAACGTTATGGGCCTTTCGCCAGTAACTCCCAATTTTACCCAGAACCTGCAAAACTATACGCCGAAATCGTTCTGGAAGCGGCCGGAAGGGCCATTCGGCATGGTCGTGCTTGCAGCCCTGATCCTGGGCGGCGCATTCGGCTTGTATGTCATTCTGCCGTACCTGATCACGCTATTGCAGGACACGCTTCACGCCGTCGCATTGGGCGCGGTGCTGGTGGCAGTCCTTTGGCTGGTCTTCAATCCGACCTTCCGCACTGCAGTTTCGAATCTCTTCCAGAACGTGGTGCGATTCTTTGCTTCGTGGGTGGTGGAGACCGATCCGATTGGCATTCTTCGCAACAACCTCGATGACATGAAGAAGGCCAAATATCAACTCGACCAGACGCTGCAGCGCTTTGCCGGCAGCGATGAGAGGCTCCAGCGCAGCATCGCCGCCAAGAACGACCAGATTACGACGCTCGGTCACAAAGCTGCCAAGGCCCAGCAGATGGCTGCTGCCGCCAGCGATCCTATGGAAAAGGAACGGCTTTCGTTGGAGGGCCAGACCTTCCTGGAGCAGGCCGGGATGCTGATGCAGGGCGTCAAGCAGCTACAGGCACTGGAAGATCAGACCGGCAAGATGCTGAAGACCTTCCAGCACTGGTCGCAGATTGCCGATAGCAAGATCCAGCGGACAGAGAACAAGGTCAACTTCCTCGCCGAGCAGCGCAAGATGATTCTGGATGCCAAGGCCACTCTCGGCGTGGGTCAGCAGTTGCTGCGCGGCAACCCGGAGCAATTGAAGATGGTCGATATGGCTCTCGACTATCTCGAAGACGACACGTCACGCACATTGGGCGAGATTCGCGAGTTCTCGCGTTATACCGACAAGCTGCTGACCGACGACCAGATTGAATCCGGCGCGGCTGCGGACGAAGCGGCGGCCAAGTTTGCCGAGTTCAACCAGAAGCTGCTGACATCGGGCAATCAATCCACCGGCGCGGACATGATTCAAATTCCGGGAGTGGAAACGCCGGAGCCGTTGAAGATGCCGACGACCTTATCCAGCGTAGCCGCGTCGAGCGCAAAGCAGGGCAGCGATTACGACAACATGTTCAAGTAGGCAACGAACCGAGAATTCACCGAAGGGAAGATAGAAATGCCGCGTTTGAAGCCGCAAGCCAAGCTATTCCTGATCGTGGTCGTGGGTGCGGGCGCAGTTGTTGGACTGCGTTCCGCCATGCAGCACGGGCTGATTCCGACACCCGGCATTATGAAGTCGATCGTCGCCTCCCGCGTGACCCTTCCGCCTCAAGAAGAGGCGCAGGTGGCCAATGTAAAGGCGCTGGAATACCCATCCACCGCCCCGGCCAATGTTCAGGCGACGCATATCCCCTTCGACGTTTGGGAGTGGAATGCGATGTTCGCACTGATCTACGCCAACGGCGGCGCGGATACGACCAAGAACTCGCTGATGGATAAGAACGGCGTGAACCTGACGCTGCACCGCCAGGATTCCAACACACAGATGAGCGCCGATCTGCTGGCCTGCGCCAAGCAACTTCACGACGGCGAAAAAACCTGCTCAACCGGTGCAGTGGCGCTGGTCGTCATGGGCGACAGCGGCGGCAAGTGGATGGCCGATCTGAATCCGCAACTGAAGAAGCTGGGACCAGATTACCAGGCGGTCATCATCGGCGCAGTGGGCCGCTCCAACGGCGAGGATGCGCTGCTCGGCCCGCCAGAGTGGAAGACGAATCCACAGAGCATGAAGGGCAAGACCGTGGTCGGCGTCATTCGCGATGGCGACTGGAATATCGCATTGAACTATCTGGGGTCAAATGGCCTGAAGAACAACCCGGATCTGAAGACCTATGACCCGGATGCGGTGAACTGGATCGCGGCGCCGGACGAGGACTACATCAAGGCCGTAACCGAAGTCTATGTCCCCAACCGCTGCGAAGACCGCAAGGTTGTGAAGGATGGACGGCCAACGGGAGAAACCAAGAGCGTCTGCCCGGACGGCGTCGTGACCTGGACCCCAGGCGACGAACAGGCCGTGCATGGGCGACCGGGCACTGCAAAGATCATCTCCTCGCACGAGTACGCTTCTCAGATGCCGGCCGTGATTCTGGGAATCAAGAAGTTCTTCAACGACAATCGCGACGAGATATCTGGTCTGTTGGCTGCGAGCTTCCAGGCCGCCGACCAGGTGAAGGCCTTTGACGCCGTTCGCCGCAAGGCCGGCGAGATTTCGGGGACCCTCTACAACGATCACGATATCGACTGGTATAAGTACTATCCAGGATTCCGCGATCCGCAGTCTGGCCAGATGCTGGGCGGTTCGGCGGTCTTCAATCTCGAGGACAACGTCAATTACTTCGGTCTCGACGGCAAGCATAACAACAATATGCGCGCCACCTATGAGACCTTCGGCAAGATCATGACACAGAACTATCCGCAGCTCTTCAAGGACAATCCTGTTCCGCCTTACAAAGAAGCGGTTGATACTTCATTCATTTTCAGTGCCCAGGCATTGCTGAATACCAGCGGAGTGCAAGGCGCAAGCGCGGAGACGGTGGACTATACCAAAGAAGCCCAGAGCGGTCAGGTGCTCGGCCACAAGGCCGTCTACATCAACTTCGCCAGCGGTTCCGATCAGCCTTTGCCAGACAGCATTCCAACGTTGAATGAGTTGAAAGATTCACTGGCCATCAACTCGCAGTTGGCGCTGCAGATCGATGGCTATACCGACAACGCGGGCAGCGACCAAGTCAACGTACCGCTGAGCGAAAAGCGGGCCCAGGCCGTGAAGCGCTACTTCCAGCAGGTAGCTCCGCTGAGCTTCCCGGATTCTCGCTTCAAGTCGGTCGCTGGCCACGGTTCCGAAAGTCCCATCGCCTCGAACGCATCATCAGGAGGCAAGGCCCTCAACCGCCGCGTTGAAATTACTCAGATCGGTCAATAATCTTCATCAACACCGGGGAGGCCGCAGACCTCCCCGAATTCTTATACGCAAGCGAAAACTATGAATCACGCCGTAGCTGTTTTCTCGCCCAATGCGGTTCTGAACAAGAACGCAGTGCGCATTCTGATCGCATTTCAGGTTGCCATCGTTATCTTGCTTTGGATCTTCAGTCCCTTTGTTTTATTGCCAAAACCTGGTGAGGTTCTGAGCGCCTTTGGAGAGTTATGGGAGCAGGGGCTCGGGGCGGAACTGATCACGAGCTTCTATCTCAACATTCAGGCTATCGCGTTGTCTACTGTCGTTACGCTGCTGCTGGCCTATGCAACGGTGATGCCTTTTTTCCGGCCCATCGTCGCCTTGCTTAGCAAGCTGCGCTTTCTATCGTTGGTCGGTTTGACATTCTTTTTCACTTTGATGGCCAAGAGCGGACACGAACTGAAGCTTTCGCTGCTCGTCTTTTCGGTTTCGGTCTTCTTTGTTACAGGAATGGCCGACGTGATCAACGGCGTCCCGAAGGAGATGTTTGACCTTGCGCGCACGTTGCGCATGGGCGAATGGCGCGTGGTTTGGGAAGTGATCGTGCTGGGCCAGATCGACCAGGTCTTCGATGTTCTCCGTCAGAATGCTGCAATGGGCTGGATGATGCTGACCATGGTGGAGGGGATTGTCCGCTCAGAAGGCGGTGTCGGCACCGTCCTGCTCGACCAGAATCATCATTTCCGGCTGGCTGCGGTCTTTGCCATTCAGTTGACCATCCTGCTGCTCGGTCTCTTTCAGGATGTCAGTATCGGGTTCTTGAAGAATATGGCTTGCCCTTATGCGTCACTGACGCTGGAGCGTAAATAATGGTGACCGCATATAGCCTTGGCAAGACACTGTTGAAGATCGACAACGTCTCTCTTGAATATGACGGTCGGCCGATTCTTAGCGGCGTAACGGCGGAGGTGCGCGACATTGTTGTGCCGGGTAGGGTGCAAGGACAGGTGGTGGGTATTCTCGGCCCCTCCGGCTGCGGCAAAACTACACTTTTCCGCATCATCGCCGGATTGCACGCTCCCACATCGGGCCGGGTATCGGTCAATGGCTTCGATCGTCCGGTGATGGCCGGCGAGGTCGGCGTCGTTGCCCAGAGTTATCCGCTCTTCGAACATCGTACCGTTCTCGGCAATCTCATGTTGGGCGCGATGAAGAAAGAAAAGGATTCGAAGGCCGCCCGCGACAAGGTAATGGAGTTCTTGAACGAGTTCGAACTGGCCGACAAATACAACCTTTATCCGGCCCAGCTTTCAGGCGGACAGCGCCAACGATGCGCCATCATTCAACAGATCCTCTGCAGCGAACACTTCCTGCTGATGGATGAGCCCTTCTCCGGTCTCGACCTCATCATGCTTGAGAAGACCTGCGAGTTGATCGCAAAAGTCTCTGATATGGACGACTTGAATACCATCATCGTGGTCACTCACGACGTCACTGCCGCCTGCTCGGTCGCCGACCATCTCTGGCTCATGGGCCATGGCCCCGGCGAAGATGGAAACCCTGCCGCTGGTTCCCACATCATCAAGCAGTACAATCTGATTGACAGGGATCTCTGCTGGCAGCCCGGCATTATCACCACGGCTCGATTCACCGATTTTGTGCGCGAAGTAAAAGAAGAATTCAGGAGGTTGTAGATGAGCGGCAAAAAAGAGATTGAACTTCTGGTCTGTAAATGCAAGGACTGCACTCACTGGGAGATCGGCAAAGATGTGCTGATCTGCAAAACCTGCGGCCTCACCCTGCCTGCGAAGATTAAGGTAGACGATCACCATATGCTTCATTGGAAGAAGCACGAGCGGTAGAGGCTACTGTCTCGCGAACTCCGCTGCCAGTGGACCAATCCGATTGGCGCACTCCATTGGGGAAAGATGACCGCAGCCGCGGAAGACCTCAAATTGAGATTGAGGAACCAGGCTGTGCATTCTCTCGCCCTGATGAAGCGGGAAGATTCGGTCTTCCGATCCCCAGACGATCAGTACCGGCATCTTGAGTTCAGGTAACAGATCGTCTGACACATTGTGGCCGGTAAGCATTGAAGCTACTGCACGGCGAATCACCCATCCATTTTGATCTGTGATTCGCAGAATGTCGCGAGCTACAAATCCGGGTACCGGAAGCGGACGGGGATAGAGCAGCGCGTTGAGCTGACGCACCTCATCGGCGCTCGATGGCGTGAAGAGCCGGGTATCCCATGCAGGTTGCTCGCGAAGCCCTGCGCTATCGAAGAGCATGAGTTTTCTGATGCGTTCGGGATGATCGTGCGCGACGATCTGCACGATCCATCCACCCATCGAGATGCCGCCAAGATCTACCTGATTCAAACCCATGGCATCCATGAAGCCGACGACAACGGCTGCTTCATCGGGCACTGAATAGGAAAAATTCTCAGGTTTTTCGCTACGGCCATACCCGGGAAGATCGGGAAGGTAGACACGATAGCCGGCCTTGGCGAGATAGCGCGCGAAGCTCAACCACTCTTCGGCGCGTCCACCCAGCCCATGCACCAGCACGACAGAAGAACCGGATACAGGGCCAAGTACGTCGTAATGGATACGAAGGCCATTGACGGTAACCCGACGGCTTTCGCCGCCTGCAAAAAGCAGCCGCAAGGGGACGACTCCCTTGAAGTAGAGGCCGGTGATTGGGCGTTCCCAGATGCCAAAAAGAGCTAAGAACGCCAACACGCCGCATATACACCAAAGGAGCCTCTTACGTCTCATTCTTTACCCCGCGATAACTCAATGCTAACTCCAGTGATGGCGAGTTACTCGCGAATCTTCGTGAGATGTACGGTAAATCCTGTCTTGGGGAGCAATGCGGTCAACTCGAAGACGCGAAACCCTTCCCCCGCAATCTCGGTGCGGCGGAAGACATCCGGGTCTGTCTCGACAACCTGATGCCCTCCCGATAATAAGCTCATGTAGAGCTCGGCCTCTTGAAGGTCGGCCTTTGCACCACGATCTTCAGAGGTCATTGCTTCGGCAACATAGCTGCGCATGAGCTTTGGCCAGTACTTCGAGAGCAGGTCGGTACTGGCAAAGACATCGGCCCACAGCACTCGACCGTTAACGGCAACCACCACCCCATCCGCGCCTTTGGCGCGCAGTTCGCGCAAGATCGCCTGCTCACTCTCAATGCCGCCATACGCCGAGACAGCCTTCTTCACCGGAGCACTTTCAAAGACCTTTGCATAGGACGTGGTCGCTTCAACGGTCACCGTCTCCGAGGCGCTGAGATTGCGAGCCATCTTTGCATTCGATTCGCGCACATTGGCCCACACCTGACTTTGATCGCGCTCGGCCATCGCAGGCGTGCGCACGCTGGGTTGCGCCATCTGCGCGCCCATCGAGCCAAAGTCGGAACTGGATGCGACCCAGCGTCCCGGCTCGACGCAGAAGACTCCGAGATCGATGGGACCCGAGTTCGGCGGAACGATGCGATCTGAGCCAATCACGCGATCCTGCTTGCCGCCAATTACAATCTCGCCTGCAAGCAGAAGCAGCGGACGGCTGGAGTTGTTGTAGAGCACAAGGCGATTGACTTCGGCGCCCCCGTGACGCGTCGGCATCTGCTGACCAGGACGAACCAGGCCGCGCTCGTCTCCGGCCTCGGTCACCGTGACCTGCCCCGAGCGAACACCTTCGTCGAGCGTTATCAGCTGCGAGGTGTCGTAGGAGTGGCTGGTTACGACAGGGAAAATGGCCAGATTGCCGCGGACGATGCCTGGCAATACCTTGAACCCGCCTTGATCGACGGGACCACCAGCGGCTACCGGGATCGCCAGCAGCAGACCCACTCCAGCGGCCATACTCATCTTTGCTCCGACGTGCAAACCTCGACTCCACAGGCTCCAAAACGATTTCATTGCATCCTCCTTGTTCCGTTGACTGCAGCCCTCAAGAAGGAGAACGAGGAAGTTCAGGTTTCTTGCACGAGATTTTTGCGTCATAGGGCACGTTGATTCTCTGAGCTTGAATTTCGTCGGAGGTTCTGCCGTTGGGAAAGGTCGGCCCGCGCTATAATCGACTGCACTCAGCTAATCAACCTATATGACCGAATCCGATTTGCAAGGAAAAACCGAAGCGCTGCCTGAGACGCTCGTACCCGAGCGCGGCGAACGCGGCTTCTGGGCGCTCATCGTTACGCAGTTTCAGGGCGCCTACAGCGACAACGTGCTGCGAAACCTGCTGCTGGCGATGGTTGTCGGCATGGGGCTGGCGGGCAATGCGCGCTCCAGCTTTGTCTCTCTCGTCACATTTCTCTTCTCCATGCCTTTTGTACTCTTCAGCATGACGGGTGGCTGGCTCGCCGATCGGTTCAGCAAGCAGCGAGTTACGCTCTGGACCAAAGGAATGGAGATCGCGGCCATGACCGTGGCAACCACGGGACTGGCGTTGCAGTCGCGGTCGATTACCTTGGTCGCGCTCGGACTGGTTGCAACTCAGGCGGCTCTCTTTGGGCCATCAAAGTATGGCCTGCTGCCGGAGCTGTTGCCCGCCAAGCGTCTGTCGTGGGGCAACGGCGTTATCGAACTGGGAACCTTCCTCGCGATTATTGTCGGCACGGTGACCGGCGCTGCGATGGCCGAGCACTTCCATGGACGCGAGGTTTATGCGGGTTACTTTCTTCTGGCGCTCGCTGTCGTTGGATTCTTCACCAGCCTCGGCATCGATCGGGTTCCTGCGGCTGCGCCAGACAAGCGGTACGAGATCAACTTCCTCGGCGACCTCTGGCAGCAGATCGGACTCATGCGCCGTGACAAGGCGCTCTTTCTGGCTGTTCTCGGCAACACTTACTTCTGGTTCCTGGGCTCGCTGCTGTTTTCGACGGTGGTCGTCTATGGACCGGATGTATTGCACGTCGGCCAAACAAAGACAGGCTATCTGAATGCCGCTCTGGCAATCGGTATCGGCATCGGCAGCATGATTGCCGGCCTCGTCAGCGGAAACAAGATCGAGTATGGACTGATTCCGCTCGGCTCGATTGGAATGACTGCAACCGGCTTTGCGCTGGGCGGCATGCATGTTGGCTTGCTCGGCTCCGGGGTGTTGCTTGGCCTTCTTGGCTTCTGGGCGGGATTCTATGCGGTTCCAGTGAATGCACTGATCCAGCATCGGCCGGCAGAAAAAGATAAGGGCGGCATCATCGCCGCTGCAAATCTACTGTCGTTTGTAGGAATCGCGCTGTCTTCGGGTGTTTACTACATATTCACTGCCTTCATTCATCTCAACCCCAGCGGAGTCATCGTCGCCGCTTCGTTTATCACCGGAGCTGGCACGGTCTATGTGCTGATGTTGTTGCCGGAGTGGTTTGGTCGGCTGGTTCTTTTCTTCCTCACGCACACGGTCTATCGAGTGAAGGTGCTTGGACGCGATCACTTCCCGGACAAGACGGCCGCTCTGCTTGTCTGCAACCACATGTCGTTTGTGGATGTCTTGTTGCTGATCGCCTCGACGGACAGGCCGATTCGCTTCCTGATGTACAAGGGAATCTACGACAACAAGTTCATCAAGCCCTTCGCAAAGGCGATGAAGGCGATTCCCATTTCGAGCGAACAGCGGCCCCGTGAGATGATTCGCTCGCTGCGCACCGCGAGCGACGCGCTGCGCGACGACGAGATTGTTTGCATCTTTGCCGAGGGCCAGATCACGCGGACCGGCCAACTGCTTCCATTCCGCCGCGGGCTTGAGCGGATTATGAAGGGCGTCGATGCTCCCATCATTCCGGTGAATCTCGACGGGGTTTGGGGCAGCATCTTCAGCTTTGCCCGCGGACGATTCTTGTGGAAGATACCGCAACGCATTCCCTATCCAGTTACCGTGAGTTTTGGGCAGCCGATGGTTCCGACTTCGACAGCAATTGCGGTGCGACACGCGGTGCAGGAGTTGCAGGCCGAGGCATTCCAGCAGCGCAAGCGGCGCATGAAAACGCTCGACCGCGCCTTCGTTCGCACAGCGCGGCGCTTCCCGCTGCGTTTTATGATGGCCGACGGCAAGACTCCCAAGGTGAGCTTTGGCTCCGCGCTCATTAAGGCGATTTACATTGCTCGCAGGCTGCGTTCGCAAACCGGCGAGCGCCAGATGATTGGCCTCTTGCTGCCGCCGTCCGTCGGCGGAGCGCTCACCAACTATGCGCTCATGATGCTGGGCCGAACTCCGGTAAATCTGAACTACACCGCTTCGAGCGAAACGATCGCGTCGTGCGCCGCGCAGTGCGAGATCGATCTCGTGATCACATCCAAGACTTTCGTCGAGCGCTTTCCTAAGCTGGAGATTCCGGGGCGAAGGCTCTTTCTCGAAGATGCACTGCAGGCGCCGCGGGTCACAGAGAAGCTGGTTTCGATTGCGCTTGCGTGGTTCACCCCGCAATGGATGCTGCACAAGGCAATCGGCGCAAAGCGCAGCTCCTCCGGATCTGCCATCGACGATCTGGCGACCGTCATTTTTTCCAGCGGCAGCACGGGCGATCCGAAGGGCGTGATGCTGACGCACTTCAACATCGTGTCGAATATTCAGCAGGTTTCGCAGGTCTTCATGCTTGGAGGCAGAGACAAGATACTCGGCATCTTGCCCTTCTTCCATTCCTTTGGATTCATGGCTGGACTTTGGATGCCCGCGGTCAACGGTGTTGGTGTCGTCTATCATCCCAATCCGCTGGACGCGAAAGCGATTGGCGAGCTGGTCGGCAGATATAAGGTCACCTTCCTGATCGCAACTCCGACCTTCTTGCAGGCCTACATGAAGCGATGCTCGCCAGAGAGTTTTGGCAGTCTGCAGTACGTGTTAGTCGGTGCGGAAAAATTGCCGGAGCGTGTTGCTCTGGCCTTTGAAGACATCTTCGGGATTCGTCCACTGGAGGGTTACGGCTGCACCGAGTGCTCGCCGGTCGTTACCGTAAATGGTCGCGATTTTCGCGCGCCGGGATTCCGACAGGTGAGTGCGAGACGAGGCAGGATCGGGCATCCGCTTCCTGGCGTCACAGTCAAAGTCGTCGATCTCGACACGGGCGAGGCGGTCACCCCAGGGACGCCGGGGATGCTGCTTGTGAAAGGGCCGAATGTGATGAAGGGCTATCTCGGCAGACCCGAGAAGACCGCCGAGGTGTTGCGCGATGGATGGTACACGACAGGCGATGTGGCGATGATGGAGGAGGATGGATTCCTGACCATCACCGACCGTCTCTCGCGCTTCAGCAAGATCGGCGGAGAGATGGTTCCACACGTCAAGATAGAGGACAAGTTACACGAGTTAGCCGAAGTTACAGAGCAGGTCTTTTCCGTGACTTCGTTGCCCGACGAGAAGAAGGGCGAGCGCATTGTGGTCTTGTACACATTGCCTGAGGAGAAACTTACTCCGATCTTGGAGAAGTTCGCGCAATGCGATCTGCCCGCACTCTGGAAGCCTCGGCCGAACCAGTTCTTCCATATCGGCGCATTGCCGGTTCTCGGGACCGGAAAAATCGATCTGCGTGGCGTCAAAGCGCTCGCGGCCGAAAGATGTGGTATGACCACTTGAGCCCTGTGCGGGTATGATGGATGGGAAGTAATCCGATTGCTGAAGGGGTCTATCACGATGATTCGCCGATTGGGGTTTCCGTCGTTGTTTCTATTCTCTCTGCTGATCGCCGGAGCTGCGGTCATACAGACAAGTGCGTTTGCCGCTCCCGCCAACTGCGGTGTGCGCGCCTATGGCGCCAAAGGCGACGGAGTCGCGAAAGACACGGCCGCCATTCAGAGCGCGATTGACGATTGCGAGAAGCGCGGCGGCGGCACAGTGAGGCTGACGGCCGGCACCTATCTGAGCGCGCCGATCGTGCTGAAGAGCAATATCACGCTGCAACTCGACAAGGGGGCTACGCTCCAGGGCTCGCTGGATGCAACCGACTATCCAGCCAAGACAGAGTTTCGCGAGCCGGGATTGCAGTCGCTGGTGAGCGCGACGAACGCCGAGAACATTACAATCACGGGCGAGGGCGTGATCGACGGGGCGGGAGCGCCGTGGTGGGCGATGGCGCGCAAGATCAAAAACGCCGGCGTGATGGGCTCCGATCATCCGCGACCCCGGCTGGTCGTCTTCGATCATTGCAAGCACATTTTGGTCGAAGGCGTGACGATTCAGAACTCTCCTATGTGGCAACTGGTGCCTTATTATTCCGACGATGTGACGATCCGGAATATCAGGGTGCTCGCGCCGATGCCTTCGCCCAACACCGATGCGATCGATCCTTTCTCTTCGTCCCATGTAAAGATCGAGCATGTGTTTGCCGACGTGGGCGACGACAATATTGCCATCAAGTCGGGAGCTATCGGCTCGCCAGGGCCGGATGATCCGAGCCGCGATATCACGATCACCGATTGCACCTTTCTGCATGGGCATGGTCTTTCCATCGGCAGCGAGGTTGCCGGCGGCGCATTGAATATTCGCGCGGAGCGGATTCACTTCGAGGGCACCGATAACGGAATTCGCGTCAAGGCCAATCGCGACCGCGGCAACGATATCGGGAATCTCTTCTTTCGCGATATCGATATGAAGGATGTGAAGAATGCGCTGGTGATCAGCGAGTACTATCCCAAGATGCTGCCTCCGGACGCAGAAACACCGCAGCCGGTGACGCGGCTGACGCCGCACTTTCACGACATCACGATCGAAAATCTGAACGCCACGGGCAGCGCGGTCGCGGGCGTGATTGCAGGGCTGCCCGAGGCGCCGGTTCGCAACGTTACGCTGCGTAACGTGAAGATCGAGGCAAAGGAAGGCCTGCCGATCAGCTATGCGCAGGTGAGCGGCACCAACGTGCAGGTGAAGACGGCGGAGGGTGAGGGAATCAAGAAACTTGCTGGAGCGGAAGTCAAGCTGCAGTAGGTTTCAAGCGCAAAAGAAGAGAGGCCGCGGCAAGTGCTCGCGGCCTCTGCTGTTAGCGTCGTCTGGGATTACTTGCCGAGAAAGACCGGTGTAATATGCCGGGCATAGAGGTTCTCGGTCACGTTCTTGGCAATCACGGCTTCGTTTGATTCGAGCAGGTCGAGGTAGCGCGGTCCCATCTTCGCGGCGACCTTGAAACCCACGTGCAGCAGTTGTCTCAAGCTGCCGTTGTAGGCCTTCGCACTGGGGACATGCCGCAGCGCTGACGTGTATTGCTCGGAGGTCCAGTCCTTCACATCGGCGGGCGAGGGAAGTTTTGCCGGATCGATGTCGATGACCGTCGCGTATGGCGCGCAGAGTTCTTCGCGATGAGCGAATGCCTCCGCGTAAACTTCCTTGGCAAGGGCAAGTCCGTCACCGCCAGCCTCGGCCAGGCCGATCAGCTCTTCGAGCCATGTAGTCCCGGCGGTCTTCAGATGCACGCCCGCATCGAACTTCTTCATCGCTGCATGGATGGCGGGATAGATGGAAAACTTGTCGCTGCCGGAGTGCACGCTCAGCTTTAGATTCGGGGGCAGCCCGTAATGACGGACAGCATAGTTGATGGCGGCAATATCGAGCTCGAATTCGCGAGCAAATTGGTCGACGTTGCCGATGTAGTCGACGCCCTTGTTGAAACGGCCGCTGAATTTGGGCGCGATCGTCTGGACCGGAATGCCTTCGTCCGCAATCGCAGCGAGGATAATGAGCAGTTCCGCCGGGCTCTGCGGGGTGTCGGTCTCGTCCATCGAGACTTCGGGGATGAAGGTTCCCTTCCCCTTGGCCTTCTCGACCGTGCGGTAGACCTCGCCGGCTTGTTTGACGGCATAGAGGTATTTTTGAGCGGCTTGGCGAAGGCTCTCAGCCGTGATCTCGCAACCCTCCGCGGTGCCCTCTAGCTTGATGTGGCCGAGCAGTTCCGAGTGCCGCGCCACGAAGGCATCGATCTCCGCCGCGGGCAATGCGTGACCGATGAAGTCCGCCACATCGAGAGTATAGAAGTCACATGCGCTGAGGAATCGGCTGACTGTTGCGTGATTGATGTGGTCGGCATCGCAAAAGTAGGCGTGTTTCCAGCCGAGGGTCTTTACGGCGGCGTCGGCTGCCTGCCGCACCGAAGCGGGCTCAGAACCGATGATGGTGTGCTCGCGGTTCGATTTGTTCCACACGGGCTCGATCACGGTGCCGCGTTGCTCAGCCAGTAGACAGGCTTGCAGCTGCGCCTTGGCCTGGTGGGCAAAGCGGTCTCCGGTTCCAATCGAATACTTGCCGAGTTGCAAAGAACGATGTGTCATGGCTGCTCCAGAATAGATTTTGCTCCTACTTTCAAGCCTGAAAGCCTCTGATGGGCCCGCGGCGGGGACCGGAGCCTGGTGCCTGCCGGCGAGCGTTGAATTCCAAGCGAGCCAGCCGGACAGGGTGCGGTAGCATAATGAAGAGGTTTCCCCCCAGTAGCCGTGAGGTCAGACCTCAGTATACACTCATAGGAACAACCTGCACGCGCGCCGGGAAGACGGTTTTTCTGCTCAAGCGGGTACATAACGGTGGTAATCTCGTAATGGCCTCTGTTTTTAGGTAGTTTGAAAGGTATGCCCGATATGCCGCGCACAACCAAGGATCAATCGGATACACACCGAACCATGCAAGTGGTCAACCATATCCGGTCATTGATTGAAGATGGAACATTGAAGCCAGGCGACAAGATCCCGCCCGAGCGGGAGTTTGCGCAATCGCTCAAAATCAGCCGTGCGAGCCTTCGCACGGGTATTGGCTACCTGGCGGCAATGGGTGTCATGAAGGTTCGACACGGCGTTGGAACCTTCGTGGTCGATGGCCCTCCACAGCTCGGCAAGGCTTCGTTTAGCCTGATCGGCGCGCTGCATGGATTCCAGTCGTGGCAGATGTTCGAGGCGCGCGTGGTTCTGGAAAGCAACCTGGCGGCGCTGGCCGCCGAACGAGGCAAAGAGCAGCACCACACGGCGCTCGCAGAGGCGGTGGCCGAGACCTTCGCAAGCGTCGAAAACCCCAGCGAGTTTCTGATCCACGATGTGCTCTTTCACCGGATTATTGCGCAGGCCTCGGGCAATCCGATTCTGGAAGCGCTGATGGAGACCATCACAACCACCGTCTACGACAAGCGTCGCAAGACAGTTGACCGCTCCATCGATCTGCGCGAGTCCGCAGAAATGCATCGCAGGATTTACCGGGCGATTCGCGCGCGCGATGCTGTCGAAGCGCGCAAGCTGATGGAGAGGCACCTGCGCCTGGCAGAAGCTGCGCAGGGAATGGAAACGCCCGTGAATCGCAAAGCCAGCAAAGACGGAGCGCATCCGATCCGGCCTGCGAACGCTTCTCCGACCGTGTCCGCGTAAGCGGGCGAAAAGGCTCAAGCGAGTCCAGCTCATTACGAGTGTGGGCCGGACTCGCACACCGCTTCCGCGCATACGGTCGCTTGGTTATGTTCCAGGCTGCGTGTAAGGCACCTGCTCAATCAAGAGACGTTCTTCTCTGCGGGGATCTTCGACCAGCGTAGGGTGCGCGGAGAAGCTCATCGTTGCCCGCCTCTCAAGCTCAAATGGAATCCATTGCGGCAATGGCTCACCGTTCGGGTTACCTGTCTGCGCGAAGGCGACTGCCGCACCGCTCATCAGCCTTGCCAAACTCCGGGCCTCGGGGCCATTCCCCGACATGCCGTCTGCAACCTCGGTGTTATCGAAGACGAGAGGAATGTCGAGTGTGTGCAGCGCGCCCCATTTGCCTCCGTCGATCGGTGTTCGCCAGTCGAGTTCGTAAACCCAGGTTGGCGCCGCGGACATCTTCTGCACCGCTCGGCGTTCAGCTTCGATCAACTGCCCGCGCCAGGAGCGTGAGGCGGTCGTCGCTGCAAAGAAGACATCGGAGGGCGAATAGCCCGGATCGATGCGCCGGTAGAGTGAGATGACCTGATTCAGATCGAGCGTTCCTAAGAATTGCGCGTGTTGCGCGAGCTTGGCCGGAAGCGAATCCCACGTCAACTCAAATGCCGTCGGGTCCGAGGTGCCAATGAGAAAGCGGGTCTCGTCGTGAGCGTTGCCCAGGATCATCGGAATGTCAGCGGAGATCGGCGGTGCGTCGGGATCGAAGGGATCGCGAGGCAGAGAGCGGCCATCCATCACCGGGCCGTAGTAGCCCGCCGCGCGCGCAGCATGAATGAGTTGTTCCATCGGCATCGAACGCAGTTCCTCTGCGCGTCTGAGGGGCAGCTCGAGGGCTTTCAGCACAGCCAGCGTGCGCGCCGCTGCACTCTCGCGCTTCGAGGCTGTGATCTGCTGTCCGCTCATGGTGAGGACGCGATGAAAGAGACGTCGCGCCGCCGGCATTCCCATCAGTGTTGCGCATTTGGCTCCGCCGCCGGATTGACCGAAGATGAGCACGCGGCTGGGGTCGCCGCCGAACTCGGCGATGTTATCTCGCACCCATTGAAGCGCGAGCACAAGATCAAGCATGCCTGCATTGCCTGAGTCGGCGAGCTCGGGCACGAGATCGGCCAGGTAGAGGTATCCGAAGAGATTGAGGCGGTGATTGAGCGTGACGACAACGACCTCGCCGCGCTTGCACAGGTTCACGCCGTCATAGAGCACATTGTTGGCTGAACCTCCGCTGTACGCGCCGCCGTGAAAGTAGACCATCACTGGCCGCTTGCGGTGGTCGCGAAGGCCCGAAGTCCAAACGTTCAAGCGAAGACAGTCTTCGCTCATCGGACCCAGCTCCGGCGGCAAGTGGTAGCCGGCGCTCTTTGCGTCGCGGCCCCCGCCTTGAGGCGCTCTCGGGCCAAAGTCTAGCGCATCGCGAACCCCGCTCCACGGCACCGGAGGGATGGGAGGCATGAACCTTCTCGATGCTGTATCCGCGCCGTAGGGAATTCCCTTGAATACTCGTATGCCTCGATCCACATAGCCGTGGACACGGCCCGACGTTGTGGACGCCTGCGGAGCCGAGACGAGCGAGGCGAAGGCTGGCGACCCGGTCCCTATTCTTGCTGCGGCGGCTCCGGCATAGCACCCTGCAATTTTCAGCAACTCACGGCGATTCATCGACCCTCCTGAAAGATGATTGTCTCGCATCCCAGTTGGGGGTCCCAAATGTGCCTTCGGAACCACTCGGTGCCGGCTCGTGGTTTCGGTACTTAAGTACTGAAAAATGGCGTGCATCTCGCAGAACGCCCTAAGGTCATACCAGTCAGCGTCATGTTACCAGCCCGAAATGATACCTGTATGTATCACAACAGGAAGAGTTTGGGAGCACGCAAGCAGGGATTACTTTTCTCACTTGACAGGAGAGCTCCCAGTGCAGGAAACTAGTTGGACTTCCATGTGTGGTCAGACCTCGGAGAACTGTTTGTTCCGATTGCCGATAGGATACTGCCCACTGGAAGCAGCAACGCGTGAAGTGGATGGAGGCTTTAATGAGAAGTAGTGCCGTAAATGTACGGTTGGGAGTGCGCAAAGGAACGGAGAGCCCAATGCTAGGGCTGCTGCGCGGCTTTGGATGGATGTGCGTGGCGGTGCTCGCGATCGCCATGTTTGCGACAGGCGTCGCCAACGGGCAACTTACCGGCAAGGGCGCAATCACCGGCACCGTTACCGATAACACGGGAGCGGTGATTGCGGGCGCCGACGTTACCGCAAAGAACGATGCTACCGGAATTCGCGTCTCGGTCAAGACGACCGGGGCGGGTGACTACAATTTCCCGAATCTCGATCCGGGCATCTACACAGTGACTACCTCTGCGAAGGGCTTTGAGACCCAGGCGCAAGAGAACATCCACGTCAATGCGATGGAGTCGCAGACGTATAACCCGTCCCTCACGGTCGGCGCGGCAAGCGTCGAGATTACCGTGACCACCGAGCCGCCGCAACTCGAGACCTCGACCGCGGTGCTCGGCGCGACGATGGAGAACGAAACCTACTCCGAACTGCCGCTCGAGATGGGCGCTTATGGTCAGGCCGATCAGCGGCGCGCCACCGACTTTGTCTACCTGATGCCCGGCGTTCAGGGCAATGAGACCAACGGCAACGCGACGACCAATACCGGCGTCGTCAACGGCTCCGGCAGCAAGGGCGCCGTCTCTGCGGTGTATATTGACGGTCTTCCGTTTGTGCGCGCCGGTGGCAATGGCGATCCGCGTTACGTTTGGACCGCTGTTTCAGTCGACGCAATCGATCAGTTCCAGTTGCAGACCATCGGCTACTCGGCGGTTTACGAGGGCCAGGGTGTCATGAACTACAGCATCAAGCAGGGTGGCCAAAAATATCACGCGGCCGTCTATGACTTCGTCCGCAACACAGCGTTCGATACCTGGGGCTGGTTCAAGGTTAACAGTCCCCTGACTGGACTCCCAGTCAAACCCGTCGAGCACAGCAACGAGTACGGCATTAATGTAAGCGGACCGTTGCTTCCCTTCGGAAGCTTGAAGAATAAGCTCTTCTACTTCGGCAATTACAACGGCTTTCGCTACACCAGCGCAACGCCGACACCGATGACCTTTCCGACAGCAACGGAGCAGGCAGGCGACTTCAGGGATCAAGGCGTGAATATCTATGATCCATCCTCGCAGACCGCATGTACTGCCAACAGTACCAACGGCTTCTGCCGGTATCAGTATGGCTTCGGTCCTGGTACGACCAAGGGTGCAGCAGGCAATCCTGTGGCGACGGGCAATCCTAACGTCATTCCGGCTGCCGAGTTCTCGTCCGTCGCAAAGGCGATGCAGGCATTCCTGCCCACGACAGGCATCAGCACCGCCCCAGGCAACAATTACGTAGCGCCGAACGTCACCGGGCTGGTGAATTGGTCGATGACGCACCGCCTGGACTACACCATCGGTTCGAGCGACACCCTCTCGATGGTTGCGGCCATCGGCCGCCAGGCCAGTGCGGTTCCGCAGGGCCAGGCCACCGCGGGCCGTGACGTGGGCCCGGTTCCCTTCAACTATGGCCAGGCATTCGCTCCCAAGACGGCCGTGGGCGTGATCGAAGAGACGCATACCTTCTCGGCGAACCTGTTGAACCAGATCAAGTGGGGCTATGCCCGGTACTTCGGCCCCACCTTCGATCCCGCCGATAACCCCACCTATGCAGCGACCGCAATGGGGCTGTCGGGGCTGCCCTCCGGTCAGGCATCAAACATGTTTCCCATCGTGACCTTTCCTACCGGCGCTGCCTGGACGAACTGGGGCGGCACCACCGAGAACAACACGACCGCGGAGAACTACACCGTGCTTGACAACCTCCAGTGGACAGTCGGCAAGCACGCCTTCACCTTTGGTGGACAAGTGGCGTGGTTGCTCTATAACGTGAACAACGCCACGAAAGGTGGATCGACTCCGATCACTCTCGCGACGGCAGTCACGGAGACAGCGGGAATCTCCAAAGGCTCCTACACCGCCGCAACCGGTACCGGCCTCGCTTACGCGAGCTTCCTGATCGGCCAGGTTGACAAGGGGAGCTTTACACAGTATCTGCAACAGGAGTTCGGTGCGCGCTTCCGGGCAGTTTCACCCTACGTGCAGGATAACTGGAAGGTAACGTCGAAGCTGACCCTGGATCTGGGTCTGCGTTACGACTTCTTCCCGACCATCACTGAAGTGCATAACGCTGAGAGCTACTTCGATCCAGGCAGGCCGAACCCGGTCACCGGTATCGATGGCGCGCTGGTCTTCACAGGCTATGGTCCGAACACTTGTGACTGCGCTACGCCCGTCAAGAACTGGTACAAGAATTGGGGACCGCGCGTTGGCGTGGCCTATCAGCTTGGCTCAAAGACCGTCATCCGTTCGAGCTACGGTGTCATGTTCACACATGGCGATGCAGTGGGCGGCTTGTCCACCAGCATTGGCACGCTCGGCTTCTCGGCCGCGCCGGCCTTCTCAAACACCAACGACCAGACCACCATGCCCCAGCTCCTGGCTGGTGGAACGGGCGCAATTCCCGCATATTCAGGCGCCCTTGGAGCGGCTTCGGGGCCGGCTTATGGCACCGGCTACACCAACACGACCGGCTACACTGGAACACCGTCAGGCATGGGGATCGCCGATCCGTATCTTGGCAGCCGCGCACCGGAGTACATCAACTGGAGCTTCGGCATTCAGCGCCAGTTGACCAATGCCATGACACTCACCGCGACCTATGTCGGTTCCGAGGGTCACTTCCTGCAGACCGACAGCTTGACAGGCCGCGGTTTCGACTCAAACCAGCTCAGCCCGAGCTATCTTTACCTCGGACCGCGCCTCGCCGATACAGGCAAGACGACAACGACGGTCACGCAGGATTGCACAACCTACGGCCTGCCTTGCCCGAATCTGGCTAATTTCGTTAACAGCCAACCTCTATCCACGGCCCTAAAGCCGTTCCCATTCCAAACGGTCAGCGATACCTGGGGCTACATCGGCAACGCAAACTACAACAGCGTGCAGGCATTGATCTCGATGCGTGCATGGCACGGGCTCACGCTCAACGCCAACTACACCTTCGCTCGTGCGATCGATGACGGCGGCACCTTCCGTACAGGCTACGCCATTCCGGCCGGCACTCTCGCCAACAACGCGAGCACATCGTACAAGGCGGATCGAATCGAGCGCTCTGTCTCTACAACGAACCAGCCGCAGCACTTTGTCGCGACCGGCGTTTGGGATCTTCCCTTCGGCAAGACGTTTCTGAACGGCAACGTCATCGAGCGGGATATTCTGGGCGGCTTCAAGTTCTCCAGTGTCTTCCAGGCCTTCTCCGGCTCACCGCTGGCGATCACCGAATCGACTTGCCAAGTAAATCCGGCGCAGAGCAGCACCTGCCCGGCTGTCATGAATACCGGCTTCACTGGGAAGGCACGGCAGAACGGCAAGTGGGGACACGGCGTCAACACTACGAACTACAATGCGCCGCCGGTGAACGGAATTCCGGTCTCCTCCAGTACCTTCATCGTGCCCAGCCTTGGCTATGTGCAGAGCGGTGCACAGGTCGGTGTCTCAGGCCCCTTCATCAATCCGACACCGCCTCCCACACCAGTAACCACCCCGGCGACACCGGCCTACACTTCACTGCTGGCTACGCCGTCTCCTTACGACTACAAATTCAGCGATGCACCACGCACAGCCCCGTACAACATCTACGGCCCCGGAAATTACCAGCTAGACCTCTCCATGAATCGCAGCTTCGCGCTGCACTTCTCTGAGAGCGCGAAGCTGAACTTCCGCGGTGAGTGGTACAACATCACCAACCACACGCTGTTCGGGGTCGCCAGCACAGCAGTCGGCAACCCGAACTTCGGACAGGTCACCCAGAGCACGATTTACACCCGCAAGGCGGCGCAATTCGAAGCACGCATCCTGTTCTAAGCCGCTTCGCTGAACGATTAACCTAAACCGAAAGAGGCTGCCTATCAACATCGGCAGCCTCTTTCCTTGTCTGGGGTCGAGCAGGAGCCGGGTGCGATTGCCGCTGCCAGCCAGAGAAATGAACTGCAGAAGAACTGAAACAACTTCGGCGCGAAAACAGCGTCTAGGCGGGGCCGTGAAAATCAGTCGCAGATGGATTGGAGTGACAGCCGCGTGCGTGATCGCCGCGGTTCTGAGTGCAGCCGCATCGGTGATCGGGAGTAATCCTCCCGCGGAGTCGTTGACGCGCGAGCGGATCGCGACCCTGCCGCGCGGCGAGCAGCGTGCCTGGCGTGAGTATCTGGGGCACTCCATCCGGCAGCGGCAGGCCGACAAGGATGCGTTTCATGCGGAGATGAAGCGCGCCGGAGTAACTGCACCGATCGAACCGCCTCATAGCTACTCCGCGCATTCGATGCCACTTGATCGGCCAAGAGAATGGTACGCGAGTGCCGATGCGCGGCATATAGCCGACGTGATCGTCAGCTTTCAAACACCCGCGGGAGGCTGGGGCAAGAACACCGACATGAGCAAGGATCTTCGCACCCCAGGCGAGGCCTACACCACGAACAACCTCTCGCGGTATCCAACTCCGAACGATTACGACACGCCCCGCGAGCCGGATTGGAACTACGTGGGTACCATCGACAACGATGCGACGACGACGCAGATGAACTTTCTGGCGAAGACAATAGCAGGCGGTGGCGATCACACTGAAGTCTTTCGCGCGGCCTTTCTTCGCGGTATGGGGTACCTGTTCGCGGCGCAGTTTCCCAATGGCGGTTGGCCGCAGGTCTGGCCTCTTGAGGGTGGCTATCACGATGCCATCACGTTTAATGATGATGCAATGACGCAGGTGATGGAGTTGATGCGCCATGTAGCCGACGGTAAGGACGAGTTCAGCTTTGTGCCCCAGAAGATACGAAAGCGCGCTGCCACCGGCTTTGAGCGCGGAATCCGTTGCATTCTCGCTGCGCAGATCGTCTCTGGCGGTACGCGCACGGTGTGGGCGCAACAGCACGATGCGCTGACGCTGCAACCGGTCTCGGCGCGGAACTTTGAGCCGCCCGCCGCGAGCGGCAGCGAAGGAGCGAACGTGATGATGATGCTGATGAATTGTCTCCCGAATCCGAATGCGGAAGAGCAGAATGCGATTCGCGCGGCGGCGGCTTGGCTCAGCAAGACGGGGATCAAAGGGCAGAGCTGGGAACGCACAGCGGGGGGTCGCCAACTTGTGGCGCGTGCTGAGGCCGGACCCATCTGGGCACGGTACTATCAGATCGGTACGGACAAGCCAATCTTTGCCGATCGTGACAAGACCATTCACGACAGTGTAAGTGAGTTGAGCAAGGAACGCAGGAATGGCTACAACTGGTACACCAAAGATCCCGTGGTTGTACTCGAACGGTTTGAAGAGTGGAACAAGGAGCATCCAGAGACGAAATGAAATTCTCCCGCTTGATTCGATGGCTTTCCATCGTTGCTGTAGTGATCGGTTTTGCGTTGGCAGCCTGTGCGGAACAAAAGCCTTGGCCGGTACGCACAGCCGATGCCGCCATTTCGCGTTGGCCCAATGGCCGGTTTGTTCCCGCGGACGCGCGCTGGGCCTGGAACTACGAACTCGGCACGCTGCTGGAAGGCTTTGACGCCGTGTGGCTAAACACCGCTGATAAGCGCTATTACGATTACATCAAGAGTTCCGTAGATCAGTTCGTGGAAGCGGACGGATCGATTCCCACATGGAAGCTGGAGGAGTATCAACTCGACAACATTCTGATGGGCCGTCAACTCATGCTGCTCTATGGCGTGACGCTGGACCCGCGCTATGCCAAAGCGGCAAAGCTGCTCTACGATCAACTGCAGCATCAGCCAAGGACGCCATCCGGAGGCTTCTGGCACAAGCAACGCTATCCGAATCAGATGTGGCTTGACGGGCTCTACATGGCCGAGCCATTTTACGCCGAGTATGCGCAGACCTTTCATCATCCTGAGGCATACGCGGATATCGCAAAACAGTTTGCCTTGATGGACCGGCAGGCGCGCGATCCGAAGACCGGGCTGCTCTACCACGGATGGGATGAATCAAAGACCGAGCGCTGGGCAGACCCCAAGACCGGACTCTCATCGCAGTTTTGGGCGCGAGCCATGGGCTGGTACACGATGGCGCTCGTCGATACGCTCGATTACATGCCCGAGGGTGAGGCGCGCAAGGAACTGCTGACGCAACTAGAACGCAACGCAGCGGCAGTGGCGCGGTATCAGGATACGAAGAGTGGTCTGTGGTTCCAGGTGATGGATCGCGCCGGCGAGAAGGGAAATTATCTTGAATCATCGGCCGCGTGCATGTTTGTTTACGCGCTCGAGAAGGCAGTTCGGCGTGGTTATCTTTCCGAGAAGTACGCAGCCGTCGCGCACCATGGATACCAGGGGATTCTCAACCATTTTGTTCAAGAGGGGCCTGGTGGAGATGTGACGCTGACGAGCACCGTGAGAGGCGCCGGGCTGGGCGGTAACCCGTACCGCGACGGAAGCTACGCCTACTATGTAGGTGAGAAAGTAATCACGAACGACCCTAAGGGAGTCGGAGCTTTTATGCTTGCGAGTGTCGAGATGGGGAACGCGCCAAATGCAACGCTAGGCCGCGGCAAGACCGTGCTGTTGGATGCCTGGTTCAATAGCCAGGAGCGGACAGATGCCTTCGGAGAGCCAGTTTCATTTCACTACAAGTGGAACGATGAAGCGAACAGCGGCTATTCGCTCTTCGGTCACGTCTTCCGCGACCTCGGAGCGCAGACGCGGACTCTATACGCGTCGCCGACGGCAGAGAGCCTGAGCGAGGCGCAGGTCTACATCATCGTCTCGCCGGACAATCCTTCAAAGAAGGCGAGTCCCAACTACATGACGGCTGAGGCCGCCGAGCAGATTGTGCGATGGGTAAAGGATGGCGGCGTGCTGGTGATGTTGGAGAACGATCCTGCCAACGCTGACATCGAGCATTTCAACCTGTTGGCTGAGAAGTTCGGCATCCACTACAACAGGGTTCTGCGGAACACAGTAGACGGCAACAGGTTCGAGATGGGGCGGCTCTCGCTCTCTGGCGGCGGACCTGTCTTTCGATCAGCGCATACGATTTATATGAAGGAGATCTGCACCATCACACCCAAACCTCCGGCGAAGGCGATCTTTGTCGACCGCGGCGATGTGCTGATGGCGACGGTGAAGTATGGCCGGGGAACGGTATTCGCAACCGTCGATCCCTGGCTCTACAACGAATACACCGATGGCCGCAAGCTTCCTGCCGAGTACGATGACCTTGGCGCCGGCAAGGAACTTGCGCGTTGGATCATTGAGCAAGTGCCCCACAAACCATAAATCGCGCTGACGAGTGCAAGTGACAAACGAACCGTCGCTAGGGTAGTGGGGGAATCTGCTGCTTCGGCGGATTCCAGTTGTCGTCGCCGCGAAGAAAGACTTCGGGCGTGTACTGAGCCGCATCTTCCGCGCTGAGCATCTTTGCGTGCGGATCTCTCTCTCCGGGATGTGCTCCCGGCCCCGTCGAACCGAACTCGGAGTAGCTTGCCGTTTCGATCGAATGCGTCTGGCCTGGAAGCCACTCGCGCCAGCCGGCTGACTCGATGTGGTTGCCCATCTCCGTGTCGACATAAGTGACGGTGGAGTAGGGACGCCACGGTCTTCCCAGCCACACGCGGGCAACGCCGGGCGCGGCAGTCAGGTGGGATTTGAAGATCAAATAGCCGGAGTCCTGCTTCGGGTAGGTCTTGCTTTGCGCGGTGAGGAAGCCATCCATCAGCGGAGAGATGAGCGGCAAGCTGTGAATCTCGCAGTGATCGAAGACTGTCTTGCCATCGCCAAAGATAAAGTCGAAGTGGCCTTCAATATAACTGTCGGAGAAATATTGGCGCGCAAGCGTGCAGTTGCGCGTGGGACCGTCCCCGGTGCATCCCTTGCTGCCTGCATAGACTGTGTCCTGTAAAGCATTCAAGCGCACATTATGAAAGATTGCCCGGTCGCCTGTAACCTTCAATGCCAGAGCCTGCGAGCCAGTGATATTCGGATCGCGCGTGATCTGGAAATCGTTCTGGAAGGTGATATTCTCGGCGAAGAAATCATCGCCCGAAACATTGACTGTGGCAGTGTGCAAGGTGCCGCCGTCGGTGGCCGCATGCTTGTTGAAGATTACGACTGTCTTTGTTGCATCCGGATTAGCGCTGCGAAGCTGCATGTTAGGCTTGTCGATGGTCAGCACTTCACGATAGGTTCCGGGTGCGACAAGGATGAGTGCTCCGCCAGAAGCCGGCGCCTTGTCGATGGCGCGCTGGATCGAGTAGAAGTCGCCGGTGCCGTCGGCGGCGACGTAGAGAGTCCTGTCTTCGGGCAGCACGCGCTCTGCGGCCTGTGGAGCGGCAGAGCCTCCAGTGACCGGCGCAAAATGGCTGTCACAAGCAATCGGACTGGGTTGTCTCGCCGTAGTGTTTGTAACAGTGACCTCATCACCGCTAAGTGCAAGGTTGGTGCCCGCTCCAGCAAGAGAGATCTCTGCGAACCTGGCGCGCAATTCGGAGTTCTTCAAGTCGTCTGCCGTGACATTATCGAGGGTGATTCCGAGCTTGTGCTGCGCATCGAGCCCATAGAAGGTAAAGACGCCCGGAGTGAGTACATGCACGTCGCGCAGTGAGATGCCGCGAAAGACAGGAAGACGATCGCCCGCAAAAAGCGTATACATTGGCACAAAAAACAGGGGATTGGGGGTATTGCGGATACAGACATCCTGAAAGGATACGTCCTCAACGATGCCTCCACGGCTGCGATCCGACTTGATGCGAATGCCGTTGTCCGCGCCGTCGATTGTCAGGTCGCGCACCTCGATATGGTTCACCCCGCCTGCGGTCTGGCTTCCGATCGACATTCCATGGCCGGTATAAAAGTGGTTGTGCAGAATGGAAATATTCGAGGCCGCGCCGCTCGGGTCGGATTTGATGGCGATGTTATCGTCGCCAGTATG
>JBEKKL010000030.1:0-64562 GCA_050010735.1 Occallatibacter sp. | reverse complement strand
ATGAAAACAACGTGGTACTTGCACTCCCACTTCGAGTGGCTTAAGCTTTCATACTCGTCCATCCGGATTCTCCTTGACTGTGTGCTTGGCGGCTCACGTCGAAGAGTTTCTGGATGGACTCCCGAATATGTCAAACTCCTACTGCCTCCCCGGCAAAGCCGGGGGAACTCCCGGTCGGAATAGGGATCCCAGCTTCGATTGAGGAAGCCTCTTTATGCCCGGGAAAATTCACTTCCCGGCCTTGGCTCAATACCAGGCAAGACACACTCATCTGTTGGCAATCCGATCCCTGAATTTCGAAAAGGTAACTCGACCGGGGCAGACGACCGCCCGCAGGCAAGACAGATTCGCGCCCAAATTCTGCGCGTTCCCGAACAAGCAGAGCGTGCATCCGATTCATCCCCTAAAAACTCTTGAGTCAAATCTTAGAAAGGAGACATTGTGCAGAATGAAAGGCCTGCTTGCTTCGCAAGCCTAGACAGAATACTCAACCGCCGATAGATCCACGAACGCAGACCGATCCCCCTTGACGATAGTTGGCCGATCGTCGATCCAGCGCACTCTCATCTGAATAACTGCCTCGCAAGGGCCTCGCGACGAACTCTAAAACCGCCGCGGGATTTTGCCTGCGTCGTTGCGTGCCGCAAGGCAATCGCAAGCAATGCTCCGCGAACCTTAAGCCTTCGCTCCTGATTGGGCGCCGAGGCGCATCTGTCAACCTTCAATTCTCAACACAACCTGAGCCGCACTCCGCAAGGAGAGGCGGCTCTTACCTTTTAAGGAGAAGCAATGATTTCTGCGGAAGAGTTCCTCAAGAAATTCAAGGAAGGGCAAGCAACCGTAAAAGTTCAGCACGAACTCTCGCCGAACGACCTGTCCGATTTTCAGTTGGATTCGGCACTGACCTCGGCCCTCGAGCGCGGATGGTATCTCGCACCCGTTTTGACGCGCAGCAGGTATTTCCTGCGCAGGGCGCTTGCCGGTGAGCCAAGCCAGGACCTTGTTGAAATCAGCCGCTGGGCCAGGGAATACTCCGAGTGCGGATGTAACTGGGCCGTCGAGACTGGCGCAAGGTCAGGCCTGCTTATCCTGGAATTCACTTACGATGTTGGCGGCGAGACGGTGCGTCGTCTCGGTGAAGACGACTGGTCGTGGCGAACCACACTGCAATTCACCGATCAGAATGCGAGGTTCGTCTGCTTCCGCTATTCGGGCCAGCGAATTCGCGCCATAAGAAGTGAGTTCCTGGGAGCTCGCACTCATCTCGACGACTGCCTGCTGATCCCACCCAGCGTGATGCCGAAGGGGTCACAACTTACTTACCTGAACCCCGGCGCTAAGGTGCTGGGCCTCCCTAACTGGCTGCTCGGAAAGCCCGAGTCCAGCGGTGAAGCTCTGATTCCTTCAGAGAGTGATGGAGCGGATTACATTGCCGCGTAGTCCAGAGTGCGAATAAGCTCCAACCCCTTCTACACTTTCTTCACATTCACCGAACATACGAAAACCGCGAGAAGCGCCCTCTTTGGAGCGAAGGAGGGACAGACCAATGCTACGCGAAAAAGCAACAGGACCTAAACCTCGAGCCGGCGGGGACAAGCCGGCTGGAAAGAACCCGATGAGAACAACACTCCCAAGCCGCGGAGCGGCGATAGCAGCACTGCAAAAAGCCATTCTAGAATTCAGCGGATACACCGGCCCTGGAAAGTGGGCCGTCAATCCAAACGGGCGCAACTTCATTGGATTGACTTATAGCTCCAAAACGGCTTGGCCAGAATCCTCCCTTGGCGGCGAGCCTTGGGATCTATACGGAGGCGACCAGATATTGGCCGCTTCCGGTCTAAAAAGCGACCGTACGGTGAGTTGTCAAAAGTCCAGGTCCTTTTTCGCATCGGCGATCATTTTCGTCAAGGATTAACTCCTAAAAGAGATCGGGAGCCCTGGCCCAGTTGCGCCCAGTCACGAACCGCTTCCCCTACAAGAACCATGACTACACCCATGGCTGATGCTGTCCGCATCAACCCGCATGTACTTCTCACGTAAATGCGCCGCGCTTTCTGCCGGGTTCCGGCGGGATGCGCGGCAGACGCGGAATATGCTACCTGCCAGAGCAATCTGGAAGCGATACCGCTCAACCACGTCAGGGCCCTACGAACAAGCCAACTAAGAAAGGGAGAAGTAAGAATGACAAATGCAGAACGATGCGAATTCTGGATCCGCCAGATCGTTGACTCCACCTTCAGGCTGAGCGCGAAAAGACGGGCTATGGGCGGGACAAGGATACGGGCCGGACAGATCTGCTGCGCCTGCCTGGCGCCCTTGCCGGCGCCACACACGGCGGGTGTGAAGCGCTGCGAGCGTTGCCAGTTGCCCACAACTCACCAAGTCTTTATGTCGTTCATTCATCGCAACGGGAGCTGGCATTGCCGGTTTTTGGAATCGGATCTGAAGACGCCGCTCCCGATGCAGCTTACTTATCGCAATGCGGGGAAGATTTGTGAAACTGCTCTGCGCGGCCATGGTCTCCCAGACGACCGGTCTCGTTTGGTGCTGGACCGCGCGATCGAGGTTGGTCGCGGCGGAATTTGGCTAAATCTTACCGATAAACAATATCAGACGCTCAAAAGCAGCAAAGACGTAAACCAAACCGTGAGACGAGGAGATGCTTCGAATGCAAAGTAAAGATCAGCCCACCATCGCCATCAAAGGATGCGAATATATCTACGTGCCAGCCGGCCAGGCCGGCGAATACGCCCCACTAGCCGCAAACCCTTACCGTGGATGTGGTCATCGCTGCGCCTACTGCTACGTTCCGTTGGCGTTGAGGATGAAACGCGAGAAGTTCAACGCTGGAGCATTCCCCCGTCCGAATTATCTCCACCATCTACGCAGGGACGCACAAAAATATCAGGCCGCAGGGATCCACGAACAGGTCATGCTCAGCTTTACTACAGATGTCTACAACCCATTTGACTCGTCACTCACCCGTCCCACCATTGAGACCCTCATCGAATATGGGCTCGGCGTCTGCGTCCTCACAAAAGGCGGCACGCGGGCGCTGGTGGATCTGGATCTGTTCAGGCCGACGCGAGATTGCTTTGCCAGTACTCTTACGAGCCTGGATGATTCATTTTCGAAAAAGTGGGAACCGGAGGCGGCCTTGCCGGGAGACCGCATAGCGGCGCTCAAGAGGTTTCATGCTGCCGGCATCTTCACCTGGGTGAGCCTCGAACCTACTATCGATTGCGATTCAAGCCTGAAGGTTGTCAGCGAAACCCATGAGTTTGTGGACCTCTACAAAATCGGTCGCGTGAACTATGAGCAGATTACTCGTCGGACAGACTGGGAGAGCTATACCCATCGCATGATCGATCTCTGCCAATCACTCGGAGTCAAACACTACGTCAAAAAGGATCTACAGCGATACCTACCTGCCGGTTACGTAAATGTTTTGCGGCAGGTGCAGCATAAATAATTGTGAGAGAGGCTTGACCGAGCACTGGCTTAGAATGCCGGTGCTCGGTCCGACCCATCCAAATGCCTTGCCCCACGCAGACAACGCGCCCGGTCGGCAAGGTAGGCAACTGCTTCCTCAATTGCTCCTTCCATGATCTCTGCGGCGAGGGTTTCATCCCCAAGTACTGAGGCTGCGGCTCGTTGCGTGTCAGGCCAGTGTCTTTCAACAGCGGCACGCACCGCAGGCATCATCGGCAAAGAACCCGGCGAGTCCTTCACAGTCCAGCAGCGGTCTAGGGGAGACGGGGAGGCCATGACTGAACAATGAGCAAAGTCCGATTGACATCCCTGATCGGGCACAGGTATCGAGTTAGTAACATTTGCGCAGACTTGTCTTCTCGCCCACACTTTTCCCTTGCAGTCGCGCGGCGGACCATACAATATTGGGAGTAATCTGACCCCTCCGAGATTCCTTTGGCTCTTCAGTGGATGCTGGCGATAGCGTCGGCGTCACTCACTGTGCCAGCTTCCGTTTCTTTCTTATAAGGTATCGACTCTTCAGAATGGCCGAACCACAGATACAGCTCACGTGCCAGTTGAAAGGCCACGCGGTCAGGGTTGTACGTCTCCGCCGGGACGAGGAGCTTGTAGTTCCATGTGTCCGCCGGCGCCAGCCTCTGCGCCGCCCTCTCCTCCCACCATGGGTCCAAGACAGGGCCGGCTGGAAGGCGTACTTTCTCGCTTCCGAGCCAAAGATTCCTAAGCTCTATCCGGAATTCTAAGCGGCTCGGAGGGTTCCGAAGGTCCCCCAAGACCTGTTGATATAACCGAGCAAAGTTGATTACCACCTCTGTGAGCGCCAGCGGATGCAATCGGGTGTCGGTATTGTCGGACCAAGCAAGGAAATTGCAGTTGATTAGCCCCCCGAAGATGAGAGTGCCGTCACGATAGAGGTCAATAATCGACCTGTATCCTTCCACTCGAATCAGCTCACCGCGAATAAATTTCGCCCGATCTCCTGTACGGAGGCCCCATCCACTAACTCGAAGGCTTTGAGGGTCCTCGAGTTCACGTCTAATGCTGCCCGGCTTATCGGAAAAAACCGTCCGCAATTCTGCATGCTCAATCGGCATCGCGGAGAGGGTTAAGTTTCGTTGCTCTCTCATTTGTTGGCCTCGTCAATCAGACGGGCAATTCGCTTTGTCAGGGTCTCCTCTCGCTGTTGTAGCGATTCCGCCGCCATTTCTGCGGAAAAATGCTGTTCTACCAGCGATTCCAGATTCGCAATTCGTCCCAGGATTTCTCGCTCAAAACTAAGGCCGATTTTTAGCGCATGATGAATTTCCGCGATTGTCCGGACTTCGGTTCCATCAATTCGGCGTTCAACGTAACCGATCATCAACTCGCTAGTCTTGTTGTTTTCACCTATCATGCGCTTTATGAGGAACGGTTTCGCTCGATCATCCTGAGCCGGTATGAAGATTACTCCCACCCCTTTGGCAGCATCTGGGCCGAATGGGGCCAACAGGATCTCCACGTCCGTCGGTTGCGGGTAAAGCCACTCTGCGAGAATCTTACGGTACTGGTCTGGATCGAAGTCAGCGCCCGGTATGGGCCGAATTCTATCAATTTCTTCCCCATTGTGGAGTGGACCTGTTTTCGTGTGCATGCCGATGAGGATGCCGCCCCCACGAGCGTTCGCGAAAGCAGCCACGTCCTTGGCGAATTCTCGCTTCGCATCAGCACCGCTTTCAAAGCAGTACGGCTGTCCCTTTGCGTCGAACAGTTGACCTTCGACTTCACCAACGAACCTGTTGAAGTCGCGTGAGTCGATGACTTGCTTCAAATCAGTTAGCGTGAAGGGCACAAAGCATGTATAGCTCTTTCCGTTCGGATCGACAAGAGCCAGCTGGGTTGTGGCATCTGGCCAAATTATGCGTGCCAAAGCCGACGCCGATGCACTCAGGACCGCCGCCCGTTCATCGCGGTTTCATCGCAATGAACGAGCGTTCGCTCTGGCCGGATCAAATCTTCGTTGAATTGGCCGTTGTCCGTGGGTCGAATCCGCTTCGAAGTTTAGTCCGGCAAACGGGCTCTGCTCCAAGTTTCTGCGCCCGGCGATCTCTGCCGGAAACCTGAAGCCTGGTCGACTCCTGATGACCAACGCCGGGGAGCGTGTTGGTCATCGCGTCCCCGTTGGGCCGCCCCATTCGATGCTTATCAGTCCTGACGGTACGCAACGGGTCCCGCTAGGAGCGCGACTGGGGTCTTTGATGGGCTATATTGTTACAAATGAAAGTATTGGCCATCGTCACGGAACCAAAGCAACTCCGATATACCATCGTGTCAGGCACTCGCCCGTGTCCCAGCCCTGAATCGTCACAGCTAGAAAAAATTCCGTATCCACCCGATATCGATCGAGGGAGCGGGCTCGACACTATGCTGAGCACACTCACCGGGCTTGTGGCAACTCACAAGCCATGCAAAGTGACGGTCCTCCAAAGCGTTCCTGCTCGGAGCGGCAGCCAATCCGTACGGCCGGTTATCGAGGCACTACTGAAGCTCTCGTGCCACCGTGAACACCAGGAATTCGAATCTATTCATCCCGTGAGCCTGCGCGCTCGTGAGAAGAAATTCATGGCTGTCGTAGGCAAGACACCGGAGCAGGCGTTCAACCATGGTGCGAACTTCAAGCCTGTCGTGGCAAAGGACATTTATCTAACGGGATGGTCGGGACTGCCGGGATGAGTACGATCGATGAAATTCTTGCATTGCTCAAGCAGGGAGGCAAGTATAGCGTCCAACAAACACTCGATGGTGGAATGAATGGTTACGCGTTTCGTGCTACGCACATTCCACTTTTTACCCAAGTGTTTTTGAAAGTGTGTGATGCAGATCCTGACAGCAAAGCACTATTTCAGGAACCTCAATCCCTGATTGCTGCTACCAAATCATCAGCCTCCAAAAATCTGATTAAACTCGTTGATGCTGACAAGCTGGGGGCAGACTTCATCCTGATGGCGACGGAGTGGGCTGATGGAGGCGATCTCTTACAGCAGATCCAGAAGGTTATTGGACAGGCTGATGCGGTGCGAATCGCAATCGACATTCTACACGGCGTTACAGTTCTTCATTCGGCGCGCCTTGTTCACAGAGACATAAAGCCCGCTAACGTATTGCTTTGCAGGGAAGGCGAAACCGATATCCCGAAGGTCGGAGACTTCGGATCGGCGGCCGCCATCCCCGAAGGATCTTCAAGCGTCTCAGCGTCAAGACATAGCGCTTTGTATGTGCCGACTGAGGGTTGGGAGACGCCGAGTAGCTATGGGATTCCCTCCGATCTTTACCAAATCGGTATTATTCTTGACGAAATGGTCAATGGCGCGCTCCCCTACGATCTCGCGAGTTACCTCGACCGGACCGCAGCACAAGAGATGAAGGCATCAAGCATTTCGAACCTCGATGAATTGGGGGACTATGAGAGAAGCAAACTAATCGACAGTTCTATATCGAGGAGATGCTCTTCGAGGAAGATACTGTCAATGCGGCCAGCACGCCCATATCAATCGAAGTCGCTGAAAAGGATAATCAACAAGTCAATTGCCCCACTCGCTTCGCAGCGGTTCCAGACCTCTACCGCTTTCATTTCGTCTCTTCAATCGCTTGATATCCCAAATTGGCGGCCGGCGGACGAAGATTTCGAGGCACTACAGTGGAGGGGGTGGGACTGGAGAGTCGCAGGATCGTCTTCAAATTATGTGGTCTACCGTAGGCGGTCAAAGACTGCGGCATACCGGCGGTGGGGGAGCCCGTATGCGTCACTGGTAAGCGCATTTTTTGCTGTTGAGCCTTTTCGATAGCGGTCCATATTGGCTTCGCGGCGTTATTTAAATGCTGGAATCCACAGTCAGTTCAGGATCGGTAAACGGTCATGTCGCCAGGCGATTGTACTGCCCGCAGGTTCGAGATTCTGGATTTGGGCAGCAGCTGCTCTAAGAGTGCTCAAAGCCCCTTCTTAGCCGCGTTTACCGGCGATGCGGGGAAGCGCCACTTCCGCAAGCAACGCTTTTTCACTTGAATTCATCCGCAGTGTGGTCAAACCGATCATTCCTGACCGCGGGCCAGAGCTATGCGGCGTCGCGATCGATAGGCAACATCATCAGATCGGCCTTTTCCGGCGAAAAGGAACGTGCCGGACATTCGACGCTCACACTGATACCGCCTCCGCGGCAAAACTTGCCGACAATTTCGGAGAACGCGGTTTGGAGTACGTCGCGAGTCTCAATTGGGCCGAGATCTGTCAGGAAGGCCCTAATCTGCGGGCCGGCCATCCGAATAATGGCCTTTGCCAAATTGCTCTCAGTCCGGTCAGTCTCGTCTGATTTTGACGCCAATCGGTCTTCAATTTGATCGACTCGTTCGAGTGGAAGGCTATCGCGGAGGAAAATATCAAGGGCTTCGTGGATGCCTGCGCCAGCCTGAATGGCAGCGGCGAGTCGATGAGCGAGCTTGGCGGTAACGGCCAATTGCCTCTGCTCCGTGCGTGTCGCGCGTGTTCTGTGAAGTTTCTCACCACCCGGCTCATCACGGTACGCCTTGAGACGCTCCTGCACTGTCCGGAACGAAATGTTCAGGTGGTTCTTCGTACTGAAATCGACCCACCAGACCTTCCATTCCGGCAGGCCTGATTCTGCTTCTGCGTGATCAGCACCACGTTGCGACAACAGTTTCTGCATCTTGTCCAGAATCGGGAAAAGCTCGTCCCAGGCGCCTCGATGGAGCCTTCCCGTCCTCACAACCTCTTTAGCCTTCTTCTTGGCAGCTTCCTCGAGGTAGGCGAAATTCGTATGATCGCGATCGTTTTTATCGGAACCGGAACTCGCGCGGATCTGCGCGAGTTTGTCGGCCGCATCTTCCGGGAATAAGTCCAAAGTCAACGAATCTGACATCTCACCTCACAAATGTCTAACGTGCGCCACATCACGAGAGCCCAGCTCAGGGTTGGAAATGATAGCGTCAGCATTCCGTGGTGGAAGGAAACTTGTAAGTTATGTGGAATCTGGGCAAACCGCAAGTCTTTCCTGTTGGCTCCTCGCCGCCGCGTCAGCCGGAGTGAGGCGCGGCCATCCAGCCATCTGTTCTGCTGGAACCTCCACCCGGAGGTTCATTTGGCTTCTGATTTTATCGTCCACGCTATCCGTTGGGATCGGTGCCCATTGGCTGCAGCCGATCCTCATGCCCGCGTCTGGCTCACTCTTCAGTCCCATCGCGGCTTGGCTCCGAACACGCTCGACGCCTACTCACGCGCCCTCGAATGCTATCTGAGTTTCCTCACAAAACACCATTTCTCATGCGTATCGGTGAACCGTACCGACATCGCTCTCTATCTTTCGAGCTTGCAGAGCAACGGCACCCGTCTCGCGAACGCAACGATTCAGCAGGCTTTGACAGTTATTCGATTATTCCACGCATATTTGATGGAAGAAGGAGTGCGCGCCAACAACCCGGCAGCGCACAGCCACACAGGCAGGCCATTGATTGCGCGGCATCATAAGCTGCCATGGATTCCGAACGAGGATGAATGGAACTTGATTCTTGATACGGCGCGGCGGGAACCGATTCGCAACCGCGTCATGCTGGCCTTTGCCTACGATGCTGGATTGCGGCGTGAAGAGTTGTGTGGCCTTCGCAGCGACGACATCGATCCTTCACGTCGCATGCTCAGGATTCGCGCGGAGACCACGAAGGGACGGCGGGAGCGTGTCGTCCCTTATTCGGCGGCCAGCAGTGAACTGCTTCACCATTACCTCCAACATCGGCGCACACTCGGGCAGATGCGCGGACTTCTTTTCCTCTCAGAGTCCCGCCGTAACTACACCCAACCGATCTCCATCTGGAGCTGGTCGAAGGTGATTCTTGGCGTCGCGCGGCGGGCTCAAGTCGAACGATTCAGCACGCACACGCTTCGGCATCTTTGTCTGACTGACCTTGCACGCGCGGGCTGGGACATCCACGAGATCGCGGCATTCGCGGGCCACCGCAGCATTCAGACCACTCTGCTCTACATCCATCTCAGCGGCCGTGACCTTTCAGCGAAGCTCGCGAATGGTATGGCCCAGATACACACGCGTCGCACGCAGATGCTGGCGGAGATAAACGCATGAACATGAAGCGGAAGCGAGTCAGGGAGAACGGCGAGCCATGGCCGAACAACATTGGTGGGTGGTTGGAGAAGTTGCCAGCCGAGAAGCGGGCCCAGCTCTTTCAGCGTGCAGCGCGTGCCCAGTGGGGACCGGAGAAGCAGCAACCGAAGAAGGCCGATGATGGACCTTGGGTCTGGCCGATTGATCTCGACCGATACGATCGCTCCAGTACGCTCACCGCCGTCGAAGAAGACTCGTTGACGCGCTATGCGGAGGCTTATCGGTTCTATCGCTTCGGGCGCCACATGGATTTCGGCTCCGCACTGGACAGGCTGGTGCGTCCTCTCAACGATGCGCTTGACTACATCGGCATTCGCACGAACTACCGCAGGTACACTCTTTTCTTTCTTCTCCGGGAGATTGCAGAACGCCGCCGCGCGTTTTGGGGGTGGACCACCGACGAGTGGCTTGAGACGATTCATAGCCGCAAGCTGGAGCGCCAGCACATCCTGGCGATCGCCTATCTGCTTTGCGGATTCTCGGACCTGCACCGGATCGAGAACGATCACATCATCTATTTATGTCTGGCACGCAAGGTCTTTGGCCGCGAGTACGTGAACATCATTGCGGAGCGCGTGCAGAAGGTCCTTGCCGAGTGGGGTTATCTGGGCGGAACACAACAGGCTGTGCTGAGAACTGTCTGTGAGGCCTTGTTGCACATTCGGTCGCCGCATCTGGATGAACTCACGATTGAACATCTTCAGACCGTGGTTGCGCGCCATCCGCCGCGCACCGGCAGCTTTCGCAAGGTTGCATTCTCCAGGGTCTTAGCCAGCATGGGCACAGTTCGGGAAGCTCTCAAGGTTGAGCATCCGACGACGGATAGGAAGCTGGCACCGGAACTCATACTGGGCGTTCCCACAGAGTGGGCGCGCCTGGCTCACGCATGGTTTGATCGGGCCACCATCTCGAAGGGCTGCAAGCATAAGAACTACTATTTTCTGCTCAACGTTGGCCGATGGCTTCGCCACGCCCATCCTGACATTACCTCACCCGCAGACTGGAGCCGGGAACTGGCATCGGAAGCCGTTTCCGTAATCTGTCAGTGGCACGGCGGTGATTGGTGCAGTCCTGAGCCCGCGCACATAAAAAGCCGCGGACAGATCCTCGCTCCCAGCACGCGCGCCGGACGCATCTCGACACTGCGCGTCTTTTTTCGCGACCTTCAGGAGTGGGAGCTGATTCCACGCCGGTTCGATCCGGACCGAAGCCTGATGACGCCGAAGAGCCTGGTTGCCCTCATCGGTCCCAACCCTCGGGTCATTGCCGACGACATCTGGGCCAAGCTGGTCTGGGCCGGGTTGAACCTCACTGCCGATGATCTTCCTCGGCGCGGACCTGCAAAACGAGGACTCACCCGACCGCACGCCTATCCGATCGAGTTGTGCAAAGCACTTGCTTTGGTTTGGCTCTTTGCCGGTCTGCGCATAAATGAGATCCTTCGCTTGCGATTGGGTTGCATACGCTGGCAGGCGCACGATGTCACCGTCCCGGAGACCGGAGACACGCTCCCCGCGAGCGCTGTTTGTCTGCTCGAAGTGCCGGTCAACAAGACGAGCACATCCTTCACCAAGCCCGTGGACCCGATCGTGGGAGAGGCCATCGCCGCATGGGAGAAGGTGCGTCCGCAAGGCGTAAAACTGCCCGACGAAAAGACCGGAGAGCAGATCGATTTTCTCTTTCTGATTCGCCTCACGCCGGTCGGCCCATACTATCTGAACGACACGTTGATTCCGGCCCTCTGCAAAAAGGCAGGCGTTCCGACTGCCGATGTGCGCGGCAACATCACCTCACACCGTGCCCGTTCCACGATCGCATCGCAGCTCTACAACGCAAGAGAGCCGATGACGCTATTCGAGCTGCAGCAGTGGTTGGGGCACTCAAGTCCTCATGCGACCCAGCACTACGCCAAGATCACACCATTGAAGATGGCTAAGTCCTATGCCGACGCTGGCTATTTCGCCCGCAACCTTCGCGCCATCGAGGTTCTGGTCGATCAAGACTTGGTTCGAAGCGGACGTGCCGCCACCGAGCCATGGAAGTTCTATGATCTCGGCCACGGGTACTGCACCTACGACTTCTTTGAGCAGTGCCAGCATCGCATGGCCTGCGCGAAGTGCGATTTCTATATGCCGAAGGAGTCCACGGCGGCGTTGCTGTTGGAGGGCAAGACACATCTGCTGCGGCTGCTTCAGGAGATTCCGCTTGGCGACGCGGAGCAGGCCGCCGTCGAAGATGGTGTGGCGGCCTACGAAAATCTCTTGTCGAAGCTGTCAGACGTGCCCACGCCGACAGGCCGGACACCGCGGCAGATTGGAGCACAACTGGTACAAATCACATCGTTCAGACAAGTGGCGATGCCAGATACTCAGGAGGGTAACGCAATTTACAAATGACACCTCGCGGGATCGAGACTCGGTGAGTTCCGGGGATGGTCGATTGGGTTAGTAAGCGTCTGCAAAGCCAAAGACGCGGGGCGTTTCGGCACCGCGCAAGACGCCGCTTTGTTGATCGATCACTCCCAGGACCGCGGTCCCTTTGATCCCATAGACCTCTATTGTTGATTTCTGCTTGATGATGATCCCCGACTCCCGAAGCTGTTGAAGGAACTCCGGATCGTAGACACCCTCCGGGACCAGATAAGGTTTGGTGAAATTTCCTTCGCCTGTCCTCAGGGGCTCCAGATTGAGAAGCAGGGGTGGGGCAGCCATTACGGTGAGTGGATCGAGATGGTTCGAAAGAACACTCACCAGGAGCCGGACGGTTTCCGGCAGCAGGGATACACCGATGGTTGCAACTGCCAAATCCGGCTTGCTGCCATTCATTGCAATCACAGGCGATTCGTCTTGGGGAACCATGTCACCCGGCTTGAACGCCGACATTAATGATTGCTGAAACCCCGCCGCGTCGGAAATTGGAATGCCGCCGACAACGATTCCAGTCGTGCCCCATGGAACTGTGTTGATGCTGTGCACCAAAGCCGCCACGTTTCCCCATCGGTCAATCACCACCACCGCATCGCTGTGGTGGTGGCCCTCATGCTCTCCCTCATTCCCGACTTCATTCAGAACGGGTGCCAGCGCCTTGGCATAGTTCTTGGTCAGGCGATCAGCGGGTTCTGAACTGAGTCGATTTTTGCGTTTCCACTCTATGAGTTGAGGATCTGGTGCACCATCGTACGCAACAACCCGCAGAATATTGGAGAGGGTTTGGAATGCTTTCCCATCTTTATGGTAGGGGCCTATCCGGTCCAATTGAGTTGCCTCGGCAAGGTTGAGCGCCTCAAGCACACCAGTGGCGCTGTTATTGCTCTTCCCGGGAGCGTAAACCGTGTGACCGAGAAAGGTCGTGCTCTGCGGCTCTTCCCAAACAGGGTTATAGCGCTTCATGTCTTCCATGGTTGCCCTGCCGCCGTCGCGTTGGACGGCTTGAACATACTGCTGACCCCACGCACCGGTGTACATGTAGCTGGCGCCGTTTTGCGCAACAGCACGAAGCGTCTTCGCCAGTTCGGGCTGGATGAAGCGGTCTCCCATTTTCGGTGCTGCGCTTCCGGCTTGTTGCACAAATGCTTTTCCTTCCGGGGTGCGGGCCAGGAATTTTCCGTACACTGAAAAGTAGTTTGCGAGCAACGGAGAAACGGCAATGCCGCCCTCAGCGTAGGCGATGGCAGGCTGGAAGAGAGTTGCAAAGGGCAGGTGTCCGAAGCGCTTGTGCATGGCCTCGATACCGGCCATGAATCCAGGAACCAATGTCTTGCGCCCTTCAGCTCCTGCGGTCGGCTGGCGGGCGAAGGGAAGCGATCCAAGGTCGGAGACAGGGATCGTTTTGGGATCGGTTTCGCCCAGGTACGAATCCCACCCTGCGTTCAGCGAGGAAACCTTGCCCGATGCTGCGTCATAATAGACGAGTTGCAGAATGCCTGCATAGGAGACATAGGACCCGAGAGCAGTGGTGATTTGCGTCAGAGCTACCGTGGCGGCACCATCGGCCGCGGTTCCGCCTTGCCGCAGCGCTTCCACTCCCGCATGAACGGCAATGGGTGACATGGTTGCCGCCACTAGTCCCGACTGTCCCTCGACGACCCTTGCCTGGGACGGCCATGGCACCATTTCCGCCTGCTCTGCACGCGCTTTATCTTCTGGCTTCCACTTGTTAGGCGATAGATCCGCACCAAAGCCCGGCTGAGGTCCCACGAGCACACAAATCACGATAGCGGCAATCTGCCGTTGCAATGTCATTTCTACTCCTAAGGATGCGTTTTTGGTTGTTGTTTGGGCTGAGCTAAGATCGCAGACCGCAAAGGATTGTTAGCGTCTTCCAGAGCCGGAAATGGAAACCTGTAATCTGGTCAGTGCAGTTGCCACGCCAACCAGGAGTACCAGGAACAACGTGGCCAACGGAACGACCCATGCCGGCAGCAGGCGGTGCAATTCGACAAGATTGACACCCGATAAAGCTGCCAGCCAAACCTGCAGCCGCAGGTTCAATACCCCCAAAATGATTGCCCAGGCCAGGGCAACGTGGCCGGGCGCCCATTGCAAAGACACTGCTGCGGTTCGTCTGCGGGACTGGAGCAGATGCCACACAAAGAGGACAGCCATGATCCCCGCTATGATTGCCGCCCACAAGCGATCGTTGGCGCGCAATGAAAGGTAAATTAGCCAAGAGAAAGACGCGACATAAATGCCAATCAGCACGACCAGGGTCGCTCTGAAGGTGAGTGGCGTTCCGGTGGTCTCAGGTACTCCTGGCTCCTGCTCGATCTGTCGGCGCAGGGACTTGACCCCTCGTATGAAGAAAACGGTGAAGGCGGCGGCCGCGATCGAGTAGAACGACCAGAAGGCTGTCATTGCCCACAGATAAATCTGGTTGCTCCATGTGTATCTCTGGTGCAATGTGCGCATCGCAAACATCCCGGCCATGGACCAAATCAGCGAGAAGATCAACATGCCGAAGAATGAGAGCCTTTGGAAGCGGCGTTCACGAGCGGTGGGAGCGGCCCCTGAAGATAGCCAATTTGCCAAGATGCCGGCAATAACGCCGACAAACGGGGCCAAGGGTGCCAGCCACGCGGCAACAGAACCCGACTTGACCAGCGTTGCGCCCTTGCCGGCGATGCCGGCTCCCACGGTTGCCGCCTGAGCAGCGGGCAGCATCGCAAGCACGGCGCTTGAAAAGTTCTGCCCCGGCGCGGTCCGGCTCAAAGTTCCTTCTACGAAATCAATCACCTCTTGATGCAGCAGTTTGCGTCCCCGTGAAAGCCTTTGCTTCACCGCATCCTCGCTCAACTCCAACTCGGCCGCGACGCGCTCAATCGACTTCTCCTCGCGATAGAACAGGATCAACGGTTCACGATAAGCATCGGGAATCCTCTCCAACGCGCGCCACAGAATCGTTTCCTCTTCGCGGCTCACAGCTTGCAACGCGGGCGATGCCTCAAGTGAATGCGGTTCCTCAATGGCATCCAGGCTCTTGGCCGCGTGCAGCGGCTCGTTCCCCTGGCGCCTGTATTCTTTCCCCACCAGGAAGCGCGTGATCCCGCACAGCCAGGAGCGCAGTCGAGTTGGCTCGCGCAGCTCGGAGAGCTGTCTCCATGCGGCAAGAAATGTTTCCTGCGCCAGGTCTTCACTCAGACTCAAGCTGCCCGTGGCGTTATAGGCGATGGAGCAAACCAGCGACTGGTACCGCTTGACGATGGTCGCAAACGCCGCGCGGTCGCCCGCCAGAGTCCATTCCACAAGTTGCGCGTCGTTGTTGTCTGATGCTTTCGCAGTCATCGCCATGCCTCATCGTATAAGTACCCGGACAAGATGAAGAGGTGACACGAATACTTGGAGTCGTCTTCAGAAATCTGATTCCCGAGTCAAATACTTAGGCGGCGAGAACGTCCACAAACACCGCGGGCTCTCACTCCAGTAAGCATGGTAACAATATCAGAATCAAGCGCTTTCAACTTCCGTGGCGACATGGGTCGTCGAAACTCAGCTAGTGTTCGTGGGGGTAGTTCTGCGTTGCTGCAAGCAGCCCGAGGCACTCTCGACTGCCGCAGCTCGCCAAAAACAAAGCTGCTCGAGCCCAAACGGGAGATTTGCCACTCCGGCTGACGCGGCGGCGAGGAGCCAACAGGAAAGACTTGCGGTTTGCGCTTCGGGCAATCGACACAGGCTCCGGCGGCGGGGTTGACGTTGGGGTCGGTCTTTGAGAATGGCGCATCTTTCAGAATGAGCAAAATGTTCTGCTCAATCCACTGGTGGAGATGGCGGACAGGGAGTAGTATGCGCTTGGCCTTGCCCTGGCCGCCGTTCCAATCCTCCCGGAAACAAGCGGAGAGGGCCTGTTCCTGCTCGGCTGGCTGCAACTTTGCCAGTAACAGCGCGTGGCCCACGCCGATTTCGTCTTTGGCGAACGCCTCAGTGACGGCGGCGGTAAGCTCGGTCAACTTGACGCGCTGGGCGCAATAGGCGGGGGATTTGCCCGTCTTGGCGGCGATCTGCTCAATGGAGTATTTCGGCTCGTCAAGATTAAGCAGGGCGCGGAATCCCTGCGCCTCCTCCAGCGGGTGAACGTCGCGGCGCTGGAGGTTTTCGATCAATTGCGCCTCCAATGCCTCGGCGTCGGTAAGGTTCACAATGCGGACGGGCACAGTCTCCGCCTCGGCAAGCTGGGCGGCGCGGTAGCGTCTGGCTCCGGCAACAATCTCGAAGCTGCGCTCGGTCAATGGCCGCACAAGCAAGGGCGAGAGAATGCCCTGGCTGCGGATGCTTGCGGCCTTATGTTGCGCTGACGATTATGTTGCTACTGCCGTGAGTTGCCGAATAGCAGCAGGTGATCCAGAATTTCAAGGGCACATAACGGACGGACTCGCGGCGTATCATCGCCTCGACGCGAAGTCTCTGAATCGACAATTCACAATAGCTGCATTCGCGGATGGAAATCATTGCCAGAACAATGGACGTTGTCCCCTACCGGTTAACGCAATGGTGTTGCCAGCAAAAAACAGAGACTTTCGAAGACAGCACGACATATTCTTGAGCAATTCCAAGTCGGTTCGGGCACGTCTCTTCGTTCTCCAATCGTCTCGACAAAGCAGCCTCACCCAAAGGATGGCCTCACTCGTTCCGCAATGCCTGCATGGGATCTAACTGTGAAGCTCGCCACGCCGGCATCAGGCAGGCCAACGAGGCCACCGCAAGCAAGATCGCAGCCACGGCCGCAAAAATTGCGGGATCGAGCGGCCTAGTTTCATAGAGCATGGACTGGATCAGACGAACTGCTCCGACGCTCGCCGCAAGACCAAACACAAGTCCAAAGAGTGCTGGCCGCAGACCATCACTCAACATCAGGCGCAGAACCTGATCTCGCTTTGCTCCCAGCGCCATCCGGACGCCAATCTCCTGGGTACGCTGCGCGATGATGTACGACAGAACACCAAATATGCCCGTCGCAGCCAATAGCAGTGAAATTACTGCGAAGCCTAGGAGCAGGGTCGCGTTGAAGCTCGCGTCGAACGTAACCCTCCCCAGCAGCTGATCCATGGAGAGCACGTTGTACACAGGCAGGTCGCGGTCCAACTGCTGCACAGCACGCTGCACGGGTAGGGCAAGCTGCTCCACGTCGCGGCCGGATCGGATCACAAGCATCCCGCTGTTTTGCGTTCCAGCAAATATCGGGTAATACTGGATCGGCTTTGGATCCTGGTAGAGTTCGGAGCGAGTATCCCCCACTATGCCGACAATCTCCCAGTTTTTGTTTTCATAGCGGAGATGCTTTCCGATGGGGTCCTCGTTGAGGAAATACTGCCGCGCAAATGCTGCGTTGATGACGGTCTCGTTAGCGGTCTCCAACCGCTGACCCGTGTCAAACAAATGCCCACGCAACAGCGGGATCCCCATCGCCCGGAAGTAGCCGGGCTCAGCGTCGAAATTGATGGCATATTGTGTCGTGCCCTTCGGCAGCGGGGGATGCTCGACGATGGCGAAGTCGTGGTCACCCGGGTAGCCGCTACCGGGAACGGTACGCCCCAGGCCCGCGGCCTGCACGCCCGGCAAAGCGCGCACCCGCTCTAGCAGCTCCGCAAATAAGTTCACTCGACGGGCGGGATCGTTGTAGCTTCCGCCGAACAGATTGAGGCGCATCGTTAGCACGTTCTTCGTCGTACAGCCCAGGTCGCTATAGCGCAACTGCAGATAGCTCTTCATCAGCAGTCCTGCCGCGACCAGCAGCACCACCGTCAATCCTACTTCGGCAGCCAGCAGCGATTTGCGCAGCCGCGTGCGCCCCTGTGCAGCGCTCACCATGCGCGACCCGTCCTGCAGCGCCGTTGATAGTTGGTTGCCCATGGCGCTGGCCGAAGCAAATAGTCCCGCGAACAGCGCGCACAGTATCACCAGCGTCAAGGTGAACGCTGCAACCACTCCATCGATCCGGATCGACTCAAAACGACCGAAGTTCTGAAAGGTCACGTGGCCGAGCCATTGCACCAGCCCGTAGGCCATCGCTAGGCCCGTCACGCCGCCTGCGACCGTTAGCAGCAAACTCTCCATCAACTGCTCGCGCAGCAGCCGCAGGCGCCCACCGCCCAGCGCCGTTCTGATCGCTAACTCCTTGCGCCTGGCCGCTGCGCGGGCCACCAGCAGATTTGCGACATTCAAGCACGCAATCAGCAGCACGCAGCCCGAAGCAGCCAGCAGCGCGTACAGCCGCCGCTTCACATCACCCACCATGTCGTTCAGCAACGGCTGCGTGTTGGCAGCTTTGCTCACAAAAGGATTGTTGAGATTTGCATCGTGCACTTGACGCGTAATAACGGAGAGATCGGCCCGCGCCTGCTCCTCTGCCACTCCGGGCTTCAGCCGGCCGATGATTTCAAATTGGTGGTTGCCCACTGCTGTCATGTAGGCGGCTGGAAAATAGTTGTAGATTGGCGTCCATAGTTGCGCCGTGGAGTCGGGAAATGCGAACCATTGCGGCATTACGCCGATCACCCTGTAAGACAGTCTGTTCAGCCGGATCATCCGACCCATGATCGCTGGATCACCACCGAAGCGCCGCTTCCAGAGACTCCAGCTCAGCAGTACCACCCGGTTACTCCCAGGCTGATCCTCACTGGCCGTGAAGTTGCGCCCCAGTGCCGGCTGCACACCCAGTGTCGGCAGCAGGTTTGCCGTGCAGGCCGCGCCAAACAGCATCTCTGGCAGCTCGCCGCCCTCGGTCGAAAGGTTAAACTGCGCCTCGCCCAGCATCGCTAGGTTGGAAAAGCTGCGGTTCTGCTTCGCCCACTCCTTATACATACCTGGCGCAACGCTGTTCATCGGAAACTGATCGTTCGAATTCTCGTAAATCGTGATCAGTCGGTCAGGGTCCTCGAACGGCAGTGGCTTCAGTAGTACGCTCCAGACCACCGTGAACAGTGCAACGGTCGCCCCGATCCCCAGCGCCATCACCAGAATCGCCGTTGCGGTAAATCCCGGCGTCCGCATCAGAGTCCGTAACGCGTATTTCAGGTCTCGCCATGCACTTTCCACGACAGCAAAGCTGTTCTGCTGCCAGAGCCCCTCCCGCACCCGCTGTGGATTCCCAAACTTAATCCGCGCCCGACGTTTTGCTTCGTCTTCAGACATTCCGTGCATTCTGTTCTCGGCCATTTCTTCAGCAATATAGCTTTCGATCTCGTCGATCAGATCTGCATCGGCCCGCTTGCGGCTAAAGAACCTGCGCCAACTCATTGTCCGCCCCCACTCTCGGCGAATTCTTCGCCCATCACCAAGCCAATAGCGCGTGTCATCTGGCGCCATCTGCTAGTCTCACGTACAAGCTGTTTTCTGCCCGCCGCAGTCAGCCGGTAGAACTTGGCTTTGCGGTTGTTCTCGCTCACCCCCCAGTAAGAAGATACCCATCCGCGATCCTCAAGCCGATGCAGAGCGGGGTAAAGTGATCCTTGCTCAACTTCCAGAACGTCTTCAGAAGTGTGCTCGATCACTTTTGCGATTGTGTGCCCATGTGCATCTCCTGTGACCAGGGTTCGCAGGATCATCATGTCGAGCGTGCCTTTCAGCATCTCCGCGTCGGGCTGATCCTTCTTTATCATTGGCGGTCCCTCCACTCGAATTCCTATGGGAAAGAATATAGTACACCACTCGGACTTCTATGGGAAGTGGCTCTCAATCGCACGACGCCGCTGGGACGTCACAGGCATAGAAGCCCGAGATCTCGTCAGCCAGTTGACGGCGACTCGAAGCGGTTCAGCCGGATTTATGCATGCGATGCAACGCTGGATGCGATTTCCGATGGGGCGAGGAGACGCACCGCGATGACCGATCCAATGTGGTTAGGGCTCATACCGGGCGGCCTGAAGTGGAATGATTGCCTCCATCGGAAATTTCCGAATGGAGGTTTTCATGTTAGAGCACTATTTTGTCAAACCTTCAACCATCGACCGAATCCGCGATACTTGGCTTGGGCCTCAAATCGACAGTTATTTGGAATGGCTGGAGACCAACGGCTACGCGCGGCCTACTATCCTTCGCCGGGTGTCCCACGCATACCACTTTTCCGTATTCGCTCAAATGCGGGGCTGCATGGAGGTAGCTCCCGTCTTCGATCTAATTGAGGAGTTCGTTTCAGAATGGCTAGTCCAACATGGAGCCGAAGCAAAGACAGCCGCAGCGTTGCGCAAACATGCGATCGATGTGGGCAACGGCTTGCGTCAGATGCTGTGGCTCGCCAGTGGAAGCCAAGTTAGGCATAATCGTCACCGCCGTCCATTTCCACTTGGGTCTGTAGTTCCAGGTTTTCAGGAATATCTGCGCGATGAGCGCGGGCTCATGGATAGTACGCTTCATGGCTATCGTCACCATTTGCGCGTGTTCGGAGAATACCTTCGCAAGGCTGGCATCACCTCGTTTGGAGAGTTGTCGCCGGCGCTGGTGTCATCGTTCATTGTTGACTGTGCGCCGGGGCTGGCTCCCACTTCCCGCCGCGAGCTCTGCGGTCATTTGAAGGTGCTGCTGAGGTTCTGCCATCGGCAGAGAATTACAGACAGGGATCTCAGCGGCGCTGTGGGCATGTCACAGGTATTCCGGCTGGCCGATGTCCCCCGATCAATCACCTGGGATGAAGTCCGTCGCACGTTGGATGTTGTGGACCGAAGGACAATCCGAGGTCGGCGAGACTATGCCATCTTGCTTTTTCTTGTGACCTACGGGCTGCGAGCCCACGAGGTTGCCAAACTCACGCTGCAAGATATTGACTGGAAACGCGAGCGGTTCCAGGTTCCGGAACGCAAGGCCGGCCACGCGACTGCGTATCCACTTGCCGGAGTAGTGGCTGAAGCCCTGATCGACTATCTCAAGCGAGGTAGACCTGAGACTGAGGATCGTCATCTCTTCTTCCGTGTCGTGGCTCCGCGCTCTCCAGTCACTCCCGCCACGGTGTCATCAAGTGTGGCGTTTTATCTCCAGAAAGCTGGAATCCAAGTGCGCAAGGGTGGATCACATACGCTGCGGCACACCTGCGTGCAACGTCTGATCGACGCCGAATTTCCACTGAAGACTATCGGCGATTATGTTGGGCATCGCTCGCCGGAGTCCACTCGCATCTATACGAAAGTCGCTATCGAAGCCCTGCGCGAGGTCGCCATGGGCGATGGGGAGGCTCTATGAACACTCCATTTTTCCAGAGCTTCCTGGCGCCGTACCTCCATCAATTCGTGCAATACAAGCGAGCACTGAACCGCAAGTACTTAAACGATGCGCATACGTTGCGCCTGTTCGACCGGTATCTCTGCAACCACGACATCGCCGACTGGCACGCCATCGATAGCGCTGTGGTCGATGACTTCCTGGTGTCCCGTCCTAAAGTTGGGCCAAAGAGATACAACCTCATTCTGTATGCAGTGCGCCGGTTCTTTGCCTTTGCAATTATGCAGCAGTGGACGCAGCGGAATCCTGTGACCGCTAGTCCACGCCGCATTACCGGAAGCCGGATTCCATACCTATTCGATCTCGATACCGCGAGACGTCTAATGGCAGAAGCACGAAGACTTCCAGAGAGATCCCGTGCGCCCTATCGAGGCCTTGTGTACGAGACGATTTTCGCTCTACTTTATGGCCTGGGATTGCGGGTAGCGGACGCGTCCCTTCGGCAGCGGGAGCGGTCTTTCGTAGGCATATTCGACGCCGCGTGCGAAGAGCTTGTCGGCGATGATGACCTCTGACTTCGACCGGACCAAGTCACCGCGCTCGGTGCGGTGAATGAGTCCTTCCTCAAGAAACCGCTGCTGAGCGCCAATGTTCACTTCGCGGGGCAATGGATCGGCGAAGAGATTAGTCACGCGGCGCGCAATCTCTGATTGCTCGTCGCCGGCAAACCGACGGTACTCTACGAGCGGGCCCTGGTGGAGAACCACGAGACGTCGCTGGTGCCGGGTCAGCGCCGTGTAGAGCAGCTCACGCGACAGGAGCCAGCACGGGTTGGTGAGCACGACGAAAGTTATGCCGAACTCGCTGCCTTGGGTCTTGTGCACTGTCAGGCAGTAGGCAAGTTCGAGCGGGTTGCGGCCCTCGTCTCCAAACTCCCCTGGGTAGAATCCGTACTTGTAGCCAAGCTGTCCCGCGAACTCGATCTCCAGCTTCCAAGGCATCCCCTTGAACTTCTGGGTCTTGTACTGGCCAACCACAATGCCGATGTCGCCATTTGCGATGTATGCCTCACCCTCTGGCGCTGGCCACACGTCACGGCGGCGCTGGTTAAGGACATTGATCACCTTATCGCCGTACAGCAGCGATTGGTTGCCCACTGGACGCGGCACCTTGCGGCCCCAGCCTTCAGTTTCTGCCAGTGCTCGGGCGTTTGAACGGAATCTCCCCTGGATCATCCGATTGAGCGCATCCACACCGGTGAGTCCCGCGCGAACGGGTGTGAGGGCTTGCCAGGACTCGGCTTTGGATGCGGCGCCTGGGTTGTCGCCATACTTGCTCCAGAAGAAGGCCGACTGCCAATCCTGATATCGTGCGCCGCCGAGCGATTCCTCGAAGCCAAGTTCGTCGTCCGCTCCTTGGAGCTGAAGTGCCCGGACGAGTTCCTCAACGATCTTTTCCTGTAACTCCTGCGGCTGGTTCCACTGGACGAGTCGCAAACATTCGCCGGGATCTTCGGAAGAACCATCGAGTACGGCGTCTGCACCCGGGTCGATCGGCCGGCCACTGAAGAGCGCCCCCAGGAGCACGTCAGCCCGAGACTCGCCCTGCTGTCGCCGCGGAATCGTGAGCTCTGCGTAGCTTGTACCGCAGCGTGGAAATAAGCTTCCCACATTTGCCGGTTCGAGCAGCTTGACGATGTCCACGAACGGGCGGCCCGCCCCAATTGGCGGGAGCTGGCGCGGGTCACCGACCAGCACGAGCCGCTCCACGTTGGTGAGCGAGTCGATGAGCGCGGCAAGTTGCTCCTCGGTCAGCATAGAACACTCGTCCACGATCACCGTCCGGTAGTCGCCGCAGCGAGGCGCCTTCGGCTTGGGGAAATACGCGCCGGTTTCGCCGTCATAGCGTTGGAGCCCATTGAGGAACTGCGCGAGTGTCCGGCCTGCACCTCGTAGCCTGGTCTGCTCCTCCATCCGCACTCGCGCCTTGCCCGTGGGTGCGAGGAGCAAGATGCCCTTGCTCTTGACGTCGGGCATCCCGCATAACATCCGCAGCAGGGTTGTCTTGCCGGTGCCGGCCGGGCCGATCAGGACTGAAAGCCGCGAGCGGAAGAGCTGCTCTAGCGCAGCCGTCTTCTCCTGCCGTGCACGCTCCTCAACTTGGCGGTCCGCCGGATCGTCGGGCGGAGGTTGGCCAAGGCCGCTATCCACTAGTTCGCGCCAGTCATGCGTGGCAGCGTGCGGCTTGCCACCCTTCCTGCCGAGGATCTCCTTCCTGACGATCTGCCGGCATTCGGCCAGGCGGTCCACCTGGTAGGCGGTCGCACCGTCCCGCGTGGTTGCACGTACGATGACCCGCCCAAAGCTCTCCTCCGCGGCATCGAGCACGTTCTCTCCGAGCGGGCAAGGTGGCTGGAGCCCCCGGTCGCGGGCACGGCGGATCACCCAGCTTCGCGGCAGAAGGGTGTGCCCCTGTGCGGAAGCTTCCTCCAGCAGGTCCACTACCAGCCCGCGAACTCGCCGTTGGTCCGCTGGGTCGTCGATCTGGCTCGGGGCCGGCACGGGGAACTGCTTGCGAATGCTCTCGTCCGGGAAGAGTCCGCGGTCCACGACGCCGAAAGCGACGCGGTCGATTGAGCGGCGGTCTTGCTCGAATAGAAGGTAGGGATTGGCGAGAAGTTCGGTAACGGTCGCTCCTATGCCTGCCTCCGCGCGCTTGGTGGCATCGTAAAAGCGCAGCGCCTGGGTCTCGGTGATCGCACAGCGGCCGAGAAGGTGAAGCAGCGCCCGCGCTTCAGGCTTCAGACTCTTCCAACCCTTGCGCATCCCGGTCTTAAGCAGCTTGGCGGTGTCACCGCCGAGTTGCGCGGGGTCTTCCATCACGGCATCGACCAGTTTCCACGGATCTTCCGTGCCCTTCTTCTCGCGCAGGAGCTCCAGCTCGTATGCCAACAGGCTGCCGTGTTGGAAGCCCCACTCGTAGCCCAAGGCCGAGAGCGCCGACCCCAGACCCGGAAACGCACCGCGCGCCTTCCACAGGCGATTGAGCTGCGAGTCGATCCATGCGAGCGCCTGCACCCATGGCCCCTCGATTCGGCCGCGGATGCGGTGAAGTGCAGCCGCACAGGCAACGAGCGACGCGACGGCCCCGTCGTGGCTCAGCAACTCTGAACCATAGGAGTACGAGTCGAAGTGCTCGTCGGGAGCGAAGGCGACGAATTCCTCGGGGTCGGTGCCCTCCCGCTCCGCCAGCGCAAGCGCCTCCTGATATGGAAAGAGAAAGCCGTCCGCGAAGCTCGGCCGGACCGAATGCCCAATGTTGCGCTCCCACAGTACGCTCCTGAGCGGCGGCTTCTTGGCTTTGTAGGCGTACTCCGTTGCTTCACCGACCGAGAGCACCCGCCCCACTCCGATGATCACGCGGCGCGACTGTTCCGAGAGCGGCGTGCGTTTGGCGTAGAAGAAGCAGAGGGACTCCTCGGGCCGGAACGCGCCGAAGAATGTGTCGAGCATCGCGAGTTGGTTCTCGCGCTCCTGGACCCAGTCGGTCTCGACTTCCTTGCCACCGCGGTTGCGGATGTTCGGCTCGCGGTCCGGTACCCAGCCCAGCTGCAGGCGTTCCGCGATCCCGATCTCGCCGTTCTTCGCGTTGCCCTCGACGTTCTCACGCAGCATCCAGCGGAACGGCACGCTGGCCGCTGAGTATTCGGGCTGAACGAAGCAAGTGGGCTCGAAGTGCCCGTGGGTTTCCGGGTAGATCTCGGTGTACGGGTGTGTCATCGTCCGCTTGAGAGAAAAGGGCGCCATGAAGGATATTCGCTCACCCACGCAAGGTGGCAGGTCTCCGGCGGCAAGTTGATCGATGCGCTTGCCGGCGCAACGGGTTTCCGTGTCATCGTTTCGGCCTTCGCCGATACGCGGCAGGATAAGACAGCTAGTATTGTCGAGCGGGCGCGTGCAGACGTTTCCGTTCCAGCCGCCGTCGTGCCACGGCACACGGATCGTGATGTGATGGAGCGGAAGGCGGCGGGCGCCTGAAGCGAGAGTCTTCATCGTTCTTTTCCTTCCCAGCGTTGCAGAAGCGGTTGGCTCGCTCGATAACAATGGCGAGACCTGGCAACTCATCTAGTCCGAATGGTCATCCGCCATTCATGGGCTGCTCAGACTTTGCGAATGTCTGCGCCAGCACTCCCAGTCTCCAATCAGCCAGGCTCCGCCAGTTATTTTGAGGCGTCAGAGCGTAGCCGCGTTCAAAGACGTTTCCGGAATGCGATCTGCGGCCAGTTTCGAAGGTTTGCGACGCGAGGGTGAAGGCGTGATTCAGACTGCTGGCTTCAACCTTGAGCGCTGGTATCCAACAATGGCAGTCGTCCAGGCGAGCTTCCTGATCACCACGCATGCGCAAGAAAAGAGGTTCCCTCAACTCCACTTCGACGTAACCGTACTCACCTGGAAGCCGGACATCGGAAGCGGGGATCAATCCTTTGCTGTTGTTTTCAATCATGGTTCTGCTCATCCCGAGAAGGACAAGCTCGCCCTTTTCCAGAAGTACCACGCGCCTCTCCTGCAGGAGTGCGTTCTTGGCGGGACCCTCCTGGATGGCATCTGCTGTGACGAAAATCTCTGCAACCGTGCCGACTCTCAGCTTTGGAAGCGTGGAGCCGTCGAGCAGTTCAAAGCCCTGTTCGGTAACGCGGACCCCGATGCGCAACTGCTTTTGCCCTCGATCATGGGTCTGCCGCTTTCTCATCAGGCGCCGCCTTCCGTGGTCCTGCCTGTCGTGAAGGCGCCTGGCCAACCGCCATGCTGCTCGATGACCTCGTCGATCTTCTTCATCAGTCGGATGGTCTCAGAGAAGGCAACGACGATTTTTTGATAGTGGCGGATGTCGTCTGCATACAGCTTGCGGCCCTTGCGATCTTTGAGCCATTTGTCGCAAACTTGGTAGCCGCCGACGTGGAAGTTCCACACCTCCTCTCGCACGCCTTTGAAGCCGATGGTCTGGGCCTTATCGATCCATACGGTGTTCCTGGACCAGGAGACCTTTTCGACTTCGGGAGCGCGACCGCCGATGTATTCGGTGATGGAGCTTGCGACCTGGGGGGATTCGAGCAGGTGGAGGGCAACCAATTCGCCGCCGAGTCGAGCAAGGGCGCGAAACATCTTCAGACTCCCGGTCAACGGCAGGCGCGGGAAGTCGATCTTCAGAAACTCCGCGTAGCGGCTACGGTAGCCGGGACTGTAAAAGACCGAGTAGGCGTAGTAGAGAATGTCTTCGGGCGACACGCATTCAGGCAAGCCGTTAACGCCTTTCTGCGGCAACTTCAAAGCGGCAGCCAGTGCTTTAAGAAACGCAACAGAGAAGTTCGGGCGCTTGGACTGGTCGCTGGCAAATCCTATTCTCTTTTGGCCGCCGTCGAAAGCTAGGGTCTCCTCGTAGAGATAAAGCGGGAATAGCGAATTAATGTCGTATGCCGCGCACGATTTATGACCACACAGATGAGTTGTCGCCAGCACGTCCCACTTCTCTTGGGTTTGGCGCGTTGCAATTAGACCAAGGTTCGGCCCACCAAGCATGTGCCTCATTACCTTCTCGGCTGGGCGACTCGTCAGGTTCTGGTCATAATAGAGCCAACGCACGTCCATGGGCCGATAGAGACAACGTCGAATGTTGGTGTTGGAGAACTTCGTGGCAAGTCGGCGTGCCTCGATATCATAACTCGATGAAGCGACAATCTGATATTGTTCGCGAAAATGCAGTGCGAGCTTCGGCCCGTAGAACTGACGCATTCGTTGGTCTAAGACATCCTTATCGAGGTCAAAAAATAGCTCATCCCTGTCCGTCTTCAGTCCATTCTGCCAAACCGAGAATGCGTCACTGATACTCCATCCTGTCTGATACTCTTCCTCACTGGAGAAATCCTTCGGAACCAAGAAGAAGTTGTTGGGCGCAGGGGAAAGCGGCATCCAGGGAATAGGCTTGCCACTTCCAATAAGCTGCTTGGTCTTGATCTCACGCATACCCCACAAATCCGCATAGGCGACGCTCGGCCGTCTGGCAATCATCGCTCGGCAAAAAACTCCGATGGCTACGCCGACAGTAATGTCAAAGACGTTCTCATCCGGCGTCCCGTCCGGAGCTTTTTCCTTCTTCTTCGAGCTTCCATGCAGGTTCAGAATGCGCGCCACTGGGAACGACTCTACAAGATGGCGACGCATTCGGCGATGAGTCAAACCGTCGAGATAGGCGTTGTTAGTAATCATTCCGTGGACGCCAACGCCCGCTTTGTTGAGTTGGGCCTCCGAAAATCGGACGAATTTTATGAAGTCGTCGTCGAGATTGATCTTCTTGTCGTCAAGGCCCCGCTTGTAATCTTCCAGCAGATTGAGGATGAACGGGATTTTATTCAGTTGACCGAAATTGGAATACGGTGGATTGCCGATCACTGCGGTGAAACGCTGCTCCTGCTTGATCCTGTTTACCGCCTCCGCCTCGTGTGCAAGTGCTGGCAGAAAATCGAGCTTGAGCTGCCTGTCGCCCGCCGGCTCGAGTGCGTTCGTGAGGTACACTCGTGCGCGTTCGTCGCTGCCGAAGTCGTAACCCGTCTCGTGCAGCTTGAGCCCGATTTTGAGGTGCGCGATGGCGTAGGGCGCCATCAGGAGCTCGTAACCGTGAAGGCGCGTCAGCAAATGCTTCGGCACGTACTCGTTCCACAGCGCATCGATCCTCTTCTCAGCGTGGCCTTGTGCCATCCACTTTGCGACGAGTGTCTTATGGATGAGGTCGATGACTTCGACGAGGAAGGTACCGGTACCGGTGGCAGGGTCGAGGATCTGGACGAAGTCTTGGTCGGGTGAGACGCCCTCGGGGATCTTGAGATCCTTGTGGCGCTTAGCTATCTCGCCCCAGGTTGTCGTGTCCGCGAGGCCGTCGGCCAGGCCGAACTCGGTTCGCAGAAGCTCGTCCACTGAACGCACGATGTACGAGACCACCGGGCGCGGGGTATAGAAGACGCCACGGCTCACCTTCTGCTTTTTGTCATAGGCTGCGAGGAAATGCTCGTAGAAGTGGATAACCGGGTCTTCTTGCGGGTTCCGGTCGCCGAAGTCGCGGACCACGGCCTCCATGTTGGCGTCGTCGAGCAGCTCGACGACCTCGGAGACGCCCAGCTCGTCAAAGTCAATGCCTGGGCCGCCCGCCTTGCCGCGCCGCCCGCCGACCTTGAGGAAGGTCTCCATCAGGTCGCGCAGGAATGGATTCGTGCGCATGTGAGCCGCGAAGTCATCGGCAGTGGGCTTGCTGGGGTCGGTGATGCGCGCCGAGAGCAGGCCGTAGGCGATGGTCTGTGCATACATATCGGCGAAGCCATTGGCGTCGAGGTCGTGGACCAAGGCCGTCTGGAAGGCCTTCATGAGCCGGGTAAGTGGGCCCTTCTCGTTCTCGATGGCAAGCGCGGTCCTGATGCGATCGCGGATGGCACGGGCCAGCTCAGCCAGACGGATAGACAATTCCTTTGAGGTGGTGATGACTTCGCGGTGGCGCAGCGTGAAAGCGTCGCGCCAGCGTGCGCGCCATGCATCCGAATCGTCCCCGTCAGGCCAGGCGAGGTTGTGGGTCAGCTTCTCCGCAACGTCGTCCAGATGCAACGGCGTATCAAGGTTGTCCCAGCCCAGTACCTTGAGCGTCGGGAGGTCCGCGCCATCCGCGGACTTCGCGAAATGTGCGAAGGCAATCCGGCGCTCGCCGCCCTCGCCGTAGTTGGAGATAAAGAGCAGGTCGTCGGCGGCCCAGGCCTGGCGTTCAGACCTATTGGCCGAGGCACGCTTCTTGAGCGCCACTTGGCCCAGGATGCGGCGCAGGGCCACCACAGGCAAGCGCTTAGGCTCGAATTTGACGAAGAAGATACCCCAGGGCTGGTTGGCCTCAAGCGGGCGAAGCCGCTTGATCTCTTGGATCTTGGCGGCGTTCGCCGCGTCGATGCCGAGTTCTTCGGGCGTGTACTCGAAAGTCAGTTCTTCGAAGTCATCTGAGCCGATTGGCCAGCCCATTTCGTCGCGCAGGTAGGCGACGAGTTGGTCGAAGCGACGGATACTTGCAAGACGGTCACGGCGATCTGTTGGCATTGTCTATCCCTCGTTCAGTTCCATCCAGCAACGCAGTTTGGGCTTGACGCCCAGGGGGGCGTCCACGCGCTTGAGGTATGTGTTCTTGATGTGCTTCTCAACATTGGCACGAATCTCGACGAGAGTCTTTTGTTCGGTGGTGCATGTCCGCGGCGTGTCGGGTGTTGAGCGAATGCTCGCAACGATCTCACCTGGCTCTTCAAGGATCGCGGCTTTATCGAGATCGTAGAGGTACCAGCGGGTGGTGCCGGCCTCGTCGGTAAACTCGTTCTTCTCTTTGTCCAGGGCTGGAAGCGCGTAGCAGAGGAAGACGCCGCGTACGCCCTTTGCCGGTCGCTTGCGTCCGCTGAAGAGAGCGCCGGGGAAACGTGTGAGGCGTGCCTCCAATTCCTGATCGGTCAAGAGCAAAGCCTGATATTCGAGGTGCATCTCCTCGACTGCTGTGCGCGTCCCCTCGTAGGACTGATTGAACTCTTTCAGGGCATCGTAGTCGTCCTGGGGAGTGAGGAGTTTGCGGCCCTCGATGCCGAGTGTCTTTGAAATCAGCAGGGTTTTCTGGGTGACATTGTGGTAGAGCGAGAGAAGCTTGTTCAATTCCTCGGGCGGCAAGAAGTTCCAGAACCATACCTTCCCGCGGTCTTGTTTAACTTCAGGATGGTCGGCGACCAGGCGCACCTCGATCTCCGGATTCATGCGGCGGTCGACGCGGCCGATGCGCTGCATCAAGCGCACAGGGTTCCAGTGAATGTCGTAGTTGATCATCCGCGAGGCATCCTGAAGGTTCAGACCTTCCGAGAGGACGTCGGTCGAGATGAGGACACGGATTTCGCGGCGACCTTCCTTCTCAAGCTGCGGAGCGGACAAACCGTTGTAGTAGGGAGAAAAACGCTGGATCACGTCAGCACGGTTCTTTTTGATGGCGCTATCGACCTCTTCTACGCCCTCGATGCCGGCCTCGTCCAGGCGGCGCTTGAGGTAGCGCGCGGTGTCGGCAAACTCGGTGAAGATGAGCACCTTCTTGCCGGCCAGGTCTTTCGATTTAAGCAGCCGGATGAGCTTCTGGAGCTTGTCATCGTGCTTCGCTTCGAACTTGCGCGCTTCGTCGATGAATCGAACGATCTCGTCAAGGTCGAGATAGGTCTCTTGCATCATCTCTTTGACGTTGTACTCGGCACGGTCCAGGTGCTCGACTGAATCGAGCATTTCTTGCGGAACAATATCCTCGTCGCCGGTATCCTCTCGCTCTGAGCCCCAGAACTCAAGTTGTAACTGAACGGCGTAGCCGATAGCCTCGGCGTTTTGGGCCTTCCAACGATTGAGGAGCTTTTTCTCGGCGTCGGTTTCGCTGTGGACTTCGAGGAACGCCAGCATCTTCTGGAGCAGACGGTCGCAGGAAAGCTCGAAGGCGTTGACGGAGCTTTCGAAGCGTTTGAGAAATTGTGTCCGGATCAGGGCAACGACCTGCTCCTGCCGCCCCTCATCCAATGAGTTGATGCTGGTATCCGGTCCTTTGTACCAGAAGAGCGGGTAGTACATAGGTAGTGTGAAGAGCGGGTTCTTGCGTTCGAAGGCCTTTTCGAATATGTCTAGCAGCCGGCCGTAGGTTTTGCGAATCGAATAGTCCGCAACCTGCGGGTCGTTTCGCACCGGGAACGTAGTGGCCTTGCCGTATTCCCGCATCTGGCTCTCTCGGGCGTAGGCGCGGCTCCGCTGGACCACAAGCTGACGGAAGATCTCGTCTGAATACAGGATCTCCTGGGCTTCGCCTATGTGCTCGGTAACATCTGGAACATCCTGCCCAATCTTCTTTCGCAGCGCATTTTCCATTCGGTTGAAATGTGCGGTCAGATTATTCACGCCAAGGGTCCGGGCGAAGTACGCCTCTTGCCTTCGGGTGAACAGTTCGATCATGTGCCGAAGGTCGCTGAGCCGGTTATTGATGGGCGTCGCGGTCAGCATGAACAGAGACTTCGGTCGCTCCGCATTATCGAGCAAGTCGAACAGCCGGTAATACCGTGACGGTTCCTTGCCATCCTCGCTGCCGTGTGTGCCGGGGTTGCGGAAGTGATGTGCTTCGTCAATGATGACCACGTCGGCAAGCTCGGCGATACGCTGGAAACGCTCTGGAAAGCTTCCCTTTCGTCCGAGATCGGTGTGATTGAACACCGCGAGGTTGCTGAAGTCTGCGCCTCCGCCGACACCACCGATATGCGGTAGAAGTTGGTGTAGATGAGGGTCCCACACGCCTTCTCTGGCCGCCTTGGGAGCGAACAAAACGACGCGCTTGCCCTCGTGCAGGATGAGACGCTCAATGAGCATTAAGCCAACAAATGTCTTGCCAAGACCTACGCCGTCGCAGAGGAATGCTCCTCCGTGCTGGCGCGCGATTTTCATGAGCGCCCAGTAGGCTTCCTTCTGGTATCGGTCCAGGCGCGGAAACATCCGCGAGCGCGTCTCGTCCCACTCTGTGGCGGTCAACTCGTGGCCACGAAAGAACTCCTGCAGCGCCTTTGCATAAACGTCGAAAGGTGTGTAGAGCTGAGTATGGCGCGCAATCGTCTGGATGACTGCGTCGGTGACTTCCTTGGCTTCGTTCCAGTGGGCCTCAAACCACTCCTGGAGTTGGGCGACCTCGCGCGCACTCTGGATCTGGACGTTCAGCTCTATGTTCCTGGTGAGACCAGGCCTAGTGAAATTGCTCGAACCCACAAGCGCTTGGGCGCCTACCACTTCGAGCTTGGCGTGGGTGATGTAGGCCTTCGCGTGGAACTTATCCTTGTCATACACCCGGCACTCGATCTGGCGGGAAGACATGGCAGCCACGATCCCGGGGACTCCTTGCAGAAAGGGGTTGGGCTCCTTTTCGTCTTCGATGCTGGTGTCGAGTCTGCCTAAAGCCTGTGCCGTGACGGCGTCAAGGATCGCCTTCCTGGTCCGATGAGTGTACTCGTCCCCCATCAGAATCCGGATCTTATCGAGCTCCTGCCATTTGCCGTCTAGGGCCAGGAGTGCGCCGAGTTCGAAATAGCCGGTCGCGATATCAAAGGCCTTCGCGATGCCGGACCATTCCTCCAAGTACCGGAGGCCGGTCCAGCCGGAGATGCTGTTGTCTACGATAAAGAGTTCGCGGCCCTTGTTCTCAATACTCACTGGTGTCGCCTCCTGATATCGAAATGCATTACCGCAACGGTTCAGTTCCCTCATTGAGAATGTCAAGATACCGACGGTAGACAAAGAGGCGGTGCCGCTCGCGGCCGGTGGTCTCTTCGAGGATGCCGAGTTTGATCATGTGGCCCAGTGATTTGGCAACGGTCGGAGCTGAGATGCCAATTCTTTTTGCAGCCGACGGAATCGCAATGATCGGATTTCGCTGCATGTGCTGGAAGACACGCAGAACCGAGGGTGCAGGCCTGCCGAGCGTCTCGATCTTTTCCCGGTCTCGGCTGAAAAGGGCCAAAATCTCGCGCGACGCGCTGGCTGCCTGCTCCGCGGTATCACGCACTCCTACCAGGAAGAAATCAAGCCAGGCTTCCCAATCGCCCTTGGTTCGAACGCGGTCGAGCAACTCGTAGTACGCCGCCCGATTTGTCTTGAAGTAGAGGCTGAGGTAGAGAATCGGCTCTCTCAGCGCATCCTGTGCGCACAGTAGGAAGGCGATGAGAAGGCGTCCAAGCCTTCCGTTGCCATCCAGGAATGGGTGGATGGTTTCAAACTGCACATGGACCAATCCGGCTTTGATGAGCAGAGGCAAGCCCGTCTGCTCGTCATGCAGGAAAAGCTCAAATTGGTTTAGACAATCATTCAGTAGTTCTGGAGGCGGTGGCACGAACACTGCATTGCCTGGGCGGCTGCCGCCGATCCAATTCTGGCTGCGGCGGAACTCGCCTGGCTGCTTGCCGCTGCCTCGTCCCCTGGACAACAGGACCTCGTGGATCTCTCGAATCAAACGCAGACTCAGCGGAAAGCCGGAACGCATTCGCTCCAGGCCGTGGTTCATTGCCGCGACGTAGTTCGAAACCTCCTGTACATCCTCGATGGGCGCGCCCGGCGCCTCATCGTTCTCGTAGAGCAAAAGATCGGAGAGCGACGACTGCGTGCCTTCGATCTGTGAAGACAGCACAGCTTCTTTGCGGACATAGGTGTACAGGAGCAGTGAAAGATCCGGCAGTAGCGAAGCCAAGCCGTCGAGCCTGCCGATGGCCTGGTTGGCCTGTTCCAGTAGAATTTGGAAGCGTGCAAGATCGACCGGCGGGTCGGGCGGCAATGGCGGAGGCACGAAAGCTCGAACAGTCTCACCCTGAAACTGTTTGAGAACATAGCGTCCTTCTCGGGTGGAGGGATCGTTGCCTGGCACGGTATCCTTTCGTTGATTATTTCATAACGAAAGGATAGTCTATTATGTTTTTGTTGACAACCGAACTCTGAAGAATTGCGTACAGGTACTGCTCGAACCTTGAATGGTCAGCCAGTACTGCACGTGTTGGCCGTTGGCTTCCCCAAGCTCGTTCCGAATCCTGAGCCAGCAGGAAACATGTGCAAGTGAAATGTATGATGCAGTTGGGAGGTACACTAGGGGTACACCCGTCAGTTCTGCTTGATTACGGTCAATTACGTTAAGTTCTTATTATTGAGATGGTTGCCCGGTCGCTAGATTACGGTCATTTTCCCTTATTTTTCATAGGTTTACAGTATTCGTCACAAACTTAAAATCCGCGCTGCAAGGTGGTGAGAAGCACTTCTCTCTTGGAATTGATCAGAACAGCTTTGGTGAGTCCTTGAAATTGCCGCAGCCTCTCTCATTCCGTGCGAAGCTCGGCAAACTGCTCCGGGGTAAAACACCTGGTTAGAGCACGCGACGATGCCATCGTAAACTGTTTACGCTGTAATTCAGATGTGTGTTTTGGAAGAGGCAAGCAGGAGAGAAATGCTGGCCTTTCTGTTGGCCTATCCGATTGTGCAGTTTTGGAAGTTATTGAAAATAAATCACTTATAAAATTATCTGGCTCCTCAGGTAGGACTCGAACCTACAACCCTTCGGTTAACAGCCGAATGCTCTGCCATTGAGCTACTGAGGAACGCTACGCTCTTTATTGTCCCTTACAAAGGTAGCAGAGAGCGCGAAACACGTCAAAATTCTGCGATTTCTCGGCTCGATATCTCGGCCGACGGTCTCATTGGCAACCCGGAAAGAGCTGGGCGGAAATCGCTCGACCGTTCGGCCCGCCTGAATCCACCACCGCGACACCATGAAAAAAGCAAAGGGGCTCGGATCTCCCAAATCTCCAGGGCCGATCGCAGTGTGCTGCTGAGACAATCATGCTCCGTGAAAAAACCGAGGCCCGGCGCAACAACATCGGCGACATCTTCCGGGTGAGGTCTCATCCCATTGTTGGCTGCGCGACGATAGAATGATAAAGATACCTGCAAGGATCAAAAAAGCAAACTCAACGGCATTCACAGTTTCAGAGGAGAATCGGGGGGAATCACCCGGACGGCGTTGATGCGTTCGGTTTGTCTCCTCCCGGCGCATTCATAGTCTGAACCAACCGTGCGGAACGATCTGCAAATGTTTTTCTCTTAAAAAGGAGCTCTCTTACTGCATGAAACTTGAATTGCCCGCGGGCGACTTCCGTGCCTATCTCTTCGACTGCGACGGCACCATCGTCGATTCCATGCCTCTGCACTACATCGCCTGGAAGACGGCCTTTGCGGAATGGAATTGCCCGTTTCCCGAAGATCTTTTCTACTCCTGGGGCGGAAAGCCAACTCGGGAGATCATTGCCACGCTAAATGAAATGCATGGACTGGCCATGCCGGTTGAAGCACTCGCCGAACACAAGGAGGAACTCTACTTTGAGTTGCTGCCGCATCTCAAGGCAATTCCCGAGGTACTCGAAGTGATTGAGGCCGAGCATGGACGCATTCCCTTTGCTGTTGTCTCAGGCGGCAGGCGAAACTCGGTGACCAGGGCTCTCAGCGCGCTGCACCTGATGGACAAGTTCGAGACCATCGTCGGCTCGGAGGATTATGTCAACAGCAAGCCGGCGCCCGATGCGTTTCTGCTGGCGGCCAAACGGCTCAGCGTCGCACCCGAAGACTGCCTAGCCTTTGAAGATACCGATATGGGCATCGCGGCCGCCGCGGCCGCGGGAATGGCCACCGTGAAGATCGCCTCGCCGCAGGAGCGCGCGGAGCGCGACGCCGCCGCTCTGGGAGTCAAAGCCTAATGTCCCGGTTAGGGATCAGTAAAGCAGCACTGCCAGCCTGTAGGCTGTGAATGAGCCTCGCTGACCCTGCGCAGGGCAGCTTGCAACCTGCGCTCGACGAAACTCACCCGACGCCAGTGTCTCTGTCAGCTCATCGGGCAACTGGTTCAACTCTGAAGACTGCCAGCGCATCACAAACCGGCTCCGAGAGCCCGGCCTGGAACCGGGCACTCCATCGTCAGTTGCACACGCCTCGCGAGCATCCTTTGCGTCGTGATCGACTGCCACGCCGCTATCGTGCACCATCCCGGCAACCCGGGCCTCGACCTGCGCTTGTGACAGTACCGGCACATTACGCGCGTAGTCGGCTACGGCATAGAGTCCATGGCGCCCCGCCACCACGGCCACTCCGATCCGGTCCACATCGGGGTTAAGCAGATTGACTCGATGGCCTGGGGAGTGCATCCACTGCTGGTGAATCGTCGCCGGATCGGGACCGAGCGCGACGTTTTCCTCGACCAGGTTAAAATGCGCGCCGGCCTGCGCGGCCCGTTCAGCCGGATCGGGTTCACCCCGATAACGGTGAGAGATCGACCCCTCGGCGGTCATGCGCAGGCAGTGTTTGCGCGCGGCGTCAGCCAACGCAGGGTCCCACTTCAGCGCTCCAGCACCTGCCTCCGCGCGAGCCTGATTGGCCAGTTCCACTATGCGCCAGGCCTCCGGCTGAATCACGGAGGGGCTGGCGGCTCGAGATGACCGGGTTAAAGGCTCCTGGGCGAGCAGCAGATGCCCTGCCAGCAACAGGCATGCAGCCCATCCCCTCTGAAGGTTGTTCATGGTCGATTCAACCCCGCTTTGCCGCCACTGTCGCGGTATTCTGGCTATGGCAATGACTTTTTTCTCCGCCAGCACGATTCCTGCGTTCCGCAACCGCATCCGCCGCCAGCCGCTGGCCGTGGCAGGAGTGCTGTTGCTGGCGGCCTTTGTGCTTTGCGGGCTGGCAGCGCCCTGGCTCGCACCCGCAAACCCTGCCGACATCGATCTGCTGCATCGCCTCGAAGGCCCCTCCGCAGCCCACTGGGCAGGAACCGACGAGTTGGGCCGTGACACGCTCTCGCGCCTGCTCTTTGGAGCGCGCCTCTCGCTCGCCGTCTCTGTGACCGTCGTGACGATCTCGCTGGCTTTGGGCCTAGCCATCGGTGGCCTCGCAGGCTACCTCGGCGGCTGGATCGACATCGCCCTCACCACCTTCGCCATGAACACATTTCTCGCGCTGCCGGGAATTCTGCTGGCCATCGCATTTGCAGCCTTTCTCGGACCGGGCTTCGCCAACCTCGTGCTCGCTCTGGCCATCGGCGGCTGGGCCGGCTACGCGCGGCTGGTTCGCGCGCAAGTCATGTCCGTCCGCGACCGCGAATATGTCGACGCGGCACGCGCGCTCGGTGCAAGCGGCCTGCGCGTCTTCTTCCGCCATATTCTTCCCAACATCGTTCAGCCTATCCTCGTGCAGGCCGCCATCGGCATGGCCGGCGTGATTTTGGCCGAGGCCACTCTCTCTTTTCTCGGCCTCGGCATTCCCGCTCCCGCGCCGAGTTGGGGAGCGATGCTCAATGACGCCCGCCTGCATCTCTTCGATTCGCCGCATCTGGTCATCTTCCCCGCCTTAGCCGTAGCAGGCGCGGTCCTCGGCTTCAACTTCATCGGTGACGCGCTGCGCGATCAACTCGATCCACGAACACGGCTGGAAATGGGGTTGTAGGAGGATTATGGCCCTCGTTCAACAAGGCAACTGCGAATACTGCCAACGCGAGTTCAATTATCAGCTTTGGCACGCAGGCTTTAGCGATATCTCATATGCATACTGCAACAGATGCGGAGCGATTGCCACATTCAGCTACCAAACAGAGGAAAGGTCGGACCTGCCGCCCGTGGTTGCCGCCTATCAAGAGATCAACAAAGAATTTGAGCCACTTATCGATTCATGTGCATGTGGAGGGAGATTTAAGAAGGGGGCGTCACCTCGTTGTCCGCATTGCAACCTCATCATCCCGCCGCCGCCGCGCAAGGAGTCCAATGACCCACGCGTCACCTCGTTGTCCGCATTGCAACCTCATCATCTCCGCCGAATTTGCCGCATCCTACATTGAAGCCAATGCACCCGGCACAGTCAATGGTTGGCGATGGCAACTCAACTGGAGTGGACTGTATTGCATCGCCATCGAAGATGCTTCCAAGCCTGGAAGGCTCCGATGGGCCATGAACCCATACCTTCATCTGGATCTATATAGCAAGCGGGAGATCAAAAACAGGTGAAGATCGGCGTAGTCAGCGACACTCATGGCCTCTTTCGCCCCGAGGTTGCAGCCGCTCTGGCCAGTGTCGAGCGCATTCTGCATCTCGGCGATGTGGGCAAACCATCCGTCCTCAAGGAACTGTCGAAGATCGCGCCTGTCACCGCCATTCGCGGCAACGTCGACCGCGAAGGCCCTTGCAACAAGCTGCCAGAGACCGATGTAGTGCTCATCGCCGAGCGCTACGTCTACATGCTCCACGATCTGGCGACACTGCACCTCGACCCTGCCGCCGGCAAATTTGCCGCTGTCCTCTTCGGCCATTCGCACGTTCCCAACTTCTACCGGCGCAAAGGCGTCCTCTACTTCAATCCTGGATCGTGCGGGCCGCGAAGATTTGATCTTCCGGTCACGGTTGGGCATCTGCACATCGGTCAGGATGGAAGCATCGAGCCGGAGATTGTCTATCTGAAGATCTCTTCGCCGACCTAAGCATTACGTCTCAGATACCGGCGAACGGTCTTCCTCTTCATGCTTTCCTCACCTCGTACCTGATTCAATGAATGCTACAGCGATCCAAGCTGTGGCAACCAGTCCCTGCAAAAGGGGTGAGAATGAGATCTCTCCAACTCGTTTGGTGTGTTGCGATCATTCTTCTATCGGTAAGTGGCGCTGCGCGTACGCAGTCGCTCGCCTCGCAAGCGCAGGTAGCGCCGGCCGACTCCGGAACCTCATACGACCTGTTTGTCATGCCGGGCTCGGACTTCGACCGGCCTGGACTTGCAACCAGAGCCAACCTCAACATCGGCCTCGGGCACACATTCGCATTCCTGAAAAAAGATCCACTCGGCGATGAGCTCACCTTCGCATATACCTATGAGAACGCCGGTTCGCACGGCTTCTTTCACACCGGCTTCGGATCGCACACTGAAAGCCTGGGAGTGATGAAGAACTTTGACATCCCCAAGACCAAGGCGGTCTCGGGGTACACCTGGATTCAGGCGGGACTCACCAGCCTCACCGGCTACCCGCATGTCGAGAATCGCTTCTACGACGGCGAAGCACTGGGCGCTGTAATTCATTTCAGCCGTCACAGCTCGAGCTGGATTCAGGAGTCCTACAACAAGATTCCGACAATTCCCTGGTACACCACGACCGGCGTCGGATACACCTGGAGCTGGTAACTCAACCCCTCATCCTTGGATTCACCCACCGGTAGACGACATCGGTCAGAAGATTCACGAGCACATAGGTGAGCCCAATCGACAGCAGGCAGCCCTGCACCAGTGCATAGTCGCGATTGGAGATCGAGGTGACCGTCAACCGCCCCAGCCCTGGCCAGCTGAAGATCGTCTCCGTAACGATGGCTCCGGCTAGCAGCGCGCCAAATTGCAAACCAACGACCGTGATGATCGGCACCATCGCATTCGGCAGCGCGTGGCGGCATACCACGGAGCGTTCGCTCAATCCCTTGGCTCTGGCCGTCCGGATGTAATCCTGGCCCAACTCTTCGAGCATCGCCGTGCGCACCATGCGAGTCAAAATCGCGGCAAGCGAAGCGCCCATCGCCACCGACGGCAGCACGAGATAGCGCCAATCGATTGCACTGCTCCCGCCCGCATTCGCCCCCGAGACCGGAAGCCAGCCGAAGTCAACCGCGAAGAGCAGAATCAGCACTGGCCCCAGCGCCAGCCCAGGCACGGAGAGTCCAAAGAGGCTTACGACCGAGAGCAGCTGATCGAGCCATCCGCCGCGATGCACTGCCGCGAGAATTCCGGCAGGCAGAGCCAGCAACAACCCAAAAACCAGAGCCGTCAGCGTCAGCGCCAGTGTGTACGGATATCGCTCCGCGATCAGATGAGCTACCGTATCGTGCAGCCGGATCGAAGTGCCCAGGTCGCCATGTAGAACGCCATTCCAGTAGCGCAGATACTGCTCGTGAAGCGTTAGATCGAGGCCAATCTCATGTCGCAGCGCCTTGGTGTCTGCAGGCGAAGCGCCCTCGCCAAGCATCATCTGAACCGGATCGCCGGGAACAAGGTGAATGAGCAGAAAGACGAGCGACACCACCAGCCAGACGACCGGAAGAGTGAGCGCAAGTCGTGTCAGGATCTGCTTCATGGGCTGGCTTTAACGATAAATCACTGCGACGGTCAGGCCTCAGATCTGGAATTGGCTACTGAAGGCTTCCCTGCCCCGACTGCCTCGACGCGAATACGCGCGATGCGCCGGCCTTCCATCTCAACCACCGTTAGCTTGCGGCCATCGTGAACCACGGACTCTCCTGCCACTGGAATATGCCCCAACTTCATCAACACAAAGCCGGCCAGGGTCTCCACACCGCCATCGCGCGGCAGATCCCACTGCATCTGGGTTTCGAGATCCCGCAGATTCACGCCGCCATCCATCAACAGCGCACCGGTTGCCGTGGTCGGCACTGGAAGGTCCGGGTCATCGAACTCGTCTTCCAACTCACCGGTCAACTGCTCGATCGCATCCTCGGCAGTGACGAGGCCTACCGTCGATCCATACTCATCCACCACAATGGCCATCTGCCGCCGCCGTTGCTGAAACTCGCTAATCAAGTCGAGGACAGTCTTGGTCTCAGGCACCACCATCACATCGCGCATCACCTGCAAGAGCTTGAGTTCGACAAAGGGAGCGCCTCGCCGGAGGAACATCAATCGCGAAAGGTCCTTCGAGTAGATCACGCCAACGATGTGCTCCGGGCCTCGGCTCGCGTCGTAAACCGGAATGCGCGAGCGCATCTGTTCGATCACCTGGGCGCTGGCCGCCTCGACCGTCATCGTCGAGGGGAGCGAAAAGATCTTCTGCCTCGGCGTCATGATCTCGCGGATCGGAACATCGTCCAGTTCCAGGGCGCGATGAATCAGTGTCTCCTGAAATCGCGCCAGAACCCCCATGCGCCGCGCGGCTGTCGCGATGAGTTTAAGCTCCTCCGGCGAGTGCACCTGGGCTCGCTCGGTCATGGGAATATCGAAGCCGCGCAAAATTAACGCCGCGGAGCTTCTCAGCAGGCGCACGGCAGGCCGGACCAGCGTCATAAAGAGCAGCATCGGCGGAGCCACTGCGACCGCCAGGGCCTCGGCGCGGCGCAGCGCCAGCGATTTGGGCACAAGCTCGCCAACAACCACGTGAAAATAGGTGATGAGCGCGAATCCCAGCGCTACCGCGCCGACAGCCGCAACATGGGCATAGAGGCGAGCCGTCGCCGGAGCCATGGGCAGCGCGTCGAGCCATCCCGCAAAGACACTCGCCACCAGAGGCTCGCCGATCCAGCCCAGCGCCAACGAGCAGAGCGTAACGCCGAGCTGTACGGCAGGAAGAAAATCATCGAGATCCTGCTGCAACCGCCGAACGGCCCGGGCTCCCGGAACTCCCGCTCCGATCATCTGCTCGATGCGCGTGTCGCGGATCGAAACCAGCGCAAACTCGGCGGCCACAAAGAATCCGTTGGCCAAAATCAGCATGGCCACGGCGACAAACTCAAGCAGAGACAGACCGTGCATCTCGCTTGTGAGGATAGCATTTGGCGGCGGCTGAAGATCAGGTCCATGCGGCCAGGAATCGCGATTCGGCCTCCGTGGAGTCAACTTGTTGGAACTAGCCCGCCTGTCGCTGCGTATGTGTGAAAGGAGGCAGACCGGGGCTGGCTGGACGGGCCGTGGTTAACGAATCGCGCTCCGGCTGCGTCTGAAGATTTGAGCCCGAACACCGATTTCCGCACTTATCGTCTTATCCACGCGCTCGTCCGGGCAACGAAAGATTCAAGGGTTTTTCACACTTTGGGAGGTTCCTGTGACAGCATCGCGCAAACGGAGCAAACGATTCTGGATCTGGCTCGGCGCCGGAGTGCTGCTGGTCGTGCTGGTGTTGGGCATTGGTTTGGCGCGGCTCGCGCGGGGATCGTCGATCGATCCGAACAAGATTGCCAAGGTGACACGCGGCGATGTGGCAAAGTCAGTTGTCGCCACCGGGAAGATCCAGCCCATCACCAAGGTCGAGGTCAAGTCCAAGGCCTCCGGCATCGTGGAAAAGCTCTTGGTCGACATCAATAGCTATGTGCATAAGGGCCAGGAACTCGCGCAGCTCGACCAGCAGGAGATTATGGCTCAGGTTGAGGCGCAGCGGGCACAGTTGGCCTCCGCCGAAGCCAACGTCGGCACCTATCAGGCCAATGTCGATCAGGACAAGGTCAACGCCGCGGCTCCCGACCTTCCGATGTACAAGGCCACGCTCGACCGCAATATGGAGATGCAAAAAGAAGGCATCGTCAGCCACCAGGCGCTGGACGACGCCAATAAAGACTACCTGGCCGCACTCACCCGTCGCGATAGCGCAAAGGCCCAGATTGGCGTCGACCAGGCAAAGCTGAAGCAGGCCAAGGCGCAGGTGCTGCAAGCCGAGGCCAGCCTCAAGCAGCTCGAGGAGCAGTTGAGTTACACCACAATCGTCGCGCCGATGGATGGAGTGATCCTATCCCGCGACGTAGAAATGGGTGATGCGGTCAGCTCCATCCTGGTGCTGGGCTCCACGGCTACGCTGGTTATGACCGAAGGCGATGTCCGCGAGGTGTACGTTCAGGGCAAGGTCGACGAGGCCGACATCGCGCATGTCTACATGAACCAGCCCGCCCGCATCAAGGTCGAGAGCTTCCGCGATCGCGTCTTCAATGGCCGTGTCACCAAGATCTCGCCGATGGGCGTTGAAAAAGACAACGTCACCACATTCGAAGTGCGCGTCTCGATCGACAATCCCGGCGGCGAACTCAAGGCCAACATGACCGCCAACGCCGAGATCTTGCTCGACGAGCACAAAGGCGTGCTGACGGTGCCGGAAGACGCCGTGATCTACGACAACCAGAGAAAGGCCACCGTCGAGATTCCAGACAAGAAGCAGAAGGAAGGCAAGCGCAAGGTACCAGTCACAGTTGGATTGTCCAATGGCTCGGTCACCGAGATTCTCACCGGCCTGAAAGAAGGTGACCAGGTGGTGCTACAGCAGTAAACAGGGCGATCAAGGGGTCAGATCTTCTTTGAATTCTCCAAGGAGCAAAATGCGATGAGAAAACTTTCGTTTGTAGCAGCGGCTCTGGCGCTCGTCGCGCTTCCGGCGCTGGCTTCGGAGGCAACCTTCGAGCGCACGCTCTCGGTCAACGGGCGCGTGGAACTATCGGTCTCGACGGGCTCGGGCAACATCCACATCACGCACAGCGCGGGCAATCAGGTTCACATCTGGGGCAAGGTGAAGTCGGGCTGGGGCACCAGCGATGATCGGGTTCGCGAGGTAGCGGCCCATCCGCCCATCGAACAGACCGGCAACATTGTGCGCATCGGCGCCCACCACGAGAACTTGCGCAACATCAGCATCGATTACGAGATCCAGGCGCCTGAGAATTCATTTCTCGATGCCAGCTCCGGCTCGGGCGATGTTACCGATGACGGCGTCGGCGAGAATGCGAAGATCTCCACTGGTTCGGGCAACATTCACGCCACCGGCCTTCGCGGAGGCTTCAAGGTGGACACCGGCTCCGGCAACATCTACGTCGAACAAACGGGCCAGGGCGACATCAAGGCTGAGACCGGCTCGGGCAACATTGAATTGCGCAGTCTCCACGGCAGCCTGCATGCGCACACCGGCTCAGGCAACATCAAAGCCGCCGGAACGCCATCGACCGACTGGAAGCTGGAGACAGGCTCGGGCAACATCGAGTACTTATCCGGCGGAGCCGCTTTCACCCTGGAAGCCGCTACGGGCTCAGGCAGCATTCACACTGACATGGAGATGTTGACGCAGGGCTCGACTGACAAGCATCACGTGACCGGCAAGATCAATGGCGGAGGCCCCACCGTGCACATGACAACCGGCTCGGGCGACGTCCGAATTCACTGATCCCCGCGTCGCCAACTCTCAACGAACTTCCAACTGGAACACTAGACCGGCGACACTGGCACCCTGTGCGCAAGGTTGTTTTGTGAGGCGAGACTTGTACGGCTCCTGGGAAGGTCTCGCCCACTTTTTCTTGAAGCCTCGGTTCTTCTCGAAGTCGACCCTAGCTCCCTTATAGACTGGAGTCATGGTTCGCATTCTCCGCCCCATCCCCGTCGAACAGCTGAAGCTGCTGGTCTTTGATCTCGATGGCACGCTGATCGACTCGGCGCAGGACCTTTGCAACAGCGTCAACGCAACGCTCGCTCACTTCTCATGCAGGACGCTGCCTGACAAGGTCATCGCCGGCTACATCGGCAACGGGGCCATCATGCTGATGCGGCGTGCGCTCTTCGGGGTCGATGCAATTGAGGTGGACGAAGCCTTCCTCGCTCAAGCCTACGAGTACTTTCTCGATTACTATCGCGAACACAAGCTGGATTTCACCTACGCCTACAAAGGAGTTCTTGAGTCGCTCGGCGCTCTGCGCAAGTTGCACGATGGCTCGTCAAGGTCGATGGCTGTGCTGACGAACAAGCCAGTCCGCCCGGCACAAGCGATCTGCGAGGCGCTCAACCTCGCGCCTTTTTTCCTGCATGTCTATGGGGGTAACAGCTTCAAAACCAAGAAGCCCGATCCCGAGGGCCTTCTGACTTTGATGGGCGAAGCCGGCGCTGCGCCCGAAGAGACAGTGATGATCGGCGATAGCCAGGTCGATGTCGAGACAGCGCGCAACGCCGGCACATGGTCCATCGGATGCACCTTCGGTCTCTCGCCCCAGACCCTCGCAGCCAACCCTCCCGACATTCTGGTGGATTCCCCAGCCGAATGGACCGCTGCCCTTAGCCCGAACGCCGTAAGCTGAGAGTATGGAAGCGTTAGCTGCTCTCTCTCCACTCGCTGCAAAACCGCTGCGAATCGTCCTGCCCGGTGGAAGCGGACAGGTGGGCCAGGTGCTCGCGAGCCACTTTCAAGAGCAGGGCCATCACGTCACGGTGCTCACCCGCGGGCCCTACACAGCGCCGTGGCAGACGGTTCATTGGGATGGCCTCACCGCCGGCCCGTGGACCGAGTATCTCGAGGGCATCGATGTCTGCATCAATCTCTCGGGACGTAGCATCAACTGTCGCCACACCGCGGCCAACCGCCGCGCAATCTATGAATCGCGTATTCAATCGACGCAGCTCATCGGCAGCGTGATTGGCGGGCTCGCCAATCCGCCTAAAGTGTGGATGAATGCCTCTGCGGCGACTCTCTACAAACGCACGCTCGACGCAAGAGGAATCGATCTGCCGTTGGACGAGAACAGCGCCGTCGAAGAGTCCGCGATTGCAGGCGCGGAACCCTGGAGCAACCGGCGCAGCTTCACCGCTCGCGTAGTTCGCGACTGGGAAACCGCATTCTTCGCGACGGATACGCCGCGTACCCGCAAGGTTTCCCTGCGCAGCGCCGTGGTCCTCAGCCCCGCGTCTGGCACTGCCTTTGCCGTGCTCTCCAATCTCGTCCGCGCTGGACTCGGCGGCACCCAAGGCAACGGACGCCAGTTTGTCTCCTGGATTCACGAAGCCGACTACGCGCGCGCCGTCGACTTTCTGGTCGCTCACGAAGAGTTGGATGGACCTTTCAACTTCGCCGCGCCCAGTTCCCTTCCCAATCGAGAATTTATGGCGGCGCTTCGCTATGCATGGGATGTTCCGAATGGCCTTCCCGCTCCGTCGCTGGCGATCGGGCTGGGCGCCATCCTCATGCGGACGGAGCCTGAGCTAGTGCTGCAAAGCTGCCGCGCCGTTCCCAGCCGCCTTCTCCAGGCCGGATTCAAATTCGACTTCCCCGACTGGCACGAAGCCGCCGAAGACCTCGTGCACAAATGGAAGAATAGGGTGTAACAATCGCAACGAATCACTTTTCCGTTGGTGTAATATCCGTGACCGGCAAGTCGATGTGTCCCAGCAGGATCTCGAACCGCCGCTGTTCCTCTCGCTTGTAAGTCTCCTGGTCCGGCCAGAGTTCTTTGATAAAGGCTGCCTCGTCCGGGTTCGCCGTCGTCGCCGCAGTCGAGTTCTTATATCGAATAGTCACGCGATAGTCCCAGCGCAGCTCTTCTGATGTGTGATAGGCCGGCGACTCGATCTTCACCGAGACGATACGCCCGGTGCTCTGGATCTTCTTGAGCAGCGGGTAGTGGTTTTTCAAAAACAGCTGCAGGAACTCGGCCTGGTGACCCCATTGGCACTTGTAGTAGTACTCGACGGTATATGGCTGGTCTGCGCCACCCTGCGGCGGCGCGCCCTGAGCCAACAGCGGCGCGGCAAACGAAACGGAAAATGCCATGGCCAGAATCGCCAGAAGAACCCTGCGCATACAACCTCCTCGATTGAATGCATTGTAGCGCAAGGGGATTTACGCTGCCGCGGCGGAAACTTAGAAATGAAGATGAAAGAGACGCTTGAACTCTGGAGCGAACTCCTGTGCCAGGTGTTCCGCGCCGATGAATCCCACCTCGATGTGGCCTGTCTGTACGCCCTGCACCAGCGCTGTGTAGTGATGCGGCCACCACATTGCCTCAATCATCGAGCTGCCGTAGGCGCCGGCAATCTGGGGTATGTCCAGTACCTGTCGGCCGCTGCGATCGTAGGTGAGAAAGGTCATCTTCAGCGCGTGACCGGAGCGATGGAAGAAGCCGGAGCAGGCGCAGGCATAATAGCGTGGATCGGTGCCCAACGCGCCAGCCAGGCTTTCATGCACGGTGTTCTGGATCAGGTTGCTTCCGTAACTCGATCCCAGACGGCGAACGAAGCCGCCGGGGCTCCTGCCCCACGCAGACGGATCGGGAATACTCTGCAAATACGCGGCGCTGGCCAAAGATTCGACGTGAATGGCGGGAGATCGGCCATCTTCGCTCACCCAGCGCTGCCATCGCTCGTGCCCGTCGAGTGGCTGGTAGGTGGCTGGATCAAACGGGACACGCACGGTGAGTGACTCAGCCAACGACTGACCGAACGCCAGACACGGCGATATAAGCACCGCGATGAGCGCAATTCGTGATTTCAGGGTCACCCTTCCATTCTCAATGAAAATCGCCCTGAAAAGCCGCGCGAACCCACAGAGAAACAAGAATACTTCGCAAAAAAGTAACCCTCGCCGCAAATTGCGGGCCGGCGGACTCATTCGCCGCCCTGCACGGCCCCGACGTCGCCCGACGCGATCCAGACTTGGGACGTCATCGCTCCAATGGACGGGTTTTGATGCACCCTGTTACGTGCCGCGCGAATCAAACGCAGCATAGGAGAAGATGCTTCCATGTCTCAAAAAATCGCATTCATCACTGGCGGCAACCGCGGACTAGGCTTTCAAACAGCGCTCGAACTCAAGAATGCCGGCGCGAAGGTCGTTATCGGCTCACGTGACATTGCCGAGGGCGAAAAGGCTCTTGCCAAGCTCCGCACGGCAGGTGTGGACGCCGAGCTGCTTCACTTCGACATCACCAAAGCCGCCGACCACAAGGCCGCCTATGATTACTTCAATTCGAAGTATGGCCGTCTCGACATCCTCGTCAACAACGCCGGAATCGCCGCGGGCGTCTTTCCCGGAACCGGTCCGGAGCACTCCGCTACCGAGATTTCGGCCGACCTTCTGCACAAGGTCTTCGAAACCAACTTCTTTGCACAAGTGGCTCTCACCGAAACTCTGCTTCCGCTCTTGAAGAAGAGCCCCGCAGGCCGCATCGTCAACCTCTCGAGCATCCTCGGCTCGCTCACTTTGCACGCAACTCCAGGGTCGCCCATCTACGACGCCAAGTCCTTCGCCTACGATGCCTCGAAGACTGCGCTCAACGCCTTTACAGTGCACCTGGCCTATGATCTGCGCGACACAAAGATCAAGGTCAACTCGGCGCATCCCGGCTGGGTCAAGACCGACATGGGCGGCGCGCAAGCCCCGATGGAGTTGAGTGAAGGAGCGAAGACCGGCGCGGCTCTAGCAACCCTGCCCGATGACGGACCGACCGGCGGATTCTTTCACCTCGGCAAGCCGCTTCCGTGGTAGCACTCTGAGACTTGACGAGAGCCGAGCGTCTCCGCCAATGGAACGCGGAATGGAATCGTGTGGGCATTGGAATCGAACGTGAGCACCGCGGCCGTGCTGCACGCCTATGATGCGACCAACTTGGCGCACCAGTTATATAACAGTAGGCAAACCGCAAATGGATGAGACAGCTTCGGCAACGGAAATACGTTCATCACTCCGTTGATCGTGAATGGCAAGGTCTATGTCGGAACTCCTATCGGAGTCGCCGTCTTTGGAATCCCGGCTCAGTGAGTGCGGTGAAGCTCGACGATCAAAGCCTTTGAAATCGAACTCGGCGTTATACCGCAACGAAGAGATTCTCGGCGAATCCCCATTCACTATCGACCCATTGTTCAACGCACTCAAACCCGGTGCGTCTGGCCATCTCCAGCGGCTCGTCCTGTTTATATTTATGACAACTCTCCGTCCAGATCGTTTCGTCGGCGCGGAGCGTGAATTGGGTTTCGTCAATCGTGATAATCTGCCTTTCGGCACAACGAAGATGCATCTCGATTCGGCGTTCGCGCGCGTTGTAAAGGGCGACGTGCTCAAAACGCGACAAGTCGAAATCCCCTGCCAGTTCGCGATTGATCCGAGCCAATAGATTGCGGTTGAAAGCCTCGGTCACGCCAAGAGAGTCATCGTAAGCGGGAATCAGCCGGTCCAATGGTTTTTCAAGATCTGTGCCAAGCAACAGGCTATCGCCCGGCTCAAGCGCTTGGCGAATCCGGCATAGGAACTCCTCACCCGGTTCGCGATCGAAGTTGCCGATCGAGCTGCCTAAAAACAAGACCAGAACGGCGTCCCCAGGCTCGCGGTGAGCGACAGCACGGGTCAGGCCGTCAAGATATTCACTCTCAAAGCCGAGAATGCTGACATGAGCCAGATCGTCGAGTTCACGCTCGCAGCTCACGAGTGCCGCGGAGGAGATCTCGATGGGGCAATAAGTCATCGACTTATGATGAGCTAGAGCCTCGAGTATCTGGCGTGTTTTTTTGCCGCTGCCGCTGCCGAGTTCGACGACCATGCCATGCGCCGTCAGATGCTCGGCTAATTCCCTTGAGTGCCGCCGCAGAATCCGCTCCTCTGCCCGCGTCAGCCCATACTCGGGGAGCTTGGTTATCACGTCGAAAAGCGCTGAACCAACGTCGTCGTATAGATACTTCGACGGCAACTCCTTTTGCCCGCCTTGCCCCAGCCCATTCCGCACGTCCACTGCAAATGAGCTTGCGGCCTCTGTCGCATCGTCACGAATGAGCATGCAGACCTCTTAGTTGTCCACGCAACGGAATGAGGCGTAGACGTAGGGATAATGTGGTTGGAACCAATTGCGAAACGAGCGCCGCAACATGCATGCGGCCGTTCGCTGCGAAGCGCCTTTCACCACGTAGTGATTGTTATCGAAGAAGTTTGCCGAGTAGCCCGGATAAAAGGGAGATGCCTCAAAACCTGGAAGCGGCGCAAAGGTCGAGGACGTCCATTCCCATCCGTTGCCGAGAGCTTCCTCCAATCCGAAGGCGCTACGCCCGGCGGGATAACTGTTGACCCCGACTGGATCCCAATGCTGGAAGTCAAAGTTGCCGTGACTGGCATCGGGGGGCGCATCGCCCCACGGATAGGCTCTCTCCGTCCCTTCCGGTGTTCCATAGGCGGCGCGGTGGAACTGAGCCTCAGTAGGAAGCGACTTGCCAGCAAAGCGCGCATAGGCGGCAGCCTCAGCGTGACTGACATAGACGGGCCAGTCAAGAGGCAACGCAACCTCCTCGAACATCGCCCGATAAAGCCACTGATTTTGCCGCGGGAACCACGAAGATGGATGCGCGATCTTGTGCTCGCTGATCCAGGCCCAGTCCGCATCGCACCAGAACTGCCGGTCCTCGTATCCCCCTTCCAGTACAAATTCGAGATACTCTCCGTTCGTAACCTTGTGTACGTCGATCGCAAACGCCGGAACCTTTACGGAGTGCTCTTCGAATTCGTTATCCCAGCCAAATGATTCTCCTCTGTGCCGGATCCCCAGCGTGGCAGTCCCTGCAGAAATGTCGATCATGCGGTTAGCGACTGGCACTCCGGACCCCGGCGAGTTGGTAGGCCGATAACCGCGTGGCGAAATCTTTTGCTCCGTCCCTAACTGGTGCAACATATAAGCCAGCGTCTCCGCATGCATGAGTCGATGCTCGATCGCAGTGTTCACGATGATTTCTCTGGGATATTTCCAATCGATTGCCGAGGCTTTGAGATGACCTTCGAGAATGTTGTCTAACTTGTCGCGAACTTGCAGGCGATAGGCATTGATCTCCGAGAGCCGAGGCCAATCGGAGGGTTTGTCTTGCGGAAGGCCATCTCCCAGCGGGTCGATACCGAAGGCAAAGAGACGATCGAATTCCTCGCGCACTGGCTCAACTCCCAGTGTCTGACCTGCAATCAGATTCCAGTCGAATGCCTCGAGATGCCCAATGTAAAAGACAATTCTGTGCCGCTCGGCAATGGGCCTGTCATAGAGCGCCTCGGTGCGCACAACCCGAAACAGGTCATCGGTGATCGAACGCGACTCAGCCAGGCGCAGCAAAAGCCGGCTCCGAGTGTCCATGTAGGTTGCCGAAGCATTCATATGTCATCCTCTCGCAATCTCGTCTCAACGCCGTCGCGAAAACAGCTCAATCATCGCTTCGTCGGCGTAACACCAGCCCCAGTCCTCACCCGGCTCCAGCGAACCCACGGTGGGGTGTTTTGTCTTTTTGAAGTGCTTGGTCGCGTGCCGATTCTTTGAAGAATCGCAGCAGCCGACGTGGCCGCAGATCTCGCAGAGGCGCAGATGGACCCACGAATCGCCCATCTGCAAGCACTCCTCGCATCCGTCGGTGTTAGGAGAGGGGTTTTGAATCTGCTCCAGATGCGAACAGGTTTGCTGCATCGTCCCCCTCCTCTCCTGTCCCAACCGCTGCGCTTTTAAGTTGAGTCAAAGGTAAGTAGACCCGAAAGCGAGTGTCGCCCGGCGTCGAAGTAACTCGTATCTCGCCGTGATGATTCTGGATGATGCGACGAACCGTATCGAGTCCGAGGCCCGTCCCCTCGCCAACTCCCTTGGTGGTGAAGAAAGGCTCAAAGATGCGCGGCAAAACCTCCGGCGGAATTCCGGGGCCGTTGTCGCCAATCTCGACAAGCACGCGATCGAATTCCTTTGCGGTGCGCACCCGTAATTCACCCTTCCCGTGCATGGCCTCGATCGCATTGGCCATCAGGTTAGTCCAGATCTGATTGAGTTCGCCGCCATAGGCACAAACGCGCGGTAGGCTCTCGTCATACTCGCGAGTCACTGTGATTCCAGCTTTAAGCTTGTGCTGAAGAATCGTGAGCGTGTTCTCAATCCCCTGGCGAAGATCGACCTCCTTCATCGCAGCTTGATCCATGTACGAATACTCTTTAACCGCTTGGACCAGATGTGTAATTCGCCTGGTGCTGATCTCAATCTCGTCGATCAGCTTTGCGATGGTCAGCAGGGACGCGATGCGAACGAGCGCATCGCAGAGCACCTCATCCCCGACCTCGCTCGCCAGTCTTTCCAACCTTGGGATATCCACCCCAGCATCGGTAATTGCGGGCGCAATCTTCCATGCATCCGGCATACGGTGCGCTTCGAGCCATAAGGTAATGAGCTCCTCGCGATCGCTCTGAGCCAGGGGATCGGGGGAGGCACTAGAGGCCTGTTTGGCCTCTCGCTCGAAGCCGGTGATGATCTCTCGCTGCTCGGCTGAAAGCGCGTGACGCGCCAGCCGCATGCTCGCATCACGTACTGTCTCCAGAACCTCACGAAGGCTTGCCGCTGCCCGCTGTGCCGCGGCGGCGGGGTTGTTCAGCTCATGCGCAAGCCCCGCGGAGAGCTTGCCCAACGCCACCAGTTTGTCGCGCTGCGTCTCGATTCGTGTCGTCTCTCGAATCCGGTCGGCCATGATCGAAACAAGCCGCTGGCCGAGCAGTGGTATGCGCTGAAGCATCTCAGAGAACAGGCTTCTATGCAGATTCGCTATGCGAGTTGGAAGAACGGCCCGGCTGGTGCCGCCATAGTGCGTCAGCCGCGAATAAGGCAAAAGCCCGGTCACCTGACCTGCAAATCCGCGGATGACGATCTCGTCGGCTCCGGTTCCCCGTTGTATTCGAATCTCTCCCTCGAGGATCACCGTGAGATGGTCGAGAGGGTCGCCCTCGCGGCCCATGATCTCTCCAGCATCAAATCGCATCTCCTGCAGATGCTCAGCCAGCCAATCGAGTTGTTCGGCGGGCAAGTCGCTGAAGACCTCAATCTTGCGCAGTTCGTCGATTGAGACCCTGCCAGTTGAAGTAGTAACGCTCTGCGCCAAGTTACACCTCGCTGAGATATTGATGTGTGAATTGCACGGCGATCGAGCCTTCGCCCACGCCCGAGGCAACTCGCTTCACCGACCCGTGGCGCACGTCTCCAGCGGCAAAGACGCCGGGAACGCTGCACTCGACCCAGTAGGGATTGCGCTCTAACTGCCACCCCTTCGGTTTCTTTCCATCGCGTACGAGGTCGGCTCCAGTCAGAATGAATCCGCGCTCATCCCGCTCAACAACTCCCGAAAGCCAGTCTGTTTTGGGTTCAGCGCCGATAAACACCGAGAGCAGGTTTGTCAGAGAAGTTGAAGTATCCCCGGTCTCAGAACAATGAATGGAGATGGCTTCAAGGTGCGTATCGCCATGCACCTCCACGACCTGGCAGTGGGTTCGAACTTCGATATTCGGCGTCTTCTTAATCTGATCGATCAGGTACTGCGACATCGTCGCGGAAAGGGATGGGCCGCGCACTAGCATCACCACTCGCCGCGCGAACTTCGAGAAATACATCGCGGCCTGCCCGGCTGAGTTCGCGCCACCGACAATGTAAACATCTTCGCCCTCGCAGGATTTTGCCTCGGTCATCGAGGAGCCGTAGTAGATGCCGCTACCCTGCAGCTTCTCGGCGCCGGGCACGTCAAGTTTGCGATAAGCGACGCCCGTGGCGATCAACAAGGCCTTGCAGCCCACATCCGATCCGGTTGCCAGCTTGACGATCTTCGAGGCGCCTGCCACACTCACGCCCAGCACTTGCTGCGGAGAGAGAATCTCCACACCGAAGCGCCGGGCCTGGGCAACCGCGCGCCGCGCGAGATCGCCTCCGCTCAGACCCGAAGGGAACCCGAGATAGTTCTCGATCCGCGAGCTCATACCCGCCTGTCCGCCCGGCGCCTCCATCTCGATCAGCACGGTGCTAAGGCCCTCCGACGCGCCATACACCGCCGCCGCAAGTCCCGCGGGTCCGCCGCCAACGATTACCAGATCGTAAAATGCAACCTCGGGCCGGATGCGCAACCCAAGCTTTTCAGCCAACTCACTCACGCTCGGATCCGACAATGAGGTGCCATCGGGAAAGAGCACCTTTGGCAGGCTTGTGATCTCCGCTCCCGCAGCCTCGACCAGGCGGCGCACCTCGGCAACCTGTCCTGCTGTCTCCACATCGATCCATTGGTAAGGTGTCTGGTTGCGCGTTAAAAAATCTCGAATCGCATAGGAGTGCGGAGACCACCGCGTCCCGAGAACGCGGACCCCGTCAACACGCGGCCTGTGCGATCCCATCCAATCGTCCAGCAGGTCGTCGAGCACCGGATAGAGGTTTTCCTCCGGCGGATCCCAGGGCTTCAGTAGATAGTGATGGATCTGGGCTTCGTTAATCGCGCGAATGGCCGCATCGGTATCGGCATAGGCAGTCAACAGCACTCGCTTGGCGTCGGGGAAGATCTTCATCGCCTCGCTGAGAAACTCCACTCCGGTCATATGCGGCATCCGCTGATCCACCAGCAGCAGCGCCACAGCATCGTCGCGGCGCTTCAATCCACGCAGCGCATCAAGCGCCGTCGCTCCGGAGTCCGCGCGCAGCACACGATACCGTTCGGCATAGCGCTGCCGCAGGTCTCGCTCGACCGCGCGCAACACCTCCGGGTCGTCATCGACCGTCAGCAGTACAGGTTTTGCCATGGTTCTTCCCTTGCCTGGGGTTACAAAGGAGCAATGCGGATGACCTCTCAACCGACACGCGATTAGATGTACCTCAACCCTCGCCGGTTTCACTCATCTTTTCCGATTGCGTCCCGCGTCGCGACTGCGAGGCAGGATAACCGCATGAACGCAATTTATTGGCAAAATCGGCTCGCTTCTTAACGTGTCGATCAACGAAATCGGCTCGTTCGTTACCGCGCCGAAGGCGCAAAGGTCGTTAGCCGAGCGCTTCAGCGCTGGGAAACTGGCCGGTCTCGGCGACTTGCGATCCGACAAGAGCTTCGCGGCCTAAGGCTCACCCAAACAAGAACTCCTTGTCCCGCAATTCCTTGATGCTGTCCCGCAGTTTGGCGGCCTTCTCAAACTCAAACTTCTTCGCCGCCTCGCGCATATCGGTTTCCAGTTTGGCGATATAAGTGTCCAACTCAAGCTGCGTGGCGAACTCCGGCAGCGCGGCGGCCTCTTCCACCTCGACCTCGCCGTACTCGGCCTTCATAATCTGCGCCAGCCCCATGTCCATCTTGTTGATCACCGACTGCGGCGTAATCCCATTCTCCTCGTTGTAAGCCTTCTGCACGGCCCGCCGCCGGTCGGTCTCATCCATCGCCCGGCGCATCGAGTCCGTAATCTTGTCGGCGTAAAGGATCGCCTTGCCCTCAAGATGCCGCGCAGCCCGTCCCATCGTCTGAATCAGCGAGCCGGTCGAGCGCAGAAAGCCCTCCTTGTCCGCATCGAGAATCGCCACTAGCGAAACTTCGGGCAGATCCAAGCCCTCCCTCAGTAAGTTAATCCCGATCAGCACATCGAACTCGCCTTTGCGCAGCCCGGCCAGCAGCTTGACGCGTTCCAGCGTCTCGATCTCCGAGTGCATGTACCGGCATCGCACGCCGACCTCGGTGTAATAGCCGGCCAAGTCTTCGGCCATGCGCTTGGTCAGCGTCGTCACCAGCACCCGTTCGCCACGCTTGGCGCGATCGCGAATCTCGGCGAGCAGATCGTCGATCTGCCCCTTCACCGGGCGAATCTCAACCTCTGGATCGACGAGGCCGGTCGGGCGGATCACCTGCTCCACCACAACCCCCGCCGAACGCGTCAGCTCATACGGCCCAGGCGTCGCCGAAACGTAGATCGTCTGATGAATCCGGTTTTCGAACTCCTCAAACTTCAGTGGCCGGTTGTCCATCGCCGATGGCAGCCTGAATCCGTAGTCCACCAGGTTCTGCTTGCGGCTTCGGTCTCCGAACCACATCCCGTGCACCTGCGGAATCGTTGCATGGCTCTCGTCGACAAAGAGCAGAAAATCCCGCGGAAAATAATCGAGCAGCGTAGGCGGAGCCTCGCCCGGCAGCCGCCCCGAAAAGTGCCGCGAATAGTTCTCGATGCCGTGGCAGTAGCCCATCGACTTGATCATTTCGAGATCGAAGCGCGTCCTCTGATTGACTCTCTGCGCCTCGACCATTCGCCCTTGAGCTTCGAGTTCGGGAATCCAGGCGTTCAGCTCGCCGACGATCGAGGCAATTGCTTGGGATTTTTGCTCCGGCTGCACGACATAGTGGCTCTTGGGATAGATAGGCAGGCGCGAATACTTCTGCTTGACTGTGCCAAAGAGCGGGTCGATCTGCGAGAGCGATTCAATCTCGTCGCCGAATAACTCAATGCGATAGGCCGATTCATCGTAGGTCGGAAAGACCTCAATGATGTCGCCGCGCACCCTGAATGTCCCGCGCCGGAAGTCGGTATCGTTGCGCTCGTAGAGAATCTCGACCAGCCGCCGCGTGATGTCTTTGCGGCTGATACGCTGGCCCTTTTCGAGCAGCAGCAACATGCCGTAATAAGCCTCCGGCGAACCCAGACCGTAGATACAACTCACAGAGCTGACGATGATCGCATCGCGCCGCTCAAAAAGGCTCCGTGTAGCCGAGAGCCGCAGCTTGTCTAACTCCTCATTAATCGTGGCTTCCTTCTCTATATATAAGTCGCCGGCGGGAATGTAGGCCTCGGGCTGGTAGTAGTCGTAGTAGCTCACAAAATACTCAACCGCATTGCCGGGGAAGAACTGCTTGAACTCGTGATAGAGCTGGGCAGCGAGGGTCTTGTTGTGCGCCAGGATCAGCGCCGGCCGGTTGGACTGCTCGATGATCTTGGCCATGGTGAAGGTCTTGCCCGAGCCGGTGACGCCGAGCAGCACCTGGTGCTTCTCGCCGGCCGCGAGGCCATTCATCAGCTCCTCAATGGCCCGCGGCTGATCTCCGCGTGGGGTGTAGCTAGTGACCAACTGAAAGTCCATGGCAAGCAGTATATCCGAAGAGCGAAGAAGAAGCGAATATGGAGAGGAGATTTCACGTAGAATGGAGGCTCGGTTGCAAGAATGCGTATTGTGATGGATACGTCGGCCCTCGTTGCAGGACTGCGCTCCCGGCAGGGTGCCAGTGCGGCGCTGCTCAGGGAGATTGGCGCGAGCCGCGTGGTACTTGTGGCGAGCCCCGCGCTGTTTTTGGAATATGAGGCCGTGCTCAAGCGGGAAGAACATGATCTTCCCGCGCAATTTGTGGACGGCTTTCTTGCCGAACTGGCGCTCGGTATCTCTCCGGTGGAAATTCGTTTCGTCTGGCGGCCTCAGTTGCGCGATGCCGACGACGAAATGGTGCTCGAAGCGGCGATTAACGGGCAGGCCGAGGCAATTGTGACGCATAATGGAAGAGACTTCGAGCGGGCAACCGAACGCTTTGGGATTGAGGTCTTGTCGCCGGCGGAATTGCTTGAGCGGCTCAGGCGGAAAGGGACGGAAGCATGACGCGTGTATTCGATCTGCCGAATTCTCTCGTGAAACGCGCAGAGGAGTTGGCGCGTGAAGATGGCGTCTCCCTGGATGTTTGGGTGACCTCCGCGCTGGCGCAGAAGATTGGCGCGGTGGAGACCGCCGCCGAGTTCTTCCGGCGCAGATCCTCGGGCGCGGGCAAGGGGATGAGTTCCTACCTCGACCTCATTCCGGATAACCCTCCCATGCCAGGGGACGAACTGCCGATGGCTTGAAGCCTGCTCTCCCGGATCTCAAAGTCAAGACCTGGGGTACCCGGCAGCACCTGGTGCATCTCGCCCGTCGGGAGGCCATTCATCAATTCCTCAATGGCCCGCCGGGTGCCCCGTCCTCGGATCGGCCTAAAACGATTGGGTGTCCCATCCTTCGCGTTCTTTGCGAAGGGTGGGAGACCAGGAACCCCAACGCCGTCTCTCTTTCAGAAGAAATGTACAGGGTCTGGCAGCGCCGGTGTAAGATTCTCCTGCTGTGCCTAAGGGATTGGTTCGTTACCAAAAGTGCAGAGTATTCCATTTTCTGACCTTCAGTTGTTATCGAAGGAAGCCGTTATTGGGTAGCGCCACGCCGTACAGCATCTTTGAACGTGAGCTTGAGGCGGTGCGCAGGCGATATGAATTTGTCGTCGCCGGCTACGTCTTGATGCCTGAGCACGTCCATTTGCTCGTCAGTGAGCCGAGTATTGCGTTGCTGGCGACAGCAATTAAAGTTTTGAAGCAGCGGACATCGAGAAAACTGAAGAGCGCAGGTGAAGCGCAGTTCTGGCAGCGGCGTTACTACGACTTCAACGTGGGAACCGAAGAGAAAACTGAGGAGAAGCTGCAATATATGCATCGAAACCCGGTCAATCGTGGGTTGGTGGCAAAGCCCGAGGACTGGGAATGGTCGAGCTTTCGGCATTACGCGACAGGGTTGAAGGGGCTTGTGGAGATCGAGTCGGAATGGACGGCGCGCAGACGAGAGACGCCGGCGGCCGAGGTTCGTGGTCTCCCACCCTTCGCAAAGTACGCGAAGGATGGGGCCCCAATCGTCTATAGCGGGATACACTTCGCGGTTTGTCGCTTCGGGGTGAGACTATTCGGTCTTCTTCGACTTCCCTGGAGGAACTCTACGCTTGCCGCGCGGAGGGATGTAGTGAAAGCGGATGAGATAGATCTTGTCGCCCTTGCCGTGTTTTGCCACTTTGAGCAGGTCGAGGAGGCCCGAGAAGCCTGATTCGCGGGCCAGCTCCGGCGTGATGTCGGGGAAACCGATTGGCGTGATGGACTCGATCTCGATTGCGCCATCGCCCATCGAGTAACGGCTGCCCTCTTTGACGTGAGGGCCGGTCCAGATGCGGACCGTGCAGGTGATCTCCCCTCGGACCACTCCCTCGCGCAGCCGTTTGGCAAAAACCATCGCGCCGGTTCTCCTTTCCGGCATGATACCTCTCAGCCAGACCTCATCCCCACCCAAAGAGTGAGCCAAATCACACCTAAACGGCTTATGATGTATTGGAGAATCCTTGTCCGAGAGCACCTTAGGGCTCAGGGCTCTGTGCGAGAATCTTGAAGTGACAGCGGAGTTCGAATGGCAGCATTTGGCAGTTTTGCTCTCGTGATCGCCCTTCTACTGGCCGCCTGGAATCTGGTGGCTGGGACGCTGGCCTTGCGCCTGATCGCAACCGGGCAACCGTCGCCCATCTCCCCCGAGCGGCTGGCAGACACTGCGCGGCGCGCGGGAATCGCCGTCTTCATCGCGGTCACGGCGGCCGCCTTCGCTCTCATCTGGTCTGTCTTCGCGAATGACTTCTCGATCACCTACATCCTCGAGCACTCCAACCGCGCCCTCCCCGGCGCATACAAATTCTCCGCGCTCTGGAGCGGCCAGGAGGGTTCGCTGCTCCTGTGGGCGTGGCTGCTGACCGCCTACGGTTTCGTGCTTCGCCTCACGCACAAACAGGACGTGAAACTCTACGCCTACGCCGGCTCGATTCTGGCCGGCATTCAAGTCTTCTTTCTGCTGGTGCTGAACTTCGCCGCGCCACCATTCGCGCTTCTGCGCGGCGCTCCTCCAGCCGACGGGAATGGCCTCAATCCCCTTCTCCAATATCCTGAGATGGTCATTCATCCGCCGATGCTCTATCTGGGATACGTGGGTTTCTCGGTGCCCTTTGCCTTTGCGCTGGGCGCTCTCATGATGCGCTATCCCGGTGAAAAGTGGATCAAGATCACCCGTATCTGGACGATGGTCACCTGGCTCTTTCTCACCTGCGGCATCTTCCTCGGCATGCACTGGGCCTATGCCGTGCTCGGCTGGGGCGGCTACTGGGGTTGGGACCCGGTCGAAAACGCCAGCTTCATGCCCTGGCTCACCGGTACAGCCTTTCTGCACTCCGTGATGATGCAGGAGAAGAAGGGCATGATGAAGAGCTGGAACGTCTGGCTCATCTTCACCACCTTCCTGCTGACGATGCTCGGCACGCTGCTGACCCGCGCCGGACTGGTCAGTTCGGTTCATGCCTTTGCGCAATCGTCGATCGGAACATGGTTCGTCGTCTTCATGGGAATTGTGCTCGCGGTTTGCATCTTCACCTACATCCTGCAGCGCGACCACCTGAAGGGCGAACACCAGATCGAATCGCTGGTGAGCCGAGAGTCGAGCTTCCTCTTCAACAATCTGGTTTTGCTCGCCGCATGCTTTGTGATCCTGTGGGGAACACTTTTCCCGATCTTGTCGGAGTATGTCGTAGGCAACAAGGTGACGGTCGGTGCGCCCTGGTACAACACCGTAGCCATCCCTATTGGGCTCTTTCTGCTGTTCTTGACTGGCGTCGGACCCCTATTGCCGTGGCGATCCACATCGCTGCGAGCTATCCGCCGTAACTTCATCGTCCCATGCATTGCCGTCTGGGCCACCGTCCTCGTTTGCCTCATCCTGGGCATGCGCCCTTGGAAGGATGGCACCTTCGAGAGCGGCAGCTTCTATGCGGTGGTTTCTTTCGCATTGGCGGCCGGAGTTCTTACGGCTATCTCATCTGAATTCGGGCGAGGGGCCTTAGTCATCGCTCGGCAAAGCGGACGAAACTACCTCGCCTCGATGGTTCTACTAGTTCGGCGCAACACCCGGCGCTACGGCGGCTACATCATTCACATCGCCGTGGTAATCGTGGTAATCGGCCTGGCAGGCTCAGCCTTCAATCGCAACGTGGAGAGCGAAATGGCGCTCCACGACAAGATCTCCATCGGCCCTTACACGCTGGAGTGCGTGGGCGCATCCCAGGACTCCAACGCCAACTACAACTCCGATTTCGCAATGCTCGATGTATACAAGAACGGCAAGAAGCAGTTCCAGATGACCCCCGAAAAACGTGTCTATCTTGCCAGCGAACAACCGCAGACGATGGTGGCAATCCATTCGATTCCCTTGTGGGACCTGTATGTGGTCTATGAGGGCACGAATCCCGATACCCAACAGCCGATCATCAAGGCCTTCCTCAATCCCCTGGTGGGCTGGATCTGGGCCGGAGTCGTGTTGATCGTCATTGGCACGGTTGTGGCTCTCGTTCCCAGCCTCACCCCCACCACCGCATCTCTGCGCATGCCCGCCGCTCGAACGGCTCATGCTGAGCCGGTGCTTGGAGGAGGCGACTGATGCCGGCTCCCGCGCGTTTCACCTTATGGATCAAATCGGCGCAGGCTCTCGCCTTGGCTGTGGCCGTCTGCTTCTCACTCGGCGCAACGGATGCCAACTCGCGCTTTACCAATCTGAATCACCGCTTGATGTGCACCTGCGGTTGCGCCGAGATCCTCGGCGAGTGCAACCACGTCGGCTGCCCTAACTCCTCCGGTGAACTCGAAGAGCTGCGCACGGGCATGGCCGCAGGCAAGAGTGACAAGGAGATCCTCGACGGCTTCGTCGGCAAGTACGGCGCGGTCGTGCTGGCCGCGCCAACCACACAAGGCTTCGATCTGGTGGCCTGGATCGCGCCCTTTGCGGTCTTTCTCGCCGCGCTCCTGGGAACGATCCTGCTGATTCGCAGATGGACCGCGGTCATGCCTCCGGCTGAGACGCTGGCGACCGATCCGGCGACCGACGCGCTCAAGGAACGGATTCGCCGAGAGACAGACAGCGAAGGAGGTTATTGAGCCATGACACCCACCGAGGGCCTGATCGCCGGAATGCTGTTGATGTTCGCGCTATTCATCTACACCTTCTGGCCAGAGAATGCCTTTGCCAGCCAGCGCCAGAAAACTCGCCTCGATTATCTGCTCGAGCGCAAGGAGCAGCTTTACGAAAATCTGCGCGACCTGAATTTCGAGTACCGCGCCGGCAAGTATCCTGAAGAAGACTTCACTGTTCAGCGGACGCATCTTGAGAACGAGGCGGCGCAGTTGCTGGCCGAGATCGAGCTCTTGCAACAAACCTGATTTAAGACGGTAGGCCCAGGTCCCTCGCATTTGGGGACCTGGGTGATTTTTGCTCTTCGCTACGAATCCAACCAACTCGTTCCTAGGACTTCCACAAGACCATGAGATCGACAAAGTTCGTCTTCCCCGCCATCGCATTGAGCCTGCTCTGCTGGAGCAGCTCGGCGCTCACAGCTCAAGTCACCGGAACCGTCACCGACAAGACCACCGGAAAACCCGCCGTGGGTGATACCGTTGTGCTGGTCGATGTGCAGGCCGGCATGAGCGAAGTGGCCCACGCAACCACCGACGCCCGTGGACACTATTCGCTCAACAAGCCCGGCAACGGCCCGGCTCTGGTGCGCGTAACCCATCAGGGCGCGCCCTACTTCATCGCCGCGCCCGAGGGCGGAGCGCCGGGCGACATCGCTGTCTATGACGTCGCCGAGCAAGTCAGTGGCGTCAATCTCGACGAAGACGTCACGGCGATCGTCGACGCCTCGAATGGTCAGCTTCAGGTCGTACAACGCTATTCTGTGCACAACTCCAGTTCACCTCCAAGAACCCAATGGAGTCCACGTTCCTTTTCGGTGATCCTGCCTGCTGACGCCGTGGTGGGAGGCGCCTCTGCGCAGCGGCCCAGCGGCCTGCCCACCTCGCTCAAGATGGACCCCGACGGACCCAAGGGTCACTATGCCTTCAACTTCCCCATCCAGCCTGACGCCGGCGACAAGGGTACGCTCTTCCAGATCGAATACGCATTGCCTTACAGCAGCGGGAAGTATACCTTCCATTCGCAATTGACTGTGCCCGCCAGAACCGTGTGGGTGGTCTTGCCCAAGAGCCTGACCTTTACAGCCGGTGCTGGATCGGTATTCCAGTCTTCGCCGCAGGACCCGAGCTTTCAAACCTTCCTCTCGAAAAATGCAACACCCGGCGGTTCGCTTGAATTCACCATCTCCGGCACCGGGGCTCTACCTCGCGAGGATCAAAGCGCTCAAACCACCCAGGCAGCAGGACAGGGCGGCCAGGCTCAGGACACCGGTACTCCTGGAACAACTCCAGGCGGCGGCATCGGCGCGCCCATCGACACACCCGATCCGCTATCGAAGTACAAGCTTTGGATTCTCGGCGGCCTCGCGCTCATCATGGTGGCTACAGCAGCCTTCCTGCTCCGCAGGCCAGCCGGAGCCGTGGCCCCTGCCGGAGCAGGAACCGCGCAATCACCCAGTCAGCTTCCGGCAACGCCGGCTGCAGTGCACGCTGCCCTGCCCGCAGCCGGCAACGCAGCCCTGCTGAATGTGCTCAAAGAAGAGCTCTTCACGCTGGAGAACGAGAAGATCGCCGGTACGCTCACACCCGCGGAGTACGCCGAGGTGAAGGCCGCGCTGGAAACAGTACTGAGACGAGCTCTAAAAAGACCATAGTCACTGCTCACCGTCTACCCGTTCCCTTGTTCACCTGTTCACTCGTTCACTTGTCCACTGAAACCATGAAGACCCTCTTCCGCACCGCTTTGTATCTCGCGCTCATCGTCTGGCTGGGCGCGGAGATCTTCTTCCCCATCGTCGCCGCTATCACCTTCCAGACACTCCAGCCAGACACCCACGCAGCCGGAGCGATTGTGGGCTACCTGCTTCGCATCCTTCACATGATGGGGCTGGTCTCTGGCATGATCGCATTAGCGCTCCTTGCCCTCGCGCCGGTCTGGAGCATCTACAAGCCGCGTGCCGTGCTGGCGCCAATGATCCTCTTGGCCGTGATGATCGGCCTCACACTCTACTCGCAATTCGGCATCATCCCAGCGATGGAGCGGGACCGCATCGCCGCCGGTGGAACAATCAACGCAGTCGACGCCGCAAATCCCATCCGCGTTGACTTCGAAAAACTGCACCATCGCAGCATCAATGTCGAAGGAGCCATCCTGCTGCTGGGGCTGGCGACCGTCGTATTGGTGGCCAATGCGGAAACCACGCGCCTTTGAGCGCTCAAGGCTCTTGGCGCATCACATCCGATCGAGTCCGGCACGTGTTAGACTCCGCAGCGGAGAGAGTCCTTCATGTCGTCTGTGCGCGAAATCTCATCCCCAGTTGCGTGCCCCGTCAACGCACTTCCTCAGATTCAGAAGCGCTTGGCAGCCGGACGTATCCCGTGGTTCGGGCCGCTTCTGCTCGTCTCCGCGCGTTCGGTATTGTGGCTGACCTTGCAATCGCTGCTAGCGCTGCTTTTTTTTGCCTTGCACCGCCCCAATCCCTTTAGGACGGCCGGCGACTGGTGGATCGTCTACGGCACCCTAAGCGATTTGTGCTGCCTACTTGGAATGCGATACTTCACGCGGCGAGAAGGCATTCGCCTCCGCGACCTCATCGGACCGATTCGCATGCGGTGGGGGCGCGACATCCTCTTCGGGCTCGGGATCCTGGCCCTTTCCATTCCGTTGTTCATCGCCGGGGGCTATTTGGCGGCCTGGGTCGCCTACGGCTCGATCGCCAAGGCGCCCTTGGAATTCCTTTGGCAAAGACACACGCTGCCACTGTGGGCCACGGTTTACAGCCTGACGGTGTGGTGGATCATTCAGTCGGCCACCGAAGAAATGACCTACCAAGGATATGCATTGCCCCGGCTGGAAGCGCTCACCGGCCGTACCGGGATCGCCTTTACGATCGTCGGATTTTGGTGGGCACTGCAACACTGCATGATCCCCTTCATCCCCGATTGGCGGTACCTGGCATACCGTTTTGTCATGATGCTTCCAGTGCTGACCATGATGATGCTGGTCTATCTGCGCATCCGCCGCCTCTCGCCGCTCATTGTCGCGCACTGGTCCATGGACCTTGCCGGTGCGATCCTGACCGGTATCCACTGACACCTGTCGCCTGTTCCCGACTCCCTCGTCTTGTATCATTGAATAGGTTCTCTCGCTCCTTAATCCCTCCGAGACCCCCTTGGGACATCAATGAAGACTGGCATCATCGGCCTGCCGCAGGTGGGCAAGACATCGCTGTTCAAGATTCTCACCAAAGCCAAACTCGAAGAGCGCGGCTTCTCGCGCCAGGAGCACATCGGCGTGGCGCGCGTGCCCGACGAACGGCTCGACAAGCTCTCGGCCCTCTACTCGCCCAAGAAGACCACCTATGCCTCCGTCGAGTTCGTCGACGTCGCAGCCATCGGGCAAGAGGCGCTGAAAGAGACAGCATTCCTCGCCAGCCTCCGCCAGGTCGACGCGCTCATTCACGTCCTGCGCGCCTTTGAGGACGAGTCGATTCCCCACGTCGGCCCCATCGATCCTCTGCGCGACATCAAAAACGTCGAATTCGACCTGATGATCAGCGACCTCGCTCAGGTCGAGAAGCGGCTTGAGCGTCTGGAAAAGGAT
>JBEKKL010000029.1:0-74233 GCA_050010735.1 Occallatibacter sp. | reverse complement strand
CCGGCGCCGAGCAGATCAACAAGGCGCTGCAGCAGCTCGAGAAGGTGATTCAGCAGAATGCCTCGGCCAGCGAAGAGATGGCTTCGACGACCGAGGAGTTGACCGGACAGTCCGAGCAACTGGTCAGCGCGCTGGGTTTCTTCCACACCGGGGACGAAGGCGCGGGGCGCAAGAACGGAGCCGCAAGGGCCGCGAGGCCAGCACATGCCGCGGCCAAGCCGCCGGTTCACGCCCTGGCCGCGGCGAAGACGGGAGGCGGAGTCAATCTCCGGCTCAAAGAGAAACACGACGAACTGGATGGGGAGTTCGAGCGCTACTAGGTACCGGCCCGTGGCTGCCGCGCGGGCAGGTTGCCGTGCGGCGGCCGCGCAGTCTTCAAGAGTGAGAGGAGTTGGAGTATGAGCGTTAGCGAAATCACGGAGACAAGGCAGTACCTTACCTTCAAGCTCGGCAACGAGATCTTTGCCACCGACGTGGCGAAGGTGAGGGAGGTGCTCGACCTGACCACCATCACCCAGATTCCCCGGACGCCTGAGTTCATGGCCGGGGTGATTAACCTGCGCGGCAGCGTGGTCCCGGTCGTGGATCTGAGGCTCTGTTTTGAGATGTCAAAGACCGAGCCGACGCGCAACACGTGCATCGTCGTCGTTGAGGTCATGCTCGAAAACGAGCCGACCGTCATCGGAGCATTGACGGATTCGGTCGAAGAGGTCATTGACCTTGAGCCGGAGCAGATTCAGCCCGCGCCGAGGATCGGTACTCAGATTCGGACCGACTTCATCAAGGGGATGGGGAAGCGGGACACGCAGTTCATCATGATTCTGGATATCGATCGTGTCTTCTCGGCCGAGGAACTCGCGCTGGCCCGCGGACAGGAGGTGGGCAAGCCTGAGGCCGGAATGCAAGCTGCGGACAAACCGGCTGCCGACAGGCAACTCGCGGAAGCGGCCGCATAAGAAAGGTGATGGGGCGGTTTAGACCGCCCCGTTCGAGATCATGAGCATGCACGAAGAATCGATCTCCCCGCGAGACTATGCGCGGCTGACCAAGCTGATCTATGCGCAGGCGGGCATTACGTTGGGTCCGGAAAAGAGGACCATGCTCGAAGGCAGGATCAAGCGGCGGCTCAAGGCGCTTGCCATAGACTCGTATTGCGAATACAGCGACTACCTCTTCGGACCGGATGGACGCCACGATGGGCAGAAAGACGAGATTGCGCATCTGATCGATGTGGTGACAACCAACAAGACGGACTTTTTTCGCGAGGCGGGACACTTCAACTTGCTGACCGAAAAGGCGCTGCCTGAGCTGACGGGTTGTCTCGGTGGCAGGCAGTTTACGATCTGGAGCGCGGGCTGCTCCTCCGGCGAGGAGCCGTACACAATGGCCATCGTGCTCAGCGAGTACGCATTGACTCATCCCGGCTTTCGATTCCGTATACTGGCTACCGACATATCGAGCATTGTGCTCGCCAAAGCGGAGCTCGGCGTCTACACGAACGAAATTGTGGCCCCGGTAGCGCCGGTACTCCGCCGTAAATATTTCATGCGCAGCCGTAAGCCAGGCTCCGAGCAGGTGCGGGTGGTTCCTGAGCTGCGGCGAATGATCGAGTTTCGCCGCTTGAATTTCATGGACGCAGATTACGGCGTCGCGGAGAAGGCCGATGCAATCTTCTGCCGCAATGTAATCATCTACTTCGACCGGACCACGCAGGAGCGCATTCTCCATAAGCTTTCCAACTGCCTGCGCCCGGGCGGGTATATCTTCGTTGGTCATGCCGAGACTCTGCACGACATGAACCTGCCGCTTGTGCCGGTGGCTCCAGCTCTTTACCGGAGGGTCGATGGCAGAGGTTAACCGAGCAGCGAACACGGGATTGCCCGAAGTCTACTTGCAGCCGGGAGAGTCGCGCCTGATCAGAGAGCCTGCAATTCTGCGGACCTTGCTCGGCTCCTGCGTCGGCATCGCGTTCCGGGTTCCGCGACTGGGCGTGGGGGCGCTCTGCCATCCCATGCTGCCTCGTTCACCGGCGGGACAGGCGGTACCGTTGAGCCGTTCGGCGGGCCGGCGCTACGTGGACTTCAGTATTCGCGATATGGCTCATCAGCTCGATGCGCTGGGAGCGACGCGGGAGGAGGTGGAGGTAAAGCTCTTCGGCGGTGGCGATGTGCTGGTGATGGCGAGTGATTCGGCGAGGCCCTCGGTGGGCAAATTGAATACTGAGATGGCCATGAAGGTGCTTGACGAGGAGGGTTTTTCCATCATGGCTTCTTCGCTTGGAGGCCGATGCGGCATCAACATTCACTTCAATACCCTGACCGGAGAGGTGCTGCTCCAGCGCCACTCCTGAAATGTAGTTCGCACGCGAAGGAGCGCCGGTATCGCGGTGACCTGCCAGAGCGATTATTTCAGTGAGAGGAAATGTCGAGGTGCGGCTTATGAATGCAAAGACAGTTCGCGTTCTGATTGTGGACGACTCGGCCGTGGTTCGACAGACACTGCGCGAGGTTCTTGAGTCCGATCCGGAGATCGAGGTAATCGCGACCGCCGGCGATCCTTTTGTGGCTGCCGACCGGATTGCCGAACAAGTGCCCGACGTGATTACACTGGACATCGAAATGCCGAGGATGGACGGGTTGACATTTCTGAAGAAACTCATGAGCCAGCATCCGATTCCGGTGGTCATCTGTTCCAGCCTGGCGGATGAGGGCGCGCAGAGCACGCTTCGTGCACTGGAGTTTGGCGCGGTGGAGATCATTACCAAACCGAAGATGGGCAGCAAGCAGTTTATTGAAGACTCGCAAACCGAAATCTGCAACGTGGTGAAGGCAGCTGCCAGTGCCAGGCTGCGCCCCTTGAGGCCCAGCCAGACGGTCGAGTCCAAACACAATGCCGACTGTATTCTCTCGGCGGCTACACACGCGATGGCCGAGACCACAGAGAAGGTGGTCGCCATCGGAGCCTCGACAGGCGGCACCGAAGCTTTGAAGGCCGTGCTCGAAGCTCTGCCCGCCGACACCCCGGGCATCCTCATCGTGCAGCATATGCCGGAGCTGTTCACGCGCGCCTTTGCGCAACGGCTCGACGGCCTTTGTGCTATTACCGTGAAAGAGGCGGAGACCAACGACACGGTGATTCGCGGGCGTGCGCTGATCGCACCGGGAAACCACCATATGCTGCTCAAACGCAGCGGGGCGCGCTACTTCGTTGAGATCAAGGATGGGCCTCTGGTCTGCCGGCATCGGCCGTCGGTCGATGTGTTGTTTCGCTCTGCCGCGCGCTATGCGGGCCGGAATGCGTTGGGCGTGATTCTGACGGGAATGGGCGACGACGGAGCACGCGGAATGCTGGAGATGAAAGAAGCTGGCGCGATGACGATCGCTCAGGACGAAGCAACCTGCGTGGTCTTCGGCATGCCCAAGGAGGCTATCAAGCTGGGCGGCGTTGACAAGATCCTGCCGCTTGGGTCGATGGCTCGAGCGATTCTTTAGCGCGACAGAGCACAAAGAGAGTAGAGGACTCCGGTGACCGGTCGGAAGCGCCGGCCGCAACCGGTGAGCCGGCGAGGCCGGAGACCATAGCGTCTATTGCGCGGAGCCGGACGAAAAACTCTTGCGCCGTTCCACCAGTTCGTCGGCGATCTTCTGGTTCAACTGACGCGAGATCGGATAAAAGAGCAGGCATAGCGCCACGGCGAGAAAGGCGGCTCCGGCCCAGACCGAGGCAACCATACGGATGCCTTCCAGGGCATGAGCGGCTTGAATCTCGGCCTTCGAGTCGTAACCATAGAGGCCGAGCAGCCAACTGGCGATCGCGCCGCCCAGGGCGACGCCGACCCACAGAGCGAAGACCACGGCGGAGATCACGGTGCCGGTGGCGCGGCGTCCAGTCTTCCATTCGCCGAAGTCGGCCACGTCGGCCATCATCGACCAGAGCACTGGACCGGAGCAGCCGAAGGCAAACTGGCGCGCCACCTCCAGTGCGACGATCGGCACGATGGCCGTTGGCGGAAGGAAGTAGAGCACAATGCAGCAGAGACCTGTGAGCAGCATGCTTACAAAGAAGAGCGATCGCTTGCCCATCCTCTTAACCAGGGCCGTCGAACAGGTGACGCCGACCAGCAGCGCCGCCAATCCGAAGCCGTTAAACCAACTGAAGATGATCCGGTTGCCGGCCAGATTCTCAAAGTAGGGCAGCATGACATTGCCACGGATCAGGAGCGCGGTGAAATAAAAGACAGTGGCCATGAAGAGCATCACCCAAGGGCGGTTGCGGATCAGATCGGCAAGATCGCGCGCGACCGAGCTCTGCTGCCTTGCATCCGGTTCAATTCTCTCCCTGGAGACCGCGAAGGCAATCAGGAAAAGAATGACGGAGAGCGCCAGGAAACTGCCCATCGTCAACTGGTAACCCTTGGCGCTATCGTTGCCGCCGAGAAACTTGACCATCGGAACTGCCAGGGCGCCGACGATAAAACCGGCTGAGTTGGCGAAAAACTGGCGCATGGAGGTGATGCTGTTGCGCTCGTCAGGATCGTCTGTCATCACGCCGGTCAGCGAGGCATAAGGCACGTTATTGGCAGCGTAGATCAACCGCAGCAGCAGATAGGTGACCCAGGCATAGATCAGTTTGCCGGTCAGGCTGAAGTGCGGCGTGGTGAAGGTGAGGATGCCGATGATGCCGAAGGGCACAGAGGTCCACAGCAGCCAGGGACGGAACTTTCCCCAGCGCGTCGAGGTGCGGTCGGCGATCACGCCCATCACGGGATTGAAGACGGCTGAGCCGAGGCCCACGACAAGAAACATCAAGCTCGCCTGCGCAGGCTCCAATCCATAGGTCTTGGTATAAAAGTCCAGTTGCAGCGCCATGACCGCCTGAAAGACAAAGTTGGCGGCCAGGTCGCCCAGGCCGTATCCGAATTTCTCGGTGAATGAGAGTCGTACGCTCGAACCACTCATAAACTTCTACTCGCTTTCACTACAAACACCAGAGTGATAACGCGCCGACCGCGGATGTGTGGCGCAGTTGTCTGATCTTCCATCCGTTCCCGACCGAGGGTAGACGGGATGGGAGACCGATACTCCAGAACGTGCAATTCTACTTCGTCACCCGCAGAATCAGTTTTTGAAGATCGGCATCGCGCGAGGAGTTGCCGACCATGATTTCGAAGTCGCCCGGCTCCACGACATAATCCATGTTGATGTCGTAGAAGGAGAGCAGTTCGGGAGTGATATTCAGCGTTACGGTTGTGCTTTCGCCTGGCTTCAGGAAGACTTTCTTGAAGCCCTTCAATTCCTTAACTGGCCGTGTAACAGAACTGAAGAGATCCCGGATGTACATCTGCACCACTTCGCTGCCAGCGCGGTTGCCAGTATTCTTCACATCGACGAGCAGCTGGGTTGAACCATCCTTCTTGATTTTCTTCTTGGTCAAGCGCGGATTCTCAATGGTGAAGCTCGTGTAGCTCAGACCGAATCCAAAGGGAAAGAGCGGAGTTGCATCGTCGAAGAGATAGCCACGGCGAGCCGAGGGTTTGTAATTGTAGAAGGCCGGCAGGTGGCCTACCGAGCGCGGAATGGTGATGGGCAGTTTGCCGCCAGGATTGATATCGCCGAAGAGCGCATCGGCTACTGCGCGGCCTGTCTCCTGACCCATGTACCAGCACTCGAAGATCGCCGGCACGCTCTGGCTCAATTCGTTGATCGAGAGCGGACGGCCGTTGAAGACCAGCGCCACGACCGGCTTGCCGAGCGCCACCATCGCGCGGACCAGCTCGTTCTGACGACCGATCAGGTCAAGGCTGGTGCGGTCGCCCATGTGGTTGAGAGCCCAGGCTTCGCGCGAGGTCTGCTCGTTGCCGCCGATTGCAAGAACGATGACGTCGGCATTCCTGGCGACTTCGACAGCCTCGGCGATCTGCTTGCGGTCTTCTTCAGGATCGCTAGCTACCACCTGATCGATATTCCAGCTTCCGCCAACGGTGATTTTGCAGCCCTCGCTATAGAGCACCTCGACCTGACTTCCGACCTTGGCCTTGATGCCGTCGAGAACCGTTACGTTGTGTTTGGGCACGCCGCTATAGCCGCCCAACAGACCGCGACTGGCGTTGGGACCGATCACGGCGATGCTCTTCAGATCCTTCGCATTCAGCGGCAGCAGATTGTTTTCGTTCTTCAGCAGAGTGATTGTTTCTTGCGCAGCGGTGAGAGCAAGCTCGCGATTGGTATCTGAGCCGACTATTTGGGCCGCTACGTTGGGATCGACATAGGGATCGTCGAAGAGTCCGAGCTTGAACTTCCAATAGAGCATCGGGGCTACGAGCTCATCCAGCTCCTTCTCCTTGAGCACACCCTTCTTCACCAGTTCAACGAGATGCAGGTAGCAGTCCGGATCGGGTAGCTCGATGTTTACGCCGGCCTTGACTGCGAGCGCGCAGGCTTCTTTCTTGTCCTTTGCAAGGAAGTGTCCATGCGTATCGGGCCGATAGTTCAGTTCCCAGATCGCGTAGTAATCGGAGACGAGATAGCCCTTGAAGCCCCACTCCTTGCGCAGAACGTCGCGCAACAGCCACTTGTTGGCGTGCGAGGGAACCCCATCCACCTCGTTGTACGAGGGCATGACGCTGATCGCACCGGCCTTCTCGATCACCTGCTTGAAGGTATAGAGAAACGTCTCGCGCAACACGCGCATCGAGACATTGGCCGGGGCGCAGTTCATGCCGGACTCCGGCTCTGCGTGGCCAACGAAGTGCTTGAGCGTGGCGATCACATGCTTTTTGTCGCGGAAAGTAGCGTCGCCCTGAAAGCCTCGTACCGAGGCGATGCCCAGCCGCGAAACCAGGTAAGGATCTTCGCCGTAGGTCTCTTCGACGCGTCCCCACCGCGGCTCGCGCGCCACGTCGACCACCGGGGTGAGCGCCTGATGCGTACCGCGCACGCGCGCCTCCTCGGCGGTCATGGTGAAGAGCTTCTCCACCAACTCGGGGTTGAATGTTGCTCCCAAGCCGATGGGCTGCGAAAAGCTGGTTCCCGCGGGCGCTGCGTGACCGTGAAGGCACTCTTCATGAAAGACCACTGGAATGCCCAGGCGGCTGTTTTCCAGGAAGAACTTCTGGATGGCATTAGTCAGCTCGGCCATCTCGCGGGCATTCCTGCCGCCACCTGCATCGCTGGGACGGCCAACCTGGCCCAGTCCGTGACCATCTTTGAAGGCCGCCTCGGCCTTAGCGAGGTCGAAGTTCCCCTTCTCGTCGACCAGCTTTTGCGCCTTTTCCAGCCAGACGCAGCGCATCTGCGCGGCCTTCTCTTCGAGCGTCATTCGCGATAGCAGGTCCTTTACGCGCTTGGCGGCGGACTGACTGGAATCTTTATAAATGGGAGAGACTTTGGAAGGCTTCACTTTCACTTTGGACTTCTGCTTCTTCATGCGATCCATTCCTCGAAGTTCCGGTGCGTGATGACGCGCTGCAATAGCAACAGAATTGCTGTTCAATCATAGCAAAGGCGATGGGGACTGGATATATTGTTGTGGCGGCAAACAAACGTGACAGAGGTTCAAGTTCGGAGGAGAGGGTCTTCGCTAAAGACGAAAGGCAAGGGAACTCGCGGAGGAACGGCGACTAAGTCGCAACCAGAGCGCCGGCGCAGTCATCGTCCTTTCGCCCGATTTGAAGCAGGCAGTAACTTGAGGAACGCTGTGCGAGATCGATCTACCGGGCGATCCTTGCAGAGCCGCCTTTGATGATGCGTTCGACCTCGGCCAACGTAGCCATGCTGGTGTCGCCGGGAGTGGTCATGGCGAGGGCGCCGTGGGCCACACCGCAGCGGACCGCCCAGTCGATAGGTTTGCCGGCGAGAAGGCCGTAGATGAGGCCGGAAGCGAAGCTGTCGCCGCCGCCTACGCGGTCGAGAATGTCGATGTCGCGCTGTGGCACATGAACGATCTTGTCTTCGTAGAGCGCTATCGCGCCCCATGCATTGCAGCTGGCTGTATGCGCGGTGCGCAGTGTGCTGGCGATGAGCTTGAGGTTGGGATAGGCCGCCGCAACCTCGCGCAGCATCACCTCGTAGCCTGCGATGGGCAACTCATCGAAGTTTTCGCTCACGCCCGGGATGGATACTCCGAGCATGGCGGAGAAATCCTCTTCGTTGCCGAGGAGCATATCGACCTTGCGAACCAGTTCGCGGTTCACTTGCTGCGCCTTGGCTTTGCCGCCGATTGACTTCCATAGCGAATCGCGGAAGTTGAGGTCGTAAGAAACGGGCGTGGAGTGTCGGCGGGCGGCGTCCATTGCCTCCGCGGCCACCTCAGCCGTAGAGGCCGAGAGTGCGGCGAAGATGCCGCCGGTATGAAACCAACGGGAGCCATTCTGCTCGCCAAAAATAGCTTCCCAATCGAAATCGCCGGGCTTGACCTGGCTGATCGCGGTATTGCCGCGGTCAGAGCAGCCGGCGGCTGCGCGAACACCGAAGCCTCGCTCAGTGAAGTTCAAACCGTTGCGAACAGTTCGTCCGACACCGTCATAGGGAACCCATTTGAGCAGAGAAGGATCGACGCCGCCCTGGAAGATGAGGTCTTCAACCAGACGTCCGACGGGATTGTCGGCAAGGGCCGTCGCAATGGCGGTGCGCAGTCCGAAGCAGCGGCGCAGTCCGCGAGCAACATTGTATTCACCACCGCCCTCCCAGAGCTGAAACTGGCGCGCGGTGTGGATGCGAACTTCACCGGGATCGAGGCGGAGCATGACTTCACCGAGGCTCAGCGAGTCCCAGCGGCGGGAGGAATCGGGAACAAGAATGTCGTTCATCGGCAAACAACGATTCTATCGCATCACTCCCAGGGCAGGCGAGGATGGCAGAGTACGCCGAGATGGCGCCTAATGATGATAATGTTTTTGGTTAAGCACAGGCTGTGCAGCTTGTCTTGGGTGCGATCCTCTTTGAAAACAGGACGCCAGCCGCTTATGATGCGAGGAGTGCAATTAGTTCATGAGCCAAACTTTATTTGACTTGTTTGGCAGCGTTGTAGTGGTGACCGGCAAGACAACCTGGCTGGGCGTTTGACCTTGCACTAAAACGCTAGGGGACCAAGAATGTTAACAATCGAGACTGTTATGAAAGATGCTTTTGAAGTCAGGAATTCCGATTTGAGCCTGAGCCCACTGACCGGGATGGCCAGGAAGCACTACATCGAGTGTGCCAAGTATGTGCTCCAACGAGCTTTCCGGCATGTGAAGTCGTTTGACTCGCCAATCGTGTTTCCACATGTGCCGGGCAAGTCGTACCCACAGCCGAATGCACCGGAATGGCGTCACCGTTCCAATGAGTTCGAAGCATTGGAGAGGACCTTCAATCTGGCAGCCCCACTGATCCACGTTGATCCCGAGGTCAGTATCGGCGACATCAAGCTGCGCGATTACTACGCTCATCATTTCTACAATGCGCTCACGCCAGGGCATGTGAACAGCGTGCCTATGCCCGAGGACCTGCCTGACGCTACATATCAGTTCACCTGCGAGTTCGGTGGCTTGGCGAAGACGCTGTTGCTGATGCCCGATGTCTTGTGGCCGTACCTCAAGGAAAATCAGCGCGACGAAATGGCCGTCGCAATTTCGAAGTGGGCCCATCACTGCACAACGCAGAACAATTGGCGGCTATTCAACATCTGCGCGCTGTCGTTCCTCAAGAAGAGTGGATATGACATTGACGACGATCTGCTGAAGAGCCACCTGCAGTGGGTCGCGTCATATCACGCGGGCAACGGCTGGTATCTGGAGCAGAGCTACAACTACTACACAATCAGTCTCTTTGTCGTTTACGGCACGATCTGGAGCCGAGCCTTCGGCCGTGAACACTATCCGGAGATCGCTGGCGTGCTCGAAAATAGTTTCCAGGAACTGTTCAAGACGTATACGAGCTTCTTCGGCCGGGACGGCTACATCAACATGTGGGCCAGAAGCATCTGCTACCGCCTATGGATTTCGGGCGCCTTTCCGGTGTCGTTCATGCTCGCTTCAGAACCGCCGATCGACCCCGGATGGGCGAGGCGGCTCTGTTCGGGATCGATTCTGCAATTCACGGGGCGGGAAGACTTTTATGAAAACGACATTCCGACCCTCGGCTTCTATCCTCACCGGGAATTCGCAATTCAAAACTACAGTTGTTCGGCCAGCCCATTCATCATGTTCCTGCCGTTCATCAGCCTCGCGCTGCCAGAGAATTCTCCCTTCTGGACAGCCAAAGAGAACGACGGAATGTGGAACAGCTTAGGAAAGCACTCAAAACGGACCGTACTCGAACGGCCGGGCATCGTTCTCGTCAACCATGGCAGTAGCGGCACGTCCGAGATCATTCCCGGCAAGGTGTACGACGACGATCACAATTACTCGAAGCTTGTGTTCAACACTCATTTCCCATGGGAAGACCACAACCCGAACGGCGGCACATCTCAGGAGTATAGTTTCCGAAGCCTGGATCCTCGCGATCTGAGGGGTGTGGACATCAATTTCTACCTCACAGGACGCGCAGTCGATAATGCCACATCAAAGACCGCCGCATACGTCACCTCGCAAAGCATTCTTTTCAATGGTGCGCGCGACGGCGTACTCTACCGCCAATTGATTATGCGGAAACCGCCGAACAACGGAATCGGATACATCATCGACCTAGCGGAGATCACGGTTCCTGGAGGCGTCGTCCGCGTCGACCGCTGCCGGCTGGCCTTTGAGCATGAGCTCACGCTCGGTCATTTTGGCCTGCCGCATTTCGGTGGGCAGAAGGCCGTGTTGCACACCTTTAAGGACGAGATGAAACAAGGAATCACCGCATCGATTCCAGGCAGATCGGTGGCGATGATAGCCTACAACGGCTGGGACTCGATTCACAGTCAGGTCCACCGCGGCTTCAATGCGGAGGCGGATGAGAGCAGTGTGCTGTTCGTTCATCGAAAGCGCATCGCCAGAAACCCGGCGATGGAGTTGATGATTACGGCGATGCTGCACAAAACCGATGACACCCCATGGACGCCGGAAGAATTGGAACCGGTGAAGGCTGTCAGGATCATGGAGGTGACTCCCTCCGGTTCCGTCCTCGGAGCGGAGATCACTCTGGCAGACAACACGATTCACCAGATCGACTTTAAGAATATCGACGGGCTTAAGAACTGCTGATACCGTATGGGGGAGCTTGGCGAGTTATCGCTTGGAATTCTCCAGAAAGCGAACGCAGCGGATTCGCATACGCAAAGAATGTGAATCCAGACTCACAAGGAGAAATGGTGATTACTCGCCGAGATTTGTTCATTGCGTTAGTCGCAATCGCGGGCACGGCTGGAGCGATCGCTCTGGCAAACCAAACACCGGTCATGGGATCGGCCGTCTTCAATTGGAATGATATTCAAGCCAAGCCCACTGAGGTTGGTTCAGTCCGATCGTTCTTCAAGGCGCGCACGGCCACACTGGACGAACTGGAGATTCACGTCACGACTTTAGAACCAGGAAAAACCTCGCATCCACCACACCAGCACCCGAACGAGGAACTGATCATTATCAAACAGGGAACAGTGGAGACTTTGTCGAATGGCGAATGGAAGCGCGCCGGACCCGGATCGGTGATATTCAACGCGTCAAATCAATTACACGGATTGCGAAATGTCGGTTCCGACGAAGCAGTCTATCATGTGATCAATTGGAGATCCTCCACCACGCCTGAGGTGCAGCAAAAGTGAGTCGTGCGCGACAGGCATGGAGTGAACTCGACTGACTATTGGAGTCTGCACGAGGAAAATGGAGCAGAGCTTATGCGGCATGGACGGCGTTTCTTCCTCAAATCGATTGGAGCGGCCAGCATGTTATCGGCGTATTCGGAGGCAGCCTTTGGCCTTCACGCAGGAGGCTCGATCGCGCATGAGGTTGCATCGCCAGGGGTCGATGAAGGTGCAACACCGAAGTACAAGATCAGATTTGGCGTGATCGGTCTCGATCATGCTCACATCATGGGAATCACTGCCGCCGTGATTCGCGGCGGAGGAGAGCTAGTAGCGTTTTATTCCACGCTTCCCACTGCGATCGCGAACTTTCAGAAGCTTTGTCCAAATGCCCGACTGGCAAAGAGTGAGGATGAGATCCTAACAGATCCGCAGATTCAACTCGTAGCAAGCGCATCAATTCCTAATCTTCGCGCTCCGCTGGGAATTCGGGTCATGAAAAATGGAAAGGATTTTCTAAGCGACAAGCCTGCAGTGACAAGCCTCGACCAACTTGCCGACGTACGGCGTGTCTCTGCCGAGACCGGAAGGATGTTTGGCATTCTGTACTCGGAGCGTCTCGAGGTACCGGCGGCAGTAGAGGCCGGCTATCTGGTCAAAGCCGGCGCAATAGGAAAGGTGGTTCAAACAATCAATATCGCACCTCATCAGGTGAATGCGCCAAGCCGTCCCGAGTGGTTTTGGAATCCGGAACAGTATGGCGGAATTCTCTGCGATATAGGATCGCATCAGGCAGATCAGTTTATTTATTACACGGGCTCGACAACTGTAGAAGTCTCCGCATCGCAGGTTGCCAATGTAAATCATCCCGCGCATCCCAAATTCCAAGATTTCGGGGACATGATGCTGCATGGCAATGGCGGGGCAGGCTATGTCCGAGTTGATTGGTTTACCCCGGATGCGCTTGGTACCTGGGGCGATGGCCGGCTCTTTATTCTTGGGACCGAAGGTTACATTGAGCTGCGCAAGTATATCGATATTGCAGGCCGTCCCAACGGAAATCATTTGTTCATGGTGGATCAGAAGCAGACACGTTATATCGATTGCAGTAAGGTTGTTCTCCCGTTCGGCCCTCAGTTTGTCGCCGACATTATTAACCGGACGCACACTGCGCAGGATCAAGGCCAGGCATTATTAGCCGCAGAGATGGTTCTAAACGCGCAGAGAGATGCTAAGATTCTCACCTTCAATGCCTAGGTCAGAAGCGGGAAGCGGGTCGATGTGAGTGCTTGCCCTGGGAGCGCGGAGTCACTCATGTGCCATATGCGCTAGTATAAGCATATTGTCCTAGGGGGATTCGGGTGCAATCGCCGGCGCGGGCCAGAGGTTTGAGGCATATTGATCTGACGGATGTTCAGCTTGCTTCCAGTGAGACAGCCCGCCATATTAACCGCGATATCGTACTAGAACTCATTCGGGCCAACCAGCCTATCTCCCGTGCAGATCTCTCGCGTCAGTCAGGTCTTCAAAGAAGCACCGTCTCGCAGATCGTGGAACAGCTTATTCACGAGAAGTGGGTAACCGAGGGCGGCACTGCTTCTCCGCCACGCGGCCGCCGCCCAACCCTTTTAGAACTGAATGACGATCTGGTCGTGATCGCGGTCGATATTCATCCAACACAGGCGACGGTCGCGACAGTGGACCTCAAGGGGAGGTTGCTTTCACGGTCTCTTGTGCCATTGACCTCAGATCCCGCAACATCGACGCGGCTCATCTCGGACTGTATGAAGAGAATGCAGCAGTCGTTGCCGCGAAAGTCGATTGAAGGGATTGGCATTAGTTTACCTGGCAGAGTCGATCCCGTCACACAGCGCTTGATCTTTGCACCCAATCTGCACTGGCCGGATTTCGATCTGAAAAAGGCGATTGAAGAGACGATGGGCATGACGGTGAGGATGGAAAACGCGGCCACCGCTGCGCTGCTCGCGGAACTCACCTTCAAACGAATCGATGGCATTCGCGACGTGGTGTTGGTGACCGTGTCGGAGGGAGTCGGAACTGGCATCTTCGCAGACGGAAGGCTGATCTCAGGCAACCGAGGGATGGCAGGCGAATTCGGCCATGCCTCGCTTGATCCTTCAGGACTAGTCTGTTCATGCGGCCGGAGAGGGTGCTGGGAGACATTCGCTTCTTGCAGGGCAGCGTTGCGATATTTCAGGGAGTTGCAACCCAAGAGCAAGGAGATTACCTTTCACGAGTTGCTCAACCTGGCTGAAGGGGGCGATCGCCATGCAGCAGAAGCACTGACGAAGCAGGCTATCTACCTGGGGCGCGGCTTGCAGCTGATCATCGCCGCTCTTTCTCCCAGCCTCGTTCTCGTTGCGGGCGACATCACCTCAGCCTGGCATCGCTTTGGACCTGTGATCGAGAGGGAAGCGAGCGCGCATCTGCTGGGCGGGGCAATGCCACAGATTCTACCGACCCACGAGGGCGAGATTGCGCGGCTCCGAGGAGCCGCGGCCCTCGTCTTTCAACGACACTCCGGACAGAAACGACGACTGAACAACATCCCAGCTTCGCACGGTTCGGCGAGAGGAAGATGAGCTTTGTCAGCTCCCGAATCTGAGGCGCGAAGGCCCCTGGAAGGGCTCTGAAACCGGCTCGATCGTAGAGTGAAGAAAGCTCTCACGGGGTTTCAACAACGCTGCCGGACGCCTCATAATCCGCGCTTCATAAAATATCGGCAAGTCAAACAAAATGTCATTGATACGACCAAACTGATGGCCCGCCGACCTTGAGGTCTGCTGAGCGCGAACGGTCAGAGATGGCGGGAAAGGCGGACTCTCGAAATAAGACGCCTTTGTATCTTGACAACTCTAAATCGACATCTTTATAGTTCGGGACACGAATTAAACGGCGCCCCTGGCCGCTCTCAATCCCCAACTCGCCAGGTTGACTGCCGGCAAGACAGGGTTGAGAGATTGAGGCGGAATGCAGCAGCTTGCCCCAGCGGGACCCAGCGCGGAGCACAACGAGACTCGGGCAACTAACAACTTTTCGGAGGAAATCATGTCAGGATGGCCAGCAATAAACTTTCGAATGAAGAGGTGTGCCGCACAAACGCTGTTGATGATGGCCGCACTTCCAACACTGTTTATCGCAAACACCGCCGCCACTGCACAGGTTCTTTACGGCTCGCTCACGGGATCAGTCACCGATAAGACGGGCGCCGTCATCCCAGGAGTCACTGTTACGATCACCAACCAAGATACCGGCGCGGTTCGTGGCACCACCTCGGACGAATCGGGCAATTACCTGGTTCTCAACCTGCTGCCGGGAACATATTCAGTATCCGTTTTAGCCAAGGTAAACTTTGGCGCGAACACGGTGAAGAACATCCAGGTGGAGGTCAACCGGCAGGTGCGTGTCGACATTACGCTGCAACCTTCGACAGTTTCAACCCAGGTCACGGTGACCGACGCGCCGCCGGAACTGCAGACAGAAACGGGGGAAGTAAACAGCGAGATAAGCGAGACACAGCTCACGCAGCTGCCGATCACCTCGTCGGAGGGCCGCAACTTCCAGTCGCTGTACTCGATCGTTCCCGGCGCTTCCTACGTGCAGGAAAAGAACTCGGTGGGCGGCAACCCCGCACGCGCGATGAGCGTCAATGTAAATGGCAACTCTTACAACGGCAACACGACGCGCCTTGACGGCGCTATCAACTCTTATGGCTGGCTGCCGTATTTAATTGCATACGTTCCTCCGGCAGATTCGATTGAAAACGTCAGCTTCACCACCAACGCGTTCAACGCCGAACAAGGCCTGGCCGGTGGCGCTTCGGTCAAAATCACCACCAAGAACGGCACCAGAGATCTTCATGGCGGCCTGTGGGAGTACTACCAGGACGCGGCCATGAACGCGCGCCCGTATACAACCACCACCGGGGTGCTCCCCAAAAACATCTATCAAGAATACGGCTTCAACGTTGGCGGACCGGTCTACATTCCAAGGATGTTGACCGGCAGGAGCAAGCTGTTTTTCTTCACGAACTTTGACCGCATCACGCGGCGCCAGGCGATCAGCGGCAACGTGACCGTTCCCGACACGAACATGATCGCCGGAAACTTCTCCGAAGTAGCCTCTGGATTGACGAAAAGCAACACAGTCCTTTACGATCCTGCGCCAGCCACCCCCTATTCTGCGGCTTCAGGGTGGGGCGCCACGCTCGATCCCGTAGCGTGTCCCGCGAGCAGTTTTACCAGTATCGGTGGGAACCCTCCGCCCGCCTATTCCAGCGGCTACCTCATTTACTCCTGCCGGCCCAGCTTTACCAATGAGTATGGAGAAACCGGATCGAACATCAACACGATTCCGGCGACGAGAATCGCGCACGCAGCATCGGTCATGATGACGAATCTGCAGCCGATTGCTGCGAAGGTAGGCACGCCGAGCGCGGCGTCTCTCGCGAACGTCCTGGCCAACGATGTCTTTGGTTCCGGGATCTTTGGCTACAACCGCAATGCATCGGACACCAAGATCACCTACATTCCAAACGAGAGTACGCAGATCTTCGGCAAGTACGGCATTTCGCCGTACACCGGGACCGACCCGCAGCAACTGGGAGCGGCGGGCGGCGGCACGTACGACGGCGGCCAGCCGGGCGCAGCGGCGGGCCGAATTCAGAACGTAGGCTTGGGCGTGAGCCACGTCTTCTCCCCCAGGCTGGTCATCGATGCCGACTTCGGCTACACCCGCCAGGTAACGGGCGCGCAGTCAACGCTCGATCTATCTCTCGGCGACTACGGAACCAACGAGTTGGGCATTCCTGGCACCAACGGCGTAGGGAAAGATTATGTGGGCCAGCCGGGATTTGTTTTCAGCGGCTTCAACAGCCTGGGGAACCCGAGTGGCTCCAATCCATTCCTCTTCCGCGACAACCAATTTACCGGGGACGTGAACCTTAGCTGGGTCAAGGGAAAGCACGCAACGAAGTACGGTTTCACTTATTTCCATTTCGATCTGAACCACTTCCAGCCAACCAGCGGCGGCGGAGTTAGTTTTCCGCGTGGCGGCTTCATGTTCCAGGGCGGCATGACCTGCGGTCCGCCTTCGTGTGCCGTGACCGGTTACAACACGATTGCCGACTTCCTGCTGGGCTTGCCGAACAACGGCTCAGGTTCTGCCGTGGCCAAGTCGCAGCAAACCTTCGATCCCAATTCCCTTCGCTGGTCCACGGTCGCGGGCTATGCCCAGGATCAGTGGTCCGTCACCCCCAAGTTCACGTTCAACTACGGCGTGCGTTACGAGATGTATCCGCCCGCGTACCGCGATCACACAGGCGTCACTGTTCTCATTCCCGGGCTGCCTCAGTCTGCCAACGTTGAGGTCGGCGGCGTGAACGGAAACCCGAAGAACTCGGGCATCAACGTGGGATACGGATTCTTCGCTCCGCGCATCGGCCTCGACTACCGTTTGACAGAAAAGACTGTGATCCGCACGGGTTTCGGCCTGACAGCCGACCCGGATAGCATGCGCTACCTGCGCGATGAATTCCCTGAGGATCTGACGCCGAGTTACAGCGGCGCCGGTACGGGCACGATCGCAACCGACCCAGCCAACAACAGCGCGCCGATGACCCTCGCCTACGGCATCCCCATTCAGACCGCTCCAAATTACAGCTCCGGTTTTGCCTCGCTGCCAGTATCCGGATCGACGACGACGGTCGCGCAGAACTTCCGGCGCGGGTACATCGAAAGCTGGAACCTTTTCATCCAGCGGGATCTCGGACACGATTGGGTAGCCAACGTCGGCTACGTGGGAACGCACTTTGTGCGCCAGCAGATCGGCTGGCAGCCGTACAATGCCGCTCCGCTCCCAAGCACCTCCACTCCCTGCATGCCCAACGGCCAATTCAACACGGCCCTTACCGGCCAGTCCGGTCCGTGCGGTAACGTTGGTGATGGATACAAAGTCAACGAAACAATCAACTCGACCAACTGCGGCGCCGGGTGGCTAGCCACAAATAAGGCCTGCTACAACACCGGCGGCATCACATATACGCAACCGCTGGCCAGTTCGATGTACGACGCACTTCAGTCGCAGTTGACGCATAATGCGGGTAAGAATGTCTCGCTGGGTGTGGTCTACACCTACTCGCACGCCATCGACTTTGAGGACAACGGCGCCGGCTCGGGAGCCGAGGGCTTGAAATGGAATTACCCGTCGATGTTCCGGCTGAATAGGGGGACAGCGGGGTACGACCAGAAGCACAACGTGCAGGTGTGGAGCGTCTATCACCTGCCATTCGGGTACGGCCAGAAGTACGCAAACCAGGGTTTGGTCGCTCAGATGATTGGCGGTTTCCAGTTGAACGGGCAGTTCAGTCACTATAGCGGCTTCCCGTTTGCAGTAAGTGCGAGCAGCAACATCATCGGAAACATGGCGCCCGGCGCCCAAACCTATGCACAGTTGGTCGCCCCCTATCAACAGCAGAGCGGCCACGAAAGGAACCCTGGCAAAACGGGTGTTACCGGCGGCAAACCCTGGTTCAATCCGGCATCCTTTGCCAACCCGACCGAGCTGCCAAATACCGTTGCCGGGAACCCGAATAATGTTGGGCCCACCCTGTCCAACACCGGCCGCAACTCGTGCCGCGGCCCTGGAGTGTCGATGTTCAACGCGAGCCTCTTCCGCTCCATCCACCTCTATCGCGAGAGCGACTTCCAGATTCGCTTCGAGGCGTTTAACGTTTTCAACCACGCCTGGCTCAACAACCCCAACGCAACCGTTGCCGGAGGCACCTTCGGGTATATCACCAGCTACGGTCCGCCCTACTCTCCAACCCAGGGCGCGCGTTCGCTGCAGTTCAGCGGCCGCTACAGCTTTTAACTCGCCTCAATAACTTGTGCCCGCGCCTGAATTCTTGCTCAGGCGCGGGCATTCTAGTCTTCGGATTAAAAGCGATCGGCTTTGGAGCATAGAGAGACTTCGCAATGCACTCCCGCATCCATCGTACCTTGATTGAAAGGAGTATCTCCGGGGGCAAGGCAGTTTCGGGGTTGCCTGAGCCACGAAGGTCAATTTGCGGTGTATTTTCCGCTAGCCAGATCGCTTGTCGCTTGGGCAATGCTCTCTGGCCGGCCAAGATCGCGCCAATAATAGTTGTCCGCGCGAAAGGCGGCGATCTTTTCTCCCTCAGCCGCCAGATGCAGATAGGCGTCGACGATGGAGAAGGCACCCTCCTCGTTCATCTTGGCGAAGATCTGTGGAGAGATGACGTGGATGCCTGAGAAGGCCAGCGAAGTCACCTCCTTTGTTGGACGCACCAATTCAGGCTGTCCGTCAACCCCAACTCGACGGCCGCAGAGTTGGCCGGATTCATCAAATAAGAGATAACGCGAAGTTAGACGATCCTGTACGGCCAACGTGGCGAGAGCTGCCTGTTGGGTATGAATGCGAATCATGCGACCGAGATCGATGGTGCTGAGGACATCAACATTGTGCAGGATGAAGGGATCTTGCGAACCTTCGAAGAAATACGCGGCCTTTTTCAAGCCGCCGCCCGTATCGAGCAGGTCCTCCTCGCGAGAGACTTCAATCTTCAAGCCAAAGTCATCGTGGGCCTTCAGGTACTCCACGATCATCTCGGCGCAGTGATGCGCATTGACGATCGCTTCGCTCACTCCGAAGGTGCGCAATCGGGTGAGCGTAATCTCGAGAAGTGTGCGGCCGGCAATCTCGACGAGAGCCTTGGGCCGATCGTTCGTGAGAGGCCTCAGCCGAGTGCCCAGGCCGGCGGCCAGAATCATCGCCTTCATCGGGCCGGACTCTCCACTTCTCTTTTCTCCAACTCGATATGCCGCACGACGACCTCAACTCCGTTACCTGCCTGCAGATGCTTCGCCAACTGCTCGGCGAGATAAACAGAGCGATGTTGGCCTCCGGTGCAGCCAAAGGAAACCATTAAGTTCTTAAAGCCCCGCCTCTGATAGGCGCTTACGCTAGCATCTATCAGTGAAGTCACCCCAGCCAGGTATTGATGCACGCTGGCCTGATGGTCGAGACAGTCGATAACGGCAGCGTCCTTTCCAGTCAGGTGGCGAAATTGCTCTTCGCGGCCCGGATTGGGCAGGCTGCGTGCATCGAAGACGAATCCACCGCCGTTTCCCGATTCATCCGAAGGCATCTCGCTATGAAAGCTGAAGCTGAAGATGCGCACCCTCAAACCTTCCGCTGAAGACGCCAGCCCTTGAAGCCTTTCCGATGCCGAGATTCCATCGAGGGCCTCCATCAGAGCGGGCAATGCGATGGGAAGCTTGACGTTTGCGGCGAGCCAACGAAGGTTCTTCAGCGCGTATGGAACGCTCTGGAGGAAGTGCGCTTTGCGCTCGTAAAAGCCTCTGAATCCGTAGGCGCCAAGCGCCTGCAGGATGCGGACGTAGACGAAGGCGTAGTAGTGCTCCATGAAGGCGTCACGGTCAAGCGCAATGAAGCCGCCAAGGCACTCCAGATAGTAGTCGAGTAACTCCTGCCGTAACTCAGGCGACAGGTCGGCCTTGCCATCGTAGAGCAGGGAAGCGATGTCATATTGCAGCGCGCCTTTGCGGCCTCCCTGATAATCCAGAAAGAACGGCTGCCCGCCGCGCAACATCACGTTGCGGCTTTGAAAATCCCGATAGAGAAAGTAATCGTGACTGGCGCTGAGCAGGGACTTCGTCAGGCGGGCAAAATCATTTTCCAACGCCTGTTCGTTGAAGGGTATGCCGGCGAGGCGCAAAAAGTAATACTTGAAGTAGTTCAAATCCCAGGCGATCGACTGCCGGTCGAAGCTCGCGCGCGGATAACAGACTTTGTAATTCAGATCCCTGCCTGCTTCGATCTGAAAACGTGGCAGCGCCGCCACCACTTTTCGATACGCTTCTTTCACCTCGGGAGCAATGACACTGCCGCTACGATTCGCACCGAGAAAATCGAAGAGAGTGGTGTCGCCGAGGTCTTCTTCGAGGTAGGCGTCCCGGCTCAGGTCCTCCGCATAGATCTCCGGCACCGGCAGTTCATGGCGACGAAAATGTCGCGAGAACTCGATGAATGCAATGTTTTCCTCTCGAACGGAGTATCGAACTCCGATCGAGGTGAATCCTCCGCCCGTGAGCCGGACGATCGTCCGCCCTGAGCCGCCGAGCTGGCCTTGAAGCGGCCGCACGCCCTCGGCCGGCACGCGAAAATGTTGCTCAAAGAGCTTCTTCAGAACGTCCATGAATCTCTTTCCGTAGTTTATTCAGACTGCTTCACAAAGATACTGAGAGAAGGGAAGCGCGCGCAAGGCAGAGCGCACAACGCTTATAGGCTCGTTCGGTTATATCCGCCTTGTGAGTTGCGTCACAGTATACTGTTTACTTGCAACAGGTGGGTGAGTCGAAATGTACCTGCTTTGGCTTCGAGTTGCGGCGGGCCTCTATGCGGCGGCGTCCATTGCCATTTTTCCGGCGGTGCTCTATGGGCAAACCGGGTGGCGTAAGAGCTGCGTCCATCTGGGCGGCCTGGCCTTTTTCTTCCACTTCGTTTCCTGTGTTGAAATGCTCCTCCAGGCTCATCGCATTGTGCCGGTTGGCACGCGCGAGGTCGAGTCGATGCTGGGCTTCGCCTTTGCGGGCTTGTTCTTTATTCTCTGGTGGCTCTACGACGCGATCTCGCTGGGAATCTTCGCGCTGCCCGTTACGTTTCTTGCGGTTCTGGTCCCCGCGCTGGGTCCGGAGCGCTATGTTTTTCCGTCGAGCGGTGTGCGCATCAGTTGGCTGATCGCGCACATCGCGGCGCTGCTGGCTGCCTATGCAGCTCTCGGATTCAGCCTCCTGGCCTCGGTGCTTTACCTGCTTCAGGAACGCCGCCTCAAGAGCAAGCACAAGGCAGGGGAAGACTCCTGGTGGCTGCCGCTCGACTGGCTTCCGCCGCTCGATACGCTTGAGCGAATCGCCCACGGCACACTCGAATTCGGCTTTCCCTGCATGACGGTTGGCCTGGTGATAGGCTCCGTGCTGGCTCAGGAGACGCCTCTGGGCGCGGCGTATTTCCTCGATCCCAAGGTCATCGCCTCCTTCATATTGTGGATCGTTTACGTCACATTGCTGCTGGTGCGCCGCTCGGCCGGCCTGCGTGGACGCCGCGCCGCATTTCTTTCGGGGGCAGTCTTCCTGGTGATGCTTGCGGTCTTCGCCGCCAACATTATCAGCCGGGTTCACAGGTACGGTCCCTAATGACTCTGACGATCATTGGCGTCAACCACAAGACCGCGCCCATCGAGGTCCGCGAGCGCATAGCGATCTCGCGCGAAGATCTGCCAGAGACCACGCGTGCCCTGGCGACCGTCCCGGGAGTGGCCGAATGCATGATCGTCTCGACGTGCAACCGCGTGGAGATTCTTGCCTCTGTCGAATCATCTTCGACCGAACTGACTGCTTTTTTCCATCGACAATTCCGTGTGGACCCGTCGCTGCTGGCTCCGCACCTCTATGAACACCGCGACCAGGCGGCGGTGCGGCATCTCTTTCGTGTGGCCGCCAGTCTGGACTCGATGGTGGTGGGCGAGCCTCAGATTCTGGGTCAGGTCAAGGAGGCCTTTGCCGTCGCTCGCGCCTCGGGAACCGTGGGCGGGCAGCTCGAACATCTGTTGCAGAGCGCCTTTGCCGCTGCCAAGAAGGTTCGCACCGAGACGGAGATCGGTTCGAACTCGGTCTCAATCGCATCGGTCGCTGTGGAACTTGCCCAGAAGATCTTCGGCTCGCTGCTGGGGCGCACGGTCTTTCTGGTCGGCGCGGGAAAGATGAGCGAGCTGGCGGCGCGGCATCTGGTGCAGCAAGGCGCGGGGGCAATTCTGGTGACCAACCGGACCCAGGAGCGCGCGCGGCGCATGGCGGAGACGTTTCAGGGGCGAGTCATTCCCTTTGACCAGCTGCACGAGACGGCCGGCCAGGCGGATATTGTCATCAGCTCGACGGGCGCGCCTCACCCGATCTTCCGTCCCGAACATGGGCGTGCATTTCTCCAGCAGCGGCGCAATCGGCCGATGTTCTTCATCGACATTGCCGTGCCCCGAGATGTCGATCCGGCGATGGGCAAGCTTGAGGGCATCTTTGTCTACGACATCGACGATCTGCAGCAGGTGGCCGCCGCGCATATGGCCGAGCGCAGCCGCGAAGCCACGGATGCCGAGGCGCTGATCGAGGGCGAGGTTGAGCGATTCCATCAGCGGCAACGTACCGTCAACGTGGCTCCGGCGATTGTGGCGTTGCAGCGACAGGCAGAGGAGATCCGATTGGCAGAGCTCAGGCGGGCACAGAGCCGGCTTGGTTCGCTCACCGCGGAGCAGTTTGCCGCCGTGGAAGCATTGACCCGCGGGCTGGTCAACAAGTTTCTCCACGCGCCCATGCAGGCGCTCAAACAGGCCGCTCGCGAAAACGACGAGGCCCGGCTGGAATCGCTCTGCGAGACGTGGTCGCTCAATGGTGGCGGAAGAGAGCGGATCGTCGACGCAAAGGGTCGTAACGGCGCTGCGAATCCCGAAGGAGAGAAAAGCGAGGGAGCGGAAGTGAACGAGAGCAGAGGATCAAACCGTCCATGAAGCTTCGCATTGGAAGCCGCGGATCGCAACTTGCCTTGTGGCAGGCGAACCACATCGCAGGGCTACTGCGCGGCGATGGGCACACTGTCGAGATCGAGATTATCAAGACGACCGGCGACCGGTTGCAGGAGGTTACATTCGCTGAGGTCGGCTCGAAGGGCATGTTTACCAAGGAGATTGAGGAGGCGCTGGCAGACGGACGCGTGGATCTGGCCGTGCATTCGCTCAAGGATCTGCCTACGGAGCTGCCTGAGCCCTTTGCTCTCGCGGCAACCCCGGTGCGCGTTGACCCACGGGATGCATTCGTGTCGGTGAAGTTTGAGAATCTGGCCGCGTTGCCCCAGGGCGCACGCGTTGGAACGAGCAGTCAGCGGCGGCGCGCGCAGCTGATGGCCATGCGACCCGATATCGAGGCGGTCGAATTTCGCGGCAATGTGGACACACGGTTGCGCAAGCTGGCTGAGGGGCAGGTGGATGCGATTCTGCTGGCCTCGGCCGGGCTGGAGCGTCTTGAGAAAACCGAATGGGTGCGCGAACGCTTAGAGCCGAAGGAGTTCTGTCCTGCAGCGGGGCAAGGCGCGTTGGGTATCGAGACGCGCGAGGACGATACGAGGACGATTGAGGCGGTTCGGTTCCTCGACGATGAGGCGACGCGCTTTGCCGTGACTGTCGAACTGAGATCAATGAGCTCTGGGAGGAGATTCATGGTGTCGTCGCCGACCCGGCGACTGGAACGCAGGCACGGGTCTTCTTCCTGAATCGCCATGGTGAGAAGGATGCGATTGCACTTGGCGTTATGACGGCTGAGAAGCTGATGGAAGCTGGAGCCGGACCGCTGCTTGCGGCTGCCGCTGGCGGTGAATCGCGATGAGTACGCTGCCGCTCGCAGGCCGGCGGATTCTGGTGACGCGTGCTGTGCAACAGGCGGGAAAGCTGAGCGATGGACTGTGCGCGCTCGGGGCCGAGCCGGTCGAGGTTCCGGTACTGGAGATTGTCGCGCCAGAGTCTTATGAGCCGCTGGACGAGGCGATTCAACATCTGGATCGATACGATTGGCTGATTCTTACCAGCTCAAACACACTTCGGGCAGTCAATACTCGCGGTGTGCGTTTCGGTGTAAATCCGGCTAACGCAGCGGGGTTGAGCGTGGCCGCTGTCGGCAGCGCTACGGCCGAGACGGCCCGGCATCGCGGATTCCACATCGCGGTAGTGCCGGAGGCTTATGTTGCCGAGAGTCTGGTTTCAGCGCTTGGGGATTTAGTTTGCGGCAAGCGCGTTCTCTTGCCTCGGGCGGCTGTTGCGCGGGATGTGATTCCCGATGCGCTGCGTGCCGCAGGGGCAGAGGTCGATGTGGTTGATGCCTATCGGAATGTTTTGCCTGAGGCTGCGCCGGAGCAGTTGCGCCGGGCCGTCAGTGGCGGGCTCGATGTGGCTACTTTTACCAGCAGTTCTAGCGTGACGCATTTAGCCGAAGCTGCGCGCGCGGCTGGGATCGCCTGGCCTCTGGCTCAAGTCCCGGCCGTTTCGATTGGGCCGATTACCAGCCAGACGCTGCGTGAGTTAGGTTGGCCGCCGGAGGTTGAAGCGAACCCCTCGGATATCGGTGGATTGATCGCGGCGGTCCTTGGCTTATTTCAGCGCTGACTCCGCGAACTCCGCTCGTCCCATTACCAGCGCTAACTGTGCCAGGTTTTGTCTTTGGAGGTGCAGAGCTGCTCGAGGTTGCAGCGGTCGCACTTGGGTTTGCGAGCCAGGCAGACCTGGCGGCCATGGTGAATGATCTGATGGGAGAAGGCGATCCAGCGTTCTTGCGGAATGATGCGCATCAGTTCCTGCTCGACCTTTTGCGGTGTGTCGCCTTTGGCAAGGCCAAGGCGATGGGAGATGCGAAAGACGTGCGTGTCAACGACGACACCTTCGGCTTTGTTGAAGCTGACGCCGAGAACGACGCTGGCAGTTTTGCGGGCTGCGCCGGGGATGGTGATTAACTCCGCCAATGTCTGCGGGACCTGGCTGTTGAATTCTGAGATGATTTTGCGGGCCGCACCCTGAATCGATTTGGCTTTGTTGCGAAAGAATCCAGTGGTCCGGATGAGGGCTTCGAGTTGGGGCAAGGTGGCTTTTGCCATCTTCTCTGGAGTGGGGAAGCGGCGGAAGAGCTCCGGTGTCACCATATTCACACGAACGTCAGTGCACTGCGCGGAGAGGATCGTGGCGACCAGCAGTTCCCATGGCGAGCGGTGGGTGAGAGCACAAGTGACGCCGGGATAGGCTTCGTCGAGGGCCTTGAGGATGGCGGCGATGCGGGCAGGGGCCAGGGCCCGATTGACCGGAATGGAGTTTGGCTTTGATTTAGCCGTCTTTTTTGCATTTTTAGTGAGCATGGTCACGATTTGCCTTTACAGGGGTAGAGTAAACTGTTCAAGGCGTCGAGACAGGCTCTGGACCCACATTTCAAAGAATATTACCGGCCCGGCATTGACAGCCGCGCCTTCGATCAGGAGATTCCACGATGCGAGTTGCTTTATTGACCGGCGGCGGCGACTGCCCCGGATTGAATGCGGTGATCTACGCGGCGGTGCGCAAGGGCATCAACCACTATGGCGATGAGTTCATCGGCTTCCTCAATGGGTGGAAGGGCGTGCTGGACAATAACTTCATTCCGCTGACCCTGGAGGCCATCGACGGCATTCAGTTGAAGGGCGGCACGATCCTGCACTCTTCGCGGACCAACGTGAAGAAGATTCCCGGCGGCATCGAGAAGGTTCAGGAGGTTCTCAAAAAGAACAAGATCGACGCCCTGATTGCCCTGGGCGGCGACGATACGCAGTCGGTCACGCTCTTCCTGAGCGAGAATGGCGTGCCAAGCGTGGGCGTGCCCAAGACGATCGACAACGACATCAGCGGGACGGATCAGACCTTTGGCTTTGACACCGCCGTGATGATCGCTACCGAGGCCGTCGACCGCATCCACACAACCGCCGACTCGCACAATCGCGTTGTCGTGGTTGAAGTGATGGGCCGCGACGCCGGCTGGATCGCTTATGCCGCTGGAGTTGCAGGCGGAGCTCATGTGACGCTCGTGCCCGAGAAGGAGATCGACATCGACCATGTTTGCGCGCTGCTGAAGTACAACTATGACCACGGCAAGCACTACGGCGTGGTGGTTGTGGCAGAGGGCGCCAAGCTGCCCGCAGTGGGCCAGGTGATCAACGAAAAGGCCAAGCTGGACTCCTTTGGCCATGCTCGTCTCTCCGGCATCGGCGAGGCGCTGGCCAACCTGATCGAAGAGAAGACCGGGTATGAGACCCGCTCGGTCAATCTGGGTCATACGCAGCGCGGCGGCGTTCCAACGGCTTATGACCGCATCCTTGGGCAGCGCTATGGCCTGCACGCCATCGACATGGTTCACGACAAGAAGTGGGGGCGGATCGCGGTGCTCAAGGGCCTGGATATCACGGATATTCCGATCAAGGATGCCATCGCCACGAATCGCAGGCTGGACCAGCGCTTCTTTGACGTGATCGCCAGCCTGGAAGTGAAGATCTAGCGCGTTTACGTTTGTGCCAGGTTGCAAGGCGAGAAGCCATCCTCACACAGTGGGGATGGCTTCATGCTTGGTGCCTGCCATGGAGTTGAAGCTTGATCTACCGTCCTTACACTCCCGATGATTTCGACCGGCTTTACGCGCTTGAAGAGGTGTGCTTTGAGCCGCCTTTTCGCTTTGGCCGCCGGATGATGCGGGCCTTCGTTGAGCATCCGCGTTCGGCGGCATGGATTGCTGAAGAGAGTGGGCGGATGGCCGGCTTCGCCATCGTTGGGTGGAGCGAGCGCGGCGGCGAATCCCGAGCCTACATTCAGACCATTGAGGTTGCTCCCGAGGCTCGCCGCCGCGGCGTTGGCCGGGAGCTGATGAGGCACATCGAGGAGTCAGCGCAAGATGCTGGCGGTCGCTCGATCTGGCTGCACGTAGAGGCCGGCAATGCCGGCGCCATCAAGCTCTATGAAACGCAAGGCTACAGTTGCCAGGGCCGCAAGGAGAACTTCTATCCACTGGGCCAGGCCGCGCTGATCTATTCGAAGAAACTGGACCTCATTGCGGCGACCGCTTCCGATGCTGCCTCTGTAAATGCGGCGAACGCGGATCGATCCGCGAGGACTCGCTAATAGCGCCAGCTGGTCAGATCCGCTCCTTTAGGCGCAGTGTTCTGAATGCGCGCGAGGATCTTGGGAAGGTACTGCGTATCGTAGTGCAAGCGCGAGTAGGCATTGGGCAGCGCCGGGTCTCCATTCCAGCAGTGCTCGGCGCGCGGACCGTAGGTCACTTCGCCGTCGTAGGCCGGATCGTTGGTTGAGTTGAGAAAGTCTTCCATGCGATAGACGGCGTCGTTGAGAAAATACGTGTCGTCGGAGCCGACATAGATATGAATCTTGCCTTCCAACTCAGGCCCGAGTTTGGCCCAGTCGCGCTGCAGGATCGCTTCGAGATCGTAATGTTCGCGCCAGTAGGCGGCCACGCTGTGATCGATCTCGCCGGTCACTTTGTCGAAGATCGGTTGCGGGTAGCCGTCCTCGCCGACAGGCCCGTAAACCGCCTGCCAGATGTCGAATTGCTCGCCGCTGCGGCCGTGGTCGCCCAAGGCCAGTTCGTAGGCGTTGATCTCCTCGGTGGTGATGAAGGTGTGGCCGAGGTAGTCGCGCATCGCCGGCTGCGCCACGCGCTTGTGCGCGCCTTCTAGATAAAAAGCGTTCTTGTCGTTGTAGAGGTCGATGTTAGTGTAGGCGTGGAAGTCGATGGGGTCGGGACAGGCGGCGAATGCGCCGTTGTAGTGATTGGGATAGAAGACCTGCACCGCCAGTGCCTCCCAGCCGCCGGTCGAGCCGCCATAAGTGAAGCGCGCCCAACCCTCGCCGATGGCGCGGAATTGCTTCTCGATAGCGGGAATCAGCTCAGTCTCGATCGCGTCGCCGTAGGGGCCGACGTTGGCTGAATTCACGGCATAGGAGTCGTCATAGTAGGGGTTGGCGTGCTGGATCTTGACGACGAGATAGCGCGGGAAGCCGGGTGCGATCCACTTTTGATAGAACTCGTAGGCCTCTTGCTGCTGGATGCGGTTGTAGCCCGGCAGATGGAAGCGTTCGCTGTAATCGGGCTTGAGCTTGGGATCGGGCGGCGTGGTGCGGAAGTCGGTGAAGTCGTCGGCAAAGTGATCGTGGAAGATCATCAGGGGGAAGTGCGCGTTGGGGTGCTCGTCGAAGCCTTCGGGGACAAGGACGATGGCGGACAAAAACATCGGCCGGCCCCAGAACTTCGTCAGCGATGCGCTTTGAATGCGGATGTGGCGGATGTATTTGGTGTCGGCTGGAGTGACGATGGGCGGAATGACGTCTGTCAGCGCAATGGAAATGGAGCCGCCCGCATTGATCGTGACTTTCGCGGGCTTGGAGATAAGGTTGCCGGGTGAGCTGTACCAGTGCTGGCCTTCGCCCTGGTCCATATGCAGCTTGATGGTCTTGCCGTCGGCGCGGTGAAAGGTCTCGTATTTATTCAGCACGGCTTGCACCGTGTATTCGCCGGCTGGGACATCTTTCAGGCTGCGGATGGGATAGCCAGAAGCGCTCGCGTCCACCACTGCGGGCTGGCCGGGCTTCCATCCGTCGACCGTTACGCCGAAGACGATCTGCGAACGCAGGCTGTCGTCGATCTGGTTGCGTGGCTCGTCGGTTGGGTCGGTTGAGACGCAGAGCAGCAGGCGGCCGTCGAGGGGCTGCGCGCTGAGCTCTTTGGGGAAGGTGACTGTGAAGGTCTGCGCGGCGGCGGTAACGGGTAAGAGCAGGACGAGGGCTAGGGCTAGGCGCTTCATGCAGCATAGTCTACAGCGCGAGTCGAGGTTCGTGGTATCCCACTCATCCACGATTAGGCTGTGGATGAATGGGGGACAGCAGGTTGATGGTTATTTCATGATCGGGCCACCGGCCTTGACATTTCGAGTGTCATATAGCATGCTATATGACAGGGGTGAGCCATGGGGCAGTTTGAAAAAGCTAAGGTCTTCATGAGCGGAAGGAGCCAGGCTGTCCGCATTCCGGCGCATCTTCGTTTTCCTTCGAGCGAGGTCTACATTCGCCGTGACCCGAAGAGCGGAGACGTGATCCTCTCTCAGGCGCCGGCCAACCTGGCGGAGATCTTTGCCGCACTCGATGAAGTCGGAGTGCCTGAGGATTTTCTCTCACGCTCCGAGCGTGCTCAGGGACCTCCGCAAGAACGGCCTGAGTTGTGAGCGCGCTCTACATGCTCGATACCAATATGGTCAGATACATCGCCAGAGGTTATTCAAAGGCTGCTCGAAGCAGGATGCTCGACCTGAATGAGGATGAGGTTGTCTGCCTCTCGGTCATTACGGAAGCCGAGATTCGTTATGGTCTGGCGAAGAGGCCCGAGGCAACCGCGCTGCGGGAGCGCATGGAGTGGTTTCTGGCCGCGGTGAAGGTTTTGCCGTGGGGCCGCGAAGAGGCCCAGGCATACGGAGCACTCAGAGCCAGTCTTGAGTCCTCAGGCAGAAACCTCCAGAACATGGATCTGCAGATTGCTTCTCACGCCATCGCGGCCGATGCTGTGCTGGTGACCAACGACAAAGCGTTCCTACAGGTCAACGAGCTTCAAGCCACAGTAAATTGGGCAACCGACCTCGAATAAGCAGCGCCCAGAGATCGCATAAGCGCGCCGAGGATAGGCATCTCACGTCCGTGTCCGCAGACCCGCTCATTGATTGAACAGGGGCACAGCTTCTCATGGCTCATGGCAATCAGGGGCTGATGAAAGGACCGCCTGCCATATGCGCAAGAGGCGCGTTGCGTGGGGCTACTTGGTATCGGCCTGGGTGCTCTTGATGAAGGCAGCCACGCGGTCGTGGAGCTGTTTAAGGCTCTCGTCGCGGACGTAGACCATGTGGCCCGATTCGTACCAGTCGTACTCGATGTTCTTGGCCAGCGACTGCGGAATGGGCAGGTGCTTGTCCTCATACTGAGCGGCGAAGAAGGGTGTCGCCAGGTCATAGTAGCCGCCGTTGACCATGATCTTGAGCCGGGGATTGGTCTTGAGAGCCTCGGCGATATCCGGCGCGACGTTGACGCTGATGGGATTGCCGTTGTGCTTGAAGTCCCATTGAGCGCCGTTGAAAAGGGCATGGTCGAGGTAGGTCTGGCCCTCGCCGTACTTCAGATCGCGGCGCACGTAATCGTTGAAGAGTGAGACGTATGCCGAGGAGATCGCAGCGCTCTGCGGGTCGTACTCGGCGCCCTCACTGAGCGGGTTGAGGTGAGGCCCGGAGAAGCGCGTGTCGAGGCGGCCGGTCGTCAGATCCTGGTCGTCTTGCAGGGTCTTCTCAAATTCGCCGCCGTTGACACGCAGGTTGGCTTTGAGCAGGTAGGCCACGGGCAGGCCGATGTAGGTGTGGAGCCTTTCTGCGACCTGCTGCTTTTCATCCGCACCAAGATCGGTGCCCAGGGCCAAGGCGTGAGTGTAGGGGCCCATGGCGAACTCTTCTACATCTTTCAAAAAGGGCTCAAGCGCAGCCGGCTGCTGAGGCAGTTTCTTGTGGTACCAGGCCGTGGCGGCAAATGTGGGCAGCGCCAAGACATACGGCAGATCTACACCGGGGTTGCCGCTGGGGATGTCGATGTCGGTGGTGAAGTTGAAGATCTGCGAGAGCAGGATGACGCCATTGAGATCGATGCTCTTGTTGTTCTCCAGGATGTCGGCCAGCACAGCCGAGCGCGTGGTGCCGTAGCTCTCGCCGAAGAGATACTTGGGCGAATTCCAGCGGTTGTATTTGGTGATGAAGCGCTGAATGAAGCGCGCAAAGGCGTTGGCGTCTTCATCGATGCCCCAGAAGGCCTTTTCGGCGTCTTTACCGCTGAGGCGCCCGAAGCCGGTGCCGGGCATATCGATGAAGACCAGGTCGCTGGTGTCGAGAAGCGAGTAGGCATTGTCAACTAGCTTGTAGGGCGCGGCTGGCAGATGCTGGTCGCCAGTGGTGACGACGTGTTTGGGACCGAGCGAACCCATGTGCAGCCAGACGGTTGCGCTTCCCGGACCGCCGTTGTAGAAGAACATGATGGGCCGTTCTTCAGCCTTCGAGTTTTGCTTAAAGTAGGCGACATAAGACATACGAGCCATGGGGGTTGCATCTTTAGGTTCTTTGGGGTCGTTGAGGGCAAGCTGGCTGCCGGGCTGGGGCTTGCCGTCGAGGCCCAACTGCGCATCCTGGGCATCGTTTGAGCCGACAACGAGCGTGCCGGCGATGGCCGTGTAGGCGATCTTCTGGCCGCCTACCTCGACTGTGCCCTGGGTGGTGGAGTCGGCGGGAGGGGCCTTTTCGGCGGATTTGTCGGAGTTCTTGTCGGCGGCCTTGTCGTCATCGGCTCGGAGCATGGACGGAGCAAAGAACAGGCAGGCGGCAACGATGGCGGCGGAGATGCGATGGAAATGGAACACTGTGAGCCTCCAGAGAAAAGGGGATGGTGCGAAAGCCAGTTTAATGGCCATACCCGCAGGGGTTCTTTGCTTTGACTCATTTGCGCGACGTCGGATAGGTGCCCGGCCGTGGATCTCTACTTTTGCCAACGGTCGAACGGTTGCTTCTCGCTGATCTTCGGACGGTCCTGAGGCCGGGCCTGGATTCGGTCTTGGGCTCGCAGCTCTCGTGAGACCTGCTCGACCTCGCGGAAGACGCGCAATAAGTTGCCGCCCAGGATCTTCCGGCAATCTTCCGCGGAGTAGCCCCGCGCCATCAGTGCTTCAGTGATCTTGGGCAGGTCGGCGGCGGAGTCGATGCCCTCGGGCAGTTGGCCACCGATGCCATCGAAGTCCGTGCCGATGCCTACGTGGTCGATGCCGGCCACTTTTGCGACGTGGTCGATCTGGTCGATGAGCGCCGAGAGGGGCGGGCGGGGAATGCGGTTGGCGAAGTCACGCTGAATCTTGCCGATTTCGGCCTGTGAGGCCTCTTTTCCCTCTGCTTTGGCCTTGTCTTTGTATGCCTGGACTGCCTTTTCCGCCTCCGGTTCGATGGCCTTCTGCGCGTCGCGATAAGCCTGGGAGATAAATCCGGAGTAGAAGTTGACCTGGATGACCCCGCCCCTTGAGTTGGGTCCGCCGCCGTATTGAGCGACCGCGCGGAGCATATCGTCGGTCATATTGCGCGGAGCATCGCAGAGCGCGCGTGCCGCCGAGTGGGAGGCGATGACCGGGGCCCGGCTGATTCTGAGCGTGTAATAAAAGGTCTTGTCGGAGACGTGGGAGATGTCGACCATCATTCCGAGCCGGTTCATCTCGTAAACGACGTCCTTGCCGAACTCAGAGAGCCCATCTTTGGTGTGCGGGACGGTCTTGTCGTCGATGTCGCCGGAGCTGTCGGCCCAGCCGTTGGAGTTGGTCCAAGTGAGGGTCATATAGCGAATGCCAAGAGCGTAGTACTGACGCAAGAGCGGGATGGAGTTCTCGATCGAGTGGCCGCCTTCGATGCCCATCAGCACGGCAAGCCGGTGATTGCGATGCGCCTCCTCGATGCCGCCGGGGGTGGCGACGAACTCCAGTTCCTTGGGGTGACGGGCCACCTGCTGCTTGACCGAATCGATCAGCTCCAGGGTCCTGCGAGCATATTGGCCCTTGTAGAGGGCGGGATCGGCCAGGATCGCGAAGAATTCGGCGCCGAGGTTTCCTTTGTGGATCGAGTCGAGATTTATTTCCCCCCGGCCAAGCGGATCGGAGAGGTCAAAGTGCTCGTCCACAAAGCGCTGCGGGGTGTCGGCGTGGGTGTCGATGACCAGCGCGAAGCGGTGGACCCCGGCGGGATTTTGGTTCCTGGGAGTCATGTTGTGAGCCGGAAAGGCTGGGGTTTGGGCGCTAACGAACGCCGGGAAGGCGAACCATACGAGCTGAATCAAATCATAGGCGCGCATAGGCTTGGGATGAGTCTATACCGTGGAGGCAGGGAATAGGGAACAGGGATCAGAGAACAGAGCGGGATCAGAGACGCGAATTTAGCGAAAGAAGATGGGAAATCTGTCCTCGATTCAAACGCCGTTAACATTGTGCGCTGAGAATCATATACGGCAGTATATCAGCAAGGGAGATCACTGTGAAAAAGATTTTGGTTGCCGGTTTGTTGTCCGTATTGGCCTTGAGCGCGGCCCAGGCTCAGAAGTTGACCGCAGCGGGGGCCACTTTCCCCTATCCGATCTATTCCAAGTGGTTCAGCGAATACAGCGCCGCGCATCCCGGCGTGGAGATCAACTACCAGTCGATTGGTTCCGGTGGAGGCATTCGCCAGGTTACGACGGGCTTGGTGGACTTTGGCGCTTCCGATATGCCGATGACCGATGACATGCTCAGCAGCTCCAAAGTCAAGCTGGTCCATATTCCGACGGTCCTGGGCGCGGTCGTGCCGATCTTCAATGTTCCGGGCGTCAACGACATTAAGTTCAGCGGGGAAGTGCTGGCAGACATCTTCCTTGGCAAGATCTCCAACTGGAACGATGGACGCATCGGCAAGGACAATCCCGGTGTCAAGCTGCCCGATCAGAAGATCATTGTTGTTCATCGCTCGGATGGCAGCGGTACCAGTTTTATCTGGACCGACTACCTGAGCAAGGTGAGCAAAGATTGGGCGAGCGGTCCGGGGAAAGGCTCCTCGCCTAGCTGGCCTGTAGGCGTCGGCGGCAAGGGCAACGAGGGCGTGGCCGGACTGGTTCGGCAGCTGCCGGGAGCCGTGGGCTATGTCGAGCTGATCTATGCGCTGCAGAACAAGATCAGCTTTGGCGGAGTGAAGAACGCCTCTGGAAACTGGGTGAGGGCCTCGATCGAGGGAGTGACCGAAGCTGCCGCCAACGTCAAAGAGATGCCGGCCGACTATCGCATCTCGATCACCGACGCTCCCGGAGCCAATACCTATCCCATCTCCAGCTTTACTTACTTGTTGATTCCGGTTCACTCCAACGATGCCGCCAAGGGCAAGGTGATCAAGGATCTGCTGAGCTGGATTGTCAACTCGGGCGAGAGCGAGGTCTCGGCGCTCTCTTACGCGCCGCTGCCGAAGACCTTGGCTGAGAAGGTTCTGAAGACCGTCTATTCTCTGCAGTAAGGCCGCATTCCAGTTGGAAGTTTTCTCCCTTGTCATGGAGCTGTCTCCGCGGCAAGGGAGAACCTCCGCAAGAGGCGCGAAGGTCTCAGCCCTTCCGATGCTGCTCAATCAGCCGGTCAACAAGCGGCTGGAGCTGCTCACCGGATCGCGGCAGAGTGAATGCGGATGCCGATTGATCCCAGTCGAGCTTGAAGCTGGTCGAGAGCGCCGAGATCCAGATCTGGCGAACCGGCGTGTTGGGCGTGATCACAAATTTTCCGGCCGGCTCCTCGAACTCGATATTCAATACGCCGCCCTGCTCCTCCACCTCAAAACCGGCATCTGCATCCTCCTCGCGCAGAATCAAATGCTGCTTCAGCGCAGCGAGAGCAGTTTCGGCCAGACTGCGGAACTCCAGTTCGTCCACCATTGAGCCAGTGTAGCAACTGCAGTGAACTGTGGAATTGCTCATTCCGGTTCTTTCCCGGATTTGTTGGTTTTTTCATGGGAGTATGCCCAGTTTTTCAAGGTTGTCGTCAGATACTGTGCCTAAGTTCTAATCACTCGGAAGGGAGGCGGCAGAATGCGCGACTCATGGGGACTGTTCGGAGTTCTCATTTTGGTGCAAGGAGCCGGTTGTCTTCAGGCGCAGCAGGTCCAACCGCTGATGCCGGCTAGCCGCTTGGTGCGCGAAGTCGTCTACAACGAACTCCACGACCACGAGGGGCACGGCTACTGGCGCTATTGGATCGAGCGCCAATCACAAAAGGAGATCCGGCTGGAGGATCAGGTGGAGACCGCCGAGGGGCCCGTGGCGCGTCTCGGCCAGAGCAATGGCCATCCTCTGGACGCCGCGAGGCAACTTGCGGAGGATAAGCGCCTGAGTAGCCTGCTGAACTCTCCCTCGGAGCAGGCCCGCTATCGCCAGCAGTACGCAGACGACGAAAAGCGCATTGGCCGAATCGTTGCTCTATTGCCCGACGCGTTTCTCTATGAGTATGCCGGGGAAGAGGATGGGTGTTATCGGCTGCGTTTCAGGCCAGATCCGAAGTATTCGGCGCATTCGATCGAGGGGCGCGTCTTTCACGCAATGAGCGGAGATTTGTGGGTAAACAAGCGCTACAAGCGGTTGGCACGGCTTGACGGCCATCTCGAGGAGAACGTCGATTTTGGTTACGGCATCCTGGGCCGGCTCTATCAAGGCGGCTGGTTTCGGCTGCAGCGGACGCGGGTGAGCCCGACGGATTGGAAGACAGAGCGCCTTGAGGTGCACATGAGCGGTCGCGCCATGCTCTTCAAGACAATCGCACGCGAGACCAGTGAGATTCGGGGAGGGTTCGTCGCCGTTCCGCCGGGAATGAATCTTGCGCAGGGAGTGTTGCTGCTCAATCAGGCTGAGCTGAGCAGCGCTCTGGCGTCGCCGGCCAGCCTTGCCATGAGCCGATAGGCTGTGTCTGTCCTGACTTTTTGGGGCCGACTGTCTCGATTCAGGACACCCACGGATGACAAAAGTCACGTTGGTCGTCGAGTTCCTTGGATGTTTCTCCCCGGAACTTTGTTGGTGCGAGTCCATGCTGTGAAACTGTACGGTTTTGGAACATTATTGCTCCACGAGCTAAAGTTCTTACTTTACAGGCCGATAGGCTGTTCAGAGATGAGTCGACGATGGAGATCAGCCCAATCTCAGTTGTGCGCATCGCACCGATGGTCCGGTCAAAGCAGACCGATCTCGGGCTGACGGACGTCTTCGAAATCGAGCGTTCTTCCCGCAACGGCGACGAGACCTACTCTCCCAGCGACAACAAGGCCGCCAGCGGCTTTGAAGAGAATGCGGACCAGGCCGGGGATCAGGAAGAGGCCGAAGAGAAGCCGGAGATCGAAAGGTCCGCAGATGAAGAGCCGCGCGAGATCAGCTTCTTCGCTTGAGCCCCAGCCAAGAATCAAAAGCCTTGGAATCCAAACAAGCGCGAGGTTTTGAGGTGCGCCGCTTTGTTGAGAAGCAGCCGCAAGTAGAAGGTTATTTGCGGCTACCAGCCCATCTGGCTCATCCGCGTGAGGATGATCTCGCTGTAGTGAGTCATGCGCTCGGGACGCCGCTTGAGGGGCGCCGGCAGAATCGCGGCGAGCCGTGCCGACTGTTGCCGGCCCACGCTTCGAGCCGATGTTCCATCGTAGGCGCGGCAGGCCGACTCTGCTCCGTAGATGCCCGGACCCCACTCGACCACGTTAAGGTAGAGCTCGAGAATGCGCTGCTTGCCGAGAACGACTTCGGCCACGGGCACAAGTGTGAACTCCGCGCCCTTGCGGAGGATGGAGCGGCTGGTTCCGAAGAAGAGATTTTTTACCAGTTGCTGGGTAATGGTTGAGGCACCGCGAGTGCGGCCGCCTTCCATGTCCTCTTCGGCGTCGATTTGGATCTGGTGCCAATCGAATCCGTGGTGCTGATAGAAGCGCGCGTCCTCGGCGGCGATGACGGCGTGTTGGAGGTCGGGCGAGATCTGCTTGAGCGGAGCGAATTTGTAGCGCTTGTGGTAGGGAGTGCGATGAAACCAAGATTGTATTCGGCGTTCGACATGCACCGCGGTGGTCGGGGGGTCGATCCACCGCAGAGCGACAAGGCTCAGAGCAGCGAACGTCCAGGCAGCGGCCAGACCTAGACCCAACCAGCGAAGAAAGGACCAGAGAGATTCTTTGCGAATGTAGGGCCTTAGTGATGTGTCAGGATTGTCGGTCACATTTCAGGATAACTTCCGCAGCCGGATCGCCACCTTCGGCCTGTCTGGCCTGGCCGGATGCTCCAAGCCGTGCTCCGGGCAGATTTCCCTGACTTTTCATCGAGAGCTTGTTTCTCTGAAACGATTGCGGTATCATTAACTAACTGGTTAGTTAATACCATGAACACTCAAGTCCCAACCCGGAGCCAGACGGAACGAGCCGATTTTACTCGTGCGCGGATCATGGAGGCGGCTGTACGGATGTTCAGCCAGAATGGCCTCGCCGGCGCACGGACCGAACAAATTGCGGAGGAGGCCGGCGTCAATAAGGCTCTTCTCTACTATTACTTCAAGAGCAAGGAAGACCTCTATGCCGCGGCTCTGGAATCGGTCTTTGAGGAGGTGAGGCGTTCGAGCGTCGCTGTGCTCGAAGCCGACGCTTCGCCAGGTGAGCGATTTCTTGAGATCGTTCTGGGCAACTTTGATCGTTCGTATTCACACCCATCGTGGCGAACGCTGATGCAGCATGAGATGGTCCGGCTGCACCGGGGCGAGCAGAGCAGCATGGCGCCCATGGTGGAGCGATTCTTCAAGCCTCTGTGGGCTCTGCTGGACAAGGTGCTGGAAGAGGGGATTGCCGCGGGAGAGCTGATCCCTGCCGATCCCGCGCAAATGCGCTATTCGGCGCTGGGTGCGAATGTCTTCTACTTTCTCTCGGCGCCGCTGACGCGGCTGGCCTCGGGCACCGATCCGCTGGGGCGAGAAGAGTTGTCGCGACGGCGCGAGTCGGCGATCAGGTTTCTCGGCCAGACGATCTTCATCGATCGCGAGCGTGGCGCGCGGGTGGCGGAACGGGTGCTTGCGTCCGTACCGATGCCGACCTCCGGCGGTTCCAACAATTCAAGTTTCAAGAACAGCGATAATGACGCTGCCCAAACGTCTGCAAATGAAGTGAGGCACAAGTGAACGCACGCAATCGGGTATTTCTTATTTTGGGATTGCTGACTATCGGGTCGCTGATCTGGTACTTCGTCACGGTCAGGCCAACGACCGATCTGCAGTTGATCGGAACGGTCGACGCCAACGAGGTCGTGGTGAGCGCCAGGATTCCGGGGCGGATTCAGACGCTGACCGTGGACGAAGGGCAGGATGTGAAGGCCGGCCAGCTCATCGCGATCATAGAAAGCGAGGACCTGGATGCAGCGGAGAAGGCCGCACTGGCGACTGCCGTGAGCCAGAAGAGCAAGGTCGACGAAAGCGTCGAGAGCGAGCGACAGACGCGCGGCGAGACCGGCAGCGCCACAGTCAACGCAGAGGCTCAGGTGGCGGCGGCGCAGGCGTCGCTGGCCCAGGCGCAGGCGCAATTCGATCATCAGCAGGCTGACACCAGCCGTATCGTTGCGCTGGCGCAGCAGGGAATCATGAGCCAACAAGCCAAAGACGATGCGGCCACCAGTCTGCAGGCATCCAAGGCCGCGGTCGAGACTGCGCGCGAAAACGTTGCTGCAGCCGAAGCCGCGCTGCGCCAGGCGCGCGCCCACGAATTGGCGGCCGATGTCGCGGCTCGGACCGTGGATTCGAGCCGCGGCGAAATGGAGAGCGCTCGCGCACTCGCCGACCAGGCCAAGGTTCAGTTGGGGTATGCACAGGTGTTCGCACCGGTCAGCGGCAAGGTCAACGTTCGCGCCGCGCGGCAGGGTGAGGTTGTCACTGCAGGTGCTGCGATTGTGACGATCATGGATCTGACGCAGACCTGGGTCTACGCGCCGCTGCCTGAGACGCAGGCCGACGCGGTGCAGCTGGGCGACTCGCTACGCATTATCATGCCGAGCGGCGCAACGATTGAGGGAAAGGTCATCAACAAATCGGCGGAGGCGGACTTTGCCACGCAGCGCGATGTGAGCGCGCGAAAGCGCGACATCAAAACCATTCAGCTCAAGTTGCTCATCGACAACCCCGGCGACCGGTATGTTCCTGGCATGACAGCGGAGATCTACATCCCTCAAAGCAAGCTCAAACCGGTGAAGAAATGATGGCCAAGGCAAAACCCGTATCCGAAGCGCCGGGCGGCCCGCAGCCGGCCATCGTGGTAGAGGAGGCCGTCAAGCGCTACGGCGATTTTGAGGCCGTGAAAAAGGTCAGCTTTTCTGTTGCCGAGGGAGAGATCTTCGGCTTGCTTGGCCCCAACGGCGCAGGAAAGAGCACCCTGATCCGCATGATGACGACGCTCATTCCGCTCACTGGCGGCAAGGCCATCATCGCCGGTCATGACGTGGCAGAGGAGCCTGACGCGGTGCGCCGGATGATCGGCGTCATTCCTCAGGCGCTGACCAGCGACCCCGACCTCAGCGTCGAGGAGAACCTGAGTATCTACGCCAAGCTCTACAGCGTGCCGAAGGCGCAAAGGGAGAAGAGTATTCTGGAGGTTCTCGAGGCCGTCGATCTCGTCAAATGGCGTGGCGCGCAGGTCAAGACGCTATCTGGGGGAATGCGCCGCCGGGTCGAGATTGCGCGCGGACTGGTTCATAATCCCAGGATCTTTTTTCTCGACGAGCCGACGACGGGCCTCGATCCGGTCTCGCGCATCGCAGTCTGGGAGATGCTCGACAATCTTCGGCGGACCCGCCATCTGACGATGCTGCTCACGACTCACTATATGGAAGAGGCCGACAAACTCTGCGACCGCATCGCGATTGTCGATCATGGAACGCTTGTGGCGCTGGGCACGCCGATCGAACTCAAACAGAGCGTTCCCGGCGCGAATGTCGTCGAGGTTCACTTTGACCGGGAGACCCCGGAGTGGCAGGCGCGGCTGGAGGGTCTGGAGGGCGTCACGAGCGTGCAGGCCGAAAGCGCCGGCTTCTATCGCGTGCTGACTTCCTCCGGCTCAGCAACGACGATGCAGTTAGTCGGGCTAGCCGCTTCGCTCGGCGAGACATTAACTTCTCTGAGTGTTCAAAACACCACGCTGGACGATGTGTTTGTCCATTACACCGGCAGGCAACTGCGCGATGAGCAGGTCAAGCCGCCGGCCTTCACGATGCCGCCGCGTCCGGGAGCACAGCCATGAACAGGATGTTTGCCATCGTCGAGCGCGAGATGCGCAAGTTTTTCCGCTCGCCCACGCTGATGATCATGTCGCTGATGATGCCGATCTTGCAGTTGCTGATCATGGGGAACGCGTTCGGAGGAAAGATCGTCGGCGAGCACGTCGCCTTGGTCGATGAGGACCACGGCCCGCAGGCGGTCAAGGTGCGCGAGGCTTTCGATGCAATCGCCGTGAACATCAAGACCTTCACAGCCGTCGAATACCCTGACGAGGTGCAGGCCCGCGAAGATGTGCGCACGGGCAAGATCGATGCTGCCGTCATCATTCCCGTTCAATACTCCCGGCGAGTTTACGCGCAGGACGCGCCGCGTCTCGGACTGGTGGTCGACAACACCGACCAGTTCAGCTCCGGCTCGATCGAGGCTGAGATGCAAGCTCTGGTCACCGCGCTTACTTCGCCGACGCTGGAACCGCGTCTGGCCAACTCGATTGCGCTTGAGATCGTCGAACTCTATCCCTATGTCAATTACATGAAGTTTCTGCTTCCGGCCTGCGTTGCGCTGGCGATGTATATCTCGGTGATGATCGGCGGCGGGATGTTATACATCGACGACAAGGCGCGGGGTGTTCATGAAGGCTATCTCGTTACACCCATCACGAAGCTGGAGTTGGTCTTTGGCCTGAATCTGGCCGGCGCAATTAAAGCCGTACTCTCGGGCCTCTGCCTGACGGTGATCGGCTCGCTCATGGCAGGGCTCGGCGTGATCTTTCATCCGGTGATCATGCTCGAACTTCTCTGCCTGATCTTTGTTACCTCGATCGCATTCAACGGCATGATGTTTCTCTTGATGGTGCGCGTCGACGATCCGCTTGTGCCGCGCGCAATGTTTGGAGTGCTCAATCTTCTCTTGTTTTATCCCTCGGGCGCGATGTATCCGATTGCCGCATTTCCTGCATGGCTCCGTGCGGTGGCCGTCGTCGATCCGTTTACGTATGCGATTCACGGCTTCAAATCGATCCTGCTCAAGGACGGCGGCTTTGTTGCGATACGCTTCGATCTTGCCTTCCTGTTGATCTTTGGCCTTGGCACTCTGCTCGTCGCTACGCCGCTCTTCAAGCGGACGCTGTAAGGTGAGGCAGCGGTTGTACACTGAGCGTGATGTGTCGATCGATCTGCTTTGCGTTATTTGCTGTTGTTTTTCTGGCCGGATGTCACTCCGGCCGGAACTCGCAACAGGGCTCAGCCTCTAAATTCAAGGTCTACAAGCTGCGTGGGAAGGTTGTTTCGACCGATTCCGCCAGAGGCGAGGTCACGCTGAATCATGGGGCGATTCCCGGCTTCATGGACGCTATGACGATGCCTTACAAGTTGAAGGATGCGGCGATTATCAGTGAGCTGCATCCGGGGGATGTGATCACGGCAGATGTGCTGGTCTCGCAGGATGCGGACGCAGATGTCTTGCTGGATCACATTGTCGTGGTGGCGCAGGCCAAACTGGATTACAAGCCCGGCGTCACGTATCATGTGCCTGCTCCGGGAGACGCGGTGCCGGACTTCAAGCTGCGCAATCAGGACGGGCGGCCGATTCATCTCGGTCAGTTTCATGGCAAGGCGCTTGTGGTCACCTTCATCTACACGCGTTGCCCATCGCCTGAGTTTTGTCCACGGGTGACGCGCAATTTTGCCACGTTGGAAAAGCTGTTATCTGGCAACCCGGCCCTCTACGCCAAAACGCACCTGCTCTGCGTGAGCTTCGATCCGGAGCATGACACACCGGAGCGGCTGCGAGCTTATGGCGTGACTTACATCGGAAGCGACGCAAAGAGCGCCTTTGAGCATTGGGATTTTGCGGTGCCGGACAAGATGGTGCTCGCCGAGATGGCTAAGTTCTTTGACTTAGGGATGACGAATGAGGCGGATTCGACGATTACGCACACGCTTTCAACGACGCTGATTGGAGCGGACGGAAAGGTTGTGCGTTTCTATCCCGGCAATGAGTGGACGCCGGAGCAGGTATTGGCCGATGTGAAGCCATCGGCGGCTGGCGCGAGATGAGTTTTGCGAGAGAGAGCAGTCGATCAGAAGATAGTACTCAGCTTTGCGAAGGCTTCTAGCTCAATCAACTGCTGGCCTGCGGGAGCGGTATCGAGCGCAGCGTGTTCCAGTACCCAGGTGTCTTTGTGGAAGAGGAAGACAGCGTTGAGTCCGGCGGCTAGAGCCGGGTTGATGTCGCTTTTGGGGCTGTTGCCGATCATCCAACTGGTCTGCCGCGACAACTCGTGGCGCTCAATTACTTCGCGATAGCTGGCGGCATCTTTTTCGGCGACAATCTCAACGGCGAGGAAGTAACTCCCAAGGCCCGAGCGAGCCAGCTTGTCGGCTTGTTCGGCCTCATTGCCCTTGGTCATCAGAATGAGCCTGTGGCGCGTTGCCAGCTCGGCGAGGGTCTCGGCGACATCGGGGAGCAGTTCGATCTCCTGCTCGGCGATGGTGCGCGCGAAGCCGACGATGCGCCTCTCCTTCTCCTCGCTCACGGGCTCCGGGCTGAGGCGTTCAAAACATTTGACCAGCGAAAGTGTGAAGCTCGGCAGGCCGTAGCCGTGAGAGAGGATCGTCTCGCGTTCGACTTGATTGAGCGCCTGACGCACCTCGTCGGGTGTGTATTCGTGATGATTGAGATAGCTGATGAAGGCGGCGATGGCGCGCTCGAAGTAGACGTTATTCTCCCATAGCGTATCGTCGGCATCGATGAGCAGTGTTTGGCCTGGGGAGATTTGCGGCATCAGTTTTCCGTCGATTGGGGCACGGTTTGATGCGGCCGCATCGAGTCGAGGATCAACAGGCATGCACCGATGCAGACCGAGGAGTCGGCTATGTTGAAATCGGGAAAATGATAGTGGAAGATGTGTACCTCGATGAAGTCCACAACCGACCCGTAAGCGATGCGGTCGTGAACATTGCCCAGAGCGCCGGCGAAGATGAGAGCCAGCGCAACCGCGGCTAGGGTGAAGCGATCGCCGATACGGACCAGCACGATGAGAATCACCAGAGCCGCCAGCAAGGTGAAGCCAATCAGCCCCCACCGCACCAGATTGGGTTTGGCGGATTCGGCGAAGAGTGAAAAGGCCGCCCCATCGTTGGTCCAGTGGGTGATGCGCAGAACCCTCGGGATGACCGGAATGGCGCCGCCGTATTTGATGTGCAGCGTGACCCAGGTCTTGGTCACCCGGTCGAGAAAGATGATGACCGCGGAGATGAGCAGCAACCAGTGGAGGCGGCGAGGTGCGGTGAATTTCATTTCGTTCCTTAATCAACGGGAGGGTTGGGGTTCGTGGAATCCCAGGTCCCCAAATGCGAGGGACCTGGGGCACCCAGCACCTGATTTTCTCGTGAACTGCACGGTTGAGGTTCGTGGTATCCCAGGTCTCGAAATCGGGGACCTGGGGCACCCAGTTTACATGGCTTTCGGCGGGGCGATCTTCATTTCCTTGAGCGCATCGTGGCAGCGGGTGCAGACGTTTTGCCAGATTCCGTAGTTGGAGACTTCGGGCATGAAGTTCCAGCAGCGGGCGCACTTGTGGCCGGAGGCGGGTTTGACTTCTATCGTCAGGTCTGGATAGACCTGAAAGTGTCCCTGAGCTGGTTTCAGTTGATCAGCATCAACGCTCGAAACATTAAACAGCTCTTTCAATTCGATGTCTTTCAAACTGGCCAACGGCTTATACAGAGCCGGGCCTGCAATGATCTTGACGTCTGCTTCGAGCCCTTTGCCGATTTCCTTATTTTGCCGCGCGTTTTCGAGATGTTTCATCACTTCATCGCGAACGGCTAAGAGTTGCTTCCATTCATCGAGCAGCGGGGCCGGGTCTTGGGAAAAGATCTCCGACGGAGCAGGGAATTGCGCGAGGTGAACGCTGGCTTCACGGCCTTCGACTTGAGGCAAGTGCTCCCAGATCTCGTCGGCGGTGAAGCTCAGGATTGGCGCGACCAAGCGGACGAGCGCTTCAGTGATCTTCCAAAGCACCGTCTGCGCGGAGCGGCGGGCGTGGCTGGTGGGTGCAAAGGTGTACATGCGGTCTTTGAGCACATCGAGGTAGAACGAACTCAGGTCTACGATGGCGAACTCGTTCACCGCGTGGTAGACGCGATGGAACTCGAAGCGTTCGTACCAGCCGAGAATATCCTCCGTCAGCTTGCGCGTGCGGGCGAGCATGTAGCGGTCGAGCGGGAGGAGCTGATCTTCAGGGACACTGTCACGCGCGGGGTCGAACTTGCCCGAGATGCCGAATGCCGGAAGATTATGCTCCAGATTGCCGAGCAGAAAGCGGAAGGTGTTGCGCAGCTTTTTGTAGATCTCGGCGCAGCGGGCCATGAGGTTCTCGCTGGCGGCCATGTCTTCGCGGAAGTCAACCGATGCTACCCAAAGGCGCACGATCTCAGCGCCCATGCGGTTGGCAATATCGACCGGATCGACGCCATTGCCGAGCGACTTTGACATGGCCCTGCCCTGCTCGTCGAGGGTCCAGCCGGCGGTGACTACGTGAGAGTAAGGCGCGCGGCCACGCAGGGCAACCGAGGTGAGCAGCGAGGAGTGAAACCAGCCGCGATGCTGATCTCCGCCCTCAAGGTAGAGGCACTCTGTGCCGCTGCCGTTTTGGAAGGCATGGTAAGCGGCTTTGAGGTCGGGATCGGATTCGCAGACGGCAAACCAGCTAACGCCGGAGTCGATCCAAACATCGAGAATATCGGTTTCCTTGCGGAATGCGGTACCGCCGCAGTGAGAGCACGTAGCACCCTCTGGAAGCAGGGCAGCCGCTTTCTCCGTATGCCAGACCTCCATGCCCTCCTGCTCAAAGAGCTCGACGATTTTTCGATTCAACGCAGGATCAATCACGGGCTTATTGCACGCTTCGCATAAGAAGACCGCGATGGGCACATCCCAAATCTTCTGGCGGCTGATGCACCAGTCAGGGCGTGTGGCGATCATATTGGTGATCCGTTCCTTGCCCCAAGCCGGATCCCAAACAACTTTGTCGATCTCTTCGATGGCAAGTTCGCGGAACTTCTTCTCTTCGCCGGAAGCAGATCGAATCGGAGTATCGAGCGAGATGAACCACTGCTCGGTCGCCCGGTAGATCACCGGCTTGTGGCAGCGCCAGCAGTGCGGGTAGGAGTGTTCGAGATCGCTGACGCCGAGCAGAGCACCGGCCTCTTCGAGCATCGCCAGGATCACCGGATTGGCGGCCCAAACCTTGAGGCCGTCGAAGGCCGGAGGAGCGGAATGATTCCATGCGGCAGGATCAAAGTGGATGTGGCCACCGCCATCGACACGGCACGTTGGATCGAGGCCGTAGCGCTGGCCGGTGTAAAAGTCGTCGGCGCCGTGTGCGGGCGCGGTGTGGACCGCGCCGGTGCCGGTGTCGGCGGTGACGTAGGTGGCATTGACGCCGAGGATGGTGCGATTGAGGAAGGGATGCTGGAAGGTGATGCGATCGAGCCGGTTGCCTTTGAAGCGGGCGAGTTCCTTTGTTTTGCCCAACTCGCAGGCTTCGATCACCGAAGCTGCCAGTTCGGCGGCGACGATGTAGACCTGACCTCCCTCGACTTCTAGAGCCACGTAGTCGAAGTCGGGATGGAAGGCTACGGCCAGCGACGCTGGGAGGGTCCACGGAGTGGTGGTCCAGATGATCGTGGAAACTTGACGGCCTGCCAGTGCCGGATCGATGGCCGCCGGGTCGGAGGTGAGCTGGTAGCGCACATAGATCGAGGGGCTGGTGTGCATCGCGTATTCGACCTCGGCCTCAGCCAAAGTAGTGTGGTCGTGGATGCACCAGTAGACCGGCTTGAGACCGCGGTAGATGAAGCCTCTCTCGAGGAAGCCGTAGAAGGCTTCGAGGGTGCGGGCCTCGTAGTCGCGGTTCATTGTCTTGTATGGCCGGTCCCAGCGCCCAAAACAGCCGATACGCTCAAACTGGGATGTCTGCAGATCGACGTACTCCTGGGCATAGTTCCGGCAGGCAGCCAGAATGGCCGAGGCCGGCATTTCCAGCCTTTTGCGGCCTAGTTTGCTCTCAACGTTGATCTCGATGGGCAGACCGTGGCAGTCGTAGCCGGGAACATAAGGAGCGTCAAAACCGGCCATGGTCTTGGATTTGACGACAAAGTCCTTCAGTCCTTTATTGAGCGCGTGGCCCAGGTGGATGGGGCCATTGGCGTAGGGCGGGCCGTCGTGGAGCAGGTAGGCGGGGCGGCCGGCGCCGGCCTTGCGCAGTTCGGAGTAGAGGCCGATGGAGGCCCAGCGGGCGAGCCTGAGTGGTTCATTCTGAGGTAGATTGGCTTTCATCGGGAAGGCGGTCTGGGGCAAGGTAAGGGTCGCCTTCAACTCCGGTGCTGAGGACATCGTGACTCCCTGGGTTCTTCCGATCTGATTCATTCTCTAGTGTAAATGGCGGGAAAGAAAGATGAGCCAGGGAGCCCACGAGGGAGGCATGGGCCAAAAAAACTGGTTTTTTTCTGCTCACTAGAGCTTGATTGCGAGATAACCAACAGCGAGGGAGCCTCGTCTATTGTTTATGGGAAGCCTGATCACGCCGGAATATGAGAGTCTGGATGGCGAGCCCCATTTGAACAAGACACAGACGGGCGAAGTCAAGCATAATAGAGAGGCAGTCCTGGAGCCGGAAGCCGTCCCCATGTTCGAGCGGCAAACGGGACGCTCACAGGTCACCGAACCATCCGCAGCCATGGCCAACGATCTACTTGTCCAGCCCGACTCTGAGTCTCGAGGCGCCGCCGCAGCCGCGGGGAGCGCTGAGCTCGACGTCACGTTCGGCATCCCGATCAAAGAACGGCCGATCTGGGTCGATCTCTACGAAAGCGTCCGCGACGTTTTCTTTCCGCCAAAATACCCCCCTCTGGTGTTGACCTCGACGCCGATTCCCGTTCCCGACCGGATGGCAGTGAAGAAGAATCCTTTGGCCTGGGGAATCGCGACCACGATCAATGTGACGATCCTGCTGATCGCGCTTTTCTTTGTGGGGAAGAAGATCGTCGAAGCCGTGAAGCCGCCACTGAATGCAACCAATATCGACTTGACGGACTTTAAAGGACTCCAGGCCGCGAATAAAGCAGGCGGCGGCGGCGGCGGCGGCGACCATAGCATCGTCGATGCAAGCAAAGGCAAGCTGCCCAAGCTTGAGAAAGACCCGGTGACGCCTCCTCAGGTGCAGACGCTCGATAAACCGAAGCTGCCGGTGGAAGCGGCGATCAATGTGCAGCAGGAGTTGAAGCTGCCCGACAATCCGATGTTGCCGACGCTTGGAATCAAAAACTCAGTGAATGTTCAGCTTGATTCGAACGGGCAGGGAAGCGGGAGCGGAATGGGTACGGGCTCGGGCGGCGGCATTGGCTCTGGAAATGGCAATGGTTACGGGCCGGGAACGGGCGGCAATGCCGGCGGCGGATTGTACCGGGTGGGCGGCGGCGTCTCGGAGCCGGTTGTGCTGAACGACGTGCAGGCTGAGTTCTCCGACGAGGCGCGGCGGGCCAAGTATCAGGGGGTCTGCATTGTCTCGATCATCGTCGATACGCAGGGTAATCCGCAGAATCCCCGTGTAGTGCGGCCGCTGGGCATGGGATTGGACGAAAAGGCGCTGGAGGCGGTCAGGAAATACAAGTTCAAGCCGGCAATGAAGGATGGCAAGACGCCGGTTCCCGTGATGGTGAACATCGAGATCAACTTTAGACTGTACTGATTGTTTAGCCTGCTGTTGAGAAGAAGGGCGAAGCGCTGAGACGCTTCGCCCTTCTTCATTTGAGAACTCCCAGCAGGTCAGCATCAGGGGGGACGGGCAGGGAGTTCATCCCTCTGGGGGAGGGAACTGGAGGAGGGAAGAGAATTGTTGCGATTGCCAACAATCTTTGCCGCTTTGCGTTGGGGCCCGGAAGCGATCGATGAGATTCCAGTAAGAGATAACGCAGAATGAGGGAATGAATGGTGCGCCCGGAGAGAGTCGAACTCCCGACCTACTGGTTCGTAGCCAGTCGCTCTATCCAGCTGAGCTACGGGCGCACACGCGCGGTTTCTAGCGAAACCTAAGACAGAATATCAGGCTTCGTCTGGCCGTGCAATCACCAACCAAAGGGCACGGCCAGCTCTTGGAGCCCGGTCGTTGGGGACCCGGTGGGTTCTCAGGCAGTGGGCACTTTGCCGGCGGCCGATTGCTGGATGATCGGCTGAAGATCGGCTTCGATTTCGAGTCCAGCCTGACGGAGCAATCCGGCAACCGTGGCTGCATTGAGACGGGTGGCGTCGTATTCCACCGCCAGTGTGTTTGCCGCGCGATCGAAACTGAGCCGGCGAATGCCGTAGACATCTCTGATACTAGCCAGCGCCAGGGTCACTGCTTCGATATTCGAGGGTGGCGCCGTATAGCGGAAGTGGATTTCCACCGAGGTCATAGGGGAATCATAGCAAGAATCTATAACCCTTTGAGGTAGGCCTGAATCTCAGGGTTCGTCCAATCGGGATCGCCGACGATCTTGCGGCGGATGACGCCGTTGCGGTCGATGATATAGGTCTCTGGCCAGCCCTCGGTGTGGTAAAGCTGCGCCGCCTTCTGCGTGGGGTCGCGAACCGTAATCAGATCGACGTGGCGGCGGGCGAGAAATCGGCTGTAGGCCTCAGGGTCCTCGTCAATGCTGACGGCCAGGATGGCCAGATCGGGTCGCTGATGGTGAAGTTCGATCAGCGCCGGCATCTCTTGAATGCAAGGCGGGCACCACGTCGCCCAGAAGTTGAGCAGTACCACGCGGCCTCGGTAGCTGGCCAGATGGACCGTTGTGGCCCCGTCTGAAACGGTGAAATCAGGCGCTACCTTGCCGGTTTGGGCCGGATGAGCGCCGCGATCGCACGCGGAGACGAAGGCCAACGAAGCTGCGAAAGTGAGCGAAAGCAACCGAGGAAGCCGCACATCCCTATAATACGGATCGATGGGCTTTGAGCGAAAGGTCAAGGTTGAATGGAGAAGAAGGTGGAGAGTAGCACGGCTGGAAAGGCAGGTTTCACGCCTGTGCTGGGGCTTTTGGATACGCCCGCAGCGTTGCCGGTGAGATGGGAAGCTGCTCCGGGAACGGTCTATGCGCAACCTGAGCCGGACGAGCTGATCGAGCTGACCGTTATCGTTCCGGCGCGCAATGAGGAGGACTGCCTTGCGGAGTGCCTTCAATCGCTGGTGAGCCAGTCTGTAGACGTTTTTGAGCTGGGAAAGGATTGGGAGCTGATCATTGTCAACGACGATTCGAGTGACCGGACGGAGGAGATCGCGCGGAGCTTTGCCGGAGTTACGGTGATTGAGGCCGACAAACTGGAGCCGGGCTGGGTGGGCAAGAACAACGCGGTCTGGACTGCTGCAAAGCGTGCGCGAGGGCGGTGGCTGCTCTTCACGGATGCGGATACGATTCATGAGCCGGGCGATCTCAATCGCGCGATCCACGAGGCTGCGCGGCATCATGCGGGCTTGCTGAGCTACTCGCCGCGGCAGATTGTCCAGGGGCTTATGCAACGGTCGCTGATGCCGCTGGTCTTCAGCGAGCTATCGTTGGCATATCCGCCGGAGAAGGTCTCCGATCCCAATGAACGCATCGCCGCGGCCAATGGGCAATTCATTCTGGTCGAGCGGGAGGCATACCGGCGGATCGGCGGCCATCCGTCGGTGGCCGACAAGGTGCTCGAGGATGTTGAGCTGGCCTTCATTGCAAAGCGGCGCAGGATCGGCGTGCGTTTCCGGTACGCTGAGGATGCGTTGTCGACGCGGATGTACCGCTCGACCGCTGCGATGATCGAGGGCTGGAGCAAGAACCTGGCGCTGCTCTTCTCGAATGCACTGGCGCTTGCCCTCTGGCGCGTGCTCGACATCGGACTGCTTGTTCTGTTGCCGGTGCTGGCAGTGTGGCTGTGGAACGCCCGGTTGACTCCTCATTCGCTGCAGTGGCTTGGAGCGGGCTGGGTGCTGGCGCTGCTTTGGGTGCGCAATCTCTTCCGCTTTTATGGGCGCGTGGCCAAGTCCAACTTTCCGTTTCTCGACTGCGCTCTTGCGCCGCTCGGTCTGCCGTTGTTTGTGGTGTTGCTTTACCTCAGTTGGTACGAGGTACACATCTTGAAGCGCGTCAGCTGGAAGGGAAGAAGCTATGCGGCGTAGAAACAGCTCTTGGCTGCTGGCTACTAGCTGTTCCCGTTCGCTCATTCGCTCGCACAGATTGAGCTTTGTGCATGGGCTTACTTGCAATCTCCTACGGCAAGAGGCGAGAAGCTAGCAGGTAGAAGCTTGCTCTGTGGAGCTTTTGCGGCAGCTAAAGCATCGAAGGATGGAGGGAGCAAGATGATCTTCCTGACGCGACGGGCTACATTTTCCGCCTCGCACTACTATTGGAACCCGGCCTGGAGCGAGGAAAAGAACAGCCAAGTCTTTGGCCGATGCGCCAATCGCAATGGCCACGGACACAACTACACGCTGGAGGTGACGGTGGCGGGCGAGGTCGATCCGGTCACGGGCTTTGTCGTCGATCTGAAGTGGTTGAAGGCTGTGATCGAGCGCGAGGTGCTTGACGCATGGGATCATCGCAATCTCAATCTTGACGTTCCCGAGTTCGTTGCATCGGACTCTGCCGCGACGATTCCGACAACGGAAAATCTCGCTATCGCGGCATGGAAGCGGCTTGAGCCTGCAGCGACAGCGGCCGGCGGGGCGCGGTTGAGCCGCGTCCGCGTCTATGAGACGCCGGAGATCTTCGCGGAGTACCAGGGGCAGGCATGAGAGCCAGCTTTGGCCGACGCTACCTGGTCTCTGCAAGCCATCGTCTGCACAGCGATATGCTGACGGCGGAGGAGAACAGCACTACTTACGGAAAGTGCAATAATGCCCGCGGGCACGGACACAACTATATTGTTGAGGTGCTGGTGGGTGGGCCGGTCGATGCTGCGACGGGCATGGTGATCGACATGGTTGCACTGGATGCGACGGTGCGAGCGAAGGTGATCGACCGATTCGATCACGCGAATCTCAATCTCGATCCGGTTTTTCACGATCAGGTCCCGACGACGGAGAATCTTTGTCGGGCGGTATTTGGCTTGTTGAAGGACGCGCTGCCGGCCGGCGAGCTGGAGCAGGTGCGGGTGGAAGAGACCGAGAACAACTTTTTTGAGTGTGATTCAGAGTAAGAATTCCCCAGTGCGAGAGGATGAAGAGCATGGCGCAATCAATGACAGTGAGCAAGAACGCGGGAAGCATAGACGATCGCCTCAGTGAGTTCTCGATCGAGGAGATGGTCCGCGAGATTCTGGGCCGTCTAGGCGAGGATCCAAGCCGCCAGGGACTGCTGGCCACGCCGGGGCGGGTCGAAAAGTCGCTGACACACCTGACCAAGGGCTACAACGAAGACCCGACGATCATCTTGCGCGGAGCGCTCTTTGACGAGGACTACGACGAGATGGTCATCGTCAAGGACATCGAGATGTTTTCGCTCTGCGAGCACCACATGCTTCCCTTCTTTGGCAAGGTGCATGTGGCTTATATACCCAAGGGCAAGGTCATCGGCTTGAGCAAGATTCCCAGGCTGGTTGAGGTCTTTGCGCGCCGCCTGCAGGTGCAGGAGCGGCTCACGCGGCAGATTGCCGACGCCATCCAGCATGCGATTCAACCGCAGGGCGTGGGAGTTGTGATCGAGGCGCGGCACCTGTGCATGATGATGCGCGGCATCGAGAAGCAGCACTCGTCGACGGTAACGTCGGCGATGGTTGGCTGTTTCCGGCAGAAGGAGACGCGGCTCGAGTTCCTCTCTCTGGTGCGTCAGCCCGGCACGGAGGGATAATCACCGGACCGGTCGGCTACAGTAGATAGGTGAATGGACTTTTAGTGATCGACAAACCCAGCGGCATGACCAGCCACGATGTGGTCAACCGTCTGCGCAAGATCACCGGCGAGCGCTCCATCGGACACCTGGGCACGCTGGATCCTATGGCAACAGGCGTCTTGCCTCTGCTGCTGGGCAAGTACACGAGGCTCGCGCAGTATTTTTCCGACGCAGAAAAAAGCTACAGTGGCACGATTCGCTTCGGATTCGCTACCGACACCTACGACGCGGAGGGCGAAGCAAGCGCCAAAGACTGCTTTGGGGAGTTGAATCCGCCGTTGACGTTGGATAGGTTGCGCGTTGCTGCAAGCCGATTCCGCGGCAAGATTGACCAGATGCCGCCGACGTTCTCCGCTAAAAAGATCGCAGGCACGCCGGCATATAAGCTCGCTCGCCAGGGGAAACCGGTTGAGTTAAAGCCTGTCGCGATCCATATCGCGAGCTTTGAGATTGCTTCTCTTGACGGCGCCGAGGCTACGTTCAGCATGAGCATCAGCTCCGGTGGTTATGTCCGCTCTGTGGCCCATGAAGTGGGCTTAGAGCTCGGCTGCGGGGCGCATTTGAGCACCCTGAGGCGCACACGGGCCGGAGTCTTCACCGTGGCCGAAGCGCATACGCTGGATGAGTTGCAATCGTTGACGGGGAACGGCGAGGCGCTCGAAGCTCTTTGCGCGCATCCGCGTAGCCTGTTGACTGAGATGCCCGCGGTGACTGGAGACGCACACAGTTTGGGACGGCTTCGCAACGGCGCTCAGGCGAACCTGCCAGAGTTTTCGAGCGCAATACTCGTCAAGGTTTTCGAGGGGCAGCGGGAGTTGGTTGGGATTGCCAAACGGGTTGCGGGAACACTGTTTCAACCCGTCGTGGTGATGAATTGAACTGGCTTAACGCTTCTTCATGAGCGGCGTGAGTGCCGGCATCAGTGTTTGCGCGATGATTTCGGAGCCTTTGGCAGTAGGATGGATGCCATCCTCCTGAATTGTGCCGGAGACATTCACCAGGTTCTTGTAGATCATTGGAACAAAAGCGACGTGATGCTTTGCTGCCAGATCGCGAAAGATCTCGTCGAAGTTGTGAATATATTCCTGACCGTAGTTTGGCGTGAGGGTGATGCCGGCCAGAAGAATCTTGATATGGGCGTCTTCGAGAGTTGTCAGCACAGTGTCGAGGTTGTGGCGGGTGTGGTCGAGAGGCAGGCCGCGCAGGCCGTCGTTGCCGCCGAACTCGACGATCACAATCTGCGGATGCAAGGGTAGGATCGCATTCAAACCAGCGACCGCGTCTTTCGTCGCTGCTCCACTGGTACCTTGATTGTTCACTTTGTAGCGGTAGCCATCGCGGTCGAGGTCTCTTTGCAGAGCGTCGGGAAAGGATTGGCCGCTCTCAAGGCCGTAGCCCGCCGTAATACTGTCTCCGTAACAGACCAGCAGCGGCCGCGCTGAGCTTTGCTGCGCGCGCAATGCGATCGCCGCAAGAAGTATCAGCCAAAGCGAAACAAAGAGGGATCGGCAAACGTACACATCAATAGTGTATCCAAGAGCGGGGAATTGAGCTCGGGTGTTGAGGAGGCTGAGGGAGTGATCGAGGTTCGTGACGCGAAGAAGTGGATTCAAAACGGCGCGCGGCGTGTTGAGATTCTGAAAGGGATCACTCTGACGATTCCGGCTGGACAGTTTGTCGCCATTGTTGGCGCGAGCGGCAGCGGCAAGAGCACGCTGCTGGGCTTGCTGGCGGGGCTGGATACACCCAGTTCCGGTGAGGTCTGGATTGACAGCGTCCCGATTCACAATCTGGCCGAGACGGAGCTGTCGGCAGTGCGCGGCGCGAAGATCGGCTTTGTCTTCCAGTCGTACCAACTGATTCAAACTCTCACGGCTCTGGAAAACGTGCTGCTGCCCTTTGAGCTGAACGTTGCCGGCAGCGGTCTCGAGAAGGCGCGGCGCCTGCTCGACGAGGTGGGGCTCAGCGAGCGCATGGACCACTACCCGGTGCAGCTCTCTGGCGGCGAACAGCAGCGCGTGGCCCTGGCTCGGGCCTTTGTGGTCGAGCCGCCGATTGTGATGGCCGATGAGCCGACGGGCAATCTTGACTCTGCCAATGGGCGGCTGGTGCTGGATCTGCTGCTGGAACGCAACCGCAAGGCGGGCACTACGCTAGTGTTGGTGACGCATGATCCAGAGGTTGCCAGCCGCGCCGATCGCAAGATTGTTCTGAAAGACGGAATGATCGTGGAAGACTCATTGCCTTTTGAGATTGCTGTTGCCGGGCAGGCGCAGAATGGCTAAGCGCGCATTGAGCTGGCAGCGGGCAGCGGCGATCGGCTGGCGCGATCTGCGCTCGGCTCCGGGCAAATTCGGATTTGTGGTGCTCTCGGTCGCAGTGGGAGTTGCTGCGCTGGTTGGCGTGCGCGGTTTTAGCGACAGCTTCCGCCGGACACTCTCTGCGGAGGCTCGATCGCTGATGGCCGGCGACCTGAGCGCACGGCTCTTTCATGAGGCGGACGCGGAGGAATCAGGCAAGGTGGCAGCCATTGCGAAGCAAGAGAGACTGCGTACGACCTGGGTGACCGAGACCATCTCGATGGCCTCGGTTCCACCGGACCCGGTGCCGCTCCTGGTTTCGCTCAAGGCCGTCGATCCAAGTGAGTATCCATATTACGGCAAGGCAGAGCTTGAGCCGTCGCTGAGCTTGCAACAGGCTTTGGACGGAGATTCCGCGGTGGTGGCGGAGGAGTTTCTCATTCGGCTCAATGCGCAAGTGGGCCAGAAGCTGCGCCTTGGAGGCAGGGAATTCAAGATTTCCGCCGTGCTCAAGCAGGAGCCGGACCGCATCACTGCTGGGGCAGGGCTGGGACCGCGCGTAATGATTTCGCGTGCGGCGCTGGCGCGTACGGGCCTGATCGCTCCGGGCAGTCGGGCCAGTGAGCGGTTGTTGATGAAGCTCCCGGACAAACGGACCGCGGATCTATCGGATCTTGTCGCGCTGCGTAAGCAGGTCGAGGCGGCGCTGCCCGATGCGCAGGTGATGGATTTTCGCGAGGGCAATCCGGCTCTGACCCAGGGGCTGGACAATGCCACTGCGATTCTGAGCTTGATCTGCCTTGTTGCGATGGTGCTGGGAGCGATCGGCGTGGCCATGGCCATGCACGCGCACCTTGAGCAACGCATGGATATGCTGGCGATTCTCAAGGCGGTCGGCGCGGGCTCTGCGGATCTGTTGCGGATCTTCCTGCTGCAAACGCTGGCTCTGGGATTGGCTGGGGGCCTTCTCGGCGTTGCTGCCGGTGTGGGAGTGATGACTGCGCTGCCGGCGGTCTTTGGCAGGCTGTTGCCGGTCCATGCACACCTTGACTTTCCGTGGGCTTCGGTTGCGGCTGGGCTCGGAACCGGCCTGCTGACCACACTGCTTTTCTGTCTGCCTCCTCTGCTGGATGTTCGTGCAGTGCGGCCTGTGCTTGTCTTGCGCCGGCTTGTCGAACAGGGGCCCGATGGCTTTGGCGGCTGGCTGGCGCGATGGTGGGCTCGACGGCTGCAACTAGGCCTCTCTGCAATCGTTGTGCTAGCGCTGGGTGGAATCGCGTGGGCGCTCTCAGACTCAGCCAAGGTTGGCACATGGTTTGCAATCCTATTCACTCTCGCGCTGATTGTGCTGGTAGTTCTCGCCGCCGTGGCGCTCTGGACGTTGCGTTTCCTGCTCAATCGCGTGCGGCTGCGTCTGCCCTCGTCTCTGCGCCACGGGCTGGCAAATCTCTACCGGCCCGGCAATCAGTCCGCGGCGGTGCTGGCTTCACTGGGCACGGGCGTGATGCTGATTCTCGCTGTGTACCTCATGCAGGCGGCGCTCTTGCGCGATCTGCGCGAAACGGCCTCGCCCAAACTACCCAACATCTTCCTGGTAGACATCACTACGGATGAGGTCCCGGGCGTCACGGAGTTCTTTGCACACCAACCGGGACTGAGTCAGGCTTCAGGACACGCATTGGAGCTGATGCCAGTTGTGACGGGGCGATTTGTTTCGCTAAACGGAAGGCCTGTCGAGCAGCTCAAGGGGCAGCACTATCCGAGACGGCTATTGGAGAATGCGGAACTGAGCTGGTCCGATACGGCTCCAATCGGCGACAAGGTCATCCAGGGCAAGTGGTGGAGCGATGCCGGTGCGGCTGAGATCGCGATTAGTGAAGGCGTGGCTCAACGATTGCACCTGAGCCTGGGCTCGGTGGTAGAACTCGATGTGGGTGGCTCTGGACGAAGCTTAAAGGTTGTTTCGATCTTCCGAGCCGATGGGCAACATCCGGGGGCGCGCGTCCAGTTTGTGCTGCCCTCGGGACAACTCAGGGATGAGCCCGCCACATGGTACGGCGGAGCGCATGTCGATCCGAAGCAGGTTGCGACGATGGAACGCGCGCTCTTCGCCGCCTATCCCACCGTGACGGTGATCAACATCGCCGATGTGCTTGACCGGATTGAGAGCGTGGTCGATCAGATCACCTTTGTGGTTCGGTTTCTGGCGGGCTTCTCAATCTTTGCCGGGTTGATGATTCTGGCCTCGAGCATTGCGAGCACGCGATTCCGCCGGATGCGCGAGGCTGTGGTGCTGAAAACGCTTGGCGCGACACGAATGCGGATTGTGCACACCTTCAGCGTGGAATTTAGCGTGCTTGGTTTGCTGGCGGGCGGTGTGGGGGTGGTCTTTGCAAATCTTCTAACGCGGGTGCTTTTGCGAAAGCTCGACGTCGGCTTTCACATTGAGTGGCCGGCAACTCTGATCGCGCTGTTGGGAACCGCGATTTTGGCGACGGCGACAGGCTGGATCGCCAGCTACCGGATCCTTGGGCTTCGCCCGCTGGAGGTTCTTCGCGAGGAGTGATCAAGTGCGCGATTCGCCGCAGTTCAGCAGGTCCTTCGACCGGTGTTTGACCGAGGCAGGGAATGCCTCTTATGATGAACAAGTTGGTTTGGTGTGCGGCCTCTCTGCCGAGACCAGGCCGATTCTGCGGCAAGGGCGGTTACGCGCCTGATTGTTGCCCCCTCGTTCAATGGTAGGACAGCTGACTCTGGATCAGCATATCGGGGTTCGAATCCCTGGGGGGCAGCCAAAAACCGAATCTAAAGCAGTTTATCGTAGTTCAGAATAGTCCACGAAGGCCCACTTCCCACATATCAGGCAGCTGACCGTGGTGCGCAACATCTCTGCGCAGGAAGAACAAGATCGATACCTAAAGCCGACGCGCATCTGCAATGATCTTACCGCTGAAATAAGCTCGCCCAACCTGACCGGAAGACGTCAGCAACATCACACCAGCCGATTTTGGGCGGCTTACGCACTACCCCGCCGACTCTGCCGGGCTGGATGATGGTGATCTGACCGGTTCATTCGTCCCGCAATCAACGAATCAAAAGGAGTTCAATCAGAGGCTGCTCCGTCGCCCGGCAATCAGGTTGAAGACCAGAATGACCAATGCCACGACCAGTAGAAGATGAATAAGGCCGCCAGCGATATGAAGGCTAAAGCCTAACAGCCAAAGAATGAGAACGATCACAAAGATTGCCCAAAGCATAATTCCTCTCCCTCTTCATAGCGCGCGCCCGAGACCTGAAAACTGCCGCAGACGCTCGCTATGCGTTTACGATCGTCCGTCAATTCGCTGCAATTGCCTGAGCCTTTGCATTCCTGACTGCGTCGAGGAACGATTGCGCCGAGGCCGGCACGGGTACTTGGCCGCTCAAAATGCGGCGCGTGGGAATGTCATGGCCATAGATGGCCTCTGTGGAGTCGTCGTCACGGCGGATTGATGCGCCATCCAGCGTAAGCCCGGCAAAGGCGCCCCTGGCCCGTGAGTAGGTGAGTATTTCGGTATTGAGCTTCCAGTCGGTATCGGCGGAAGCGTGGCGTCCAACTGGTCCTGCTGCTGCTGAAGCATCGGCGCCAAGCTCGAACTTGCTCCCGATCAGTCGCTGCATTCCCTTTTCGTTTTGGATGATCAGGACCAGATCGATGCCTTCGACGCCGATCTGCAATCCCCAGCTACCACCGGTAATCGCAAAGAACGCCGGCGCGCTCCATCCGTTTTCGGTCCGGCACGTAGCCACGCCCCGGCCATTTTCTGCGCCAAAGACAAAGCCGCCCTTGAGCAGATGAGGCACCACAGCCACGCACTTTGCGTGCTCCAGCACTTCTTCTGGAATACCCTTGTCCGGCGCCGACATAATCTCATGCAGCACCACGCCGGCATGATCCAGCCGGTCTACAGTCGCTTCGCGATCCGTTCCCGCCCAGCAGACACTTGTCAAACTGAGTACTGCTGCAATGGTCATGAGCTTCTTCATGTAATTCACCTTTTTTCTACCCATGCGCAGGCTCATTTGCTGTATACGCGCTGCGGCGCACAAGGTAGTTTCCACACTAGTGACTTGAGGCTCTGCGGTCTGAGCAAGAACGCTCAGGCCTGAAAACGCCTTGGCGGATAACCAGGCGGTCGCAGATGATTGAGATCTGTGATCAATACGGTGCAGAATTGTCTCTTCGCTTATAATGAGAATGAGTCGCAAAGAGGTTTATAGGCCTTTGCGCAAGGTTGATCCCTCTTTGATGGCCGAATCCTTGAGCCATCAGGGTCCCGATTCATCGATGACTTTGCTTCGAACATAGCAATTCTTCGTTAACCACAATGAATCTGTGACCGCGCCGTCTCAGCAACCTGCCACGCGAAGACAGTGGTCAGCCAGAGGCCTTCCCAATGGCTCAGTTTACCGATCCCGTTCGTGTCCAATCCGCGTTCGATGCCGGAGCCTTTCTGTCCAACGCCGGTTTAGGGCGCACAATCGTTCGTTTGGCGCCCAAGCAGGAGCTTTTTTCCCAGGGAGATCCTGCCGACTCGGTTTTCTATCTTCAGAAGGGCCGAGTGAAGATTACTGTTGTTTCGTCTGCAGGCAAGGAAGCAACCATCACGATTGTCTCCGCGGGCGATTTTGTGGGCGAGGGGGCTCTGGCGGCGGTGCCTGGGCTGCGTTTGTCCACTGCCACCGCTGTCACCGCTTGCGCCGCGCTCAGGATAGCGCGCAGCGAGATGACCCGTGTGCTCCATGAGGAGCACGAGTTCTCTGACCTTTTCATGCGGTTTCTGCTGGCGCGAAGTTTGCGCACACAGGCCGACCTTGTGGATCAGCTTTTCAATTCAAGCGAAAAGCGGCTGGCGAGAATTCTTCTGCTGATGGCGGAGTTCGGTCAGCCGGACGAAGTGGGCGATTCACAAAGATTCATACCCAAGATCTCGCAGCAGACTCTGGCAGAGATGATCGGAACCACAAGGTCTCGTGTCAGTTTTTTCATGAACCGCTTTCGCAAGCTCGGCTTCATCAACTATAAGGGCCGCATTTGCGTCCACAAATCACTGCTGAATGTGGTTCTGCACGATCAGATGCCGGTCGATTAATGCCGGGAGATCGATCCTCGCTAAATCGCCCGAGAAGTCGCCAACGCGAGCTAAAAGCTCGCCTCTAAAGCTTGTATGAAATTAATCAGATTTATATTTTCTTGTATAAACTCTTGTATGAAATTGATCAGACTTACATTTTGATACAAGCTATCCTTGGTCCAACTTTAGGTCAGGCACTTAAGGGGGATCATGATGCTGAATGCGCGGGCAACACTCCTCTTCGTCGACGACGAACCTTCCATTCGAGAGACGACCTCGATGGTGCTAACCGAGATAGGTTATCGCGTTCGCTCGGCAAATGACGGTTTCTCCGCATTGCGCCAAATGCGGGACGAGGTTCCGGATATCCTTCTTTCCGACCTCAACATGCCAAACATGTCTGGTTTCGAGTTGCTCTCGATTGTACGGCGCCGTTTCCCGGCGATCAGGACGATCGCGATGAGCGGCATGTTCCGCGGCGACGAGGTGCCTTCCGGGGTGATCGCGGACGCCTTTTACGAGAAAGGCTGCAGCATCGGCTCTTTGTTGAAGATCATTGGGAGGTTTGATCTTCCGGCGCAGCGTCCTGCCAACGACGCCGCGGCCTCGGCTCCTCTGTGGATTCAACAGAGCGAAAGCGATTCCTCCGGGGAGTCTTGCGTTATGATTTCCTGTCCTGAATGCCTGCGGAGCTTTCACCATGCTGTAGGAGGTTCTCTTAGCCCGGTTCGAGAAGCGATCTGCATCCATTGCCAAAGTCCCGTTTACTACGCAATCGCCGAGCCGGTCGACAGGACACCCGCGGTGGTCCGTGAAAGGGCTTATCGCAAGCCAAACCAATTAGCCAGCCCCAACTACTGAAACAGGGAACAGAAAGAGTGTGAATGATGGTTACCATAGCCCAATCGCAGATGCTTCTACGTGCGTCAAGCGAACTGCCCGACGGATTGAAGTTCGCAACAGAAGAGTTTTGTGAAGACTGGGATTTTGTGCGGTCGGCAGGTGCGCTCCGATTGGAGAGAATGCTCGTGAAACGCGGGTGGAGTTTTGCCAGTCCTTCTGACGGATCACTGGGAAACGGCGTGGGAGATGCGTGCCAGCAAGCGATTGGCAATGCGCTCAGGCTGGCCCTTCGTAATCTAGGCGGGCACTTCAATGCCGCGGAGGTGGAGCATATTGAGTTGACGCACTATCCATGGTTCTTCCTGGCCAGGGTCAGCGTTCTCCCTTACTGCATCCGGCAGGGCGCGATGCTGCCTATGCCCAAGGAGGCCAAAGGAATTCGGGCCCTTCGCCGCCAGAAACGTCCGCCGATGGATTCGGGGACTCTCTATTCGCATGTCTGTAGCTCCATGCCGCGGCTGAAGCAGATGCTGATTCTATCTCATGGTTCACCGAATCAGCCGCTGTACGAGTCACACAAATGCGGGCCATCGTGTGTTCACTTCCAGAAGCCCGCAGTGTCGGTCTGCGCGGGGTCTCCCGTACGGCCGCGTATGGCTCTCATCAGTAACTGAGTCTTACCCATGCCGACTATGGTCTCGACAGCTCAGACAAAGAAAACTTTATTCACTACGTTCAGCAGTGTTGGGGAGATACACAACGGCCTCAACGATTCCGAGGGCAATTCATGAGGAAGTACATGTTTCCCGCGTCGCTCTTGCTGCGATCTTTACCGCGGTAGGCGAACGGCCGGATTGCAGGCCGTTCGCAACGTCCTTGATGGCGGAGGTCTGCTGAGCCAAATTGAGCGCCGTCGTTGTGATTTGCCACTTATTCCGCGGCTTCCCCTTCCACATTTGAAAAAGGAGCTATATGCGTACCACCAGGATTTTGTTGGCGTTTCTTGCATTGGCCGTACCGGCCACCCTAGTCGGCCAAATTGGCGTAAACATCACGATAGGCCCGCCCCCGCTGCCAGTTTACGAACAGCCGATTTGTCCAGGCGATGGATATCTCTGGACACCGGGTTATTGGGCTTATGACGAAAGCGTCTCAGATTACTACTGGGTGGATGGCGCCTGGGTGATGGCGCCGGGAGAAGGCCTCCTCTGGACGCCGGGCTACTGGGGTTGGAGAGACGGCGGATTCTTCTTCAATGACGGCTATTGGGGCCCGGAAGTCGGGTTCTATGGCGGGATCAACTACGGCTTCGGCTACTTCGGCGAGGGATATGGGGGAGGCCGCTGGGATGGCGGGCACTTCTTTTATAACCGTTCCGTGAACAACGTGGACATTACGAGAAACCGGAATGTCTACAACACCACGATCGAGAATCGCATCGAGAGTCACGTCAGCTTCAACGGCGGCTCCGGTGGCATCGCGGTTCGTGCAACGCTTCAGCAGGAAGCGGTGGCAAGGCAGAGGCATCTTCCGCCCATAGCAGCACAGACCGAACACGCGCAGACCGCGCGAGCTAACCCGGAGTCGCGGGCCACGGTCAACCACGGCAAGCCATCCAACGCGGCAGCCACCCTACAGGTCGGCTACAACGATCGCCAAATGGCAACGCCAGAGCGAACAACCGAGCCTTCCAGACCACAGGCGACGGGTGTCGCATCGGAGCCTCGCGCCGATACGCCGGCCACGCATACAGAAAATGCCCCGTCACGCGCCGCAGTCCACCCCAATGACCTTCCACCGTTCGCTCGCCCGGCGCCGATCAACTCGGGGAATTCCAAAGCAGACAAGAAGTACGAACAACAGCAGGACAATCTGATCGCAAGACAAACTCAAGAGCGGCAGAGTCTCCAGCAGAGGCAGGAATCGCAACATCGTCCGAACGCCAATCCTGCCCAGACACAGCAGATCGAGCAGCGGCACTCACAACAGACACAGCAGTTACAGCAGAAGCATCAGGACCAGCAGCAGTCGTTGCAGGCTCGCCAGCCGCAGGCGAAGCCCAAGAAGTAGATAATCTTTCACGCGGAGGAATCAATAGACGATGGAAGCTTTCCACGGCCGGGCACCCCAGCCCGGCCATTTCCTTCACTTCCGCCTCGGTGGATCATACCGTTTGAAGACGCCTTAAACTCATTAATCTATAAGACAGAAAACAAAGGCCCAAATCGCCCTGGTAAGTTAACCGGTATGAACTGCCCGGTCCTGCGACGCGAGACTTGCTGCCGCATCGACCTTGCGCAGCCCGCGAATCTTCCATATCCCGAAACACAAGCCGGCGATCAGCAATCCCACGAAAACAAACAGCAGCGGATTCGACCACTTCTGGAGACTTCCAGACCAGAGACGGACAATTCTGCGTCCGTACGTCGCGCCTAGCCAAGCGACGAAGGAGTATCGCAAGCCGCGCGCCGCGCCGAAGGCAGCGAGGAAACGTCTGCGCGTTACTCCAAGGGCACCGGAAGCTAGTGCAAACGGCAGAAGCGGAATGGGCGGAGGAAGCATGGCGGGAACAAAGACTGCCAAGACGGGATGATGCTCGACCCAAGCGACGACTCGCCCAAGCAGGCGCGCCGGCACGTAGTGGCGCAGAGCAGCTTCGCCTCCTTTATGACCAATAACCCATGTGGTGTATCCGCCGAGGATGCTGCCTACAATGGCAGAAGGAGCCAGCAGCCACGGATCACCCCTGTGCGCCACAAGCCATAACAACAGCAGGTCTGTACTACCGGGAAGAGGGAGAGGGATGACGGAAGAATCCACGACTGCAACAAAGAAGAGACCAAACGCTCCCAGATGCATGAGCCAGTGAGGCGCAAGCGGAGTGTGCGGGCTTGACGCAGGAAATTGAACAGGCTGCCTGATAAAAACGCTCATAAAGACCTGCCCGATCTTTCCGCTCGAATGATGCAGTCTCAAAGCAACTGCAACCGATCGCAAACCTACCCTGTTTGCACGGCTCGCAGAGTAACCCAATAGAACCGCCTCCAACAGAACATGCAGCGAACGGGACGCAATGCAAACATGGCCAACAGGCCATCGAACGGGCGTAACTCAGCCTGCTTGAACCTTACAGAATCGCAGCATGGGCACTTTCGCTGAAGCCACAGCGGGTGGGGTAGCCAAGCTGGCCAGTTTCGGATCGAATGACTCATGGTGCCCTTCTGTCCGGCTATACCAACAAGAAAATTAGAAAGTGTGTTTCGTGGTTGGACTCAAATTCGAGTCTAGCCAAGAGAGCAGAGATCGGATACTTCCCGTAGCCAGGGCCACGCAGGAATCGGCGGCGCCGTAATACAGATTGATAGTGTCCCCGTCCGCACCGATCGTCTGGCCGCAAGGAAACACAACATCATTTACATCTCCGTTACGTTCATAGCTCGTCTCAGGTCCGAAGACCCAGGAGTTTCCGCGCTGCAGGCAAACTTCGGGCCTCTCCAGATCAAAGAGCGCCAGTCCCAGTCGATAGATACTTCCAGATGCAGTTTGCCGCACGCCATGGTAAATCATCAACCAACCTTTTGCGGTTTCAATCGGCGGTGAGCACAACCCTATCTTGTTTGCATCCCACCATCCGCCACGCCGCGCTTCCAGAATGATCTTGTGGCTTCCCCAATGCCGTAAATCTGGCGAGTAGGAGATCCACATATGGGCGCCCAGAGCTGTCATGGGCCGGTGAATCAGAGCCCAGCGGCCTCCGATCCTACGCGGTAACAGCGCAGCGTCCTTGTCCTCTGGAGACATGACTACGCCGAATCTCTCGAAGCTACGGAAATCCTTGGTTAACGCCAGCGAAACTCCGGGACCTCCTCGTGCAAAGGATGTGTACGCTACGGCGTATTGTTCAAGTTCCGGAACATAGGTGATGCGTGGGTCTTCGATGCCCCAAATCTCCTCTGGAAACTCCAGGGGATTCGCCTCTAAAGTCGGCCGAGGATCGATCCGCCAGTTATCGACACCGTTCGTGGAACGCGCGGCGCAAAGATGGGACAATCCGCTCCTGTCTTCAATGCGGCACAGCAGTAGGGTTTCCCCAGCCGCCAGCAAAACGGCTCCTGCATTCATCACACTATTGATCGGATATGGCCAGTTGTCGCGGCTCAGGATCGGATTACCTACGTATCGCGTAAACAAGGGCAGGTCGCTGCCCATTTTCGCAGTTGATTGCGTCAAAACGAGAGACTCGGATGACTTATTCGCTGCACTAACTGGGTTCAATAGATAACACTCATTCCCTGATTCAGTTCGTTTGCGCTTGTCACTTTAGCCGCCTGCATTTCAAGCAAAGCCATAAGGAAGGAGAGTGTAGACTCAGCTCCCTGATTCTCATTCACTCGGTCGGGATGAAGCCCGTCTCTACAACCGCCGGTAATTGGGTCGTAGAGAGGCGTCTGCAGATCGTTCTTGCCAAGAAACCAGCGAAAGGCCCTTCGGGCTTCCTCGAGCCAGTAGCTCTCCTCTGTCAGACCGTACACTTCAAGGCAGGCGGAGATGGTTGCGCAGGCCTCCACTGGCTGCTGATCAAATCGCGCCTTTTCGTTTCCTTCAATGAAGAATCCGCTGGAACCGATCGGCACAAAGATCTCCGGATCGTCGCGGTGTTGCTCGGCAACAAGCCACTTCAGCGAATCCATCCCAACTTCGATCATTCTTTGGTTATCGCTCCGCCATCCAGCCAAGATGAGGGCCTGCGATAACCTTGCATTCGAGTAGGAAAGGCTCTTCTCGAACCACTTCCACGTTTCGGAGTAAGTTCTCTCATAAATGTCAAGCAGTCGATTCGCCAGAACATTGCGGACTCCCTGAATAATTCTGTCTCCAGGAAACCAGTCCAGATATGCTTGCAAGCCGAGTATGGAGAATGCCCAGGCTCGCGGACTGGTGAAGTTGAGTGTTGCGGGCACCGCGGCTTCAAATAGCCTGCCTGCCGCCCCTCTCAATCCGGCATTTCGCGAAGTTCCGAGGACCACCCCCACAGACCACAAGGCACGGCCGTGGCTATCATCCGACCCGACGCTCTCTAACCATGTTCGGTCATAGCCGAGAAAGTTCCTAAATCTCCCGGAATCGGTGTTAAAAGCAAGCCATAAAAAAGCGAGATAACGGTGGGATAAGTTTGTGCGGTACGGCTGGTCCGGCTGCAGTGAGGCCTCATCAAGGCGAACCGACACCATGAGCGCGCGTGCATTGTCATCGGTCGTATATCCCTCGCGTGTGTTCGGCACAGAGAAAATGGCGTGCTGCAACATGCCAGTATCATCTGTCATGTCTAACAAATGGCCAGCATTCAGCGCTGGCAGCAAATCCACCGGCTCCATGACAGGATCACCTTGTTGAGCGGATCTCGGATGTAAGGAGCGTTCAAACCTCGCACGCTGGAAGCTCGCCATGTAAGCTCGCGCGGTCTTTGGCCAAGTCGTGCCGCGGGAGTACAGATAGGCGCGCTTCCGCATGGCATGGCGCGCCGCCTCGTTCTCCAGCAATTCGATAACTGCCCTCGAGATGGCGCCTGGATTGGCAAAAGGAACAATCACACCCCTGTTTTCCGCAAGCAGTTCCTTGGCATGCCAGTATGGCGTCGAAATAATGGCCTTTCCCGCCCCAAGGGCAATGGCCAGCGTGCCGGAGACAATCTGCGCCTCCTGGAGGTAAGGCGTGATGTAGATGTCAGCCGCGCCGACGTGCTCTATCAACTCCTCGGTGCTCACAAAGCGGTTGTTGAGAATCAGTTGCTCAGAAACGCCTAGGAGTTCTGCCAACGCCTGCAATTCTTCGCGGTAGCGCTCGCCTTCGCGCCGCCGGACGTGCGGATGGGTCACGCCAGAGACGATATAAACCACATTCGGGTGCTTCTTCAAAATAGCGGGCAGCGCCTGAATGACGTTCTCAATCCCCTTGTTCGGAGACAGCAAACCGAAGGTAAGCAGAACCGATTTGCCCTCTGTGCCGAATTTGTCTTTGAAGTAGTTCGGATCCATGAAGGGGAGATCCGGTACGCCGTGCGGAATGATATCGATCTTTCCGCTCGGAACCGCATACACCTCCCGCAAAAGCGTAGCCGCCAATTCGCTCATCACGACAAGGCGATCCGAGAGTCGCGCAATCTCCTCAAGTACAGCGCGCTGATTTGAGTCGGGCTCTCGCAGAACCGTGTGCAGCGTCGTGACCAGCGGCATCTTCAACCGTCGCAGCAGGGCTAGAATGTGGCGACCCGCCGGACCGCCGTAGATGCCGTATTCATGTTGGAGGCAAACAAGATCGTTACCATTGAAGTTAAGAAACTCGGCAGCCCGCTCGTAGGAGCCCAAATCGTCCTGTTCAAGTTCCAGGCGCACCTGCTCCGGGTAATCGTAGTGCGACTCGGGATCATTCACCGGTATCGCGAACAAGCGCCCGTGGCCGTATTCGGCCGCAAGCGCGGCACATAAATCAGTGGTGAATGTGGCGATTCCGCATTGCCGCGGCAGGGAATTTCCAACAAATGCAACCCTTGTGGGCAATGGAAGGCTGCAGGTCTTCACGGTGTCGAAATTCGAGTCTATTTGAAAGAGACCTTTGCCCTGGTCTTCAGAATGGAGGAATTCAATGGAAGACATATTGACCTACTCTCGCTTGTATCAAGCCCAAAAGCCGTCTCTCGTGATTCGCAACCGTCAGTGTGAGGGCGGCTCAGGACTCGTTTTACTCTGTTACTCTCATTGAAACTTTTGTCATCGCGAATCTCGATCTGAGATGGGTCAAAACAAGGAGCAGCTGATCTCGTCTCTGCTCTACGACCTGTGAGTGTTGTGGGTGTCTTGATTCTGTATGTCGCTCGAATCGGCAACGATCACGACCGCTGACACAGTACCACCAGGAGAAGAATGCTCATGCGAGTAATCTTCAGCGAAAGCAGACCCAATCGAATCGATCGCCGGGTCCGTCACTGGAAATGCGATTGCGGCAGGCTTGCCACCCTGCTGAACCAGATGCAATCCCTTGTTCCAACTTGAGGAAAAGTGCATCTTAACATCGCTTTTCTTGTTGAGAGTCATGACAACTCCAAACGTTCCGTTGCGTACCTAAACGGTGCTCGTCTGGAGCGAAGCCTGAATGGCTGAAGGCGAGAAGGAGAATCCTTACTTGCAATCTCAAGTATACACAAGATTCCGTCAATTCATCGGCAACGGACGCCTCCGTCGATTCATTGGCGCTAAACTCCAGCACTCAATCAGTCAGCCAGATCATAAGGCTTGACTTCAGAAATTGGCTGCGCCACAAGACTCGAATCCGGCCAAGAAACAGAAGAATCAATACAGTTACAAGAGCGATCCCCGCTCCACCAGTCCGGTAACATCCCCAGCATCCGAGCACGAGGCCACCGAGGCAATGCCTCGGGGCGCCGAGAACCCAATGACTACTAGAAGCGCTCTGAGCTTTTTCACTTCTTCATGTTATATCTGAATCCGCTCCTGCTCGTGACTGGATGCGGTCTCGTCAGAGACCGCACCGGTCGGGACCAATGCAACTACTAACGTTTCGAACAATCGCTTTAATTCAAGCTTCCGATCGTCGAGTTTGCCGGGCTGCCAATCGCATCGCCGGATACGACCAACTCCACTCTACGGTTTTCCTGCCGGCCGCTGGAGTTTTCATTGGAAGCTACGGGCGAGCTATTACCGAACCCCTTCGCGCTAACTGATTGTGTCGCTACTCCCGAGTCCACCAAATAGTCTCTCACCGCCCCGGCACGATTCTCTGACAGCTTCTGATTCATTTCATCGCCGCCGACGTTATCGGTGTATCCCCCAACTTCGATGTTGAGCCCTGGATACGCAATTAGAATGCCCGCGACCTTGGCGAGTTTTTCGCGCGCGCCTGGTTTCAGCGTATAGTGCCCGCTGTCAAACAGCACGTCGGACATGCTTACAATCAGTCCTCGTGCGCTGTCGCGAGTCGCAAGTATCTTATTCAGTTGCTCTGACAACTGCGCCCGCATAGCAGCTTTGTCGCTTACTGCCTGATGTTCGCCCTGTTGAGCCCTTTCCGCAACCATGCGTGCCTGCTCTGCATCCGCCTGAGCAGCGGAGATTGCGGCGGCCGAAGTTGTTTGGTTAGCGGCTAGGTCGGCTTGGGCCTGTGCCGCGTCGGACCGCGCAGCAGAAACTGCGGCGTCCGATGCTGATTGACTGGCGGCCCGGTCGGCCTGTGCCTTGGCCGCATCGGATTGCGCGGCCGATATAGCCGCTGTCGATGCGCTTTGGTTTGCCGTCAAATCCGCTTGCGCCTTTGCCGCGTCCGACTGGGCTTGCTCCTTCAAGCGTGTGGCTTCAGCGGCTTGAGCATCCGATCTTGCCTGCGCATCGCTTGAATTCTGACGATCGGTAGCCTGGCGCTCTTCGTCAATCTTCTTGACCGCGATCTCTCGCGCGTCCTCGGCGGTTTGCACCGCCTCTCTGGCAACGGCAATGAGCGGCTTCTTGTCGATGTGCTTGTCGATTGCGTACGCATCTGCACGGTTCATCAATTCCATAGCATGCTGATAGCTCGGTCCTGCATAGTTCTCAGCTCCCTCGGATTGCGCGATACGCAGCGCATTTCGCGCTTCGTAGAACTCCAAGGGGAGGCTTGCGCTCAAAACGACCGGATCAAATTTGTAACCCGTTGGAATGTAACCGCCACGCTCCATGAGTTCGTATTTTGCTTGGACGGCTTCGGTAGTTCCCCTGGTATCTGCGCGAACGACGTTTTCGAGGATCACGACGTTGCTAGGCTGCCGGACCGCGTAGTAAGGTTCCGCGGTAACAACCAGAGCGAATGCCTGTAGGTCCGTGGTCGCCGTCAGCTTGCTTCGATCGTTATCCCCGACCAGTACCTCTCCGAGATTGACCGCCCTTCCTTCGGGCGAGATAGCCCATAGAACATAGGTGAGATACTCGCCGCCAAACGTTACGGGGTTTTGCAAGTTTCCGAATTCAGCTTCGACTTCCATAGTGCCGCGCTTGCTGCGCACTTTCGCCCTGCCGTCCCCTGAAGGCAGCAAAGATGTTCCGGCAAAGTCTACGCTGGTGACCCCGCCGCGATGCCGATAGTTGACCGCTTCGACCGAGCGATTGATCACAATCACGCGGTATGTGGACGCAGGGCCAACGGGTACGAGGACCGTCGTCGCTTGCGAATCGATCTGGGCAAACGCGCTCAGGCTGAGCGCACTTCCAATTGCGAATAGAGCGATGCGTTTCAAGATTCCTCCTGCCGGCAGCATTCTGCCGTCTTGCGTTGATCTTGCATTGTTTCTCCGGCTAAAGCTATCCGGATTCAGTCGTTCGGCTCTTAATGCCCAATGCGGAACTGGGTGAGGTATCCCTAAAAGCCGAATACCTTAACAAGCCAGAGAACCACGGCAATCACGACGACAGCCTTCATGATTCCCTTGATCTCGCTTTGCATCGGAGATATAGCGATTGACAAGCCAAGGCAGCAGGCCTGCCACGCATAGTGCGAGAACAACTGTTACGAGGGGCATTGAGCGTTCTCCAATCGAGATCCTTGAGCCGGGTGATCTGGGTTGACGTTCGGGTCGGCCAAGGCGCGCGTTGTATGGTTCGCACGGACGCGATCCCGCATTGCTCAAGAAAGTTCATTTCGCGATGCGACCGCTAGAACGCGCGGAAATCAGATGGGCCGGCCTAGATCAGGAGCCAAGAGGGAGACGAGAAAGGAGACTCTTCTTCAGTGTCATCATTGCAAACCGCAAGGCAAAATGCTGAGCTAGATTGCTCGTGTGGATCACCGCCGAGAGCACTCTCATGAGACTCGTCGCAAGCTATGCTTCTCGTTAGAGCGATCCCTGTCTTAGCGTGGGCCGGCTCGCTGCCGGTGCGAGACTGGCCCTGTGGTCGCTATTTCACGATACAAATCCACCACAACTGAGCATTACAGACCAGAAACAGCCGGAACGCGTCCAAAGCTACTTCGAGCAGTAAGATGTCTGTTATTCCGCATTGGTCGTACCGATCAGGGCCGAATCAATAGGGTCATTTACTATATACATCACGGCGCGACAGTAGTATCGAGGCGAACAGGTCTTTGGTTCAGACCGGGAAACAATGCCTAGATCAACCCTCACGCCGTGTTTTCGACAAGGTTCCTAGAAAATGATCCTTCCCCCAAGAATCACAAATCGGTTTCCCGAAGCATTGCCAGGGGAGCTACTATTCCCTGTTCCGCCTCCTGAATTGTTAAAGACGTTACTCGTGAAGTTGCTGGCCGCCACGTCTGGATTTCCTGTACCGAGATAGAGCTGGTTCAACGCGTTGTAAGCAGCGACCGAGAGCTGGAGAGAGACTCTCTCCGTGATCTTCGTGGTCTTGGTGATTGTTGCGTCCAGATCGCTGTACGTCGGGCCTCGGACTATGCTCCTGCCGGAGCCAGGATAGGGATTATTGACAGACTGCGCGTATGCCTGGTTGTTAATGATCCACCGGGTGGTTGTCGGATCGATGGGCGTGCCTGGGCTGTAGACGCCTGTGTTCTGGTCAAAACCATCGCTTCCGTAAGCGACGTAGATTGGTGTGCCCAGTAATGGATCTCCCGTCGTTGGGTCTTGACCCCCGGTGTATGGATTCAAGTATGCAACGGAGTTGATCGGCGCCTTCTTGTTTGAGAGCACAAGTCTGCATGTGTCTGCGCCGGGGCCGACCGAAGAGCTGTTAAATACCGCATCGCAGAAGCTAGAGTCTCCGTTGCTGGAATCGATGCTGAGAGGCTGAAACGGGGTATAGACCTGCCCGCTGCGATAGCGATAAACGCCACTCAACATAAATCCATTTGTTGCTTTTGAGAGTTGAGAGTGACCGTTTACAAATCTCGGGAGATTGTAAGTGAAACCAATGCCAACGACACTCGGGAAGTCATTTCCACTCAAGCCCTTTTCCGCATGGTCCGGATCGAGAGGATTTTGGGAATAGGCGATCGTGCTGCCGCCCCCGCCCGTGCTGCGAAATGCATCGGTGGCGTTGTTGATTGACTTGCTTCTGGTATACGAGATAGTTGAGGTCAGTCCGTGGTAGTTATGGGTGGTCAAATTCAACTGCAGACCGTTGTAATTTGCCCAGCCGCCATTGGTGATCTCCGCAACATTGGCAAAATCGCAGTCAGGTCGGCCATAGCCGTTGGCGGTTGTGGTCTGGCAGAGCGACGATGGTGAGACGACACTGGGGAAGGCTGTCGCCACCGGAAGCAGAAAGGGATTGTGGTTAGTCGATTGGAAGTCATCTGTCGTCTTGGTCCCGACGTAGCGCACCTCCGCCACGGCCGCGTTTCCAAATTGATGGTCGATTCCGAGCGTGTAGGACTGCACGTAGGGAGTCCGGAAACTGGTGGGAAATGTTGTCTGATCGTCAGCCCGCGGATCACCACCTCTCGGCAGGAAGGGCAGGTTGGTCGAGCGAATGTCGGGGCTGAGCAATGAGCCATTCGCAGGCAGGCAAGCGCCGGAACCGCAGAGTATTGCTCCGGTGTTGACGACGGGGGCCCCGCTGGCTTCCAGCAGAAACATGTTGTAAAACGCTGGATTCGCATTGATCGCATAACCGGCGCGCACAACCAGCTTTCTGTCGAAGGCCGGATTCCAGGCGAACCCGATGCGCGGCTCGAAGTTCTTGTAGTTCTGATTGGCCGCCGGAACAGTCCGGTCCGCGAGCGGGAGAAGTGGGTTCCAGAATGCGGTGGCAGAGTTGGATTCTCGAGAGACGGTCTCGTCGTGGAGCTTGTTGACAGCCTGGCTGAAAAACTCCCAGCGTACACCGAGGTTCAGCGTCAAGGTCGGAATGATCTTCCAATCGTCTTGAGCGTATAGCGCAAGATCGGGTTCTGTGAACGGGATGACTGGATTGCCGTCTGCCAAGACCGTATAACCGGTCGAGAATCCTCCCGGACCGTTCTGTAGCAGGTTGCTGAGAGTTCCAAATGTCGGTTCTCCGTTGTAGAAGAAGAGCCCTACATTGGGCGAGTTTTGATAGTCGAACTCTCCGCCAAATAACACGGTCTGGTTCCCGTGTGTCCAGGTCGCATTATTCTCCACCTGGGTCACCTTCACAGTGCGGCCTTGCGGAAACAAGACATCTCCTCCAAAGGGAGACTCATTGTCCGTACCGACGAAATTCACTTGGGCAGGACAACCTGCGAGATTGGTCGAAACGCAATCGGGGTACGCACCACCCTCAAAGAAGACCTTCGCTTGTTGGAAACTGTACCGCAACTGGTCGGTGATATGCGCTGAGAACGTGTGTGTCCAGTCTGCTCCGATGGAGTGCGCCGTGGCGGGCACGTTGACAAAATCTCCCGCTGCTACCGTGTAGAGTCCAGAGATGCCGGTGGAGAGTTGCGGTTGATAGAAATAGCGCAAGAAGAGGTGATCTTTGGAGGTCGGTTGCCAATCGAGTCGTCCAAGCTCTTCCTGGTCATTGGATAGGCTTGGGATAGTGCGCGATACGCCCCCGACCTCGATTGACGCTGATTTGCCGCCGGGTCCGGTGACTATCTCATTATTGATCGCGGTTGGCTGCGGGTTCCCCTGCGCGATAGCGTATGGGCCAAAGTTCATTAGCGCGGCGACGCCGGGATTGTTGGGAAATGCAGCCTGCAACTCCGTCAGGCCGGTCGGGTCGGGAGTCAGGGCGGGCAAGGACTGCGAGGGCGACGCACCTTGGCGCAGACGATCCCAATAGGTGCCAAAGAAGAAGAACAACTTGTTCTTCCAGAGCGGACCGCCAAATGTTCCTCCTACGCGGTTCTCGACAAACCGCGGGAGCGGCCCAACCGTAGAGCATGGATTTGACAGCGTGCTCGTCTGCCCAGGCGCGCAGAAGCCAAAGACCGGACTTTTGTCCTGGTTGGGATAGGAACTCAAAAACTGTCCCTGATAGAACTCGAAGGCAGTGCCATGAAAAGCGTTTGTTCCCGACTTGGTGATGTAATTCTCCACGGCACCGGCGTTGCGTCCATACTGGGCGCTGTAATCGTTGGTGATGACCTGGAGTTCCTCAATCGCGTCTTGATTTCCGAAGAATATCTGAGGACCGCCGATGGAGTTGTCGTTGTTCGATTGACCATCGAGCTCAAAATTGTTGTAACGTCCGCTCTGGCCGTTGACAGAATAATTGTCCCCATTGGTGTTTGAGAAATTGTCAGCTCCGGTACTGACCACACCCGGGATCAATTCGACCGCTGTGTCAAAACCGTTATTCAGGGGCAGGCTTGCCATCGACTGTGTGTCGAAGGTTGTGGTGACTTGCGACTCAGTGGTTTCAAGCAGGGCAGCTTCAGAGCCGTTTACCTCAATTTGCTCGGATGCGCTGACTTTCAGTTGAACTCTGCTCAGGTCGGTCGTGGCTCCGGATCTCACATCGACCTTCTGGATTGTGGTGATGGCAAATCCCTGAGCCGTGGCCATAACTGTATACATTCCAATCGGCACTGCAAAGAACTTGAATGAGCCGTCCTTCGTCGACTGCGCGGTAAGTTCGATGCCTGTGGACGGGCTTTTGAGCTGGATCTGAGCTGCTGGAATTACAGCGCCAGAAGGATCTACAACCGTACCCGAGATGGTGCCGGTTGTGATCCCCTGGGCCGAAGCAAAGGTTGTAATTCCAAATACATAGATACTGAGAAACAGAATTCTGGGCATTCGCAACATTAGGGAGCCTCTGATCAAGCTCCCAACGCGCATCGATTGCGTCTAATCGTATAGGTGGACCCAAAACGCAATGCGCCAACTTACATTCGCCACACAGCCGAGTTTTGAAAAGTACGCTCGC
>JBEKKL010000028.1:0-73968 GCA_050010735.1 Occallatibacter sp. | reverse complement strand
GCGGATGAAAATCACAGCCTATAATCATCATGCTCGGCTCCTTTCCTCCCGAGCTTCGTGGTCGTTTAGCCGCAACCAGTTTACTCAGGTCGAGGGAGCCGACGCTATCATGCAATCATCCATTCGCCTTCTTTCTGGCGAATGGGTGGGAAACCGCGAAAACTTAAAGTGCAAATTCATGCGGTCAGAGACCTAGTGGTGTAATCTCCGGTTTGCGGTGATACGCCGGAAACATATCAACAACTCAACGTGCTGTGCTCCCTGATGCTCAGTGCGCGTTCTCGCACAGTCGGGTCTGGGTCCGATTCAGCTTTATCGAATAGCTCTTTCGCGGTTGCCAGTTCTTAGTCGCCCAGTGGGCCAAAGAGAACATTCTGCAGGACTCGGAGCCCAATTAGACGAATAGCCATATTGCTGTCGTCGAGGAATTCGCGAACCCACGAAAGCGTTCTGTGATCAGCCATGCAGCCCATTAGAAAAACAGCACTGCACGCGCGGTTTGTACCAGGCTCGGTCTTGTAAATCTCAAGACAACGATTCATCGCGATTTCAGACCTGATGATTTGCAGAACCATCTCGGCTGTAAACGCGCCCGGTTCAAGTGATATGAAATGATCAACCGCATCACGAATGTTCTCCTCGCCGATCAATACTTCCAATGCGCGCTTTCCCGACTCCGTTCCGCTGCCCCTTTCGCTGCCGTCGGGATTCAGATCACCGACCTCTGTCGCAATTGCTCTCCAGTTGATCGCCATCGAATTCGCTCTCGCTGTCCTCCGTGTCAATGATCGCAGATAGCCCATTTGGCTGGTTCCGCTGTCGCCCACTCGGAACCGCATCAGCCCAGTGACGAGTACCTGTCGCCGAATGAGCTGGCACAGCATCCCCTCGCTCACAGCCTCTTCAGCTTCGCCTCCAAATCCGGAATATAGCTGACCTGCGCCTCCGGCTCCAATCGCCTCGCTGAAACGATCGCCGCCAGCCAAGCCTTCCGCGCCTCATCCTTCTGCCCCATCGCCGCGTAGACATCCCCCAGCGCCGTCTGGCTGGTGATCTCGTTCGGGTCGATGATGACAGCCTCGCGCGCCAGTGCCAACGCCTCTGGCAGTCTGCCCTCGCCCGAAATCGCCCACGCCCGCAGCGCCCGGCTCAGCGCCGCAGCCTGATTCACCTGGAAGCTGCCCCGATAAACCATCACGCCATAGTCGATCACCTCATCCGGCTTGAGCGGCTCAAAGATCGCATACGGATTCATCCGCCCGCTGGGCCACTCGCAGCCGCTCAGATCCCCAGCGCTGATCAGCACGTTTCCGTTGATAACCGGAGGAATAATGTCGCTTCCGCCCAGCCACAGCGTGTCGAGAGTGGGCATCGCATGGCAGTGGATGCCATAAACCGCAGGGTCAATCTCCGGGTAGGCGAAGTAAGCAAACCAGCACTCCTCGCCGGGATGCCGGTCCTGCCACTCTTTGACTTGAATCAGTTGCTGCGCCCAGTCCACGTTGGCGTCGCTGAAGAGGTTATGAACATTCTTCGGCCCACCCGCAGCCTCGTTCGCATAAGCAATGTAGTTGGGAAAGACCATCAACGCCGAGACGATGTGCGCCAGCACCAGCCCCGCGCCAAAATACGCCCAGCGCCTGCAGCTCGCGGCCAGCGCGGTGACGCCCCCGGCGGCCAGAATGAACAAAAACGCATACACCGGCAAAATGTGCCGCGCCCCGATATCGATTCCAGCCATGATCGCAACGACGAAATAAAAAGCCGCTGGAATCAGAATGAAGGCCAGCTCGCGACCTTTCCTCAACCGCCCTGTGATGATCGCAAACAACGCCGCCGCAACCAGCGCCAGCAGGCCGAGCGTCGTCTTCACCAGAACGATCGCAGGGAAATACCACCACTGCCCATGCGCGTAGACCTTCCCAAATGCAAACGTCGGATAGAACTGAGCCATGCGCTTCACATCCACCAAGCCCATTAGGTACGACTCCGGCAGCAGCCGCAGATGCGCAATCGTCATCACCGCCGCCGCATTGAAGTGGCTCAGCGGCGCTACGTAATCGGCCAGCGAACTGCTCAGCGCCAGCCCGGCAGGCCGCGCCGCATAGCGGAATCCATAAAACCCCCACAGCACCACAACCCCCACCACAACCATCGCTCCAAATGCCCCCGAGAGCCGCAGCGCCAGTCGTGCGCGCGCGCCCTTCGCCGCAGTCGCCACCTCCCAGCCGATCAGCAACACCAGCATCGGCGCCAGCAAAATCCCCGAGTGCTTCGTAGCCAGCAGCATCCCCGCCGCCAGACCCGCCAGCGCCAATCTTGGAAGAGATGGCTGCTTCACATAGCGATAGAAGCCATAGATGCTCGCCAGAAAAAACAGCGACACCCCAATGTCCGTCGTCACCAACGCCGAGTGTCCCACGACGCTGGGGTCAAAGGTGGCCAGCGCCAGCGCTACCAGCCCCGCGCCATCGCCGAACAACTCGCGCGCAGCCAGAAAAATCATCAGCGACAGGCCGATCGCGAGCAGCCCCGCCGCCAGCCTCATCTTGAAGACGAGCCTCTGGCTGCCGCCGTCGTTCCGTGCCAGCCAGTCGCGGCCATCGAGATACGCTTCGGCCTTGAACTCCCGATTGCGATTCGGTGGTACCCACAGATTCTGCCCAATCAGAGGCAGCGTAGCAAGCAGCTTCACCAGTGGCGGATGCTCAGGGTTGAGCCCGTAATCGCCGGTATGCCACATCATGTAGCCGGCAAACATGTGATCGTCTTCATCGAAAGTCAGCGACTCGCGATGCACGACATAAGCTGTCTGCAATGCCTGCACAAGAATCAACGCGAAGACAATCAGCCAGATCTGCTTCTTCCCAATCGTCACGGCTACGTTCAACTCCTCGCGGGAATTAATGCTTCATTCTAGTCGTTGAAGCAGTTAGGCTGGTGCGGCTCTCCAATGCCTAGTTCACCCCGTCTAATTATCGGACCCGGACGCACCCTCATCAGTACTAGGAGCGGGAGCCAAATCGTCCTACACTGGAGATGCTCTGGTTTCTCCGCGGGCCCCCAAGGACCCCATTGATGCGGCGAACCCTAACCATCCTCGCGATTGCAGCTCTCCTCTGCGGGAGCTCCGCATACGGCTCAAAGAAGCCGCGGGGGAGCACCGCCCCCACCTCCCACAAAAAGGCTCTTCACTCGCCACGTCATACCGCTGGCCGTGGCGACACGCGTCGCGCCTCTTTCACCCACCGTCTTCGCTCTCGCCATGCAACCAAGGCTGTTCTCGTCACACACTCGCACCCATTGGCTGAGCCCGCGACCGCCTCTGATACTCAGGCCGTTGAGTCCGCTTCGCTCCACACCCCGCGGAGCGCGATGCCCGCTCCGTTGCGCGGCTCCTATGAATCCCTCGTCCGCCAGAACGAAATCTCTGAAAACGCCGACAGCCTCGAGCGCATCCAGGACGACGACGACCTCGCCGATCGCATCGCCAGCGGAATGCTCGTGCCCGTTCCCGTCTCTGCGGCGCTCGCCATCAATGGCAGCCTCCCTGACAACCGCCGCTACTGTCGTCCCTGGACCGCGAGCTTTCTCTCCGACCTGGCCCGCGCTCATGCGGCCCAGTTCCACGCTCCTCTCCTGGTCACCTCCGCTGTCCGCACCGTCGAATACCAGAAGCAATTGGAGAGGGTCAACGGCAACGCCGCTGCCGCCGAGGGCGATATCGCCAGTCCGCATCTGACCGGCGCCACCATCGACATCGCCAAGCAGGGCCTCAGCCGCCAGCAGATCGCCTGGATGCGCGCCCGCCTGCTCTCGCTGCAGAACGCCGGCAAGATCGATGTCGAGGAGGAGTTCCACCAGTCCTGCTTCCACATCACCGTCTATAAGAGCTACGTACAGACCGGTCCAGCCGACAAGTCCGCGGCCGAGTCAGCCTCTGAGCCCACGTCGAAGACCCAGTCCGCAAAAACTCCCGCCAAACGCCAAAAGCCCAGCCTTCGCAAGCCGGCGCCCGTTGAACCCGACCAGCCAAAATCCGATCAATCGGAACCGGAGCGACAGACGCCCGCACAACCCGAAGCGCCGGTCGAAGGCTGATCCCTCTCGCGGGTGTCGGGTGCCCAGGCCCCGCGCAATTTGCGGACCGGGGTTGCCAAGATCCTCCGCGGATGGATGGGAAACCACAAACTCCGCCCAACCATGTCAACAAATTTTGATTGTGCCCACTAACCCCTGCAAGGTTACAATCGCGCCCATAGCCATAACCTGGCTAAGCGAGGCCCATGCATGAGTGATTTGGCAGTTCCACAGCCGGGCGAAGCAGCTCCCGGTCTCTCCCAGATGCAGCGCGTGGCGAACACCTTCACCGCGCCATCGAAAACCTTCGAAGATATCAAACGCGGCAACAGGAGCTGGTGGATGCCGTTCCTCATCTTTGTGGTGGTCGGCTACATCTTCTTCGCGGCTGTTGCATACAAAATCGGGATGCAGCAAGTGACTGAAAACCAGATCCATCTCAACGCCTCTCAAGAAGAGAAGATGGCGCAGATGCCGCCGGCGCAGCGCGAGATAGGTATGAAGTTTGCCACCTACTTCACTGAGGGCATCTTCGCCGCCACACCGCTTCTCTTGCTGGGGGTTGTTGCACTCTTGTCTCTCGGCTTATGGGGCACCATCAATTTCGTCTTCGGGGGGAAGGCCACTTACGGCAGCATCTTCACGGTTTGGATGTATGCGAGCCTGCCATCCATCGTCAAGTCTCTTCTCGGAATCCTGGTGATCTTCTTGAATTCGGCGCCAGAGTCCTTCAACATCAAGAACTTTGCGCCAACAAATCTCGGCGCCTTTCTGAATCCTCTCGAGACCAACAAGGCGCTCTATGCTCTGGCCTCCTCGATCGATGCGGTGACCATTTGGACCCTGGTTCTGCTTGGTATTGGTACCGCGATCGTAGCGGGCGTCAAACGCACCTCCGGCTACATCGCGGTCTTCGGCTGGTGGGTCATCTTCATGCTGATCGGCGCAGGAATTGCATTGGTCACCGGCTGAGCATGATCTCATGCTCAAACGGCAAAGGGCGCGCATCGCAAGATGCGCGCCCTTCATTCCTGCACTTTGAAAAGCTAACAGCTAGTAGCTAAAAGCTAGCAGCTGCCTTACTCCGTCCACCGCCGCATGATCAGCGTCGCGTTGATGCCGCCAAATCCAAACGAATTCGACAGCGCCACATCGAAGCTGTGGGCTACGGCCTTGTTCGGCACGTAGTCCAGATGGCACTCGGGATCGACGTTATCCAGATTCATCGTCGGCGGAAGCATCTGGTTCACCAGCGCCATCACCGTGATGCCGGCCTCCAGTCCGCCCGCGCCGCCCAGCAGATGCCCGTGCATCGACTTCGTGCCCGAGATCTTCAGCTTCTTGTTCGTCGCGTGCTCGCCAAAGACCGCCTCAATGGCCTGCGATTCGTTGCCGTCGCCCGCCGGTGTTGCCGTGGCGTGGGCGTTGATGTAGCCCACCTCCTCAGGTTTGATCCCGGCGTCTTTGAGAGCGGCCCTCATGCTGCGTTGCGCGCCCTGGCCTTCGGGGGCGATGCCCGTCATGTGATAGGCGTCGGCGCTCATGCCATAGCCGATCACTTCGGCCAGAATCTTTGCACCGCGCGCCTTGGCGAACTCCAATTCTTCCAGGATGACGATGCCGGCGCCTTCGCCGATCACGAAGCCATCGCGGTCCTTGTCAAAGGGACGGCTGGCGTGGGTTGGGTCGTCGTTGCGCGTCGAGAGCGCGCGCATCGAGGCAAAGCCGCCTACAGCCAAAGGTGTGACCGAGGCCTCGGCTCCGCCCGCGATCATCACATCGGCGTCGCCGTGCAAGATCATGCGCACTGAGTCGCCAATGGCATTCGCCGAAGTGGCGCAAGCCGTCGACGTTGCCGAGATCGGTCCCTTGGCTCCGTAGCGGATGCTGACCTGCCCGGCTGCCATATTCGCGATAACTGCGGGAATGAAAAAGGGTGAGATCTTGCGCGGACCACCTGCAAGCAGGTTCGAGTGCTCGCGTTCGATGATTTCAAAGCCGCCGATTCCCGAGCCGATAAAGACGCCGACCTGGTCGGCATTCTCCGGCGTCACCTTGAGGCACGATTGGGCAAGAGCCTCTTGCGTAGCGGCAAAGGCAAAGTGGATGAAGCGCCCCATCTTGCGCGCTTCTTTCTTGTCCACAAAATTGAGCGGATCGAAGCTCTTGACCTCGGCGGCGAAGGTGACCGGAAAGCCCGTGGCGTCGAAGCCCTGAATCGGCCCCATGCCGCTCGTTCCGGCCAGCAACTCCCGCCAAACCTCGGGCGCGGTGTTGCCCACACCGCAGACCAGCCCGAGGCCGGTGATGACTACGCGACGGGCCACTGGCTAATTGCCGCCTTTCGCGTTCTTCTCGATGTAGTCGATCGCGTCCTTCACGGTCTTGATCTTTTCCGCGGCCTCGTCGGGAATCTCCAGGTCAAAGGCCTCTTCGAACTGCATGACCAGCTCGACAACATCCAGCGAATCCGCGCCCAGGTCCTCCTGGAAGCTCGCGCCGGGGGTGACTTCGGCCTCGTCGACCTGCAGTTGCTCGACGATAATCTGTTTAACTTTCTCTTCAACGGCCATGCATGTTTCTCCTCGTGAATTTCATTGAACTTCGGAATCTCCGGGGGCGCATCATTACAGACTCCGCCTGCTTACCATACCGGCTCGCGGCAGGGGACCGCAACCGCCTTGCCCTGAAAAATGCGATTTGCCCCGAAGTCTCAAGTTTAATGGGCCGACCGGGGTGTGTAAAGGCGCGGAAACAGGAATCTTTTGCACTGAACGGTGGCTCAAAAGTACTGCTCGGAGCCATGGGAAGCGTCAGGGCACGAGTTCAGTCGGGCCGCAACAAGCGCAAATAGGAATTAGGGCTTTAGCCCCTGAGACAAGGCCTCTGTGCCCCATCCATCCGCAGCATCATCGCGGATGGGCGGGAAACCACGAATCTCGACCAAGAATCCGCGAATTCACCACAGAATCCTAGAGGAAAACTCCAGCCGGAAGGCGTACATTAGGCGAAGAGGTTCTCAGTGGCGGAAAGGCGTGTTTCATGACGAATTACCTCGTAGTCATTGCGCTAGTGGTTGTGCTGGTTGGGTTGATCACATCTCTCCTCATGCATCGGAAGAGTCGAGCGGCATCTCAAGAGCTTGCGGAAGCCAAAGCCGCACTTGCGATAGCTACGGCCGATTACGACGCTCGCCAGGGAGAACTCCGTAAACAAATCGATGAAGTTCGCGGACGCGAAGATGAGGCCAAGGCGAAGGTGACGGAAACAGAGAACAGGTATAACGGACTGACTTCAGAGTTGAAGACTGCCCTGGAGGAAAAAGGAAGATTTCAGAACGAGGCGACCCGCGTCGAGGAAGTCAAAGCGACGATTGCCGAGAGAGACGCGGAGATTCGGACATTGAACACTCAGATCGCGGATCTTGCAAAAGCTAAGACAGAGGCGCTGAAAGATGCTCAAGCCGCAAACCAGCGCGCAACCGACATGATTGCGAAGGAACGTGAGGCCCAAGCAGAGATTCTCAAGGCCAAGCAAGAGCAAATCACACAGCTAAGTGAATTCATTGGTGAAGCACGAAAGGTGCTTACGACTGAATTCAAAGCGCTGTCAGCCGATGCCCTCAAGGATGCTTCCGCGCAACTCGTTAAGACTGCGGACAGCCTCATCGAAAAGCACGGCGAAAAGACAACCGCGGACGTGAAGTTACATCAGCAACACATCGAAACCATGCTTAAGCCTGTCGAAGAAACCATAAAACGACTCGATAAGCATGTAGAAGAAAGCGATCTCGCCAGAACTAGAGCGGAAGCACTTCTCGACGACCAAGTCAAACGCCTCGCCGGTGCCAGCGAGTCACTTACCAACGCGCTACGTAAGCCGGTTGTCCGAGGTAGTTGGGGGGAGATGACGCTTGAAAACGCGCTTGAGAATGCTGGACTGGAACCGGAGATCGACTATATTCTGCAGCACTATACCGACGCTGAGGACGGGCAACGAAGGACCGACGCGGTCATCAACCTGCCAAAAGGAAGAAAACTGATCGTCGATAGCAAGAACCTGATGGAGTCGTACATCGCACTTGCAAACGCCACCGACGAAAAGCAAAAAGCTCTGCTTGCTGACGTACACGCAAAGTCGCTGAAACGCCATATTAAGTCCTTATCGTCGAAGGAGTATTGGCGGCGATATGAAGGGCTTGATTGCGTCATCCTCTTTGTTCCGCACGATGGGATGTATCACGCTGCCATTCAAGACGAAGCTGAATTGATCCGCGAGGCCTGTGAAAAACGTGTATTCATTTCTAACCCGATGAGCCTCATTCCGCTTCTTAAGGCAATTCGTTACGTGCTCGATCAGGAGCGGCTCAATAAGAATGCAGAGGAAATCAAGAACGTTGGGGCTGAACTTTACGCCGAAGTGACCCGATTTGCAGCGAACATGTCAACAATTGGAGATCGGCTCCAGTCGACGGTTAGGGCATACAATGAAGCGATTCCTGGATTAGATCGGTACATTGTTTCCAAGTCTCGGAAGCTCAAACAGCTTGGTTCGGGAAAAGGCGCTGAGGCTGAGCTTCCCGAGACGATTGATCTCGATACAAGATCGTTTTCATCACGGGAACTCAGGACTTCGAATCGCATGGCCACAGACGAGTTCTCGCAACCGGGCCTGGCGCTCGCGGCCGGCGCGGAGGAGACAGGTTTGTCAGAGAAGTAGTTCGAACAAGTATTGCCGTGCACACGAAACTAGTGTACACTACAAAACATGAGAAACGTTACCTTCAGTGCCGACGAAGACCTCATTGACCACGCTCGCCTCGTCGCTCAGCAGGAGCACAAAACCCTGAACGATGCCTTCCGCGAATGGCTGGTTCAATATGCATCCTCGCAATCGGATGTGAAGCGCTTCGACGAGTTCATGCACCGCATGAAGCCCATGCGGGCAGGACGACGTTTCACGCGGGAAGAGATGAATGAACGATAGGTTCTTCATCGATACCAACATCTTTGTCTACTCCGCCACCGGCGACGACCCCGCCAAGGCCCGTGCCGCAACGGAGTTGATCCGCAAGGCTCTCGCAACGCACAAAGGCGTCGTCAGTGATCAGGTAGTTCAGGAGTTTTTCAACCTGGCGTTGAAGCGCTTCGAACACCGCATGCGCTTTGAGGACCGCGAACAGTATCTCACCCGCGTCTTCCAGCCTCTGCTAAAGGTCCACACCTCGCTCAAACTCTACGAAGAGGCGCTCAAGCTGCATGCGACCAATAAGCTTCAGTGGTACGACGCGCTGATTATCTGTGCTGCTCGCGAAGCCGGCTGCACCATTCTCTATTCTGAAGACCTGCAGCACGGTCAGAAATTCGGCGGGCTGAGGATCGTAAATCCATTTCTATAAGGAAGAATCGCCGACTTGCCAACTCGCGCGCAGCGCGGCTAACTTGCCCACTCCCCAAACGCCTCTCTCATCCGCTTCCACGTAATCTCCAAATTCTCCGGCAGCAACCGCGTCTCGCCGACCGTGGTCATGAAGTTCGTGTCCCCCGCCCACCGCGGCAGCGCATGCAGATGCAGATGCCCGGCAACACCAGCCCCACCCGCCTTGCCCACATTCAACCCGAAGTTGAAGCCGTGCGGGCGGTAGAGCTGTTGCAACACCCGCTCCGTCCGTTGCGCCAAATCGATCAGCTCATGTGCGGCCTCGACAGGCAGCAACGCCAGCCTGTCAAGGTGCGCGTACGGCATCACCATCACATGTCCCGAGGTATACGGAAACGCATTTAAGCAGACAAAGCAGTGCTCGCCGCGCACGACCAGCCCTCCGGCAGCCTCGGCCTCCTCCGCGCTCATTCCCTTTTCAATGGCAAAATCAATCGCCGCGATCAGATTGCAAAAGACGCAGCCCGTATCGCCGGGCCACGCTGCGAGACTCGCCGGAACGCCCGGGCGAACCTTCGTATCGGCCGTGGTGACATAGGCATAGCGCCAGGGAGTCCAAAGATAATCCATGCGTGGGGTCCGCCTGCATTAGTATAGAGCCCGCATCCCACCTCCAAAATCACCTCGCAGGCACGCTGCCGCTGACGGACTTCGCGTGTACCTTAGCAGCGGAAATTTGATTTTGGCAAGCGTGGTTAGACCACGCCTCCCGCAACTCCATTGCTTCTGCGCGTAGCGCATAAAAGCGCTGTTACAACCGGCTCAGCGGTGCGATCTCGCCAATTCATTGCATTGACGTGAGAAAGCAGAGGTTGGTACACTCGTGAGCGTAGCTTCCTGCGCGGATTCCAGCAGTGAGTTGCGGCCGCCGTCCAGTCTGCCGCTGCCTGCCGGGTGCTTCCCAAGGAGATCAGCCCCCCTTCACGCCGGTTTCACAGCCCGGGGATACTGTTCATTCTGACGAGCGCCACGGCCTCAGCTTCGCGGATGCAACCAGGAGATGGCCTTCGGTTCCCTCCAAGAGAAGGGAACCACCCCAGCGACAGGCAAGCGCAGGTCGCGGGAGCTAAGGAATCCCGGAGCTCGCAGCGATGGCAAACGTCCTCAATCCTGAAACCGAGAGTACAACCCTGAACACTCAATTGGAAGCCACCCTTGAACCTGCGACGGAGCACGAGCAGCCGTTGCCAGAATCCACGTCCAACACAGAGACCGCCGAAACCCCAGAAGTTGTCGCGCTGGACGCCGATGCCCAAACCGAGTCTGTAGCCGAGCCCTTACCCCAAGCTCTAGCCGCGGCCGAGCCAACCGCCAGTCTTGCAACAGAATCTCAACCCCCCGCCAAGCCCGCCGCGCACGCGGATCATCTTGAGTCCATGGATGATTTCTCCGCCGCACTCGAAGCCTTCGAGCGCGAGCAGGCCGCCGAGGCCGCCGCTGTCGAGGCTTATGGCGACAAGATCGTTACCGGTACCGTCATCAAGCAGACCGAGAAGCATCTGGTGATCGATGTGGGCCTGAAGTCCGAGGGGCTGGTGCCGCTCGAGCAGGTCGTCGATCACACCGGCGCAGTCAAGTTCCAGCCCGGCGACTCCATCGATGTGGTCATCGAGCGCGAGGAGCCCGAGGGCGGATACCTGGCCAGCTACGAGCGGGCTCAGCGCCTGCGAGTCTGGGACACCATCGAGAAGGCCGCCGCCGACAAGACCCCGATCCTCGGCACGGTTGTCAGCCGCGTCAAAGGCGGCGTGACCGTCGATATCGGGCTCAAGGCATTTTTGCCCGGTTCGCAGCTTGAGATTCGCCCCGTCCGCAATCTCGACGGCTATCTCGGCCAGCAGATCGAAGTCCGCGTCATCAAGCTCAACAAGAAGCGCGGCAATGTTGTCGTCAGCCGCAAAGAGATCCTTGAAGAAGAGCAGAACGCCAAGCGTTCCACCACGCTCGAGCAATTGGGCGAGGGCGCTGTGCTCACCGGCACGGTCAAGAACCTCACCGATTACGGCGCGTTCGTCGACCTCGGCGGCATCGACGGCCTTCTGCACATCACCGACATGAGCTGGGGACGCCTCACCCATCCCCGCGATCTGGTCAATGTCGGCGATGAGATTCAGGTCAAGGTCCTCAAGTTCGACAAAGACAAGCAGCGCGTCTCGCTCGGCTTCAAGCAGCTCACGCCCGATCCGTGGCTCGACGCCACCGAGCGCTATCCGGTCGGCGCGCGCGTCAAGGGCCGCGTGCTTTCCGTCACCGACTACGGCGCGTTTGTCGAGCTCGAGCAGGGCATCGAAGGCCTGGTTCATCTCTCCGAGATGACCTGGTCCAAGCGCCTCAAGCACCCCTCCAAGCTGGTCAAGCCCGGCGACGAAGTCGAGACGGTTGTCTTGAGCGTCAATCCCGCCGACCGCCGCATCTCGCTCGGCATGAAGCAGCTCCTCGACAACCCCTGGGAGAACCTCACCGAAAAGTATCCCACCGGTACAGTCGTCGAGGGCCGCGTTCGCAACCTCACCGACTTCGGCGCCTTCATCGAGATCGAGGACGGCATCGACGGCCTCGTCCATGTCTCCAATCTGAGCTGGACCAAGCGCGTCAAGCATCCCTCTGAAGTCGTCAAGAAGGGTGAAAAGGTCAAGGCAGTCGTTCTCGGCGTCGAGCCGCAAAATCGCCGCCTCTCGCTGGGCATCAAGCAGCTCCAGCCCGACGTTTGGGAGAGCTTCTTCGCCGCGCATCGCGTCGGCGACGTGGTTCACGGCAAGGTGCTGCGCACCGCGCAATTCGGCGCCTTCGTCGAGATCGCCGAGGGAGTCGAAGGCCTCTGCCACATCTCCGAAGCTGGCGACGAACCCGGACAGCCCTCCAAGCTTGAAACCGGCCTCGAACACGACTTCAAGATCATCAAGATCAACGTGGAAGAGAAGAAGGTAGGCCTGAGCCTGCGCGCCGTCGGCCACGAAGCCAGCCGCGCCCAGGTCGAGACCTACAAGAAGGAGGCCCACAAAGCCCCCGTCTCCAGCTCAACCACCACGCTTGGCGACCTCATCAACTGGAAGAGCGAGCGGTAAGTCGCTTCTCCCAGCCAGAACATCAACGGCCACCCGCAAGGGTGGCCGTTCTGCGTTAGCCCCCGCCTTCAGCCCGCGAATCGCGATGAGCCGAATGTCAGGTTAAGTCCGCCCAGCTTGCTGAAGAGCGCAACAGTAACTGTAGCCTCCAGGCCGGCTGTTGCGCAGACCTCCTCGTCTGCGCCCGCTCGTCAACAAAGAACAGATCGGCGACCGACAATCACACGTCACAGATGATTTGCGGATGTCGCGCAGTCTCTAGGAGGCCGACCAACCACGCGCAACCGTGATCCCGCACCTTGCGGCGTTTATGGGGAGCTATCTTCCACGGCTGTTTTGGAGAGAGACAACGTGATTCGCAATTAAGAGTAAAATTTGGCCAACAGATCTGTGGGGAAGATTATGCATTTTCTCGGTGCGGGTGCGTCTGCCCATGCGGGCCATCCAATCGTGCCAACGGTGGGCGATCGCCTGCCTCCAATTTCTGCGAAGAAGCTGCTTGATAGAACTCTCAGCCTCTATCGTCGGAATTCTTTGAACTTCGTCGGGCTTACAATCATCGGTCCTGTGGCCGCGTGCGCATTCCGGCTATGCTTTGGTGGAGGCACAGCGGCCTTTATGCGCCCGCATGCGTCAGAGGTCGTGCCTGCTGTGCTCGCGGCTGGGGTAGGAATCGTAATCGTCATGACGTGCGCGGCGGTGTCCTCTGCGGCCACGGTTCAGGCGGTCGCGACCGCCAGTTGCGGTAAAAAAGTGCACGTCGCAGGGGGCTACCGCTCGCTTGCAAGGCGTCTGTGGAAGACGATCGGAATCGTGTTGTCGGTGTTGATGCGTGCCTGTTGTGCGAGCCTCTTATGCTTTGGCGTTGGTGCGATCGGTCTTGCAGTGGCTGCCGCGCTGGGCTTCAACTCTCGGGTGGAAGCAGGCATAATTGGCTACGCCTGTGGGGGTTTCTCGCTGCTTTCGGCGGCCTTCGCCACGCTATGGATTTGCGCGCGTTATGCGGTGGCCGTGCAAGCCTGTGTGGTGGAAAGTGTCGGCTGCAGGCTTGCGCTCAAACGCAGCGCATTCCTCACTGCAGGAGACCGTGGCCGCATAGTCACCGTGCACTGTGTCCTTCTTTTTCTCGTTCTGGCAGCGGATTTCGTCTTCGGCCTGCCTACCCTGCTGCTGCCTGGCCAGGGGGGCGCGTTCCGGATCGCTGCTGCGGCAGCCGCTTTCTTTGCGCTGGCGTTGATCTCTCCGTTGATGACGATCTGCATGTCTCTGATCTACTACGACGAACTCTTGCGCAAGGAAGTCTCCGCTGCGAGCTCCTTTGCCGGAATACGCGATGCGCTTGTTCATGGCGGACCGGTACCCTGAAGTCGGCATTTTCGACTGCTTTCCAGAGTCTCTGGGCTCCGGTCGGATTACCCGCAATCGTGAAACTGCACCAATCCTTGGATTGCAGATAATTAACTCCAGTTGGCGCACACTCGTAGATGGAACAGGATTGAGGCCGCAAAACGGCCGTCACTAGGCCCTTGGCTACTATTCGCTGGCCACTGTCCACTGACACGAGGAGAACCCATGCGCAACATCACCGTAACCATTCCCGACGATTCCTACACCCGCGCCCGCGTCTGGGCCGCCGAGCGCAACACATCCATCTCGGCCGTCGTCCGCTACATGCTCGAAACCCTTCCCGGCCTCAAGCGCGCCTCCAAAGCCTTTCCGCTCCATAACCCCAATCCCGTCAACACCGGGCAGCAACCCGCCCCCAGTGAGCCGCCCCAAAATGATTTTGCGTCGATTTTTACCGGTGAATCTGTGGAGCCACGCCCAACTGATTCAGAATCATAGCTTTCGGGATGCCCACTTTACACGAACACAGAAGATGAGATTCCGTGGTTCTGTGTGATGCCTCGTAAACGATGGAAAAGAAGAGTACTTACGCTTCACAGTTTCACCGGGCGCGAAACCGCGTGTCAGGCTCGCTGCATCTGCCGCAAAACCACAGCAATCCCCAGCGCCGTCATCACGCTGATCAGCGCAAAGAGGAATGCGCTCGAATATCCCCAGAGTACGATCCCATATCCAGCCAGAGGCCCCGTGAGAAAGAAGCTCACGTCGGAGAACGCCGTGAAGACGCCCAGCGCCGAGCCGCGATTGTTCACCGTGACGCGCTTGACCGCCTCCACGCCGAGCGAAGGGAAGACCAGCGAGAATCCGAAGCCCGCCAGCGCCGCGCCAGTCATTGCCATCCAAGGCGAAGAGGCGCGCCATAGCAGCAACATTCCCACCGATTCCACCGAAAGGCAGGCCATTGCCACAGGGAATCCGCCGAACCGGTTGATCGTCTGGATAAACAGCAGTCGCGCCGCGATAAACGCCAGTCCAAATGCCGTCAGGCAAAGAGCGGCTCCCGTCCAGTGGCGGCTCAGGTAGAAGAGTGTGACGAAGGTTGCCAGTGAGCTGTAGCCGATGCCGCCCAGCGCCAGCGACATTCCGTGCGGCGCCACGCGATAGGCCACGTCGCGGAACGGCAAATGCTCGCCTGGAGCGACCTTGACCGGCTTCTTGCGGCTCGCCAGGTAGAGGCTGAAGCCGCCGATGAGCACAATCAGCAGACCGATCGACGCGAGACCCCACTGCTGATCGAGCACCACCCCCAGAGGAGCGCCCAGCGCCATGCCTCCATACGTGCTGATGCCGTTAAACGAGATCACCTTTGCCGTATTCGTTTGCCCTGCGCTCGTGATGCCCCACAGAGTCGAGCCCGTCGATCCCAGACTCTCGCCCACGCCGAGCGCCAACCGGCTCGCGAAGAGCACGGCAAGACTCAGCCACGGAGTTGCCCTGAGTGCCGCCGCGACGATCAGCAGAGCGCCGCTCAATGCGCAGCAGGCCATCCCCCAGATCACTGAAACCTTCGCCCCGGCGCGGTCCGAGATGCGGCCCGCCCACGGCCGGCTGGCCAGCGTTGCGATGTATTGGACGCTAATGACCAGCCCTGCCAGCGCAGCGCTGTAGCCCATCCGAAGATGCACGTAAGGCGGCAGCACCGCTAGCGGCAGCCCGACCGAAAGATAAACCACAAATGTAAAGGTGGTGAAGCTGACAATATGCCGCGTACTGCCCTTCACACTAATGGAAGTCGGGGCCGAAACGAAGGCATTGGATGAGGATGACATTCGGCTGAGAGGTGCTGCGGAAAACTTGTGCAAACGTTTTCTATTATAACCGAGGTGGCTTGCGTGAACCCGCTTTCCGCTGCGCCAAATGCGCTCTGGTCTTAGACTGTGATCATGGCGGCCACCTTCCACGTGGAGAACTTCGGCTGCAGAGCGGCTCGTGCGGATGGCGAGGCGGTCTGCGATCGTCTGCGATCGGCCGGGCTAAGCCACCAGGCTCCCGCGACTGCCGAAGTTGTCATCGTCAACACCTGCAGCGTAACCGCCGAAGCCGACCGGGCCGCGCGGGCTTTCATCCACCGTGCCCACCGCCTCAACCCGACGGCGCGCATCGTCGTGACCGGTTGCTATGCGCAGCGTGCCCCCAAGGAATTGGCTGGCCTCAAAGGCGTCTCGGCGGTGGTCGGCAACAGCCACAAGGCGCTGGCCCCTGAGATCGTCCTTGGCCTTGCCGGCAGCCAACCTCATCCTGCGCTGCCTCCTTTGGTCACCGTGCCTTCGCTTCTCGCAGGCGGAGCCTCGGCGGCCATCTGGGCCGACGACAGCTTTGCCCATTCCTTTCTTGAGGAGACGCAAGTCGCTCCCGGCGCTCAGACCCGGCCCAATCTCAAGATTCAAGAGGGCTGCGGAAATCGCTGTACCTTCTGCGTGATCCCTCAGACCCGCGGTTCTTCCAGAAGCCTGTCCGCCTCCAGCATTCTCAAGCAAGTCGAAGGCTTTGTGGCAGCCGGAGGCAATGAAGTCGTCCTCTCCGGAATCAACCTGGGACGCTGGGGACGCGATCTGGCAGACCGCCCATCTCCGCGAACCCTTGCCGAATTGGTCCGTCAGATCTTCGAGAGCACGCCGCTCCCCCGCCTGCGGCTCAGTTCCATCGAACCCATGGACTGGAACGCCGAGTTGATTGAGCTCATGGCCGACTTCGGCGGCACGCGCCTCGCGCGTCACGCACATCTGCCCTTGCAATCCGGCTCCGACGCAGTGCTCCGACGCATGCACCGCCGCTATCGCCCCTGGCACTACGCTGAAAAAGTTGCCGCGCTGATGCGCGCCGCAGGTCCCGAGCTGACTCTGGGCGCCGACGTCATGGTCGGCTTCCCTGCCGAGAGCGACGCCGAGTTTGAAGAGACGCTGGCGTTCATCCGCGCGCTGCCCTTCGGCCATCTGCATCTCTTTCCCTTTTCGCCGCGGCCGGGAACACCCGGCTGGAGACTGCACTCCGAGCGACCGGTTCCCGCGGGAGCCGTCGAAGAACGTATGGCTGCGCTGCGTGCTCTTGCCTCGAAAAAGACCGAAGCGCATCGCAGACAATTCATCGGCCACGAGCTGAAAGTCATCACAATGCGCACCCCCGCCGAACTCGCCGCCAATAATAGAACCTCTGCGCTGACCGACAATTTTCTCCCCGTCGAAATCGACGGAATCATGGAGGCAAACCGGCTCATTCGCGTGCGATTGACCAGCCTGAATACCGAAGGAAAGCTGGAAGCGCTTGCAACGGAACCCAACGACCTTCGCGATTGAGCCGATCCAAGAACAACCGGAGCGAATTACCCTCTTCATAAACCCATGAAAAACAAGGAATAATAATCCCCATCATAATTGTCTTGCGTTCTATCGCAAATTGCGATATAGTTATCACATATTGCGATAGGGGCGGGGGTAGAAGAGCAGCCTCTTCGCGAGGACCCATGAAGCTGGGCGAAAAAATACGGTACTTGCGCGAGGTCGAGGGCAGTCTGCGCGGGCTGGACCGGGCGATGAGCCAGCAAGAGCTGGTGCGGGCCATCGACGCAGAAACCGGCTCCAAGCTCAGTCAGAGCTACCTCTCGCAGATCGAGAGCGGCGCGCGTCCTCATCTCACCAACACTACGCGCCAGATTCTCGCCGGTTTTTTCAAGGTGCATCCCGGCTACCTGGTCGACGATCCCGAGGGCTACTCGCCAGAGCTGCAAAGCGAGCTGCGCCACTTCGAAGACAAGCTAGATCTGTGGCTGGTCGAGGGTGCGGAGCGCTTCCGCCGCGATCCTGAGGTGATGCAGTCGCTGCTGACGTTGGCCCGTCACGATCACACGCGAGAGTGCTTGCTGCTGCTCGAGTCGATTCTTGATACCCCAGGGTTGATGCCGAGGCTCAGCGAGGTGCTACGGCCCAAGAACGGTCAACAGAGAACAGTGAACAGTGGCCAGAGTGCGGCAGGGCACACGGAGAGCCTCAGGCCAAAACAGGTGCTTAAGACGCGAAGCAGGAAAGAAGAGGCATAGCGATGCATTGGGAGACCTTCTACTTCATTTGTTTTCTCGCGGGGCTGTTTCTGAGCGCGTTCTCGCTGTTGGGCGGCATGGGGCACTTCGGCGGACACGTCCACGTCCATTTGCCTCACGTGCACGTGCCACATGCCACGCATCTCCCAGGAGCGGCTCACGTCCCGCACGGTACTGCTGCGCGTGGAGCAGCAACTCGCGGATCTGCCACCATTCCCTGGTGGAATGGTTTCTCGATCATGATCTTTCTCTGCTGGTTCGGCGCGGCCGGCTTCCTGTTGACGCGTTACGGTAGCTTTGTCGCCAGTGCCGTGGTTGTGCTGGCTGCGGTCTGCGGCGTAGCCGGTGGAGCTATTGTCTTCTTCTTTCTCGCTAAAGTGATGCTGCCTCACGACCACGACTTAACGGCGGACGAAACCGATGTCGTCGGCGTGGTGGGCCGGGTTACATCGACCATTCGAGCTGGCGGAACCGGTGAGATCGTCTACGAGCAACTCGGTGCGCGCTGCTCTGCTCCGGCCCGCGCCGAAGACGGCTCAGCGATTCAGCGTGATGAAGAGGTCTTCGTCATCCACTACGAAAACGGAATCGCCTACGTCCGGCGCTGGGAAGATCTGCCGGAGGCAGGGAACAGGGACCGGAAGTTTGAAACAGGGAGTTTGAAACAGGAGACGTTATGACAAACACGACCTTGCTGATCGTGGATATGGGCATCCTTGTGGGTATCTTTTTGCTGGGCCTTCTGGCCAAGCTCTTTCCCCGGAACAACCACAACAACGGCTCAAACCAGGGAGCAAAGAACAGAAACTGAGCCTCAAAAAGAAGGAAACAGCGCATCCCGAATCTCTGAGAACTGAAGCTGCTTAACCATCAACCTCATACCTCCCGGATGAAAGGGCCGGGAACTCAATGAACGACTTGATGAATGGAATTAACGTATCGATGGTTGTGATTGTTGGACTCTGCGCACTGGCGGTGATCTTCATCCTTGGGGTTATAACCTCGCTGTATCGCAAGGCCGGCCCCAACGAGGCCCTGATTGTCTACGGATTCCGCGGCCCGCGCGTCGTTAAGGGCCACGGCACGGTGATCTTTCCCATGGTCGAAAGCTGCCGTCAACTGAGTCTGGAACTGATGAGCTTCGATGTGGCGCCAAAGCAGGATCTCTACACCAAGCAGGGCGTTGCGGTGACCGTGGAGGCCGTAGCTCAGATCAAGGTGCGCTCGGACCAGGCATCGATTCTAACCGCAGCCGAGCAGTTCCTGACCAAGTCGCCTGAGGAGAGGGAAGGGTTGATCCGTCTTGTGATGGAAGGCCACCTGCGCGGCATCATCGGTCAGCTGACGGTGGAGCAGATCGTCAAGGAACCGGAGATGGTGGGCGAGCGGATGCGCACCACCTGCGCGGGCGACATGACCAAGATGGGCCTCGATGTGATTTCGTTCACGATCAAAGAAGTCCGCGATAAAAACGAGTACATCGCAAATATGGGCAGGCCTGATGTGGCGCGCATCAGGCGCGACGCAGAGATGGCCACGGCCGACGCTGAGAGAGACACCGCGATCAAGCGGGCGACTGCTCTCAGAGAATCCGCGGTCGCCAAGGCTCAGGCAGATCAGGAGCGAGTGATCGCCGAGACGGCTTCGCAGACCCGCCAGGCCGAAGCGCAGCGCGATTTGGAGATCAAGAAGGCCGAATACGCCGAGCAGAGCCGCCGCCAGCAGGCCACCGCAGACAAGGCCTACGAGTTGCAGACCAACGTGATGTTGCAGCAGGTGACCGCCGAGCAGGTCAAGGTGCAGCAAGTCGAAAAAGAAGGCCAGATCAAGGTACAGGAGGCTGAAATCTCGCGCCACGAAAAAGAACTCATCGCCACCGTGCTCAAGGGCGCGGAGGTCGAGCGGAAGCGCATCGAGAACCTGGCTGCCGCAGAGAAAGCGCGCTTGACCGCCGAGGCCGAAGGCCGCGCGTCGGCCATCCGCGTACAGGGCGAAGCCGAGGCCGCCATCATCTTCCAGAAGGGCGAGGCCGAGGCCAAGGCCATGAACGTGAAGGCCGAGGCGTACCAGGAGTGGAACCAGGCCGCGGTTGTCGACAAGCTGCTGACCAACATGGCCGATGTGGTGCGCGCCATGGCTGAGCCGCTCAGCAAGGTCGACAAGATCACCATCGTTTCGACAGGAGGCGAGGACTCTGCCGGTGCGCACAAGATTACCGGCGACATGACAAAGATCGCCGCGCAGGTGCCGGCACTCTTCGAGGCGCTCAGCGGCATGGACATCAAGCAATTGATGGCCAACGTGAAGGCGATCAAGCCGAAGTCGGAGGAGAAGAAGTCGTAACTGCAGGTTTAGACCGTTGAAGCGAAGCTCAAAGCCGTGCCGTCTTCAAGCGGCACGGCCCGAATGAGAGACGAGGAGAGCATGAAGAGAGCGAGATTCATCGTAGTGGTTCTAGGAGCGGGATTGACGATGATGTCGTATGTGATGTTTGCACAGGCGCCGGAAGGTCAATCAGGTCAAGGTGTGCAGCTGATGAAGCACGAAATCAAGTTGATTCAGGAGCCCGTTCCTGAATCATCTGCGATTCCAACCGATCAGCAGCCCACCAAAGAGCAATTGGCCAAGCTCTTCGAGGTGATGCGGCTGCGCGAGCAGTTGCAGAGTTACATGAAGATGATTCCAGCTATGGTGCAGAAGCAGATTAAGGCGCAGGCCAAAGACCTAACCTCGAAGCTACCCGGCGGCGGAACAATTACGCCCGAATTGCAGGCGACTATCGACAGGACGATGGATAAGTACCTGGAGAAGGCTCTCAACCTCTATCCCGTCGACGAAATGCTGGACGACTTGACGACGATCTACCAGCGCCATCTCAGCCGTTCGGACGTGGATGCCTTCATTGTCTTCTATCAATCACCGGCCGGCCAACACTTGCTCGATCAGCAGCCGGCCATCATGAAGGAATACATGCCAGTTGTCATGGACCGCATGCAGCAGCGTAGCAAGGCACTCACTGACGAATTGACCAGGGAGATGGAGGAGTTGAGCAAGACTCCGGCTGCGGAGAAGCAAGCGGCAAAGTGACACGGTCTCCGAGGTCCCAAATCCGGTCCTCGGGCGCACGTTGTTAGCGGATAACGATTCGCCATCAACAGTGAACTATTTGCTGGAAGCAACCAAGGAGGACGTTATGGCACTGCTGGAGAGAGTAAGTACCCTGCTCCGCGCAAATCTCAACGACCTGGTGGACAAGGCCGAAGATCCGGAGCGGATGTTGAAACAAATCGTGCTGGATATGGAGAATCAGCTCATGCAGGTGAAGACCCAGGTCGCCATCGCCATCGCCGACGAACATCTGCTGGGCAAGAAGCGCGCCGAGCAGATCGAGCAGGCGGCCGAGTGGCGGCGCAAAGCCGAACTGGCCGTCGAGAAGGGCCACGATGATCTGGCCCGGGCTGCTCTCGAACGTGCGTTGAGCCACGACCAGCTGGTGGCCGGTTTCACCACGCAGGCCGAGGACCAGAAGCATGAGGCCGACAACCTGCGCCAGGCCTTGCGCAAGCTGGAGCAGAAACTGGGCGAGACACGAGCCCGCTGCGAGATGCTGATGGCAGAGCATCGCCGCGCCAAGGTTGTGGGGCGCGCAACGCAGGCTCGCCAGATCGTCGGCGGAAGCCAGGAGCACGCGATAGGCCGGATGCAGACCAAAGTGCACCTCAAGTCGGCTGAAAACGTGGCCGCCAGCGAGGTGTTGGCTCCCGAGTCGCTCGAAGACCGCTTTCAAGCTCTCGAGAACGAAGACAAGGTCGAGGTGCTGCTCAAAGAGATCAAGAGCCGCCAGGCGATACAATAATGGTGGGGACGAGGCGCCGGAAGCCGGCGCCTTCAACTCCAGAAGCCGAGATGCGGTGCGGTGCGCCACCTGTGGCCTTCTTCGTATCCTGCAGAGCGGGAGTTGCGTCTAACAAACGGAGGACTATCCGCAAGCTGAAGGCCGGCCCTGAACGGCGCTACTCGCAGGTAACGCCACAAGGGGCAAAAGACCCTTGGTTCGTTCCTCTGGGCCGGTTTTACCTCCATTTCAGCTGAGTGGCCTTGACGGACTCCGACTTCCTGACTGGTGATTGAATGCACTCACGCTCGTCTCTTCTCTGTGTCGCTATCGCAACAGTTTTAGCTCTCTTCGCGCTCTGCGGCCGCATTCATGCGCAGGAATCGGACTCGCGACTCACAGCCGTCGCGGAGCTTCCCGACGCTCCGGAGGCGCAGTCAGCGCCGGCCGAGCCGCAGCAACCGCAGACTCCGCCGTCGCAAGACCAGAGCGCCGCGCCGACCCGGAGCGGCGCAGCTCAGAGCACTTCCAGCTCACAAACCGCCACTCAGCAGCCTGACACGCCAAAAAGCCAGCACGAAAAGGCCGATGAGCAGATCAAGGAGCAAGAGACGCAGCGGGTAGTCGGCGTATTGCCGCAATTCAACATCTCCTATCGCAGCGATGCCGTTTCGATGACTGCAGCGCAAAAAATGAAGCTTGCCCTCCGTTCCTCGATCGATCCGGTAGCCTTCGGTGTGGCCTTCGTGGCTGCCGGATATCACGAGGCAATGGACGATGACAAAGGCTTCGGATGGGGTATAGAGGGTTATGGAAAGCGGTCTGGCGCCGCCTACCTCGACGCCTTCGACGGCAACATCATCGGCAATGGCATTCTACCCTCCATCTTGCATCAGGACCCGCGTTACTTCCGCCTGGGCCATGGAACCGTCACGCACCGGCTTCTCTATTCCCTCGCCACCAACGTCATCTGCAAGCACGACAACTCGAGCAGGTGGGAACCCAATTACTCTAACGTCGGCGGCAACATCGTCGCGGGTGCGATTTCAAATCTCTACTATCCGTCCACCAATTCGGGTGTCAGTCAGACCTTCACCAATGGATTCATCGTCACTGCCGAGGGAGGCATCGGCTCCATCTTTGACGAGTTCTGGCCCGATGTCTCCCGAAAAATCCTTCATAGGGACCCGACGCACGGGCTCGACGCACAGGCCCGCGCAGCCGAACAGAAGAAAAAAGACTCACGGCAGAATTAGAGATCGGCGCGGAACTCCTTTGGAATCTTTCCAGAGCATGAACTTTGGCTGGCGCAATCTCTCCGGCCTCCCGCTTGTCAAGGCAGCCATCCTCGGTCATTGCCAGCCACCCGGGCAAGGATTGATACTTGTCGCTGAGCGGTGTGGCATCCCCCAGCCTGTTCCGCAATCAAGAAGGCTGACCAATGTTCGCGATTCGCTCCCGTTCTTATCTGCTCTCGACCACTCTGATTCTGTCCCTCCTCGCTGCTCCTTTCGCAATAGCAAAGTCCGCGCGCAAGGACGATGCCGGTGCCTATGCAAGCGGGAAGTACCGCAATCTCTTCGCCGAAACCGGCCACTCCAATGGAGAGATAAAGGCCAAGATCGAAGCAGCCTACAAGCAGCTCTTTCACGGCGACCCGATCACACAGGCCACCGCCTTCGCCGCAGGCAGCAACGCCAACGGTCCGCTGATGTATGTGACCGACTGGGGAAACCGCGACGTGCGCACGGAGGGCATGTCCTACGGCATGATGATTGCCGTTCAGTTGGGCAAGAAGTCCGACTTTGACGCGCTCTGGAACTGGGCGAAGACTTACATGTACGTGGGCGATCCGAGTCATCCCGCGTACGGCTATTTTTCCTGGTCGTGCAAGACCGACGGCACCTCCAACGAGGAGACCCCCGCGCCCGACGGAGAAGAGTACTTTGTCATGTCGCTCTTCTTTGCGGGCAATCGCTGGCCGGGCGGTCAGGGCATCTACGACTACCACGCCGAGGCGGAACAACTGCTCACCACCATGCGCCACAGGGCGATCATGACCGGCCCGACGAAGTTTGGGCAGCGCAGCTTGGGTTCCGAGGTCAACGAAGAGAACGCCATGATCCTCTTCGTTCCCCAGATCACGGCGCAGCCCTTCACCGATCCTTCCTATCATTTGCCGGCCTTCTATGAACTATGGGCCCGCTGGGGGCCAGAAGATGACCGCGACTTCTGGCAGCGAGCGGCCGGCGCGAGCCGATCCTTTTTCTCAAAGGCCGCCAACCCCAAGACCGGCCTGACACCTGACTATGCCAACTTCGACGGCACACCGCACGTCACCAGCAATCCGCAGTCCGGCGAGTTTGCTTACGACGCATGGCGCACCGCCAGCAACTGGGCGGTCGATTGGTCTTGGTGGCGCGGCGCACCCGCCGAACAGGAGTTGAGCGACCGCATTCAGGAGTTTTTTGCCACGCAAGGAGTCGGAAATACGGCGCCGGTCTATACGCTCGACGGCCAGGAAGTGGATGCCAAGACGAAGCAGACTCATCATGACCTGCGAGTCGGGTTGGTGAGCGTAAACGCTGTGGCAGGCCTCGCAGCCTATAACCAGGGCCGCGCAAAGCTCTTCACCGATGCGCTATGGAATGCGCCGATTCCCTCGGGCCAGGACCGCTACTACGACGGCATGCTCTACCTGATGAGCCTTATGCATGTCGGCGGTCAATTCCGCATCTGGGCCCCGCAATAGGTCCAAACCATCTCTGAAACGTTGATGACCTCGTGATGTGCTACCGCTTGTGCGGCGCACCACGAGGTCATCGTGTTCGAGTGCTACGACTCTCTCGCCAGCTCCCGGCCCCGCGCAAGTGCGCGTTTGTTCAGCTCAGTCCAGCGCGGATTCTTCACCAGCCTCTTGAGAGCCGCATCGACATTCACCTCTTGCAGCACTCCGCTGATCTCAAGCAGCGCGCCCAGCATCACCATGTTGCCCGCGCGCGCATCGCCCAGTTCATTCGCAATCTCGCTAAACGGCCGCGCCAGCACATGCACGCCTTCCCGCTCGCAATCCTCTGGGAACGCTTCGCCGTTGTAGAGAATCCATCCTCCGGCAGGCACGTTCTTCACAAACTTCCTGAGCGAAGGCTCATTCATCGCAACCAATAGATTCGGGCTGTTCACCATCGGCGAATCGATGATTTGCCGGGTCAGGCGCACATGACAGTTCGAAGTCCCCGAGCGCATCTCCGGTCCATACGATGGAAGCCACGAAACCTCCAGACCTGCGTCCAATCCACCCTCGGCCAGCACCTCGCCAAGCAGCAGGACACCCTGTCCTCCAAAGCCCGCAACGCGCACGCGAAGATCTAAATCCCTTGCCATGTCGCGCGCAAGGTGATTGCCTTTGGGCAAGCTCTCATCGTCGACGCCCAGAATCTGCGGAATCCGGTCGAGCGTGGGCCGAGCTTCGTGATTCTGTTTAAGCCTCGCCTCTTTGGTGCGATCGCAATAGACGCCCAGCGGAAAGGTCTTCTGCATCACGTCACGCACCCAGAGTTGCGCCTGCACCGGATTCATTTTGAAGATGGTGGGGCAAGGCGAGAGCACCTCGATCAGCGAAAAGCCCAGTCCGCGCACCTGGTTTTCGACGGCCCGCTTGATGGCTTTTGTGGCTTGCACAATCTGTTTTGTATCTCCGAGTCCGACGCGCTCGATGTAGACCGGAGCCTCCAGCGTGGCTAGCAGTTCGCACACGTGCAGCGGATAACCCTCGCTCGCAGCGTTTCGTCCATTCGGAGAGGTCGCGCTTTTCTGTCCCAGCAGGGTCGTCGGTGCGGCCTGTCCTCCGGTCATGCTGTAGATAGCGTTGTTGATGAAGATCACTGTGATCTGTTCGCCGCGATTGGCCGCATGCAAGATCTCCGATGAGCCGATCGCCGCCAGATCGCCATCGCCCTGGTAGTCGATCACGATGCTCTCCGGCCTGCTGCGTTTCGCACCTGTGGCCACAGCCGGTGCGCGCCCGTGCGCAGCCGAGATATTCCCCACATCGAAATAGTTATAGGTAAAGACGCCGCAGCCGACCGGACCGACCATGATGGTTCTGTTCTGGATGCCAAGCTCGTCGATGGCCTTGGCCAGCATCTTGTGCACCTGGCCGTGTCCGCAGCCGGGGCAGAAGTGCGTCTGGTGCTGCAACTCGCTCTTGCGCTCATAGCGCTCGTAAAAGGACTTCGCCTTGCCGTGCGATACCGCGTACTCAGCGATCGTCTCGCTAGACATGGGCCACCTGCTTCTCCTCCGGCTGCAATGCCAGCATCTGCCGCGCCTGTTCTCGCACAAAGCCAAGCACCTCTTCATGCGACGGAACATTGCCGCCAACACGGCTGAAGAACTCAACCGGCCGAGCGCCGTTGAGCGCCAGTTGGACGTCTTCAAGCATCTGGCCGTTGCTCATCTCCACAACAGCAAATACTCGGGCAGTCTGAGCCAGCCGCCTCAGATCCAACTTCGGAAACGGATAGAGCGTAATGGGACGCAGCACGCCGACCTTGAGCCCGTTCGCGCGCGCGTCAGCCGCAACAGCCTTCAAGATCCGGCCCATGATCCCGTAGCCCACAAGCACAATCTCTGCATCGCCGGTGCGCCATTCCTCAGCGCGAGTCTCGCACTCTTCGGCGCGGCGATACTTGGATTCAAGATGATGTTGATGCGCTTCCATCTCATCGATGTCAAGATGCAACGACGTGATGAGATTTCCGCGCGTCTCCTCCGTGCCCATCACGGCATACGCAGGCGTCTGCGGCTCGATCGCTTTCTGCGGAAATGCAACCGGTTCCATCATCTGTCCGATAAAGCCATCGGCCAGCACGACCACCGGATTGCGATAGCGGTCGGCCAACTCAAAGGCCAGCGCCGTCAAGTCTGCCATCTCCTGCACCGAGTGCGGCGCAAGAACGATCGTGCGGTAGTTCCCATGACCGCCGCCCTTCACAACCTGGTGATAGTCGCCCTGCTCGGCGGCGATGTTTCCCAGCCCCGGTCCGCCGCGGGTGATGTCGGCGATCACGCAGGGCAGCTCCGCGCCCGCCATATAGCTGATGCCTTCCTGCATCAGGCTGATCCCCGGCCCGCTCGATGCAGACATCGATCTCACGCCCGCCGATGCGGCGCCGTAGATCATGTTCATCGCCGCGACTTCGCTCTCGGCCTGCAGAAAGACGCCGCCTGCCTGCGGCATATAGAGCGCCGCAGCCTCGGCGATCTCGCTCGCCGGCGTGATCGGATAACCATAGAAGGCGCGGCATCCTGAGAGAATCGCGCTTCTGACGATTGCTTCGTTCCCCTTCATCAGTTGCTTCCGCATTCGCTCGCTCCTGCCGTGCCCACTTCCCCGCCGTGTGGCGTGTCGCTCGCTCGTTGCATGATTCTCAATACCGTAATCGCTCCGGGCTCAGGGCAGACCATGAAGCAGATGCCGCAAGCCGTGCACCCCACACCCGCGTACGCCGCCGTGCGATAGCCATAGCGATTCAGCCGCTCATTCAGCACGATCAACTTGGGAGGGCAGGCATCCACGCAGAGTCCGCAGCCCTTGCACTCTTCAATGTCCACCCGCAGCTGGCCACGGTCCTTTTTTCCTGGATTCCCCATTTCGATTCCTATTCGTCCCGTCACGTGCATCCGAGATCAACGACTGAGAACTCTTCGCAGACAGACTCTCTCAAACCCCTCATTCTCAGCCCCTTAAACGCGTCCGGCAGTGATACGCATCACCTTGTCCTTGCGCCCACACACCCGTGCTCCACACGTTGCCGATTGAAACGAAACAGGTTGCATTCCCGCGGGAGCAGATCAATAATTGCGCTCTGATGCCAACTTCACCCCATTCGCTCACCCGCCGCGCAGCTCGGGTCAAAGCGGCTCTGATGCTGACCGGCTTCAGCGCCGTCATGGGCCAGGTCGTGCTCATGCGCGAGCTGATGATTGTCTTCAATGGCAACGAGAGCTCGATTGGAATCCTGCTCGCGACGTGGCTTTTTTGGACCGCCGTCGGAAGCTTCGTCTGCGGGCGTCTTGCGCTGTGCTGCGACTATGCTCGTCGAGCTGTCGCTCTGTTCGAGTGCCTGCTAGGCTTCAGCCTTCCGGCGACCATCTTTGCTCTACGCGCGAGCAAGAGCGTCTTTCAATCCGTGCCGGGTGAACTGGTTGGCCCGCTCCCGGCTTTGCTCGCATCGCTCGCTTGCCTCAGCCTCTTTTGTGCTGTCGCGGGCGCGCTCTTCGTAGCTGCGGCTCAACTGGTCGGCGAAGACCCCGCCGTCGGCCAACGCAAAGCTCTCGGTGCTGCGTACCTGCTCGAAGCGGCCGGCTCGGCACTGGGAGGCATCGCCAGCCTCGTCCTGCTGCGCAACCTTGCGCCATTCCAGATCGCCGGCATCGTTCTCTTCCTGAATCTATCGATGGCCGCTATCCTCTTATCCGGGACAAGCAGAAAGCTCCTCGCCAGCGCAGCCATCGTGATCGAGCTCTTCGCCGTCGTTCGTCTCGCTCCGTGGCTCGACATTCAAAGCCGGGCCCGTCAGTGGTGCGGCTTTCATCTGCTTGCCTCGCGCGATTCCGTCTATGGCAACCTGACGGTCACCGAGACCGGCAGCATCCGCAGCCTCTATGAAAACGGCCTCATCCTGGCCAGCGCGCCTGACGAAAGCGCGGCGGAAGAGTCAGTCCACTACGCACTCCTGGAGCACCCTGCGCCCCGGCGCGTGCTGCTCATCGGCGGTGGCGCTAACGGAAGTGTCGCACAGGCCCTCAAGCATCCCACCATCGAGCGCATCGACCTCGTCGAACTCGATCCCACGCTGATCGTCATGACCCACGAGTTCCTTCCATCGGAACCTACGGCCCTATCCTCCGATCCCAGGGTGCGCATACACTTCACCGACGGCCGGGCCTGGCTCGCTTCGACACGTGAGAGCTTCGATGTGATCATCGTGAATGCTCCCGATCCCCAGACCGCGCAACTCAACCGCTTCTACACAGTCGAGTTCTTTCGCTCGGCGCGCGCTCACCTCGCGCCCAACGGCTTGCTCGCCCTCCAACTGCGTTCGTCCGAGGAGGCGATCAGTCCAGATCTGGCAGGGTTTCTCCGCTGCATCAACCGCACGCTGCGAGAGGTCTTTCCAAATGTCGTCTCGATTCCTGGCGACACGATTCACTTCTTCGGAGCGGCGAGCGCCGGCGTTCTTACCGGCGATCCACAAACCCTGATTGCGCGATTGCAACAGCGCAAGCTGCAGACACGGTATGTGTCAAAATACTTCATTCCCTTTCGCATGATGCCCGATCGCATGGACGAGGTGCGCGAGCGCTTGCAGCCATTGCCCGCCACGCAGGTCAATCGCGACTTCTCGCCCATCGCCTACTACTTCAATGCCGTGCTCTGGAGCGCGCAGTTCAAGCCGGACTATGCCAGTTGGTTGCGCACCGCCGGGAGCCTCAATTTCAAGTCTGTTCTCGGAACCGTGCTGTTGGCTCTGTCTCTCATGGCCGCGATGCTGGCCTTTCTTCCCGCGCGCGAACAGCGCTCTCGTTCAGCGGCTGCGCTGTCCATCGGAGCTGCTGGCTTCACAATGATGGCACTCCAGATCTTTCTTTTGCTCGCCTTCCAATCGATCTACGGCTTCGTCTATAGTCAACTGGCGATCCTGATCGCGCTCTTCATGGCTGGCATCGCGCTTGGCGGCTGGCTCGGCCTGCGGCGCATTCCTGGGGATCGACACTCACTCTACCGCCGGCTTGCATCCACTCAACTCTCGCTCGCCTTCTCTGCGCCACTGCTGATTATGTTGGCTGCCCAACTCGCCCGGCTCTCTTCGACGGCCGCGACGTGGCTCGCGGCGCAGTGCATCTTTCCCGCCCTGGCCGCGCTCTGCGGAATCTTGGGTGGCTATCAGTTTCCCATGGCAACGGCGCTCGCTCGGCACAACCGCAGCGGAGGGCGCAACCTCGGCATGCTCTATTCTGTCGATCTGATAGGCGGCTGCGCGGGAGCTCTGCTGCTCAGTGGCTACCTGATTCCAGTCTTTGGATTCTGGGGCACGGCCTGGCTCTGCGTGGCAATCAATCTGGCGCCAACTCTGTTGACCGCATGGCTCAGCTTCCGCCGCAATGACAATTCGCATTCGGCTTTGCATAGAATTACACTTCGCTGACGCACAATAGAAGCATGGAGCAGGATTGGCCAGACTTCCCTGACACCTGCCCCACGTTCTCAGGTCCCCGAGAAGAAGCTACCCACCCCCTAAAATATTTCTGCAAATCGTGTTGTTAATTATCTAGTCAACACCCGAGAAACAGGAGAATGAGCTAATAATCGAACGGAAATGAGTAACTTACGAAAACAGCCTTCTAGGGCTTTTTCTCGTGAAAGACAACTGCGGTGAAGCTGAAGATGTCCGTATCCTCGTCCTTCCAGCAGTTGGCGTTCATGCCCGCTTTACGGCAGGTCTGCTCGAGGAACGTCTGCCGGTCCCACTTCTGTTCGACCGGAACCTGCGGCAGCAATAGACCGTCGTAGCCGCCGTTTTTCATCAGCAGTCCGTGTTCGCCGATCGTGATCTGCTGAATGTCCGTCACGCGGCGCAACGGCGAGAGCACAGAAATCTCATAGGCGAGCTGCGGCAGCTCCGAAGCCGACACTGCCTGGAAGCGGGGATCATGCAAAGCGGCGTGTGTTGCCGTGTCGCGCACCGTCATGTAGAGCGGTTTCACCGCGGATGTGTATCCAATGCATCCGCGTAGATCTCCGGATTTGGTGAGAGTCACAAAAGCGCCGCGCTCCTGGTTCAGAATGACGCTTGCGCTCGCTGGCGGCTCGTACAGCTGATTCTTCTCGACAGCAAACTCCACCGACTTGCGTGCCAGCGCCAGCAATTCGCCCTTCTCCTCTTCGCTCAGCGAAAAGGGCGGATCAGCGGCCTTATCGGCAGGAGCTTTCACGAAGATATCCGCGCTGTATCCGACCACGCGCGAGTGGTCGCCCGTCACGTCCCCTGAATTCGCGTACTTCAAAACCTGCGCTTTGTTAGCTCCCATGCGCTCGGCGTAAATCATCGTGGCAACGATCGGTGCGCCTCCGCAGGCCTCCCAAATCTGTGACTGAAAATTGCGCGACATGCTGAAGTAGTCCCAGGCGGCAAGCGCGCCGAGGGTCTTGTGGTCGATCCTCACCGCATCATCGTAGGTGTGAAAATGCGAAAGATCGGAACTGGCCAGGACGAGCGTGTCGCCTTCCTTTCCTTCGCTCTTGATCAACTTCGCCAGCGCAGCGCCAAGTGCGCGGCTCGACTCATAGCTCTGGTCTCCCATCACGATGGGCACAACTTCAAAGTTGCCCAGAATCCTCTGCAGCCAAGGCAACTCGACCTCGATCGCATGTTCGCCGCCATCCGGCGTGGGATCGTGTCCCTTGGTTGAAAGCTGAATCGTCGGGTTCATCTTCGCCAGTTGCCGCGCAAAGGTCTTGTCTACCGGCACATTCCCCAGCGGCGTCGCGTAAGCGTCTCCCTCATAAACTGAACTGAAGTCAAAGGCAACATGGTGCGATGGAGCAATCACCACGACCCGCGAAAACTTGCGTCCTTTCAGTGCCGCGTAGGTGCAGGCGGCCACCGGTCCGGAATAAGCGTAGCCGGCATGAGGTGCCACTGCGGCCAGGATTTGATCGGTAACCGGCGGCCCGGGGACGCGCGCCAGCAGCTCGTCGATCATTGCTGACAGCTCCTTCGGGTCCGAGGGATAGAAGCTGCCTGCGACGGCCGCTTGGCGCACTTTTAGCGTGGCGTCTGCACTGACGTGCTTGAGCGGCGTGAAGATCAGCAGAGCGACCAGCGGAGCGGTGAGCCAGTAGGCGTTCGGGTTCATGGCGATAAGCATGTGCGTAATCTCCCTGCATTCTTCAAACGTGCCAGATGCCTGCGATCGGCTGTTGGCAAAATGGGCAACGGTTCTTCTGAATCAGCACCTCGCTTGCCGTAAATCCCACTCGCTCGACGAGCATCTTGCGGCACTTGGGGCAGTAGGTGTGCTGCGCTGGATGTCCCGGTACATTGCCAATATAGACGTAGTGAAGCCCTTCGGCATCGGCAATCGCCTTGGCGCGTTCCAGCGTCGGTATCGGAGTGATGGGAAGATTCTTCAACAGATACTCGGGATGAAACTGCGTGAAATGCAGCGGCACATCCTCTCCGAGATTCGTCTTGATCCATTGCGCAAGACCGCGAAACTCCTGATCGCTGTCGTTGAGTGTGGGCACGGTCAGGTAGACGATCTCCGTCCACTTGCCGAGCTTGCGCAGATTAACGAGCGTGTCCAGCACCGGTTTCAACTGGCCGGTGACAACCTGGCGATAATACGACTCGGAGAACGACTTGAGGTCGATCTTGACCGCGTCCATCTTTCCGTAGGCGGTCTTCAGCGCATCCGCTTGTATGTAGCCGTTCGATACCACAATACTGCGGATGTCAGCCGCGTGCGCCGCATCTGCTGCATCCATCAGATACTCGCTGAAGACCACCGGCTCGCTATACGTGTAGGCGACTGTAGGGCAGTTGTATTGCTTGGCGAGTTCAGCAACGCGCTGAGGTGGCGTATATTGCGCGGGAACCTGCTCGGGACGCGACTGCGAGATCTCCCAGTTCTGGCAGAATTTGCAATTGACATTGCAACCGGCGGTGCCGAGCGAGAATGCCGTCGTCCCCGGCAGATAGTGGAAGAGCGGCTTCTTTTCGACCGGATCGACGTGCGCCGCCGCGATGCGCGAGTGGACCAGCGTGTAGTAGGTGCCGCCGCGATTTTCGCGCACCCCGCAATAGCCGCGCTCCTTGTCTCCTACCGTGCACTCGCGCGGACAGAGCTTGCACTTGATCTTGCGATCCTGAAGCCTCTGATAGAACCTCGCTTCGACAACGTAGCGCGAGTCGTCTTCGCTCGCAGCAGCCCCGGCGGGATGAGCGACGCTGGCCACTCCCAGCGCCGCTCCCGAAGCCAGCGCGCATTTCAAGAACGAGCGGCGATCCAGTGGGTGCTGGCCATTCATTTTGCCCTCGATATCCAAGCTACAAGACATATTCAACCTCTCTGCAGATCCTAGACCTCGACAAGAGAGATCCGTTTCGGATCGTTGTTGCCCAGGCGGTGTTCGGCATCCGCCGCTGTCGCAATATACTTTGGCGCGCGCTCCTCGGCATCGAGCGTCTTCAAGCCCTTTTCGGCGCGCTTGCGTTCGATCATCTGCCAGCCTATCTGGTCGAGCGCGACGGGATCCTGAGAGACGAGCAGAGTGTTGGCATTCCAGCTATGCTCCGGCTTGTAAGCAGGGCCGCCTTCATACATAGCGGTGGTCGCATCGCAGATCGTCAGTCGCATACGACTGCGAATCTCAGGCAGCATGTTCAGATCTGCAACATATGGATCGCAGCCGTTGGGGTGGTACTTGTTGGGGTTATGGATGACGCCGTACATATTCTTGAGCGCGATCGTGATCCCGGCGCCGTCGTGGTCTTTCAAGACAGGAAGGTTGATGAGCGCATTCGAGCGTTGGGTGAGAATCTTCGACACTCGGCTTCCAACGCTGCCATACGACGACAGCTCCTGCTCATAGCCGATACGGTCGGTGCCTAGGCACTGCACACCGTCTCCACCTACTGCCAGACGAAAACCGGCACGTTCCAGCTCCGAGCAATCGCGGTCCCAGATTACGATGTCGGCAGGCTTGACGCCAGACTCCTGCAAACGCCTGCAGATGGCCGCAATGAGCTGAACATTGGTGGAGATTCCGCGGCCTCCAAGGGAATTCACTTTGAGGCTCACGGTCTCGCCTGGACGGATCAGCATTCTCCATGGATCGGTCGGGTGATTGCGTCCAAACAGGGTCTGCATGCTGCGATCGATCAGCGCCAGCATGCGGTTCGAATCCACAGATGGTCCGGCGCCACGAAGTTTCTCATCCCGCGCAACAACGACCTTTGATTTCGCAGCAGCGCCGGATTCGGCTGCACGAGCTTCTGCCGACAGTGCTCCCGTCACGCCGCCGGCGCACCAAAGCGCAGCTCCGCCAAGAGAACCCTTGAAAAAATCTCTGCGGCTGTTAGTGTCGAGAATGCTCATTCGCAAACTCCGCTGGCTCTGCGGACCGCAGGGCCACTCCATGGAGGGGAACGGTTTCGGCGGCTGCGATCTAGCTGCGCAAACGCGAGGCGGAGATCCCCGGAAGCAGGCCCATCTTCCGGCTCCGGGCGTACCATCATCCCATTTAACGCTTACGGCAGCTGGGGAAGCTTTGCTGTGATGGCCGGCACTTGAGAGAAGAGACCGCCAGAAGCCCGCAATGCCTTGCTGCCCAATTCGCTCCGCTCTGATCGAAGGATAAACTAGTCTCGTGTCAACGAACGCCGCATCCACGCGTAACTCCAAGCCGGTCAAAGTGAAGCTGAGCTCACTTGAGGATACCTGGAGGTTACGCGACAGCCTTGCATCGGCCGCTCTCTTTCTCGCAACTGCGGCCGTAACTCTGTGGCAAAATGCGCATCTTACTGTTCTCTGGGATGCGAGCTACACATTGGACACCAGCTCCCGCATCGCGCTCGGGCAGATGCCATATCGCGATTTTCCGCTGGCCCACGCACCATTGACCTTCCTGATTCAGGCTGCGATCATTCGTCTTGCCGGCAGGGTCTTCTTCCACCACGTTCTCTACGCCGCAATTGCCGGCGGGCTGGGTACTGTGCTCGCCTGGCGCATCGTGCTCGGCACACTGCGGGCCAGGGTGCACGGATCATGGCTTGTCTCTCTTTTGCTGGCGGCGCCGCTGACTGTGCTGGGTATCTATAGTATTCTGCCGTTTCCTTCTTACGATTGCGATTGTGTCTTTTCGATTCTTCTCGTCATCTATCTTTTGCAACGGATTCCGGCTAACTCCGGCAAAACGTTGAAATCGAGCCCGGCAACCGCGCCCTGGCGGCCGTTCCTTGCTGGCGCCACGCTCCCGCTGCCGCTCTTCTTCAAACAGAACATCGGTCTTCCACTTCTAGCCTCCGCGTCCGCCTTCATTCTCTTACTCTTGATTGTGAAAAGGGCTCGGCGCGGCTCAAGCTCAGAGGACAGCGCAGAGCTGTTGGCAGTTCTGAGCGGCGCGGTTACATCGCTTTTCGCTGTAGGCCTTTTGCTGCGCTTCACGTGCGGTCTCGGCAGCTATATCCAATGGACCATCCACTTCGCGTCGCAGCGGCGTCTGCCAGGGTTCGAGGAAATGCTCGGTGTTTACGCCGAGCCGTCGCTGCTTTGGTGGCTTCCGGCCGTTGCGGGGGCACTTGTGCTCTTGTATTGCCGCTACTCCAAGGCGCTGTTGGTGCGCCTTTCAGCTTTGGTATTGCTGGCGGCGCCGTTTATCTGGACCTTGGCGGGTCTTTTGCTTTCTACCGATGCTGATGACCGCGCCAGCAGCCTGCTTGCGCTATGGCCGCTCCTGATGATTCTCAGCGCGTCGCTCACGCTCTTCAACCTGTGGCACGGTCTCGTCCGCGATCGCGAGCGCAGTCTAGGCCTCCGCGCGCTGTTGCCCGCGATATTGCTGGTCACCATCAACGGAACACTGCTCTCGCAGCAACTTTGGGGATCGACTTATGCCATCTGGCCGTTACTTGTGCTTCTCATCGCCGAGATGATCGTCTTCCTCTCGTCGATCGAGTCGTCGGGCAGTCCCACGGAAACTACTCATCGAACTCCATTCGTAGCTCCGGTTTTGAGTGCTATCATCTCGGCGACGCTTCTCCTTTGCGGTGGCCTGTACATGGTTAGCGAAGAACGGCTCTCCTATGCGAATATCGAGGGCCCGGTTGTGCACTCTGCCGAGCCGGCGCTGAGAGGAATTGCGGTCGCCGGTCCGTTTCTGCCAGAGTTTGAAGAGCTGCTGCACTTCGCGGCCAACGAAATCCCCGTTTCCGACGGAGTGCTTCTTATACCCGGAGAAGATCCCTTCTACTTTGCCACGGGTCGCGTTCCGCAATTCCCCGTCTTGCTCTTCGATAAGGCTACTGACCCGTTTTCGCCCTCCGAACTCCTTGAAGAGGCCAAGGTCCGCAAACTTCACTGGTTGATCGTGAAGCGAGATCTGCAGATCAAGGAAGATCCCACACCGCAGCGAGAAGCCTCGCTCGAGGCTCTTCAGCGGGTCTTTTTTCTCTACCGCAAGCTGGGCCGCTATGATGTTTACCGCCGCCCATGAAGGGCTTTTTCCTGTCTTTTTGCATCTGAAGACTATAATCGGCCCATGGCGGTTCAGGCGCGGATGAATTCCTTGGAGACGGCAGAGGCAGCAAGCGCCGAGCGAAAGCTGAGTGCGTTAGAGGCGCGGCTCGCCGAATTGGGCAACGTGATCGTTGCTTACTCGGGCGGCGTGGATTCGGCATTTCTGGCAGCCACTGCGTATCGCGTTCTGGGCAGCCGCATGCTCGCAGTGCTGGCCGACTCGCCCAGCCTTGCGCGCCGTGACTTCGAGCAGGCCTGCGAATTTGCACGGGAACGCGGAATACCATTGCACATCGTCGAGACTGGAGAACTCGAATCGCCCGAGTACCGGCGCAACGACGCCAATCGATGCTTCCATTGCAAGGACGCTCTCTTTGCGGAGATGGAGACGCTCGGTCCGAAGTTCGGTTTTGAGCACATTGCCTATGGCATGAACGCCGACGATACCAGGGACTTTCGTCCCGGACAGCGCGCGGCCGAGGAGCACGCCGTTCTGGCGCCGCTGGCCCAAGTCGGGCTAACCAAGATCGAAATTCGCGCGCTAGCCAAAGCTGCCGGGTATCCCTTCTGGGATCGCCCCGCAGCGCCCTGCCTTTCCTCGCGCGTCGAGTACGGTCGCGCTGTGACCCGCGAGGTGCTCGATCAGGTTGAGAGAGCCGAAGAGAGCCTGCGTCAGCTGGGCTTTCGTGAGTTGCGGGTTCGTCACCATGGCGAACTTGCCCGCGTGGAAATCGCCCGCGCCGAGCTACCCCGCGCCCTCACGATGGAGATGCTCGACGCTATCACTGCCGCACTCAAGCAGGCCGGCTTCCAATATGTGACGCTCGATTGTTCGGGATTCCACTCTGGATCGCTCAATGCGATCCTGCCTGCCGAAGTCCTGGCGAAGCGCGGGGCATAGCCGGCAATTTAGAATCACAATGCGATGCGTATAGGTTTTCTTGAGTGTTTTTCCGGCATCAGCGGCGACATGCTGCTGGGCGCTTTGGTGGATGCCGGCGTGCCCTTCACCCATTTGGCGGAAACAGCCACCGCTCTGAATGTAGGCGCCCGGCTTGAGATGCGCAAGGTGAGTCGCGGCGGACTGGCGGGTACCAAGGTGGATGTGATCGCGCCGGACGACACCCGCGAGCATTCACATGACCCACACTCTCACGAGGCTCACTCCCACGCGGAACATGCGCATCCTCACACGCATTCGCACGAGCGGTCGCACACTCACGCCGCGCACCGCTCGCTCTCGACGATTCTCTCCATCATCCGCTCAGCTCCGCTTAGTGAGCAAGTGAAGCAGCGTTCGACTCGAGCCTTCCAGCTCCTAGGCGAGGCCGAGGCTGCAATTCATGACGTTCCTGTTGAGCAGGTTCACTTTCACGAAGTGGGTGCGGTGGACACGATCGTCGATATTGTCTGCGCGGCTGTTGGCGCCGAGAGTTTGAATATTGACCGCTGGTTTTGCTCACCCCTCAACGTTGGCAGCGGAACGGTAGTCTGCCAGCACGGCACGCTTCCAGTTCCCGCGCCGGCAACACTCGCATTGCTCGGTGACGCTCCCGTCTATGCCGCGGGACCGGCGATGGAGCGAGTGACCCCGACTGGCGCGGCCCTTCTGCGAATGCTCGACGTGCACTACGCGCCGCTCCCAGCCATGCGCGTCGTGAAGACTGGCTATGGCGCGGGCGGGCGAGAGACACCGGGCCAGCCCAACCTGTTGCGTCTGCTCGTAGGCGAGGAAGATGCCAATGTGAGTGGCGCAACCGAGGAGATCGCTGTGATCGAGACGGTCATCGACGATTCCAGCCCGCAGTTGCTTGCCTACGTCAGCGAGAGGCTGCTTGAGGCCGGCGCGTGGGATGTTTATCGCGTTGCAGTGCAGATGAAGAAGGGCCGAACTGGTGTGCAGATCACCGTGCTCTGCCGTCCCGATCTCATCTCCGAGTTGCGCGAGTTGCTCTTCCGCGAGACCACAACCATCGGTTTGCGCTGGCGGGTGGAGAAGAAAGCGGCTCTAGCACGCGAGTTCGTCGAAGTTGAGACGAGTTGGGGCAGCGTACGCTTCAAGGTTGCTCGCTTGCCCAACGGCACAATTGCCAATGCCGCGCCCGAGTACGAGGATTGCCGGGCGCTCGCTCGGCAGCACGCGGTTCCGCTCAAGCGAGTGATGGAAGAAGCCATGCGGATCTATGCGACGGCAAAGGAGAAAAACTGATGGATCGCGCATCGATCGAGGCCTTGCTCAACGAGGTCCGCGAGGGCCGCACTCCTGTCCACGACGCTCTTGAGCGGCTCAAGGTGATGCCCTTTGAAGAGATGGGATTTGCCAAGGTCGACCATCATCGCTCTCTGCGAACAGGAATGCCCGAGGTGATCTTCTCTGCCGGCAAGACGCCTGGACAAGTCGCCGCAATCTTCGCGCGAATGGCGCAGGCCGGTGGTAACGTGCTGGCAACGCGCGCCTCGCGCGAGACATTCGAAGCTGTCGAAGCCGTGGAACCGCGCGCTGAGTTCCATGAGATGGCTCGTGCCATCTCGCTCACGCAGGCTCCGGCCACGCCAGGCAAGGGAACCATCGGTGTTGTTTGCGCCGGCACCAGCGATCTGCCGGTTGCTGAAGAGGCCGTTGTCACAGCGCGGCTGATGGGAAATACCGTCGAATTGATCGCAGATGTCGGCGTCGCCGGGATTCACCGGCTGCTGGCGCAGAAGAACTCCCTGCAATCGGCGCGCGTGCTCGTCGTCTGTGCGGGCATGGAGGGCGCGCTGCCAACCGTCGTCGGCGGCCTGGTGAATGCACCGGTAATTGCTGTCCCGACCAGCATCGGTTACGGTGCTTCCTTCGGCGGCCTGGCTGCGCTGCTGGGCATGTTGAACACCTGCTCGCCCAACGTTTCCGTGGTCAACATCGACAACGGCTTCGGTGCGGCAAGCATTGCGTCGCTCATCAATCATCTATGAAGATCCACCATGGCTTCACCGTCGTACGGTAAACGGTGGCGATCACTCTCAAGGTTAAGAGGCCGTAGATCAGGGTCCTCGCGCTGGCAAGCCCCTTGAAATGCGTCCAGTGGATCATGATCGCCTCAAAATGTACGGAGGTGAGCATGGCACAAATCATCGACAGCGAACTCATCGATGCAATTCTCGATTCTTGGGATCGCAACAACCGTATTCTGGTCAACCTGCTGCGCGCCTTGCCACCAGGCGGCAAAGATGCGCGAGTGATGGCAACGAGCCCATCTGTCAGTGAGATATTTGCTCACTTGATCTACGTGCGCCTGATCTTCGTCTCAGAAGACGCGCCAGAGTGGGCAGGATTGCTTGACCCACATAACTGGATTCGCGAGACCGATTCCGACCGCCTGGCCTACGGACTCGAGAGCAGCGCCCACGCCGTGCGCGACGCGGTCGAAGACTGCCTCCGGTCGGGTAAGCCCATGCGGCAGCACTACGATCACCCGCTCCTATTTCTGCAGCACATGATCTGGCACGAGGGGTACCACCATGGCCAGATTAAACTTGCGCTCAAGGTTGCCGGCCAGCCCTTCGATGACAAACGGATCGGTCCGCTCACATGGGGCGTCTGGATGAGGAAGACCGGCGGCGTCTGATATCGATTTCCTCGTGGCCGAATGGGCAGTCTAGGAGAGGAAGCCGGTGACGCAGATCACTGTTGACCCCTGGCCTGAGCGCGAATCATGGATCTTGTACGGTTAGCGTCGGCGCCTGTGGAGGCGATTCGTGATCCGGTCCAGATTGCCGCTGTTGCGCAGGATCTCGCAGATCATCTTTCTGCTGTTCTTTGTTTGGCTGCTGGTCTTCACCTCGATCAGTTTCTTTCCCGGTGGAGCGACCGAGGTCAAGTTGCGCGCGCCGGTGCGGCTGTTTTTCGAATGGGACCCGCTGGTGGCCCTGGTCAACGCATTGGCGAGCCACGCTCTCTATCGCGGCCTGTTGTGGTGTCTGCTGATTCTCGTGCCGACGCTCTTTCTTGGCCGCTTCTTCTGCGGCTGGATCTGTCCCATGGGCACGTTGCAGCACTTCGTGGGGAACCTGCCCTCAGAGGCCAAGCGGGGCAAGCAGCGCATCGAGGCCAATCGCTACAAGCGCTGGCAGACCGGCAAATATGTTGTGTTGACTGCCGGATTGATCGCGGCGCTCTTCGGCTCGGCGGCTATTGGATGGCTCGATCCCTTCAGCCTGTTGGTGCGGTCCTTTGGGCTCTCGATTCTGCCGGCCGTCAACGCCGCCGCAAGCGCCGCGCTAACACCGCTTGAGACGAGTCACGTCCCGGCGATCAAAGCAGCGGGCCAGACACTGCACACAATTCTGCACTACATGCTGCTCGACCTTCGCCAGCCGCACTATACACAAGGTCTGTTCTTCGGCGTATTGTTTCTGGCGATTCTCGCGCTCAGCCTGCGCGTAACGAGGTTCTGGTGCCGTGCCATCTGCCCGCTTGGCGCATTGCTGGGTGCGCTCTCGCGCTGGTCGATTCTTGGGCTCAGCAAGGATGCCGCAAAATGCGACAAGTGCAACCGCTGCTTGCTCGATTGCCAAGGTGGCGACGACCCCATCGGCGGCGCGCCGTGGCACAAGTCCGAATGCCTGATGTGCATGAACTGCGTCGGCAGTTGCCCGCACGATAGTTTGAAGTTTAAGTTCCTCAGGCCCGCTCTCGGCAAGGACACTGAGGTTGCCTCGCCGAATCTGGGCCGGCGGAGGACGCTGACCGGACTCGCAGCCGGCGCGGCGATCGTTCCACTGATGCGCTCGAATACAGGGCTGGGCAAGGGCCGCCATGAACGCCTTCTGCGACCACCGGGCTCGCTCGATGAGTCCGATTTTCTCTCGCGCTGCATTCGTTGCGGCGAATGCATGAAGGTCTGTCCGAACACGGCGTTGCAGCCGACGCTCGAAGAGGCAGGCCTCCAGGGATTGTGGACCCCGACACTGGTGCCGCGCATCGGCTACTGCGAACCAAGTTGCGTGCTCTGCTCCGAAGTCTGCCCCACCGGCGCAATCTGGCAGATCACGCCGAAGGAAAAGGGCTGGGTCGTTGGCGTGGGAGAGCAAAGCCAGCCGATACGCCTCGGGACCGCATTCTACGATCGCGGCCGTTGCCTGCCGTGGGCTATGGCCACCGACTGCATCGTCTGCGAAGAGTGGTGCCCGGTCTCACCCAAGGCGATCTATGTCCAAGAGGCGCAAGTCATCGACTCGGCAGGCAATACCAAGACGCTGAAACAACCGCGAATCGATCCAAGCCGCTGCGTGGGCTGCGGTGCGTGCGAGTTTGCCTGTCCGCTCCAGGAGCGTCCTGCAGTGTATGTTACAAGCATTGGAGAAAGCCGTTCGCCGAGCAGTCAGATTCTGCTCAACAGAAAGTAAAACGGGGGAGTCTTGCATTGAATTATCAGTTGAAGTTGAAGTGGGCCATTGCGGCGATCGTGATTGTTGCTGTAGCCGCCAGCACCGGTTGCAAGAAGAAGGCTTCAGATCCATTCCCAGCAACCAACGCAATCGCCGGTTGGCAAAAGACCAGTGAGACGCGCGTCTTTGCGGCAAAGGATCTGTGGCAATATATCGACGGCGATGCCGAGCACTACATTTCGGCGGGCGTCGTGACCACCTCGACCTCCGATTACAAATATCACGGGCAGTTGGAGGCGACGGTGGATGTCTACACGATGGGCGATCAGGCTGGCGCGCGCAAGATTCTCGATGGCGAGCAGAATAATGACGCTAAGACCATCCAGCTTGGCGACGCGGGCGTAGCTCTTGCGCAGAGCATCATCTTCCGCAAGGGTACCGCTTTGGTGCGCATCGTTGCATACGAGTCCGCGCCAGACGCGCAGCAGGCGCTGGTAGCGCTGGCGAGCGGAGTGGAAGCGAAGCTGTAAAAAAACACGCAGGCCCGAGAATCGGTCTTGCAGAAACAAGCGAGGATTCGAATGAGCAGCCGCCGTGATTTTCTTAAAGACGCAGCAACTGGAGCTCTGGTGCTGGGCGCGCAGAGCAAGCTGGGCCTTGCCGCAATGCTCGACAAAAAGGCCGAGGTCTCCAAGTCAAAGGTGGTGGTCGCGCGCGATGCCGCGCTCCACGGGAGCGATGGAAAGCTAGACGAGAAGCGCGTACAGGCGCTGCTGGATCGCGCAATTGCCACCTACACCGGGCACGATAAGCCTGTCGACGCCTGGAAGAGCATCGTGCCCGTCGGCAAAGTGATCGGCCTTAAGGTCAACGGCCTGGGCGGCAAGGGAATCTCCACCCATCCTGAGTTGGTAATGGCCGTCTGCGAACGGCTGCAACAGGCCGGCGTCAAGCCCGGCGAGATCATCGTGTGGGAACGCGATGCACGAAGCCTCGCTGCATGCGGTCTGACCGTCTCGACCGACCCAAACCGCATTCGTATCTATGGCAACGATGTGGCCGGTTATGAAGACGAGGGAGTAGCCTTCGGTTCGGTTGCCAACGTGAAGCTGGCGAAGATTCTCACTCGCGAGTGCGCGATGGTGATAAACCTGCCGATTCTCAAGGATCACGAACTGGCGGGCGTCACCTTCTCGATGAAGAATATGTATGGCGTTGTTGCGAAGCCGAATGAACTGCACGCCGGCGGCTGCAATCCCAGTGTCGCCGATCTGAATTGTATTCCCGCGATTCGCGAGAAGGTGCGCTTCACCATCGGAGACGCGATGAGTTCGGTCTACAACGGCGGGCCGGGCTTCCATCCAGAACATCTCTGGCAACCCAACGCGCTCATCGTTGGCCAGGACCGCGTCGCTGTCGATCACACCGCGTGGCAGATGATCGAACGCAAGCGCGCCGAGGTGGGCATGCCGACGCTTGAAGCCGCCAATCGTCCACCGCGCTACATCGCCACCGCCGCGGATCAGACGCACAACCTGGGTGTCAACGATCCGCAGCGCATTCACTTGATGGAAGTCTAACCGGGGAGAACCGCCATGGCCGGTGAAATCGATCTGGAGACAAAGGGCGCAACGCCGAGGCTGACTCGGCGCGAGGCGATGCTGCAGTTGCTGCGCGTGGGCGGCGCGGCAGCGGGCGCAGCGGGCGCGGCCCTCTGGCTGAGCGAGCGGAGCGTCCGGCCCGTTCCCGCGCGGGTCGAGCAGGCGCGGCGCGATCATCGAGTAACCTCCGGTTCACAGGACCCGGCACTGCCGCATCTAACAGTTGTTCAAGGCGGCGAGCCGCGCGCCTTGGTCGACAAAGCGCTTGAAAACCTGGGTGGCATTCAACGCTTCGTGAGCCGCCAGGACGTGGTGGTCATCAAGCCCAATATCGCCTGGGACCGCACGCCGGAGCAGGCCGCCAACACCAATCCTGACGCAGTCGCCGCAGTCGTGCGCCAATGCTGGCAGGCTGGGGCCAAGCGCGTCATTGTGACGGACGTGAGCTGCAACGAGCCTCGCCGCTGCTTTATGCGCTCGGGCATTCAAGCCGCTGCGCGCGCCGAGGGGGCCGAGGTTATTCTCCCCGATCCTGAACTCTATCGCGAAGTCGATCTGGGCGGCGTGGTGCTCAAGTCATGGCCTGTCTTCACGCCGTTTCTCGAGGCCGACAAGATCATCAACATGCCCATCGCCAAGCATCACGGCCTCACTGGCGTCTCGCTCGGCATGAAGAACTGGTACGGAATCCTCGGCGGTCAGCGCAACCGGCTTCACCAGCAGATTCATCAGAGCCTCTGCGATCTGGCCAACTTCATGCTGCCCACGCTGACCATGATCGACTGCTACCGAATCCTGTTGCGCAACGGCCCCACCGGCGGCAACCTCGAAGACGTCGCAGTCAAGAAGACGATGGTCGCCGGCATCGATCCGGTAGCTCTCGACGCCTACGTAGCCAAGGCATATTGGAACCTCGACCCCGAGCACATGCCCTATCTGCAGATGGCCGCGGCACGCGGACTTGGTGTTGTGGACTTCGACAAGTTGCAGGTCAAAGTCAGTCAATTGGGGTAGACTTGGTAGCTGTATGGCCACCTACTACTCAGGAATGACGAGTAACAGAAGCTCAGCAGACAAAAAATCTCAAATCCGTTTTCGATAACATCTGAAGTCGAAGATCCAGTGACTGTGAGGAATCGTTCTATGAATAACTTGCCGATCTTCATCACGGGCTTCCTATCTTTAGTCCTCGGTTGGATTGCCGGATATATTGTCGCCTACTTCAAACAGAAGGGTGAGAATCGAGCCATGATCGAGGATAGCGCCAGAATCACCCATATTGCTGAGGAGGTCAGAGCTGGATTCGCAACGCAACTTGAGGCCACGAAATCTCTATTTGCCAGCGAACTTGAGGGTATCAGACATCATCTCTCGTTAGCAGCTGATGCCTCCAGAAGGTATGAGGATCTTAAGGCATCAGCCTATGTTGATTTCTGTAAAAGTACCGCTGCCCTCGCAATCTCGCAACGTCACCCGAACAAAGATCGCGAGCTTGAGGCGAGCATAGCGCTTACTGACGCGAAGGCAAGGATCGCCATATATGGCAGCCCCGAAGTTGCTGAGGCCTTGGGTATATTCTTTCGGGATCATGCGCAGCTCATTACTCCTGAAGCCATGTCATGTTTTATTGGTGCCATGGATCTGATGCGCAACCAAACGGTAGGCGAGGAGGGAAGTGTGCCGAGGAGAGTTCTTTCGCAGCTTTTCTTTAGCCAAGACCTTTCCGAGCTACCAAAGCTTACTGTTCGTCCCAAGTCGCAAATCGAGATGTAGATCCCTTCTCAGTCAAGTGCCGAGCATCCGATCCTCACTCTTTTTTTCTGGCACGTGGATGCGTGCCGACTCTAGCGAACTCACTCCAGCCGCGCAAGCGGCGTCTGCCGCACCGCCGGTGCTCACGGCCTATCGTAGAAGCGGAAGAAGAGCGACGGCTTCGAGACGGGCTCGGCCCGCGCGACCAGCCCAGCAACCTGATTGTCGCTCAAAGGCGTGAATTCCCTTGCCAGCTGCACATTCTCTTCCAGTTGTGCAATCGTGTCGCAACCGATGATGACTGTGCTCACCGGGCGCGAAAGCGTATAGCACATCGCCTCGCGCATGGTGATGGTGCCCGGCGTCGGCGCAAGCACCATTCCCTCCCAGGAGTGTTTCTGCTGCTCGATGGGCGGCGGGGTCCAAGAGGAGAGAATCCTACCGCGCGCCGGAACCTTCATGCCGATGATGCCCATCTGCCGCTCCACAGCCATCGGCAGCAACTCTTGATTGAAGCTGAAGTGATGCGGGTCGGCCGCGTTCATCGCCATCAGAATCGTGTCGAAGGGATGGCGCTTGATGCACTCCATGAGCGCGTCGGGCCGGTAGTGGCCGGTGATGCCGAGATAGCGCACGACCTTCTCCTGCTGCATCTCGAGCAGTGCCTCCATCGCCCCGCCCTTGGCAAAGACATGGTCCACATCGGTCATGGTTCCGATGTCGTGTAACTGCCAAAGGTCTACATGATCGGTCTGCAGCAGTTGGAGAGATCTCTCGATCATGCGCATCGAGTCGTCGCGCGTGCGTTCTTTGGTCTTGGTGGCGACAAAGGCTTCGCTGCGCCGGTGCGCCATCACCTTGCCAACATACTGCTCGCTCCAGCGCTCCGGACCGCCGTAGATCGACGAGGTGTCGATGTAGTTGACGCCGAGATCGAGTGCCCGCTCGATGATGGGCACGGCCGCGTCGAAATTGTTGGCGCGCTCGAGGGCAGCCTGGCCGCCGAGCGAGAAGATGCCGACGCGATAGCCGGTCTTGCCCAGGTTACGCGTGGGCATCGCCGCCAATGTCTTGGGATTCGACGGAAGACCAGGAAGAGATTTGGGCGCATTGGCCAGAGTCGTTGATGGAGCCAGCAATGCGGCGGTGATTGCGCCGCTCGCCTTCAGAAAATCGCGTCGGCCCTGCTTGCACGCCGCAACCGTTTTATCTTCGCTCATGATGACCTCCTCGGCATTGCGCAGTCGGAGGGACCGCGCTTCGCGTGAACCATTGCTCGGGACGGGCTCGTGCTTTCGACAAAGCGATGCGATTCCCGCGATGCCTCATCATAAACCTGCGCAATGCCGGGTGGAAATTAGATAAACTGTGAGAGCAAAAGTTTGCGAGTTCAGTGTGGGTAGCGGAAGAAGCGGGCGATGCCGGGTCCAGAATCCATACTGATCGGCACCGAATGGATCGCGCCTTTGCCGGGTACCCAGAAGCCATGCACCTACATCCCATGGATGAAGACCTGCCCCTTCACTCCAGCGAGCAGAGACCGCTCGCTCGGGACGCGGAGCCGTGGGAGCCCCAAATGGTCACCCGGCACCCGGCGTAGAATGCACAGTTAGAGTTACTCCTCCATCCGTACAACAGGTGAAGATCATGCGCTTGCTTCCAGCTCTCTATATTCTGGCGTTCCTTGTCGGCACATCCCTGGCTCCCGCCCAGCCGACTGGCGCGGCGAAGTCCGCTAGTGCCGCGCCCGCGGCCGCGGAGTCGCTTGAGGACCGGAATCGCGCAGTCGCGCTGCGTGTCTTTGATGAGATCTTCAATCAGCGTCACCCCGAGGCCGCGGCCGAGATCTACTCGCCCAACTTCCACAACCACGGCCTTCACAGCGATGCCTCGCTCGAGGTAGACCAGAGGTGGGCGCGCAGTGAACTCCAAGCCTTTCCCGATCTTCACATGACGGTGGTGAAAACAGTTTCCGAGAACGACCTTGTTACTGTTCTATGGATCTTTCGGGGCACACACAGCCGCTACGGGTATGCAGGCTTTCCCCCAACGGGCACCCATATGGAGTTCCGTGGCACCACCATCTTCCGCCTCGTTGATGGCCGCATCGTAGAGGAGTGGACGACCTTCGACCAATGGAGCAGTTATTCGCAGGTTTTGCAGCATCTGCGCTGGTGGATCATCGGCATCGGAGGCATTATCCTCCTGGTCTGGCTTTACATTGGCCACCTCGCATTTGCGTGGCTCGGATGCGACCGGAAAAGAACTGGCTAGCACTGGGAAAGATCCAGGCGGATCGCGGCATTGAGCCGCGCAAGCTGCGCGAATTCCACTTCGATGTGCTGATTGCGCTGACGGCGTGATGCGATGGAGCTATCGAGAATGTTCGCGGCATTCTCGACGCGGCCTTTGAACACCGTCAAAATTAGTACCTGTCCGCATTTAGTCTAATAGCTGCCTTCAATGCCTACGGAGGGAGCAGGGGGCTTCATTCCCCTGAATTTAGCGGCCAAAATGAAGGGCCTTCAGGCCCGGACCTTATTTCCCTGGAAGTGGAGAGGCATGGGGTCCAGCGGTTCGCCTGCCGCCGAACTGAAGCGATAATCCTGCGGCGCCGCCACCAGCCCCCGCCGCACCGGGTTCCCCCCGATATACCGCACGCAGCTCATGAACTTCTCTTCGCCCATGATTTGGCTCTCGTTGAAGCTGCGCATCCACACATCGTGCTTGCTCTTCAATCGGAACGAGAATCCGCCTTTGATGAACTGCATCGCCTTTTCCAGCGAAACATCCGCGGCGGGCGGTTTCAGGGCGTGGAAGTGGCCGGGCATGATTACGAACGCATGCAAGAGAAACTTGCCCTGAGCGTGATAGTCAAGGATCGTCCGCTCAAGCAACTCCGCCGTGGCAGTGACCTGAAAAAGGCGGCGGCGTTCAGCCGTCACAGCGGTAACCAGATAGGTCCGGGTTTCTTGTGGAGCGATCCGCGTCTCAGAAGCATAAACGAAAGGCCCGCGGCTAAAGCCGGATTCTTTTCGGGCTGGCTTTCAGGAGCCTGAAGGCTCCTGCTCCCTCCGTTTGAGGACTGCTTGATTGAGAGGTGAAGATTCGCGCCGGATTCGGGCAGATCGCGAGTTTGAGCCGCGCAAGCTGCGCGAGGTTCACTTTGATGTGCTCATTGCACTGACCGCGCGCAATCACGACGCACGATTTATCACGGGCAACCGCTCTGACTTCGAGCTGATCCGCGAATACCGAAAGTTTGAGTTAGAGGTGTGGTGAGGGTGAAGGCGAGTTGGGATGCGTAGTTTCCCAGATCTCAAAAGGGAGACCTGGGCCCTCCGGCGTTCGGGAGATGATTGACCGGGCAAGCGGGATCAAATGTCAGCTAACGCTCCTCGGGGAAGCGTCGCGGGCGAGGCACCTGCAAGGTAGCGTTCGGCCCGCTATGATGATTCAATGTGGCCCTTCAAGAAAGAGACGCTAAGCCCAGATCAAATGCCCTTAACTGGTCCTTGGACGGTTACGAAGGGTACGAATAACGGCCAAGACATGATTGTGCGCAGGAATACCGGGTATCAGTTCAAGGGCGTTCCAGGGTATGAACATCAGGTTGGCATCGCGGTCCCTCTAAGGTCACCCGAAGCTACCGGGCTTCCGGGCGCCGCAGAACTTGCGCTATTGAGTGAGATTGAAGACATGGTTTGCAGTTCGTTGGAGGAGCAGGGAGAGTCCCTCATGGTGGCCGTAATCACAACGAGCGGAATGCAGGAGTATGTTTTCTACACTCGTGACCCGCACAGCGTACAGCTACGCTTTGAAGAAATTCGCAAGCGGACCACTACTCACGAGATACAGCTGATGATTAAATCGGACAAATCTTGGCGGGTTTACCATCAGCTCGGTTCGCTGCGCTCAACATGACTGCGCTGTGAGGAGTTTGTTTGATCTTAAGCGATTAACCGGCTAACCCGAAGTAGCTCTTTCTTGTCGCCAAAAATCTTTGGCGCAATTCAGGCACGTAATGACAATGACCGTTCCCGAGGGAACGGCCGTTGTACGTTCAGTGAACCAAGGCAAGTGAATCAGTCGCCGGCGACTAGTTCGGACTCTTTCTTCTCTGCTGGCTTGGCGGGGGCTATGGAGCCTAGAGTTACCAAGCCTTCGACTGGCTTCTCGCCTAGCACATGCTCGCGATAGAGCTTGGCCATGCGGGCATTCTCCGTGGCGTCGAGCTTGCCGTCGCGGGCGCGAATCTTTTCTTCCCGGGCGTTTTTGGCGATCCCCAACTCGTCGAGAGTGTGATTGGCTTCGGAGTTGACGTGATCCATGTTGAGAGTGAGGGTATGGCCCACCTCGCTCATGGCCACCTTTTTGCCGCCGGCGAAGATCTCGTGGCGGCCGTGCTCCTCATACCACTTGGTGAGGGTCGCGGTCATGTGCATCTTCTCGATGATGTTACGCCAGCCGATGCCCGTGTTGTAAGCGCAGAAGCTGATCTCGCCCTCTTGCGTGGCGTAGGGGATGATGCACTGCTCTGTCCGGCGGAAGTCGTAGTTGAACAAGTCCTGGAACCACATGCCTGCGATGAAGAGGAAGTTCCAGCGGTCCTGGCGGCGCTTCTCGATATCGGCCATGGTGCGGTCGCCCTTGACCGAGCCGTAGTTTTTGCCGGTGGCGTTGAAGGTCTTGTCCATCTTCTTGAGCATGTCGGTGATCTTGAAGTGGGTGGGCGACTGGAAGGGATCGTAATTGCGCAGCAGAGCCAGGCCGAAGCCGATGACCGACATCCACTTGCCGCGGGCGGCGTCGTTGACCTTGGCGAGATCTTTGGCCACCTTGTTCATGTTGAGGAAGGCGGTGACGGGCGCGGCTTCTTTGGTTTCCTTGTCGATCATCATGGCCATGCCTATGCCGCAGTTGGGATGGCAGCCGCATGAGAGCTGGCCCCACTCGGCCTGAGGTCCGTGAATGAGGTCGGCCCAGTCGGAGAAGGTGGACATGAAAGAGATCGGGAACCAGTCGCGCTCAGGCTCGCCAAAGCCGCACTGCTTTTTGATGTCGTGCGCCATGTGCGAGAGCGTATAGCGCTGGGCGAAGCGGCGCTCGTCGCTGATGTCTTCATCGCGGCCGGTGAAGCTGACCGGCTGGAAGCTGAGGAAGCTGATCTTCCTTGGATTGTCGAGGGCGAACTGAATGATGCGGCCCACCTGCTCATTATTGATGCCGTTGATGATCGTGGTAACTGGAACGATTTCGACGCCGGCCTCGTGGAGATTGTTGATGGCCTGCAGTTTTACGTCGAAGAGGTTGCCGACCTTGCGATGACTGTTGGCCGCGTTGCCGATGCCGTCGAACTGAAGATAGACGTAGCGGAGGCCAGCCTCGGCGGCGGCGCGGCAGAGTTCCTTGCTCTTGGCGAATTCAATTCCATTGGAGGCAGCCTGCACCGAGTTATAGCCGACCTTGCGGCAATAGGCCACCGCGTCGAGGAAGTAAGGCGAGAGCGTCGGCTCACCGCCCGAGAACTGAACGCTCATCTGCCGCTTGGGCTTGAGGGTGATGGCGTTGTCCAACATCGTTTTAATTTCGTCCCATGTGAGCTCGTGGACGAAGCCGACCTGATTGGCGTCCATGAAGCAGGGATCGCACATCATATTGCAGCGGTTGGTGAGGTCGATGGTGAGCACCGCGCCGCGGCCGTGAGTCATCGTCGATGTGCCGTGGTTGTGCAGCCGCTTGTCATTGTGCGAGCGGACATCGCGGCCGGGGAAGCTCTCTTCGAGATGCTTGAAGAAGGCCGTGTCCATCGACATGACATCCTCAAAATGCATCAGGATCTGGCCGTCGCGCTCGATGATCTGCGCCTTGATCTCGCCCACTTTTTCGTTGAGAAGGATCTCGTAAGGCAGCTTGCCGTCGAGGATCTGCTTGCGAATCTCGGGCACGCACTTCGGACAGAGCGAATCTGTCGTCCGCGGCCAGCCCAGAGGCGGCTTCTCTTTCTCGTAGCTCTTCATCAGCGGCTTGTCAGACCACTTGGGGGTAAAGGACGGGTTCGGGCTGATGCGGTTCAGTCGTTCAAAAACGACCCATGCGCCCTTGGCCGCATAGACGGCTGCTTTCTCGGCGTACTTGACTGCTTTTGACATCGATTGCTGTCTCCTGAGAAGAAATTGGCCGCCAGCGGCGGTAGATCAGCCCTGCAAGAGGAACCCGCCTGCCAACAATCCTAGGGAGCAAACTCGGCTTCCGGGGGTGCCTGGCGCTCGGAAATTCCAAAACCGAGAGAAATCCGAGGGTCTAAAAATGCAGTTTCAGAGTAAATGCCCAGGCCGGTCAACCCAAAGCCGTTGCAGCGAATGGGGATATTTGGCGGTGAATGGTTGCCGATACCCCCCGAGCGGGGTCATCGCTCCGCCGCGTCCCCTGACGAATCGCAACCGGGCGAACCCATAAACGCCTCATGATGGCACGATCACTTCCGAATGCGGCTCTTATTACGAAGTCTGCCGAACTTCATCGGCACGCTCGGTTTATCGCCCAATGAGCGCCTCAGCGGATGGGAATGGACTATTAAGCAGAGCAACTTCCGGATAGGCGATTGCGGGCGGGCGGTCACCCGCATGGGCCTCAGATTCTGTTTTGCCTTTAAGACGTTCGATTCGCATCTTGCCGGTTTGGCGAAACTAAGAATCACTCGAAAACGGCAATTTCGATCTGAATTGGGATACGATGCCTTCAACTACTTCAGGATAGCTCCGAACCCAAATCGCGATGAAAGCCTCTTTGACTCGCTCTTCCGTTAGGAATCCAAGTTGTTTGCCGACCTGACTGAATAGTAGATGAGGGTCTCGATTGGTGTTCCGTACGCTTCTGATGATCTGAGCCACCCGCTCGTGATCCTCATAGGGTCTCAGCAGAGCCACCGTGAGTTCACCCGCCGCAGATTGGAGTTTCTCAATCGTCCTATCGAAGATGTAAGCTTCCGGACTCTGGCCCGGGAGTCTATAGATCCCACGGTTTGCGTCCTCTGCCTGTCGTGAATCCCCATCAATCACGCATATTGCTGGCTGGGACACGGTGGGATTCACATTGTGGTACGAACAAACATTTACTGCATTGCCATCCCCCTCCATGAAGTGCACACTCAGCGCATCCATGGCTATGTCCGGAAGTGATCGAAATATCGACTCTACCCACAGCTTAGCGAATGCATCCTCTACAAATACAACAAGCTTTGAATCGACCTGCCCACTAATTGCTCGAAGTGAACCGACATCCAATTTCCCCTGGAACAGTTGCCCGTTTACCGCTGCCCATATTGCCTTATCGGGCAACGGCCGCAGCGCATCATTTGAATGCGTCGTGAAGATGGCTTGAATTTTGCGCCTGTGAGCCAATTCGATCAGGTACTCGACGATTCTGACCGTTGCAACAGGGTGAAGGCCGTTTTCTATCTCTTCAATGAGAATCAGGGAATTCTCAGCAGCCGACTCCAGAATCATCGCCATTCTGATGACGCTCGATTCGCCCGCTCCAAAGTGGAACTCCGAGTACCCTTTGCCATCACTGGTGGTGCCCGCGAGCAGAGTTACTCGTCCCCGACCATCGACGTTCACATAGGAGAATCCACTCACGTCCTTGTCTAGGATTCGGGCGACTGCCTTCGCTGTCATAGAGTCAATCTGAGTTATCTGCGTTTTCGGAACATCAAAGCTCCCAGATACGCAACGCCTCATTTCCTTACGCTCAGTCGCTGGTACAGTCCGAGAAACGCCGAATATCTTGACCTCACGCTCGAGACCATCCCGAGACCATTTGTAGTTCGTGAAGTTGGCTGTTCGGCGTACCGTGTCGTCCTTTCTAACTGGCCGATCGATTAATTCGTAGTCAAACCTCCAATTCTGCATGTTTTCGTCGAACCGCCCGCTTTTGGAAAAATACAGCGACGGTTTGACTGTTCGGTAGGCGCAAGCTGCGGCACCTAAGACTGTCGTTTTTCCACCTCCGTTTGGTCCGACAATAGCTGTTACTGGAAAATCAAAAACTATTGACTTGTCTTTGAAGGCCCTTGCCTTCACGAGGCTGATTTTGAGCAGGTACTTCCCGTAATTTCTGTTGTTCACCTTCTCGACTAACTCGTTTATTACTGAGGTTCTGATCTCACTCTGGAAGTCCATCTCTTCCCCTCTCAAGATGCTGGGCCTGTTCGGTGTCGGCTCGCCGGATCCGCCACACAAACGAAGAGAGTCCATAATCGGCCCGGAATTCTCCTCGTCGATAGGCTGCGTAGCATCGCACAACTTTGCAGATTCTCCAAAGGATACACCCAAGGTTTCCCCCGCAGGTGGCCCGGGCTGGCCCCGATCTCTCGGTTCTTTCCAAACAACAACGAGGGTGTCCCAGGTCCGTCGCTTTTGGGGACCGGGGATAGCAGCGCCACCAGAGAATCTTGCAGATAATTACCGCCCGTTGGTGCACAATGGAAAGAGTTCGGGAAGAGGCAGAGAAAGTCGGCCGTCGGGAGTGACAAATTCTTCGTTGATTCGCCTTAAAAACCCCGGAAAACGCTGTACCCCACCCCCCTCCCTGTGGAAATCGTATTTCTTGCCCACGACACCAATCTAAACTGCAATAAATGAATGACTTGTAATTGATACATAGTAACTTGTCGGTAAACATAACCTCGTTTTTGGGCCTGTTTTTTGCCCTTTTTGAGGCCATTTTGAGCCAAAACGCCCGTTTTTCATGCCAAAGTCGCTCGACCTGCATTGATCTGCGAAAACTCACTATGGCGTTCCGCCGCCTTCGGTCTTGGCAACCTGATTAATGATCCTCTGAATCAGCACTACGCGCACGTGGATGTGGCTGGCTACATCAGGGACAAACTCGGTGATGAAGTTGTCGATGGGCGCAGTGGCCATGCTCGTCGCGTATCGCTCGGCGCTGGCTGGCAAGTTGGTCTCGCGGCCTGGGATGTAGAGGTTGCCGATCTCGTCTCCGATGGCATAGGTAAAGATGTTGGCGTAGTTCGGAATGCCCTTGCCGTCGTCGCCCTGCGTCCATAGAACTTGAAGCATGGCGTGTCCGATGCGATGGGGGATCGATGCAGTAGGCATGCGATGGTAGTGCGGGTCCTGGTGGGCGATGGAAGGAATCAGAAAGGTGCCGAAGAACTCGCCGGTCAGGTCCTCGGTATAACTAACGCCAACGTATTTTCCGAAGCCGGTCATTCCGGGGCCGTAGGCCGAGTCCGCGTCCGAGCCGACAGCTATCGCGGAACTGCCAAGAATCGTGATCGCGTTGAAGGGATCAACCAGGTTACGAATCGCAAGCCAGCCTTTTTCTTTGGGCGTGAGTGGCTTGACCTGCGGACCGGTAACAAAGCGCGCGTACCAATTGATCAATGGCGTTAGCGGCGGGCATGGTTTGGATTGAATGTCGGAGTCGGGGTTGATGCCGCCGGCGGCTGCGAAGGCTGCTCCGGCTTCAGCCGCCTTTGCCGCTGCGTTTATTGAGCGGCCCGCTTGGCATGGCCCAGGATTGGGAGGCTTGGCGGCCAACGGATGCTGCGCTTGAGGAGCGTCGGGCAGCGGCGGCTCGGCAGAGGCAGAGGAGGGAACCAAGACAAGCAGAAGCAGCAAATGGCAACCGTTCCTCCAGGGCTTAGCCCCGCGCGCATCAAGCAGACCGGCGGCCGTCACATGAGATCTGACGTGTTTTGCCCCGGAAAGGTTACCGGTGTTAGGGCCGGAGTCTTTGCTAGGGATTCGTTTCAGTATTGATTACGGCGGCACCTCGCAGCCGTCTGAGATTGACGCGGAGCAACTCTCGACAGAGACTTAGAAAGAGAGAAGGTTTGGCAAAGTTTCTGCGTGTGGGGTGAACCATTATGGGTACAAATCCTCCTCCGGGTTACCGGGTCGGCCCGAGCGTCGGCGACCGCATCGAAGAAGCTGTGGAGTTGATTGAGATGGAATTGCGCCATGCCATCAATTATGTGAACGACGCTGTAGTGCCGCAGGTGAGAAAGGAATCGATCTCGGCATTGCGTACCGTGGCCGACAAGCTGCGTGAGCTGGCCGACCGCTTCGAAGAGCGTCGAGGTCCACGGCCCTGATGACGTCTCTCCAGTCGCATGCCTTGATGTGCCGAGCCTCATTGACTGGACTGGTTCTGGCGATCATTGCCTCCGGCTGCGGACACAAGGAGACGCGCGCCCCGCTGTCTCCGCCGCAAGCGGCTCCGCCTCAGATTCAGAGCCAAGCTCAGATCTATCCACCGGCTCCAGCAACTGCGCCACAGCAGACCGCGCGCATCGCGCCCACGCCAGCGCCACCGGGTGGGGTGAGCGACGAGGATCTGGACTACATCAACACTCACAGCCCGATTCTGATCGAAGAGGGTCTCGCCACTTGGTACACCGCGCCCTACAAAGGCCGCAGGGCAGCCAACGGGCAGCTCTTCAGCGATCAGGCTCTGACCGCTGCTCACCGCACATTGCCGATGGGTTCGCTGATCGTGGTGACCAATCTAGCGACCGGCCAGTCGAGCGCGATGCGTATCACCGATCGCGGACCGTTTGCCGAGGACCGGATTCTCGATCTCGCGATGGCTTCGGCCAAGGCCACAGGCATCTACAGAACCGGTTTGTCTCGCGTGCGAATGGAGGTCTACCGGAGCCCCAAGCCGATCGACACCGGAGGGCGCTGGTGCGTGCAGATCGGCGCATTCAAAAGCGAACACAAGGCCAAGAAGCTCAAGGAACAACTGCTGCACAAGTACCCGGCAGCCAGCGTGATCGAGTTTCCCGGCGAGGCGAGTTACTGGGTGCGGATCCGTCCGCGGGGCGACGACCGCGAGCAGGCTACGCTGATCGCTCGCCACCTGCGCCCCACCGAGGGCGAGGCCTACCTCACGCGGCTGGACTAGGAGAGAGGGCACAGAAGAGGAAAGAGATCAAGAGACTGGGGAACCGCGTAGTGGAAGTCGAAAAGCGATTGGATCCAAATCGTTCTTCGAGTGGTCTAAAAATTGACGGCAGGAGCCGTCCCGAGGATGAACCATGAACCCTGTAACTTACGAACAAATCATGTCGCTACTGGGGCTGATTGCTCTGTGGGTGTTCTGGTATTACCTGTGGAAGCCGCAGCGTGTCGACATCTTTCGCCAGAAGTTGTTCGTCTTGAGAACCGATCTCTTCGACCTTGCAGCGAATGGTACGGTTTCGTTTAATCATCCTGCTTATGCCCAATTGAGGCTTTTAATCAACGGGCTGATCCGGTTTGCGCATCGGGCCTCATTTCCTTCTCTGGTTATCGCGATGGCACAATCTAGCAATGCCCCTTCCGGCGCCATGACGGTTTGGAAGAAGAATGTTCAAAGGCTTCCCGAAGACGAGCAAAAACAACTTCTAGCCGTATACACCGCGGTTTCGGTTGCCTTTGCGAAGCACCTGATCGGTGGATCTCTTGTGCTCTCCGCCTATGTCGTACTGAGGGTGTTCTATGCAATCGCAAAGGCCTTGATCCTGTTGTTGGTGGGAAAAGGGGAGATGCGTAGATTCACCGTCTCAGAAGCACGTAGCAAGTTAGACAAGGAAACAAGCCATGTGGCCAGGCCAGGAGCAGAGGTGATCGAGTCCCGTGTTCTCTATGAGGAACAGCATAGAACCAGTGGGAAGATGCAGCATGCCTATGCTCACTGATCAAGCGGACCAGTAATTCTCCGCTCGTCTACTCTGGCGGCGGATAGAAGGGCAGCTTGTCGTTCTTCTCGTTGGCTCGGCGAATCGTTACGTCATCGAACAGCAGGGCCGGGGCCAGCACCGTCTCCGGCACATCGCCGAAGTGGTTGGTGACCCACAGATCCTTACCCGCGGCCACCACGCTCGATCGCAGCGCGCGCTGGTCCAGATCGTCAAGCGCTGCTCCTCGCACCAATTCGCGTTTGCCGTCGACGCTCACGCGATAGAGCAGGCGGGGCGCTTGATTGGGGCCCATGGTGGCTACGTAATAGACATCCTTGAGCCCGAGATCCTTGGCCAGGTCGAGCAGCTTCTCGTTCAGCTCGCCGTCCGTAAGCCCGTCCTTCGCAGTTATTTTGAGCACTCCCACCACCGGCTCGGAGGGCCCGGTAAAGCCGGCGCGCGCATGTCCGTTCGATTGGGGAAAGTCGCGCACCGGTTCGCGGCCGATGAGATAGTTCTCCAGCTTGCCTTCGACAACGAGCTTCACTGCCTGAGCCGCGATGCCTTCGTCGTCCACATCGTAAGCGCCCGCCAGGCCCTTGCCTTTGTAGCTCTTGAGGCTGGGATCGTCAACGACCTCGAAGGTCTCGGGCAGCACGCGCGCATGATAGCTCGATGCAAAAGGCCCGTTGGTGCGCGCCTCAGTTCCTAGCTTGGGCCGCGTTGCGGTGAGCGACTTGCACAACAGAGCGCAGAGCGTGTCTGCGCCGGCGTCGGAGCTGAGCAGCACTGGCCCGCGATATTCCTCATCGACCAGCGGAGCCTTGCGCAGATCGGCGAGCGAGGCGATGAGTCCGATCGTGTGGTTGCTGAACTCCTCCGGTGAATCGAGATCCGCGAGTGCGGTCCCGGAGGTCGAGTAGGAGCGGTCCAGCCTCATGCCATCCGCCGCCTGCTCTCCGACCCCGATGGACTCCTGATAATAGCTCGCCGACTTGCGAACGATGGTTCCTTCGCTACTCACGAGAAAAGTGGTCGTGACCCGCGCAGAGAAGCTCCCCGACGAATAGCGCATTTCGCGCTGGCTGTCTTTGACCGTGGGATCGGTGCGATAGAGGCCGGTATCGTGCGCCACGCGAGCCTCCCAGGCACTCTGGTCGACAACCAACTTCAGCGGCTCGGCCAGGGAGATGACTGGCTTCTCCTGGCTGAAATCGTCGGCCTGCGGCGGGGTCTGCACCTGCTTGAGAGCGGCCTGTTTTTGTGCATAGGCCGCAAGAGCGCTCTTGTATGCCGTGTCGGTTGCCGCCCACAGCGATGAGCGAATGGCGATCGGGTCGTCTTCGAGAGCGACCATTTCAACCGAGCCGTCACCGCGGCCACCGGAGCTGTCGGTCTTGTTGTCACCCACGCGCACCGTGACACGGGCCACGCGCCCATGGCCGCGCTGGGAGTCGCTGACGGCTCCAAACTCGGCTTTGATCTCCAGGCTGTCGATCTCTTCGATGCGGTACTGGATGAAGAATGGCCTGGCGAAATCCTTCAACTGAAGATCGGATTTGCTGCGGTCGAGCTCCTGGAGCATGGCCTTGAGAACGGGGTCCTTCTCAGCGTCGGCGCGGGTGGCCGGGGCCGGCGTTTGCGCGGAGGCAGTTAGGCAGACGGCCACCAGTCCGGCTCCAGTGAGCATTGCAATCGGACGAACCAGAATCATTGCGCCTCCAAGCTTCTCAACAAATCGATTGAATCTATGTACAAGGTCGATTGAGGTTCGTGGCCTCCCAGGTCCGAGAATCCGGACCTGGGGCACCCAGTCCGTTTGTTGTTCCCTGATCCCTGTTCCCTGGTCCCTCAGTCCCTATCACTTTGGTATCGGCAGAATTGGCGGTCGCGCCGTGCCCTGCGCCTGCTTCTGCGTCTCCAGATTGCTCAACAGCATCGCCGGAGCCACCGCGCTCACCGGAATCGTTCCCGACTCAGCGCCGCACTGGCCGTTGAAGACTTCGCTCTTGTCGCTTGTGGCCAGGATGCTCTTGAGCGCGGCCTGCGGCGTGCCGACAATGCTCACTCCGCGCACCAACTCATCCGGCCGTCCGTCGACATAGACGCGCCAAACCACCAGCGGAATCACTTGGAAGGCCTGCGGCGAATTGCGCGTGGTGACCGCGAATCCTGAGGAGATGTCTTCGAAGTAGAGGCCGTAGGGCTTTCCCTGCTTCTTCATCTCTTCGATCAACTGCTTGCGCAGCTCGGCCTCCGGCTCGGCCTTGGTCGAGGTCACAATCAGGTTGCCCTGGCGTCCGGTGGGCATCTTGCCGGCCTGCGCGCGGCCGTGGCCATTCGAGTTGGAAAAGTTGGCGATCGGCAGGCGTGACATCAGGAAGGTCTTCAAAATGCCATCCTGAATCAGATCCACTCGGTGCGCCTTCTGGCCTTCGTCGTCATATTCATAGCTGCCGCTGAGCCAGGTCTTTTCAAAGCGGGTCACGGTCGGATCGTCGGCCACCGAGAGGAATGTCGGCAGAACCTCCTTACCCACATCCTTGGTGAAGGTCTGGCCTTCTTCGTCGCCGCGTTGGCGCTGGCCCTCAAGCCGGTGGCCGAGTACCTCGTGAAAGAAGACCGCTGCGGCACGGCCCGAGAGAATCGCGGGCCCGTCAAAGGGCTCGGTGATCGGCGCCGTGCGCAGGGCTTCGAGACTCTTGCCGAGTTCGCGCACCGCGGCTTCCATCTCCGACTGCGAGGGCAGACCATCGACCGTCTCTGCTTCAAAGGTCTGCACGCGGAAGAGATCCATTCCGTCGTCGGCGCGGCTTACCGCAAAGACGACCAGTCTGGCCTGCAAATGCGGGGCGACAACCTTCGAGCCTTCCGACGAGGCAAAGTAGTCGGTCTCGTTTTGCGCCGTGAAGATCACCATATTGCGGTTCACATCCGGGTACTCGCGAAAGAGCCGCGAAAGCGCACTGACCCGCTGCTCCCAGGCCGCGCGGTCGACAGCGACCGGTGGCGCGGGCTTGCCGATGCTGACCTGCGGTGGCTCCTGGCTGAAATCGGGGGAAGTATCTTCTTCCTTGGCGCGCACCTCGGCCTCGGTCTTCACGCGAAGGTAGTTGTCGAGCGCAGTGCCGTAGCCTGTGTTGGTCGCCAGCCAGAGCGAACGCGCCAGCGCTTCGCGGTCGTCGGTGAGCGGTAGCGAGGTGCTGTGGACCGCCGAGCCGCGATGAGTCCCGTGCGTGTTGTCCAGCTTCGGCTCGCCAAGCCGCACCTGCACGTCGGCCACACGCATGTGGTTGGCCGAACTGCTGACCAATCCACCATATTGAGCGGAGATAGAGACCATGCTGGCATCGCTGACGGTATAGCTGAGGAAGTAGGGCGGCAGCTGTTTCTCGTCACGTTGTTTGCCGAGCGATGTGAAGGCGCGATGAAGCTCGGTGGTCATGGCGTCGAGTAAGACCGGCCCGGACTGCTGAGCGGCTGCGGAAGCGCAGATTGGGGCAACCAGGACAAGACCGGTGAGAACTGAGCACATACGACGCATCGGGGCGGATCGTCTTTGAGTGGTGAGAAAATAATGGGGCATAGGTTGGCAGTGTTCGGGTGAAACCAGACGCATGCTCGATTGTCGCAGAGTGAGCTGCCAACAAGGAAGATGATCATGGCCTTTGAGTACCGATGGATGATGGCCGCGAGTTGCGTTCTGATGCTTGCCGGTGTGGCTCCGCGGCTTGGCCCCGGTCCGCGGATCACGACTCCACCCCATCAGATTCAGCCGGTCGTGGTTTCAACTAGACCGCCTTCAACCACTTCGGTTCAGTCCGCTCCGGCTTCCACTCTCGCAGAGTCTGCGGCGCAGCCCGCCCAGCAAGCCTACAACCTGCCGCCCGATAAGCTGGCCAAGGCCAGGACTCTCAGCCGCATCGAGACCGCTCTCGACATCGGCGGCTCGCTCTGGAGCATCGCCGTTCTCTGGCTTCTTCTGGCCTCGCGCTGGGCCTCCCGCCTTGCCGCATGGGTCGAGCGCGCTCTGCGGCGCCGATGGATGCAGGGACTTCTCTTCTTCGCCGTGTTTATCGTCGTGACAACTCTGGCAGCCTTGCCGCTCGATCTTGTTGGTCATCTGGTCAGTCGTCACTATGGCATCAGCGTGCAGGGTTGGGCGAGCTGGTTCGGCGATCTGGCCAAGGCGCTGGGCATCTCGCTGATTGTTGGCACGCCGATTCTGCTGCTCTTCAACTGGATCGTCCGCGTCTCGCCCCGCCGCTACTGGCTCTGGGCCTGGCTGATCTCGCTGCCGCTGATCCTCATTGCGACCTTCGCATCGCCGCTGATCATCGATCCGCTCTTCAACAAATTTGAGCCGCTCAACAGGACACATGCCGCGCTGGTGGACAAGCTCGAGACCGTTGTTGCACGCACGGGAAACAAAATCGCTCCCGAGCGCATGTTTCTGATGAAGGCCAGCGCGAAGAGCAACGGACTTAATGCCTATGTCACCGGCATCGGTGCCTCCAAGCGATTTGTCATGTGGGATACGGCGACCGACCGGATGCCCGATGACGAGATCCTCTTCATCTTCGGACACGAGAGCGGCCACTATGTGCTCAACCACATTCCCAAAGGCATCTCGGTCAGCGCCGTCGCCCTCTTCCTTGTCTTCTGGGGTTGCGCCGGCTTCGCAAAACGGCTTGCGCGTCGTTTCGGAGCACGCTGGCAGTTGAGTGGAATCGATTCCGGCGAGAATCCCTTTGCCAACCGCCAGGGATTTCTGGTGCTGCTTCTCGTTCTCTCGGCCGCGGGGTTCGTATTGCAGCCGGCCAGCAACGCTTACAGCCGCCACATCGAGCACGAGGCCGACATCTACGGCCAGGAGGCGATCCACGGCATCGTCGCCGACCCACAGGAGACTGCCGTCAGCGCCTTCAATCATCTCGGTGAGGCATGGCTCGAAGATCCCAATCCCAACCCCTTCGTCGAGTTCTGGGAGTACAACCATCCCAGCGTGCAGCGCCGCGCCAACTTCGCCGCTCACTACGATCCCTGGGCGAATGGCGGGCGAGGCAGGTTCTTCGAAAAGTAGGGACGAGTGATTGAAGAATCAGCGCGATCGGATTAGGCTCGGTTGTAATTCGCCCCGGGAATCCACAGCTTCTCTCACCCCGTCACGCCGTACACTACTCTTTGCCGCGCTTTTTGCGGACGCGAAATCTGAAGGAGCGGACTCGCCATGGCTTACCCCGCAAACTACCGCTATACCCGCGAACATGAGTGGATCGAGCTCGCGGGCTCGATCGGCACCATCGGTATCACCGACTATGCCCAAAACTCTTTGGGCGACATCGTCTACGTTGACATGCCCAAGGTCGGCGACCCGGTCACCGCCAACGCGACCTTCGGGTCGGTTGAGAGCGTGAAGGCTGTCAGCGACCTCTTTTCGCCGGTCACCGGCAAGGTCACCGCAGTCAATGAAGAGCTGACCCAAGCGCCCGACAAGATCAACGAGACCCCGCACGAGGCCTGGATCATCAAAGTGGAGCTCGCCGATCCCGCGCAGTTCAACGCTCTGCTCGACGCCGCGGCCTACGAGGCCTTCATCGCGGAAGAGAGCTAGAGGCGAGCTGTTAGCTATTAGCTCTTAGCCTTTGGCCCGCTCGCGTATGTTAGAGGCTGCGTCAACTTACCATGGATCTTGTCGGCAGGCCGTGCAACTGCCTGTCTCACGAGCTTTTAGCTAAAAGCTAAAAGCTAGAGGCTAAGAGCTGAAATATGCGCTATCTTCCTAAATCTCCTGCCGAACGGGAGAAGATGTTGGCCGGGATCGGGGCCGCATCTATCGATGACTTATTCGCTGTTATTCCTGCCGATGAGCGCCTGACGCGTGATCTCAACGTACCGCGCCAGCATGCTGAGAGCGAGATCATCGACTACTTCCGCGCGGCAGGACGAAAGAATGCTACAAACTACGCAAGCTTTCTCGGCGCTGGATGTTATCGCCACTACCGCCCGGTGATCATCGACTCGCTGGTGCAGCGCGGCGAGTTTCTCACGAGTTACACGCCTTATCAGGCGGAGATAACTCAAGGCACACTACAGGCTATCTTCGAGTTTCAAACGATGATCGCCGAGCTAACCGGCATGGACGTGGCCAACGCCAGCATGTACGATGGCTCGACGGGTGCGGCAGAGGCGGTCAGGATGGCCATGCGCATCACCGGCCGTGAGAAGGCTGTTGTAGCTGCCACAGTGCATCCCGAGTATCGCGAAGTGATGGCGACTTATGCGAAACATCAGTCCTTGCCGACAACCGTAGTGGGTTATGACGGCGAGACCGGCCGCATCGATCTGGATGCTCTGGGAACTGCGGTAACCGAAGAGACCGCGGCTGTTTTAGTACAAAGCCCTAACTTCTTCGGAGTTATCGAGGATATTCCCGCGATCGCGGAGATTGCGCACGCCAAGGGTGCCCTGCTCATCGTCTCGATTGCCGAGGCGGTCTCGCTGGGCGTCGTTCGTCCGCCGGTCGAGGCAGACATCGTTAGCATGGAGGCGCAGTCCTTCGGAGTTGCATTGAGTTATGGCGGGCCGTTTTGCGGGGTCATCGCGGCCAAAGAGAAGTATGTTCGCCAGATGCCAGGAAGGCTCGTCGGCCAGACCGTCGATAGCTCCGGCTATCGCGGATTTGTGCTGACTCTATCAACGCGCGAGCAACATATCCGCCGCGAAAAGGCGACCTCGAACATCTGCACGAATCAAGCGTTGGTCGCATTGATGGCAACTATCTTTCTCAGCGTCTATGGCAAGGAAGGCATTCGCGAGTTAGCCGAGCATAACCTTGCCAAGGCGAGTTATGCCGCACAGACTCTCTCGTCGCAGCCTGGGGCGATGCTGCGATTTACGGGTGCGCCACGCTTCAATGAATTTGTTTTGCAAACCGATGAATCTCCGTCGCAATGGAGCCAGCGATTGATGGATGCAAAGATTGTCGGCGGCATCGATCTGGGGCGCTGGTATCCCGAACTGCAGAACTGCACGCTCTGGTGCGCGACCGAAGTCATCACTCGCGCAAATATCGATTGCGCGGCGAGCGCGCTGGCGCTTGGTTGGTGAAGGCCTAGGTTTATCGTGTACAGCCTCGCTGGCCAGGAACAACCTCGAACACGGTTGAGGAGGATGCAAATGGCTGATGATTACGACTTCATGCTACCGGGTGACCGGAACTACAAAATAGCCAAATTCGAGAAGGAAAGACGAGCTTGGATAGCAGCCAGCAGTCAAGGAAAAGCACGATTCATTCTGTTCGAAGGAAGTTTGCGTTTGATTTCTCTTCTTGCGTTCTTTACTGCGTTTGAAGTTTATTTGCACCCAGGGCATCTGAGTTTCGCGCTCCTGGCACGACTTATCATTCCGGTCATGATTATCGGGCCCATATTCAACCTGATTGCATGGTATTGGAATAACAGACGCTATCTCCCCAAGCCAAGCCATGAATCTTCAAGTGGAAGCCGTGCCGAAAGTTAAACCAAACAAAGTCGACCAAGGGTAAACATGTCAACAGCTGATGTCTCGATTTCAAGAACACTTGGCAAAGTCCGCTCGCATCAGACGCAGAATGAGGCTCTGCTCTTTGAGAAGTCGTCGCCGGGGAAGCGCGCCTACAAGTTGCCGCCGCTCGATGTGCCGGCTGTCGATGCCGCATCGCTGCTGGGCGACGCGCATCGCCAGGTTGCCGGTGAGCTGCCCGAGTTGAGCGAGATCGAGATCATTCGCCACTTCACGCGCCTCTCCACGTGGAACTACGCCATCGACCTGGGCATGTATCCTCTTGGCTCGTGCACGATGAAGTACAACCCGAGAGTGAATGAGTGGGTTGCTCGGATCGAAGGCCTGGCCGACGCGCATCCCTACCGGCCGGACTCGCTGGCTCAGGGAATTCTTGAAATCATCGACAATCTTCAGCGCTGCCTGCTCGAAATCACCGGCATGGATGCGATCACGCTGCAACCGGCGGCTGGCGCGCACGGCGAGATGACCGGCATATTGCTGGTGCGCGCATGGCATGAGTCGCAGGGCAATCCGCGCAAGAGGATTCTTATTCCGGATTCGGCGCATGGGACGAACCCGGCAACTGCGGCGATCTGTGGCTACACGGTCGAGAATCTGAAATCGAACTCTGAGGGCGGAATCGACTTAGGTGCTCTAACTCGCCAGGTGGATGAAGAGACCGCAGCGCTGATGATCACCAACCCTTCTACGATCGGAGTCTTCGAGAGCCAGATCGCGAAGATCGCCGAGATTCTTCATGCCAAGGGCGCGCTGCTCTACATGGACGGCGCGAATATGAATGCGCTGGTGGGGAAGGCGCGGCCCGGCGACTTTGGCGTCGACGTGATGCATCTGAATCTGCACAAGACCTTTTCGACGCCTCACGGCGGCGGCGGTCCCGGCTCGGGACCGGTGGCCTGCAAGGCCTTTCTTGAGCCGTTCTTGCCTGCGCCGGTTCTCGTTCAAGATGAGAACGGAACGAAGCATTGGAGTTATGACCGGCCTCACTCGGTCGGCCGCGTGCGGGCCTTCTATGGCAATGTCGGCATGTTCATTCGCGCACTGGCCTACATTCTTGCGAACGGCCCCGATGGGCTGCGCCAGACGACAGAAGACGCCGTGCTCAATGCGAACTATATTCGCAAGAAACTCGAAGATATTTACGAGTTACCTTACAAGACTGCCTCGATGCATGAGGTCGTCTTCAGCGATAAGCGGCAGGCGGCGAAGGGAGTCAAAACGGGCGATATTGCCAAGCGCCTTATCGACTACGGCTTCCATCCTTATACAGTGAGCTTTCCGATGATCGTGGCTGGAGCGATGATGATCGAGCCGACAGAGAGCGAGTCGCTCGAGGAACTGGACCTATTCATCGAAGCAATGCGCGCCATCGCGCGCGAGGTCGAGGAGACGCCGGAGTTAGTGAAGACCGCGCCTCACTCGACGCGCGTTTCACGGCTCGACGAGGTGCAGGCTGCCAGGAAACCGATCCTCCGCTGGCGCCCTTAATGCCTCTTTCGCCATAACTCCTCCAGCGCGTCACACGCTGTGCGTGCGCCGTTCTCTTTGGCTAACTGTTTTGCCACGCTCTCGGCTCGCTTGGCCAGCAGCGGATCGATGAGCATTGCTTTCACGCGGCGCGCCACGCGGAAGGGCGTATAGCGGCTACGCTGAATCACCTTTCCCACCTTGAGCCGCAACATTCGCCGCCCATTGTCCGGTTGATCATGGGAAAACGGCATGATGAGCATCGGCTTGCCGGCGCGCAAGCATTGTGCAGTGGTGCCGACGCCGCCCTGATGCACAACCATCGCCGAGCGGTTGAAAAGTTCAGAGTAAGGCGCATACTCCGCTACGCAGATCGAATCAGGCACGGCGGTTTGCAACCGATTGCGCGGGTCGGTGCCAATTAAAAGCACTGCGCGAGTCCCCAGCTTCATGGCGGCACGAGCAGAGAACTCATAGAACTTTCCGGCAGCGAGCACAGCGGCTGAACCCAAGGTGAAGACGACTGGCGGCGGACCCTCTTGCAAAAACTTCTCAAGGTTGGGCGGCAGCGCCTGATTGCCCGCATCGGCGTCGTAGTAGCAGAAGCCGGTGATCAGAGTGTTCGCCGGCCAATCTTTTTGCTCGATGCCCAGCACGCGCGAAAAGAGCGCCAGCACGAGGTTCGGCGAGTGTTTGGCGTCGAAGAGCGGATTCGAACCCTTGGGCAGGCCTAGTTCGCGGCGCAGCGCGTAGATGGGCTCGGGCCATTTGCGGCTCACAAAGCGCGCTACCCGCTTGATCACGCGACCAAAGCCCGGCACGGCGCGGTCGGCACGCGCCAGTCGCGGATACGGCGGCAGGACCGGCGGGTCAAAGGCAGAGAAGAAAGAGAGAGGGGCAAGCACATAGCTGGCCCAGGGAATCCCGGTGACCTCGGCGACCAACGGCCCGGCATAGTTGAGCTCGCCCAGGAGGAGCAGGTCGGCGCGCTCCGGTTTTGTCGCCGCTTCCAAAAGGTCGTCGTAGGTCTGGCGCAGCACGGGAAAGAGAAAGTCGCGAAGTCCGCGCTCGGTGCCGTGCTTCACGTCATAGATCATCTCGACGAGCAGAGTGTTTGTGGGGTCGATGTCCGGGCGGACGGCGTGGAACTCGAGGCCCAGCGGACGGATCTTGGGCTCATAGACGGCGGGCAGAGCCATTACCGGCGTGTGGCCGCGGCGTTTCAGTTCCAAGGCAATGGCGATCAAGGGATTGGTGTCGCCGTAGGTTCCGATATTCGAGAGAACGATGCGCAAGATCTGGACCCCGAGGCTGTTTTGGATCGACTTTTATGAGGGTACAGCATCAGGGCTTGAAGTCGCCGAAGCGAACAAATAGTGAACCGGGGGTAGAGGATTTTCCAGGTTGGCGGTTCTCTGTTTTCAAGGGTCACTCTCACCTCAAAGGGAGGAGCGTGTCGCAGACAATCCAGAGGGGCGCGATTGCTGTTGCAGTCCATTCATTTTCTCGCGAGCTCAAGATGGTATTCTGGCCGGGTTCGATCTAAGGAGAGTTCCATGAACGATCAGCGTAGCGTTTCTGTTCTGCGTTCCGTCTTTGCCGTCGTCGCCGCGATGTGCGGCTTGCTTGCTACCCCGTCGGTGCTTACCGCGCAAAAGCCCTATCACATCGTCGATCAATGGAAGATCGGCGGCGAGGGCGGCTGGGATGGACTGACGGTCGATTCGGCAGGCCATCGTCTCTATCTGAGCCACGGCACGCGCGTGGAGGTTGTCGATACGCAGAGCGGCAAGGCGGTTGGGGCCATCACGGGGCTGCAAGGCGTCCATTGCATCGCGTTGGATGACGCGGGCAAACTCGGCTACATCTCCGATGGAAGGGGCAACGCGGTTGTAGTCTTCGACCGCGCTACGCTGGCCACTGTGGCCACGATTCCAGGGGGAAAGAGCCCGGACGCGATCGTCTTCGAGCCAGTGACGAAGACGGTCTGGTCGTTCAATGGCCATGGCAGCGATGTCTCGGTGATTGACCCAGCGACGCGAACGGTGGTTGCAACGATCGCGCTGCCTGGCAATCCCGAGTTTGCCGCTGGCGATGGCAAGGGAACGATCTACGACAACATCGAAAGCAAGGGAGAGATCGTAAGGCTTGACGCGAAGACAAGGAAGATGACTGCCGAGTGGGCGATGCCCGGCTGTGAAGGACCCACAGGACTGGCGCTGGACATGGCCGGTGGCCGGCTCTTCTCGGCCTGCGGCGACAAGAAGATGGCAGTCACGGACGCAACGACCGGCAAGTCCCTGGCGACCGCGGCGATCGGGGATGGACCGGATGGAGCCGAGTGGGATGCGGCGCACAAGCTGGCCTTTTCGCCGAATGGCAGGAGCGCCACTTTGACCGTGATCGATGCCTCAGTTCCTGGCTATCCGGCGCTTGAGGAGTTGCCGACCCAACGCGGGGCGAGGACGATCGCTTATGATCCGGCGACGGATCGTGTCTACCTGGTCACCGCCGAGTTTGGTCCGGCTCCAGCGCCGACGGCCGATAATCCGCGTCCGCGTCCGGCAGTCATCCCAGGCAGCTTTTCCGTGCTGGTGATCGGAAGATAAAGCGTCTCGCCAACGGCCAGAAGGCATGCATATGAATCAGACATCGTTTGATGCTATAATCATATGCCAGGAGGGCCTATGAGGACCACGCTCGCGCTTGACGACGACCTGGTGCGTACCGCCCAGGAGTTCACGGGGGTCACTGAGAAGACGGCTCTGATCCGGGAAGCCCTTCAATCTCTTATTGAGCGGGAGAGTTCGCGCAGACTTGCCGCATTGGGAGGCGCGATGCCGGAGTTGGAAGATATTCCGCGTCGGAGAGCGGAGTGAGAGGTGATTCTCGCCGACACGTCTGTCTGGGTGGAGCATTTTCGTTCCGGCAGCGACGAACTTCGCAGCCAGCTGGGTAAGAGAAATGTTGTGATGCATCCCTTCATCGTTGCCGAGCTGGCGCTAGGATCACTGAGCGATCGCGCCAAGACGCTGGCGTTTCTCGACTGGCTGCCGCGGGTGCCGATCGCTCGCCTGGATGAGGTTCGGCAGTTGGTCGAGAAGCGGACCCTTTATGGTCAAGGCTTCGGCTTGATCGATGCGCATCTGATCGCCTCCTGCCTTATCGCTCCTCCTACCGTGTTGTGGACCGGAGATAAGCGGCTGCGCCACATTGCCAGGATGCTCGGTCTTGAGGCGGATCTGCCCTGACTGAGCGGGCGGAGCATGGAAAGATCCTTCGTTTCATCCTCAAGCGCTGCTCAGATGCACACTTGGCGCCTTGGACCGGCATCTGCGGGTGACTCGTGTTCTTCAACTAGATCCTTGCAAAAAGCTGGGTTTAGGCGGATGATTTTGTCACCAATCATTCGCAGTTTTTGCGGTCTTAAAAGCTAAGGAGAACGCCCGTGCGCAAGAATCCAATCACAGTTATACTTCTGGCAATCTGCCCTTTATTGACAGCCCAGCAACCCCAACCGGCGCCTCTGGTAGCTTCGCCGACCCAGGCCTCAACCTCGGCTCCGCCACCTCCCCACACTCTTCTGGACGGAACGCCAATAAGACTGCGCCTCAGCCAAACGATCTCGTCGGCGGATGCAAAGGTGGGGCAAGAGGTCCCATTCGATGTGGTTGAGGAGGTAAAAGTAGACGATGTGGTGGTGCTTCCCAAGGGAGGGACTGCAATCGCCACTGTCACCGAGGCAGAGCCCAAGAAATGGGCAGGCCGCGCGGGCAAGCTGAATATCAACATCAGTTATGCGCGTCTCGCCGACCAGGAGAAGGCTGCTCTTCGCGCGATAAAAGAGACCAAGGGCGGCGGTCACGTGGGTGCCATGACGGCGGGAATGGTTGGTACGGCCATCGTCTTCTTTCCTGCGGCGCCGCTTCTACTCTTTGTGCACGGCAAAGACATCACGATTCCTCAGGGGACTGAGATTACGGCGTTTGTAGAAGGAGATATGCACCTGAACATGGCGAACTTCACCGGCGGCTCCGCAGCCGCTCAGCCAGCTCAGTCTGCCGCCGTACCGGCTGCTCTCATCCAGGCCTCTCTTTCGATCGATTCAACTCCAGCCGGGGCGGATGTCGAGGTTGATGGTGCGTTTGTCGGCAACACGCCTTCTACGCTCACAGTTGCTCCCGGGAGCCATCAGATCGCCGTCAAAAAGAAGGGGTTCACGGACTGGACAAAGACCCTCAACGTGACAGGTGGCGCGATTCACCTGAATGCCGAACTGGAACCGGTGCCGACACCGGTAGCCGCGCCGGCACCACCGCAGTAGTTAACGGGAGCCGTCGACGCCGCCCGGAGTGATAGGGTATTTCTGACGGCTCCTGATGAATCGACGCACGCGTAGAACGATCTGGATAGTAGCCGCGGTCCTTGGTTTTCTGGCCGCGGCGATCTTCCTGCGCTCGAAGGCTCCGCCTGAGGCAGCGCGTCTGCTGCCCGAGTCCGACGGCATCGTCTATGTGAATCTGAAGCCCATGCGGGCCTTCTTACACGGGGAGATCAAGCCGGCCAAGCCGGTGCCCGATTACCAGGAGTTCATCGACGCCACAGGCATCGACTGGGAGCGCGATCTCGATGAGGCGGCCGTCGCGCTCAATCGCGTCGCGGACCCGAATGACCCCCAAAGGCCGGTTGCGTATTCGATGGTGCTGGTGGGCAAGATTACCGGCAAGAAGCTGAATTCGTGGCTTGACGCCCACGCTACCGCCCGCGAATCCTATGCCGGCCACACGGTTTACAACGTTCCTTCTGACCAGGGGCGGACGGTGCGGGTGGCGCAGATCGGCTACGACATGCTGGCCGTGTCGAACTATCCAACGCCTGAGAAGATTCACTCGATGCTCGACCGGCATGCGACGGCGGCCTGGCCGTTTGTCGGATCGACGCTGCTCAGCCAGCATTATCATGAGGTGCCGCTTCTCTCAATTGCCTGGGGGGTCGGCCAGATCGGCCTGCCCTTTTCTGAGGGTTGCGATGGCGGCCCGAGCCAGCCAAGCGCAGACGCAGGCCGGCTGGGGCTTCCGGTTCCCAAGGGCTGTGCCATCAGCATTTTGGGGCTGTCGCTGCCGCTGAGAGCCGATTCGACGATCGTGGCCAGCATCGCGCCCGCACTGGTCGGGTCGCTGCATCTCAAAGTCGAAGAAGAGACCCCCAGCGAGGAGTCGGCCTCAAGTCAGACAGCCTCGCTCAACGTGGTTCTTGTGCTCGCCAGGGGCTTCACGACACCGCTCGCCGATAGCGCGGCCAACAATGGGCTAAAAGAGCTGTTGAATACCGCCGAAGTCGTTCAAAAGCATAACCGGGTGGTGGTTACGGCCCGGCTCTCACCCTCGATCTTCAGCGGGGTGTCTGGCTATGTTGCGCCGCATGAAACCCCTGCAAGCCCGGACGCGTCAAAGTAACAGGCAGGCTCAAAAACTGTTGTAGGCGGTTGCGCGAGCATCCGCCGCTGCAGATGCCGTCAAGTTAGAGCGGTCCCAGGATAGATTTAGCCTTTCTGACTCCCTTGGAGGTCGTCGCTTCCTGATGCTCCCACCCCAACGACAAGAACCTGTCGTTTAGGGGCCCCGGATAGCGTCGACTTGAGGAATTCAGCTTCGAGGTACAGCAATCCGGGAACCGCCCTAGAACCGCATTCCCCGCGGAGGTGCCGTGAATATCTCATCCCTTTCATCCAGGGCTGTGGCGCTGATTTGCGCGCTTGGATTTGTTGCGTATCTTTTCATCGAGATTGGCAACCGGCCGGCCAAGGCCGCACGTCAGCATGTGACGCTCACCGGCCAGGCTGCCTTCACCGATGCGGCCCACGAATACCCCGGCATTCGCCGCCTGCTGACTGTGGCCGACCTGCCGGCCCCCGCCCCGCAGGAGTCGGTGGATAATGGCCCGACTCTGGTGCCTCGTCCTGCTAACGCGTGGCCAATGGCTCCTGAAGGGTTCAAGGTTGAACTCTACGCGACCGGACTCGACAACCCACGTCTGTTGCGCACCGCTCCCAACGGCGACATCTTCCTGGCTGAGAGTGGAAGCGGCGAGATCAAGGTCCTGCGTGGCGTCGGCAAGGACGGCAAGGCCGCTCAGGTTTCTGTCTTTGCCGAGGGTTTGCACCAGCCGTTTGGAATAGCTTTTTATCCCAGCGGCTCGAACCCGGCGTGGGTCTACATTGGCAACACGGACGGCATCAGCCGCTTCCCATACAAGAACGGCGACTTGAAGGCAACCGGAGCTGAAGAGCATCTGGCCGATCTGCCCGGTGGTGGGCGGCTGCGCGGCGGCGGCCACTGGACCCGCGATCTTGTCTTCTCTCAGGACGGCACGAAGCTCTTCGCCTCGGTCGGGTCGCACTCGAATGTCGATGATGCAGACACGCACCCTCAGGAGTTTCACCGCGCCGATGTGCTTGAGTTCACGCCCGAGGGCAAGTTTGTGAAGGTCTATGCATCGGGGCTGCGCAACTGCGTCGGCGAAGCAATCAACCCGATCACCGGCGAGCTATGGTGCTCAACCAATGAGCGCGACGCGCTGGGCAACAACCTGGTCCCTGATTACGTGACGCACGTGCAGGAGGATGGCTTCTATGGCTGGCCGTGGTACTACATGGGCGGCTCGAATGGCGGCATTCAGGACCCGCGACTCGCAGGCAAGCATCCCGAGTTGCAGGCCAAGGTGATTACGCCGGATATTTTGCTCAATCCTCACTTTGCCTCGCTGGAGATGCTGTTTTACGAGGGATCGCAGTTTCCCAGCACTTACAAAGGCGATGGCTTTGCCGCCGAGCATGGCTCCTGGAATCGGGCCCAGCGTTCAGGCTATGAGGTGATCCGGCTGCCAATGAAAAACGGCCGGGCCACCGGGGAGTACGAGGATTTTTTGACGGGCTTCACGCTGCCCGACGGATCTGTCTGGGGCAGGCCGGTAGGTGTTACGGTGGCCAACGACGGATCGCTATTCGTCTCCGATGATGGCTCCCACTCGATCTGGCATGTGAGCTACGCGGGCAAGTAGATCAATTGCACGCATTGTCGCAATAGGAATTGGCAATCATCGAGAGCATGGCCATATAACTCGATGGTGTGACCGATGCGCGGGGATTCTTGTCGATATCGACCTGGTGAACCACCACCATGTCTTTCGAAGGCAGTACGGTGATGTACTGCCCGCCGGTTCCCATCGCGCTGTAGGCTCCCTGCATGAAGCCGATATAGGTGTAGCCGGGATAGTAGGGCTCGTCCCACACCCACCACAGCAACCCGTAACCCCAGCGCCCCGGATCGCCTCCGTTGCGTAGCCCGGTCGGGTTGATGTCTTTGAAGGGCGTGATCAGAGTCGTCATATAGCGCGCCCAGTCGCCGGGGAAGATGACCTTGCCATTCCACACGCCCCAGTCGAGCATGAGCAGTCCGAGCCGCGCCATGTCGCGCGTCGAGAGATACATCGCATATTCGGGATGCACGCTCTCCGGCGTGAAGTTCTTTTTCTGTTTGGCGATCACGTAGTCCTGCATGCCGAGCGGCACGGCCAGATCGGTTTGGAGGGCCTGGTAGATGTCCTTACCGGTGGCTTTCTCAAAGGCGGTGCCAGCCGCGTTGAAATCCCAGTTGTTATAGACATAATGCGAGCCGGGATACTCCGAACCGCGCGGCGGCATGTAGCGTTCCTGATCCCACGGCGAAAGCATCTCCGGCGGAGCCTTGCGCGCGGGCAGATAGATCCCCGAACGCGAAGCGAGCAACTGCACAAGCGTCGCGTTGGCCTCGATGGGCAGAAATGGATCTTTGTCGTCGAGGCCGAGCTGTTTGACCGTCTTGTCGAGATTGATGGTGTCATCGGCCAGATACTTTCCGTACAGCATGCCCAACACGCTCTTTCGCACCGAGGCCACTTTGCTTGTATGAGAGAGGTCGCCGTAGGAGAAGATGACGCGCCCTTGCACGACCACCATCATGGACGCTGTGTCCTGTGTCTTAACCCAGCCTCGCAGAGCGTCAAGCTTTGCGCTTGAGTAGCCGACCGACTCCGGCGAAGTTTGAGCCCACTCCTTCGCTGGAACCACATCTCCGACAATGCGTTGAACGGGGGCGCCGGGCTGGGGCGTGCTCTGGGCTATTAATTCGGATGAGAGCAATAGCGCAGGCACAACGAAGAGGGAAGCGCATCTGACGGAATCGAGTGGCATGAGTTAGGGAGCCTCTGATCAAGCTCCCAACGCGCATCGATTGCGTCTAATCGTATAGGTGGACCCAAAACGCAATGCGCCAACTTACATTCGCCACACAGCCGAGTTTTGAAAAGTACGCTCG